>JAXMOE010000004.1:0-272447 GCA_034670025.1 Chlorobiota bacterium
ACTATACTGGTGATGTCTGGTATATGGTAAGGGAGAGAGTCTTGGAATACAGCCCCACGGCTTCATTCTGGAAACACCTACGTGGCGAGATAGTCCAAACCAAAGTAACCACAGTAGTAGAAGTAACTGACACGGATGAGATAAAAATATATCCGAACCCAACAAAATCAGAGCTGAACTTGGACAATTTGGATTTCAATCAGTTGACAAATGTTAGAATTTACGATAGCTTCGGGAAATTAGTGCTAACATTCGGTACGGTAAATACATCAGAAAAAGTTAATGTAGAAAGTCTTCCTACTGGTGTCTATTTTCTAAAATCAAATGAAGTGCAACACAAGTTTGTGAAGTATTGAGCGACGATTAAAATACTTGCTCGACTAACCGTTTCGGTTTCTGGGTGTTGTTGACTATCAGTTCAAAGTCGATGACACCCAATATCAACCCCTCTTCGGTGACAACTTCCACTTCCCACTGCCCTTGTTTTACGTTGCCTTTGTACGAATAGCCACGATAACCCGCATCTCGTCCACCAGTTATTGTGTAGCTGATTTCATCGACTGTTATCCATTCTTCTGCTTTTTTGTCATACCAATTCCATCGGTGGATGATTGTCTTTTTTATATCAGTCGGAGCAAAAATAGATGTAAAAATAAACACATTATCTCCTGGCTTATAAACATAGTTTGGTCTGTGGTCACGCCAAAACACCCACCAGTCATCAGTTTCATAAATTACATTGTAGTTATTATTTTCATCCTTTACTACGCTGTGAGCTACTATACCTTCATCCAAAGCCAACGGCACTGGTGGAATTAATCGCAGATAGTAGAATGTATTGATTAGAATATACAGAGTAGCAATTATTCCGAGCATTTTGCCCAAATGAATTTCTACTCTTGTGGTAGGGCTAACTTTGTAGATACCGATAATTACGATAAGTGTAATAACTAAACTGACTATACCCGAAAGGATAAATATCTCGGGATTGACTTCTTTTACAAAAACAGGGATAATAAAGCTAAAGAAAGTGAAATTTATAAAGAAATAAACACTGAACTGTAGGTACTTATTCGATATCCGTTGTTTCAGGAACTCATTGGCTATGAGCAATGTGACGAGAATCACAAAGAATGAAATCGTCTTCGATAGTGATACACTTCTGGAAAAATAGATAACATAAGCACTAGACAATGCCCCGAAGTAAAATTGAATTGCTAATGGTAAATACTTCTCGTACGGTTCGATAAATGTGTCAACCCACTTGCCATCGTCTGCTAAGTTATAAAGGTATAGCATAACAGTAAGCGACACCATGTGGAGACTCAATATACTCAAATCGTAGAGTCTATCAATCCGTCCAAGTGTAAGCGTGTCAAAGATAAAACCACATATAAAAAAAACTACTGGAACATATTTGCTATGCTTTCTGAAGTATTTTTTGATAGAGAGTAGGGGTTTATTCATTTGGATTGTTGGATTTGAAAATTAGAGTCCAATTATTTAACAAAAATACGAATTTAATATCTAAGTGATAAAAAAAAGCTACTCACAAAACAATAATGTAAGTAGCTTTTATAATGTATTTTACCACCCCGTACTGCTTTGCAGTACACCCCTCCATAGGAGGGGAATTAGGATTGGCTTCCCCTCCTATGGAGGGGTGCCCGAAGGGCGGGGTGGTCATTTTTAAATAAATAACCGCATTTGAATCTATTACTTCTTCAAGAACTCTCTAAGTACATAGTGAAGGATACCACCGTTCTTGTAGTACTCTATCTCTATTTGTGAATCCAATCTACAAACTACTTCAAAGTTTCCTTTTGTGCCGTTTGTCTTCTCAAATTCTACATTAAGTGTTTTACCTGGAGTTAAACCTTCGGAGATACCACTAATAGTATATTTCTCAGTTCCGTCTAAGCCAAGCTCAGCAGGGGTAGTGTTTTTAAATTCTAAAGGAAATACACCCATTCCAACTAAGTTACTTCTGTGTATTCTCTCGTAGCTTTCTGCTATTACTGCTTTTACTCCAAGGAGTGCCGTACCTTTTGCAGCCCAATCACGAGAAGAACCGCTACCGTATTCCTTACCTGCAATTACTACCAATGGAATATCATTATCAATGTATTTCATTGCTGCATCGTAAACAGACATTGGCTCATTAGTTGGTAAGTAAGTAGTGTAACCACCTTCTTGTTCCGAAAGCTCATTGTTTATTCTTACGTTTGCAAAAGTACCTCTCATCATCACTTCGTGGTTACCTCTACGAGAACCGTAAGAGTTGAACATATAGCGTTTAACACCATTTTCTTCCAAATACTTTCCAGCAGGAGAAGTAGGAGCGAATGATCCAGCAGGAGAAATGTGGTCAGTCGTTACAGAATCGCCAAGTTTCAGTAGCACATTAGCACCAACTACATCTTGTGGCTCAGGAACATCCTCTGATATATCTTGGAAGAACGGAGCTTGCTTGATATAAGTAGATTCTAGACCCCAATCGTAATCATCACCCGTTGGTGCGTCTAACGCTTGCCATTGCTCTTCACCATCAAATATTACACTATATGTTTTCTCAAAATCTTCACGAGTTAATGATGTAGCTAATACGTCATTAATTTCCTTAGAAGTTGGCCATATATCTTTCAAATAAACAGCTTCACCATTAGGGTCGTAGCCCAATGGGTCTTTTAGGATGTTAACATCAACTCTACCAACAAGTGCGTAAGCAACTACTAACATAGGAGATGCTAAGAAATTCATTCGTACTTTGGGGTGAATTCTTGCTTCAAAGTTTCTATTACCCGACACTACTGAAGTAAGAATCAAATCAGCTTTATCAGCAGCACTATCAATATGTGGTGGCAATGGCCCACTATTACCAATACAAGAAGTACATCCGTACCCAACTAAGTGGAAATTCAATGCTTCCAAATCTTCCATTAATCCAGATCGTTCTAAATATTCAGTTACTACTTTCGAACCAGGAGCTAAACTAGTTTTAACCCATGGTTTAACCATTAGACCTCGTTCTATTGCTTTTTTGGCAACCAAACCAGCACCAAGCATTACATTAGGATTAGAAGTATTAGTACAACTAGTGATTGCAGCAATTGCAATAGCACCATCACTTAATACATATTCTTCGTTCTTAAGTTTAATTCTAACTGTATTCATAGTATCAGCTTCAACTTCTACTTCTTGGTCTGTGTCTTGGTGAGTTTCATATCTAAATTCCGTACCAGAACCACCTTCAGCTAACCATGCTTTTTCTTTTCTGTCTTCAATTGGAACATACTTTCTACTATATCCAGTTTGAAGTAACTCATGGAACTTAGTATCTAAGTCTTCAACTAATATCTTGTCTTGTGGTCTTTTCGGACCAGAAACATTTGGCTTCAAAGTATCTAAATTCAATTCCAAAACATCGGAGTAAACAATCTTATCTTCGTTTTCTCTCCAAAGCATATTAGTCTTGCAGTAATCTTCAACTAATTTTATTTGCTTTTCAGAACGATTAGTCTTCTTCATATAATCGATTGTTTGATTATCGATAGGGAAGTAAGTTACTGTACAACCGAACTCAGGCGACATATTTGAGATAGTTGCTCTGTCAGTTACACTTAGGTTATTTAGACCTTCACCAAATACTTCTACAAATTTCCCTACTACACCGTAATTTCTTAGTAGTTGAGTGATTTCCAATACCATATCAGTAGCGGTGATACCTTCTGGTAATCTACCTTCTAACTTTAGCCCAATTACTTGTGGACAAGTGAAATAGATTGGTTGCCCGAGTATTGCAGCTTCTGCTTCTATACCACCAACACCCCATCCTACAACACCAATACCGTTAACCATAGGTGTGTGCGAGTCAGTTCCAACTAATGTATCTGGGAATACCCAGCCGTCTCTTTCAACTACACCAGAAGCCAAGTACTCTAAGTTCACTTGGTGACAAATACCCATGCCTGGAGGTACAACTGTAAAGTTTTGGAACGATTTCTGAGCCCATTTTAACAATTGGTATCTTTCTTTGTTTCTTTCATATTCCAAATCCACATTTCTTTTCAATGAGTAATCTGTACCAAAATAATCAACTTGTACAGAGTGGTCAATTACCAAATCAACTGGGATAAGTGGGTTGATTTTTGTTCCATCTTTTCCTTTTCTGATTACCTCAGAACGGATAGATGCGATATCAACTACAGCTGGTACACCTGTGAAATCTTGCATAAGTACGCGAGCTGGCTTGTAAGGTACTTCTTTGTCAGTCCCACCAGGATTCCAGTTAAGTAATGTATCTACGTGTTCTTGGGTGATTGCAAAATCATCTTTGTTTCTGAGTGCATTTTCTAATAATATTCTTATTGAAAATGGTAGTTTTTCAATGTTTTCTTTACCTAATTCAGGTAGTGAAGCTATTTTCAAGTCCATCATATATCCTATATTTTTAATTTTTTCAATTTGTTATCTTATATAAACATAAAGTTACAAAATATTGTTCTAATTGCAGAATATTTGAAGTCTATATATTGCACAATAAGTAAAATATGGCTTAATATTAAGAATGTCACCTAATTATTAATTTAGTTAGAAATTTATTTATTAATTTGTAACTCATCATTTATTACATATAAATAGGGGTTTGGTATGAAAATCAAGTACAATTTAGAACAAATAATAAATCAACCAATTGACAAGGTTGCAAGCTTATTAGTAAACCCTGAAAACTTTGAGAAGTGGCAACCTGGTTTTAAAGGAATGGAACATTTGAGTGGGACACCTGGTGAAAAAGGGGCTAAAACCAAACTTAATTATGATATGGGTAAAAGGCAAGTAGTAATGACCGAAACAATTTTAGAAATGAATTTGCCAGAATATTTCGAAATGTCCTTCGATTCTGAAAAGGTATTCAATATACAGAAAAATAGTTTGTCCAAAGTTGATGAAAATACAACAAAATGGATTACAGATAATGAGTTCCAACTCTCAGGATACATGAACATTTTTGGAATAATCGGTAAAAGTATGTTCAAAAAGCAATCACAAATATACTTAGATAAATTTAAGGAATTCGCTGAAAACAGTTAATAGTTAAGAATAGGAATATTATCAATAAAAATCTACTCCTAAAAAATCTGATTTACAATCTACACCGTATGTGTTGTATAATTGTTTAACTTAACTAAGGAGTACATAATGCAAAAATTGCTAATATTTTTGACAATCTGTCTGGCTTTTGCCACTATAGACGCAACAGCAAGACACAATTCGGGTGAAATAATGTTCACCTCTATCCTTTCTGGAGAGGCAGAAGTGCCTTCCGTAATTACCAATGCAAGAGGTGTAACCACATTCAATATGAATGGAACAATGGATACACTTTTTGTAAATGGTACATTCTCAGGTTTATCAGGTACAATAACTGGTGCCCACATACACCAAGCAGAAGCCGGCATGAACGGTGATGTAGTTATTAATTTAACGTCACATATCAATAATAACCAAGTGATGGGATTTGTCACTGGTGAAGACCTGACAGCTGCTAAGATGAAAGCGATGTTAGATGGTAATACTTACCTCAACATTCACACGGAAGCAAACCCAGCTGGAGAAATCCGTGGTCAATTAATGACTGAAACGGATTATTCATTCTTTAGCATTCTTTCTGGTGATGCTGAAGTCCCTGCTGTATATGGCGATGCAGAAGGATTTGCTAATGTAATTGTTTCTAAAACTAACAAGCAAATATGGGTAAATGCTGTTTACTCTGGTTTAACTGGAAATTTAACAGGTGCACACCTTCACAATGCAATGCCAGGAGCAAATGGCGATGTAATAGTAAACCTAACTGACATGATAGACGGTAACAAAATCATGGGTAGTATAGAAGTTGATGAATCATTAGACTTATGGTCTAAACTAGTAAATGGCGAAGTTTACATTAATCTTCACACAGAAGCTAACTCTGGTGGGGAACTTCGTGGTGATTTGGAATGGAATGAAGGAATTACTTTGAGATCAGAAATAAATACTGAACAAGAAGTCCCAGCACCTGTAGTTCCAAGTATGGCTAAAGGAAATGCATATATACACTTCAACAACGCGGTTGACTCACTAACTTTCATGATATATCACGAAGGGTTAACTGGTGGAGCTGTAGCAGCACACTTTCACGAAGGAGCGTCAGGAATGGCCGGGCCTCCAGTTGTGAATATTTCTTCAGAAATAAACGGAAATTGGATTGTTGGTACAGTATCTGACAATAGTATAAATGCAGATTTACTTCAAAAATTCTTGAAAGGTCAAATATATATCAATATTCATACTGTAGCTAATGCAGCAGGTGAAATTCGTGGTCAAGTTGCACCAAATACAAGAATAGCACTTAATTTAAACTTAGAAGGTGAGCAAGAGAACCCTGGCGTTAGATCTATGGGTTACGGTAGTGGTGCAGTATCTGTATCAAACTCACTCGATGATGTTTGGTATGCAATACTTGCAGACAATTTGTCTGGTGAAGTTGAAGCAGCACACTTTCATAATGCAGAATTCGGAATGAATGGTGATGTAGTGTTAGGTCTAACTGACCATATTACTCAAGATTCTGAGAATGGGGTTTGGATTGAAGGCAGCAATGTTGCCGATATTTCTTCTGAGGAAGGAGCGCTATTTGCAAATGATAAAATTTATCTGAATATGCACACTGCAAAATATCCTGCTGGTGAATTGCGTGGTCAAGTTGAATTATACGCCAAACTATATTTTGACAATGGAATCTTGCCATTTGACCCAATGTTTACTGGTAAACTAAGTTTACATTCTCAACTGACTTCTGAACAAGAAACTCATACAGTAAACGGAGACGCTAACGGTACTTTGGGTATTGTTCTAAGTGAAAATATGGACAGCTTATACTTCAATGTAACCGTAAACAACTTAACTGGTCCAATAACTGGCGTACACTTCCACAAAAGAATGCCGGGCGAAGACGGTGCTGTTGATGTAAATCTAACTGATTTCATTCGTGGTAATGTTGTTGCTGGCTCTATATCTAATTTTGACTTAGAAGCATTGCTTTCTGGCAATTACTATCTTAATATACATACAACTGAAAACCCAGCTGGCGAGACCAGAGGTCAAGTAATGCTTAATTCTGATTGGGCGTTCACGGCTATGCTATCTCCTGAAAATGAAGTGCATGCCGTAACAAGTGATGCAGAAGGTATGGTTGTGATTAGGGCTTATCCTGACGGAAAGCACTTTGAAGTAAAGGTGTTATTCGATAATATGACAAGTACCGTAACTGGTGCACACTTACATTTTGCTCCAGAAGGAGTTGATGGTGATGTAGTTGTGAATTTATCTAATAATGTAAATGGCAATATGATTGCTACAACAGTAATGAATGAAGAAGTTCTTGGGGCATTAATTGCAGGAAATATTTATCTAAATGTTCACACGGAAGACAACCCTGCTGGTGAGTTGCGTGGTCAACTTATGTTGCAAAGTGGATTATTTTTTGACACATGGTTAAACGGTGCTCAAGAAAATCCTCCTACTGGTACTAACGCAATGGGATTAGCGGCTATACACGTAGATGCTGAGACTGGTGAAATGAAGTACGATGTATTTACAGTTGGAGTAGAAACTGAAATTTCTGGAACTCATATACATAATGGTATGATAGGTGTCAACGGTGACGTTGCGATTAATCTTTCTACTGGTATTCTCAACAACATAATAGAGGGTAACTTAGACATTAGTGCAGGCTTGAAAACAAACTTAAATCTATTACTAAGTGGCAATGGATACTTAAATGTACACTCTAATGATTTCCCAAGTGGTGAAATTCGTGGGCAAATTCAGTCTTACAACAGAGAGACTTTTGCTTTCAACTTAAATAGTGACCAAGAAGTACCACCAATTTCAAACAGTACTACTGGTACAGGCGTAGTTTCGATTAGTAATGATTGGAACACTCTAAGTGTAGATGTTTCTTATGCTAACTTTGAAGGTACGATTACTGGTGCACATATTCACCAAGCAGAAACAGGTTCAAATGGTGAAGTTGTTATAAATCTAACTGATTTTATTGATGAAGATAATCAGACTATTAGAGCAAATATAACCGCTGAGGGTGGTCTGAACTCTGATGTAATTCAAGCAATTATGTCTGGTGGAGCTTATGTTAATATTCACTCTGAGGAAAACCCAAGCGGTGAAACTCGTGGTCAGATTAACAACACATCGAGCTTTAGTTCACCCACATCAGTTAGTTATATTGAGTTACCTAGTGTAAACTTGTACCCTAACCCAGTAATCAATCAAGTTACTGTAAATATAGCAGATTACATCTCAGATGCTGTGGTAACAGTAGTTGTTTATGATATGAATGGTAGAATGTCAACTAAGATGTCGGAAGGGAATAGCGGAAGTATTTCGTTAGACGTAAGTAATCTGAATAGTGGAACTTACTTTATAGAGATACTAGGCAATGACAATAACATTAGAACTAAATTTATAAAACAATAATAATTTATACTTTATCTTACAATTCACAAAGCCCCAAGTTTATAGCTTGGGGCTTTTTCTTATTCTGTATTATTTCTCTTCATAACAAAATTCCAGTTTTATCCCGTCTGGATCTTTGAAGTATAATGCGTAATACCTCATACCGTGCTGAGGGTAATACCTTGGCGGTTCTATAACATTAGCACCAATTGCTTCTAACTTTGGATAGAGTGCATTTATTTCATCAGTTGAGGTAGCCCTAAAAGCTAAGTGATGCAATGAACCGGGCTTCCTACGATGCACATCACCACTGGCAAACAGTTCCCTTGGTGAGTTTATACCAATAGTAATATTTTCATGAACATATTCTATAACATCAAAATCATGAGCTTCTACTCTCCCCTTTGATTTTTTGTTAATATCAAACCCGAGCAAAGGCATCAGCTTGTCATAAAACTCCTCTGCTCGATTAAAGTCTTTGACAGTGATTTGTATGTGGTCAATGATTGGATTCATTAAATAATTATAAGTTAAGTGTTATTTTTTAATGAATTTGCTACTGCCAACAATATTTCCATCCGATTCTATAACAACAGAATAAGCACCTTTGGCCAAGGTATTAGCATCCAAACTAATAGATTCCTTATAAGAAGATATGTTGTTTTGCATTTGCAAATTACCAAGTAAATCATATACTTTTATTGTGAACCCGTTATTCAAATTAGCTGGCAAATTAATGGTCATATATTCACTTACTGGACTAGGATAAAACTCGATTTCATTCGATTCTACTTCATCGACACTAGTTAATATCAAATTTCGGCTAGTGCAAATAGACCATTCAGTAATTTCATGAACTTCAACAGAGCGACCAGTTGACGAAGTAATACCTAAGAATCCATTTCCATTATATTCCATATTCAAATAATCGAAAAGAATGAAATCTTTGATTTCTAACACTGGTTTACCATATTCTTTACTATCACTCAAATAAATTTTTAAAGTTAAATTTTCATACACCACTTTGCAATGATATGTTTGTGATGAATCGGATTTTATTTCAATCACATCTGTTGTTGTCATAGTATCTTTCTTGGGGTGCAGAGGGAATATTTGGTTATCCTCATTAGGTAATATTACAGAAACGTGATTACCATTTGGGTCTCTGTTCTCTGGGTTTTCGTACAAATCTATTTCAATAGCAATTGCATTTGTTAATCCACCATAACCAATATCACCACCAGCAAGAGCGGGGATTATTGGGATTTCACCCGCCAAGACAAGAGCTATACCATCAGCACCGGCCAACGAGGTATCTCCTAATACCTGAGGAGCTTTGTCTTCTGGATTTGTAAAATATCTAGAAGGATCGCTGATAACAAATGAAAATTCCGTTTGAAAACCAGATATTAGATTTAACTTATTATGATAATACATATAACCTGCATCATACGCCCATTTCCTAGTTAAGTTTACTGAACTGTTACCCAACAATTTATTACTAATTAAGTCTTGTTCCAAAAACCCATTTGAGGAAGAATACTGTGATTCACAAGGTGATTTCTCTAAAGCAAAAATAGAAATAAAGCCGTCTTTCCCTCCTCTACTTTGCTTCTGAAACGCATCTTCGGTAACAGGAAAATCTGGAGATGAGGACGCTCCAGTCAACACAAGTAAATTATTGCTAAGATAAACACCTCTTCCATCTTCTATTAAGCTGCCCCCAAAATATGAACTTATTTTGTTGTCCCCAAACTTATCAAATACAGTAATATATGCATCTGAAGCACCTTTATTGTCAGCTTGATAAGGTTTTTCGGTAGTTATCAAATCAGACCCAAGAGTATAGCCGGTTATTAGAACATTACTTTTTTCATCAACGGAAATATCTCCACCCTTATTTATAGTACTATTATCTCCATCTCCTGAAGTACTGCCGTAATATGTTCCCCAATCAAATTCACCTTCGTAATTAACCCTTCCGACATAAGAAGACATCATTCCTGGATTCTCCTTTTGAAATGTATTATAACTGGGCATCAGTTTATTACTATTTGTAAACATTCTAAAATAGAAGCCGTCTTCATTGTCAGTAACAATATGTTCACCATAATCTTGCCCTTCTCCTCCAAAATAACTTGACCAAATTAATTCACCATCATAATTATAATAGCAAATGAAAGAATCAAAACTACTACTATGTTTATTTTTAATTGCTTTACCTATTATTGGAAAATCATTACTTCGAGTATAACCAATGACTGCTATTGTTTTTGAAAATGAATTAAGAGCTAAATCCATTGCGAAATCATCAGAATTCCCCCCGATATAGGTTGAGTAAACCAGATTGTTATCTTTATCAAATTTAGATATAAAAGAATCTACACCGTTTTTTTTATTTTTCTGAACTGCATCATTAGTTATAGGAAAATTTGAACCGTGGCATCTTCCTGTTACCCAATAATTCCCATCTTCATCTATTACAATATCATCTGAGACATCATAACTACTACTACCTATAAAGGTTGAGTACAATAGTTTTCCATCAGTAGAAAACTGCATTATAGTACCATCATAATCACCTTTAATATTCTTTTGGAAGGCATCCATTGTTATTGGGAAATTTCCACTTTTTGTATCAGAGACTACATAAAGTGTATTATTATGAATTTTTAAGTTTTTTGGAAACTCTTGTGCTGATCCACCGATTAAAGTACTCCAGATAAGATTGTAATCACTATCATATTTCATTAAGTACAAATCGCCACCACCTTTGTATATAGTTTGGTACGCACCATCAGTTACGGGGAAATTAGAACTTTCTGTGTGCCCTAATACATAAATATTATCATATTCATCCACTATTACCGTTTCTCCAAAATCACGCGCATTCCCACCAGAAAAGCTAGAATATTTGAGCTCAAACTCATTTGAAAAAATATAATTTGATGAGATAAAAACCAAAATGATTATTAATACTTTCATAATACGGGCTCTTAATGTAAATTAGAATAAGCCAAAATACTAATAATACCCGATTTAAAAAAATCAGATAATAAAAATTAAAACAACTACAACCAATACACAGAGGTTCTAATTATGTACCACTATGTTCCTAATAGTCAGCTCATTACTAGATATATCACCTCATCTCCCGCTTGACAAATCCGCAGTTTAGCATTTCGTCGCCATAGTAAGGATTAAGAATCTTCTTAGTCTTACTCAGCCACACAGCACTATCGCCCACAGTAGCCATAGGGCATTTCATCACATATAGGCCATCGGCATAAGAGTTCGTTGCATCAATTATATCTATCATTAGCACTGAGATATTACTGAATTTCTTCCTTGCTTTTTCTATATCACTATCCTCTGCAATTCCTTTCGACAAGTCAACTATCGACTCAACTTCTTGTTCGTAATCTGACTGTTTCAACTCATTGCTGTTCAGTAAATTATTACTAATATAGCTAGCATATTTCTTAGCAATTTCTTTTGCTTTAGCTAAATCTGTTGCCACAAAAGCTTCTTGCAACTCCATATAGTTTGGTAGCAACCCAGAAAGATCAATTGGCTTCTTAGTTTCGGATTTTGGGTTATCCTTTTTCTGTTTGCTTTTTGGTTTTCCACTCATAGTCATCATATTTTTCTTTCCTGCAATTTGTGCCGCTGCATCAATAGAGAAAGCACCACTAATTGCAACCTCTTCTCCCTGCTCCAAACCATTTACAACAGGATAGCCAACATCAGTTAGCTTGCCAATTCTCACTTCCCTTGCCTCGAATATGTGCTCATCTGTGCCAGGCACTTTAACGTAAACCACCGATCTTTCGCCAGTCCACAGGACTGAAGACTTCGGTATAGTCAAAATCTCAGAATCGGAATTACTATTCACCGAACCGCTAACCAGCATTTCTGGCTTCAGTAAACCGTTTGTATTGCTTACGCTTCCTCTTATCCGTGCCGTTCTGGTATCTTTGTTTATTATTGGATCTATATAATCTATTTTGCTCTTGAATGTCTGATTAGGATAAGCAGCGACTTTGAAAATAACTACATCACCAATATTAATATCTGCCAAATCACTCTCATAAGCATCGAACTTTACCCATAGATTATTCACATTAGCCAAACCTATAATTGGATCACCAATAGCAACGTGGCTGCCAGTCCTTATAAATAGCTCAGTTACTACCCCTGCTTGGTATGCGTAAATTGGGAATTTGGATACAACCTCTCCGCTATTTACTATTTCCTCTATTTGGCTATCGTGTATTTTTTTTAACTTCAATTTCCTTTTTACAGAGTTATATAACTCCGGATTTTCATCTTTTTGTTTGTAAGCTGATAGCAATTCCTTTTGCATAACTATTAATTCAGGCGAATAAATAGTGGCTAATTTTTGCCCATTGCTAACTGTTGCACCTTCGTAGTTGATATACAACTGCTCTACCCTACCAGTAAAGTGCGAGGGTTGTGTGAACTTCTTTCTTTCATCTATACCAATTTTACCGTTGAGTGCAACACTACTGCTGGCAGACGAAGACCCAACTTTCATCGTAGCAACATTCGCTATTCGTATCTGATTGTCCGACAGAGTAATAGCTGAATTGTCCACTTCTGAACCACCAGGTTTGGCTGGAATCAAATCCATACCACAAAGCGGGCAATCTCCTGGCTCTTGGCTACGCACATTTGGGTGCATAGAGCAAGTCCAAAACTCCGCTGTTTCTTCGCTGTGGTCGTGTTTGGGTTCAGGGCTGTCACCAGCGAAAAATACCCATCCTAATCCTAACCCAACTACTAATGCTAATACTGTGATTATATATTTTATCATTCTGTTTTATTTATTTTTTTGTTTAAAGTTGAATTTCTTCAATGTCGAAAAGTTGAGGGATCTTTGTATCCCAATCATAAATAGTTTTAATCCCTAATCTCAAAGCTTCTGCTTGTTGTTCTTCGCCATGTACAATGAAAATATGCTTTGGTTTTTTCCTTATTTTACTCATCCAGCTTATAAGTTCAGAATGGTCTGCATGAGCTGAGAGACCTTCCACTTCTTCTAACTTCATGTTGAAAGGAATTAATTTTCCATATACTTTTATCTCCGCTTCTCCATTCAATAATTTTCTGCCGCGAGTACCTTCAGCTTGATAACCAACAAAAATCATTAAATTTTTTGGATTATTTGCTTGATATTCTAAATAATTAAGCATCCTTCCACCTGTCAACATTCCACTTCCAGCAATTACTATTTTGGGTCTGTTGTCACTTCTCAGCTTCAAGGTTTCTTCATAACTACTCACAATTTTGAAATTTGAACACATCTCTTCACATTCGTCTTTTTCTAATTTGTGCCAATCTCTGGTTCTATGAAATAAGCCCAATACACTTGCCCCCATAGGACTATCCATAATCATTGGAACTTGAGGAATTCTTTTTTCTTTTAATAGTCTCCACAATATAAGCATTATTAGTTGGGCTCTTTCAACTGAAAAACTTGGTATAAATACACTCCCACCATCGGCAATTGTGTCATTTACTAATTCTTTAATATTTAAAATAGCATCACTTTCTTCAGGATGTAGCTTCCCACCATAAGTAGATTCTATAAACATAATATCAGCTTTTTTTGGTTTTATAGGAGGGAATAATAATAAGTCATTCGTTCTTCCAATATCACCTGAGAACAATAGCCTTTTACCCCGAATGTTCAATTCTATATAAGTTGCACCCAATATATGTCCGTTATATTGGAATCTGACTTTAATTCCATCAAATATATTAATCCATTGCGAAGGTGGAATTCCTCTGAAATGCTTAATAGTTTTAGCAACATCTTTTCTGTCGTAAAGTGGCTCAGCTGGGTGATGCTTTGAATACCCTTCTTCATTAGCTCTTCTGGCGTCTTGTTCTTGAATTTTTGCACTATCTTTAAGGATTATTTCCGTGACATCTAAGGTTGGATAAGTCCCATAGATAGATTCCCTATACCCTTGTTTAATTAATCTTGGTAAGTACCCAGTATGGTCCAAGTGTCCATGAGTCAACAAAACAATATCTATTTCAGAGGCATCAATTGGTAAATAATCCCAATTTAGTTTCCTAAGAGATTTTAACCCTTGAAATAAACCACAATCAATAAGGATTTTTTTGCCGTCTGCTTCTATGAGGTATTTTGAACCTGTTACTGTCCCTGAGGCACCTAAGAAATGTATTTTTATATTAGAATTTTTCATTTGATTTCAATGGTTAATAATTATAAAATTGTGCTTTCACATAAAATTTTGCAATCTGTTAGTATCTTTTTTTGTCTAATCTTGCTTATACCAACTTCTTCAAGTAAAATTGGCTTTTCATGGATTTCTTTACAAAGAACGATATTCTTTTTAAGAAGTGATGTTTTCTCCGCTTTACTTAGTGACATTAAAGATGTCAATGGATAAAGTCCTAATTTATCAATTCTATATTTCAGACTGTTATTAGTAGGGTAATCCCAACCAGTTAACTTTAATCCAGAACATTCTCCGTACTTTATAGCATCTACTGTAAACCTTGTATTAGTATATATACATCCAAACTGTGATTTTTGTCTGTTACCACTCTTTTTTTGTAATTCTTGTTCAATATCACCGAATCTGGAATTGATATACAAAGGAATTTTCACATCGCACTTTTGATTTCGAGCGTTATGGTATTTACACTCAACTAACAATTGTTCATTATCTTTTGAAGCAACAACATCAACTTCATGTGAAACGCAATATCCTTTCACAATTACACCTACATCCGTACCATATCCTTCATGATCTAAAATAGTTGCAACAAAATTTTCAAAAGGATAACCACTTGGCCCTAATTCCATAATTGCCCTTTTTAGTTTATATCTTGAAGCATTTGCTCTTGATTTTTTCTTTAATTTTTTAAAAGCAATTTCATAAATATCTTTAGTCGTCATCCCGTCTTGGATAATAGCATTTACTTCATCTAATATCTCATCTGTTAGCTTTTTACTTGCGTTTGATTTTGATAAAGAATTATAGAGCTTATTTTGATCATATATTTCTTTTTCACCAGAGTTTTTAATTATTTCAATTTTCTTTTTCATGCTCCTATTCTCCTACTATCTTAAGTAATTGAGCTTTCATTTTCTCACTAATCGATTCAGCTTCTATCATTTTTAGCTTGTAATCAATCACCGAGTTTTCTATTTCTATTATTTCGTCTATGTCTTGGTTAGCAGATACACTATAAGCTTCGATTATCAGCTCCCTTATCTGTTCCGACTTTTCGATTTGTTTCTTATACAAATCTTCTTTTTTATTTTCAGTCTTTATTTTTGCATCTATACTTTCGTATTCTGCAAATAGCTTACTCGACAAATCAGCTTGCTCATATTCGTATTGCTGCGACATTGCAATTGATTGTTCCTCTTTTGCGGCATAGCTTCCATTAAAAAACGGGATTGATATTCCAACCATAGGCATAAATATATCCATTCCGTTGTTTTCTACTTGCATATTTTCCATTGGGCTGAGATTAACGTAATCTAAGCCAATAACAATTTCTGGATTCGATTCCGAATTAGCTACTTCTGCCCTTAAATTGCTAGCTTGTTTTAGCTGCTCTAACTTCATCATAGTAGGAGCTGTGCTAATTCTATTCGCAAAATCATCTCTATCATAACCAATCTCAATAGATTTGGGTGCAGCTATTGCCTCACTGCTTTCTCGGTTGAGCAATTGTTTCAACTCATACTTCAGTGGCAATAGCTCCAGGTTTAGTAGTTCTAACTCAGTTTTCAACTCACTAATTTTCAAATCCAACTTGAGTAACTCGGTCAGTGTAGCTTCGTTCACCTCTACTTTTGTCTTCACTATTGGTCTTAGGTATTCAAAAAGTGATAGTGATTGCTGAGTGTATTCTGCTTTCTTTGCCACTCTATTTAGCTCTATCATATTTTCCCTAATTTGAAAAAATATCTCGTCTTTCAATTCTTCGTAGTCCAATCTTTTTGCTTCAGCTAACTCTAAGCTCTCCTGCTCATACTTACCAAGAGTACCGAACCACGGCAATTTCTGCGCTATTGATAGCTTATAATTCTGTGGCCCAAGCCGAGTATAAGGTCTAGTCGCAAATACTCCCACATTCAGCGTGGGGTTTGGCATAGCTGATACCTGAGGAGCTTGAAGTAAGCTTTGTTCATACTCTTTATACTTTGCCTTCAGTGTCAAGTTGTTCTCCTCAGCTTCTTTCAAATACTCGTCGAAAGACTGTGAGTGAAGCCCCACAGCAAAAGTGAACAGCAATATTAATTGTAATAATCTCATTTTTTCACCTCTAATTTTCTTTCTTCCCAAGCTGAATACAATACTGGTACTACGAAGATTGTAATTATAGCAATCGTCATACCTCCAAAAGCAGGAATCGCCATTGGGGTCATAATGTCAGCCCCCCTACCTGTGCTTGTTAGTATTGGTATCAGTGCAATTAGTGTAGTTGCAGTAGTCATTAGGCATGGGAGAACTCTCCTCTTTCCTGCTTCTACAGTCAAATCTCTTATCTGCTTTCTGTCCTTTGGTTTTGTGCCACTAAAATTGTCCCTCAAGTAAGTCGCCATTACCACACCGTCATCGGTGGCTATACCGAATAAGGCAATGAATCCAACCCAAACGGCAACACTCAAATTCACTGTTCCCATCTGGAATAAGTCTCGCAAATTAGTGCCGAACAAACTAACATCTGCAAACCAATGCTGACCATAGAGCCACAGCATAGTAAAGCCACCAGCAAGTGCTACCGCAATCCCTGTAAATACCATTAAACTTGTAGCAACAGAACGGAACTGCAAGTAAAGAACCAAGAATATCACTACAAACACGATTGGTATAATAATTGAAAGACGTTTAGCTGCTCGTTGTTGGTTCTCATAATTCCCAGAGAACTGATAGCTCACACCATTCGGTATTGTCAATCTTCCATTCCTAATTGCTGATTGTATCTCCCTTTCAGCATCCTCTACTACATTTACCTCAGCGTAACCATCTCGCTTGTCAAACAGAACATAGCTCGTTAGGAAAGTATTCTCACTCTTAATTACTTGTGGACCTTTCACATATTCTAACTCTACCAATTGTGAGAGAGGAATTTGCGAACCATCTTGCGTTGCTACATAGGTCCTGAGTAATTCATCAGGTTCATCGCGCAGCTCCCTTGGGTAACGAACTCTGATGGTGTAGCGTTCCCTTCCTTCTACAGTTTTAGAAAGCGGAACACCACCAATAGCAGTCTCTATCACATTCTGAATGTCATTAACCTTCAGCCCGTAGCGAGCAATTGCATTCCTGTCTATATTAATATGAATGTATGGTTTCCCAACAACTCTATCAGCAAATACAGCTTCCGATTTTACAGAAGGTACATTCTTAAGCACTTCTTCTAACTTCAACCCGAATGACTCTATTGTCTCCAAATCTGGACCATAGACCTTAATTCCCATAGGTGCACGCATACCAGTTTGAAGCATAACCAATCTTGTTTCTATTGGTTGTAGCTTTGGTGCCGACGTAATCTCTGGGAAATCGCTATGCTTCACTATTTCGTTCCATATATCATCGGTGCTGTGAACTGCCTTTCTCCACTGTTTGTAATTTTCACCGTCGTCATCTTCAATCAAATCATCAATCTCAATTCCACTTAGTATTGCGGTTTCGTTGTCAAGTGTGTCACCGTAATTGGTGATGAAGTTGCCGTCGTCATCTACTTTGAATTTCAGTCTGCTACCGTCTTCATCTGTGATATACTCTGACTTATAATTGACTATATTTTCAAACATAGACAGCGGTGCTGGGTCGAGTGCACTTTCCACTCTACCTGCTTTACCAACCACCATTGCCACTTCTGGTATCTGTTGTACTGCAAGGTCTAAGTTTTGTAATAGTTCTCGGTTTTTCTGCACTCCTGTATAAGGCATAGATGTAGGCATTAGCAAGAACGACCCCTCGTCCAACGCAGGCATAAATTCCTCACCAAGCCCTGGGAAAAGCGATGACATATTATTCCATGCTTTAGTATTCTCGACATTAACTCCAACAGCATTGAAGCCACTTCCAACAAATCCAAAGACTTTTGGGAAGCCATACCACGACATTAATCCCACAAAAAGAATGAATGCTGGTATGGAGAGAAATGTCAATTTATTATCCAAACACCATCTGAGTATAGACTCATAGTAGTGGATAATCAATTTGAACAAACCAATAATCACAGCTATCATCAACGCTACGAAAATAAAATTAAGTAATAATGATTCCGAAGGCCCAAGAGGCATCCAATAATCAGCCAAAACATAAGCCACGAGGAAAGTAGATAGATAAATATTAATACTCGAAATCAGGTCTTTTTTCTCTGGATTTTTCTCGGCTATGAATAGCAATACGCCCATAGCAATAATAGTAATACTAACGATTGTTGAGATGAAAAAGACCGAACCAACACCAAGCAATATTACCCCAATTGGTAAAATATAGCTCTTAGTGTTTGATTTCTTTCTAATGGAAAATAGCACATAAGTTATAGCTGGAATTATCAGCAACGTAACAATCACTGCAGCTATAAGAGCAAATGTCTTAGTAAATGCAAGCGGTATAAATAATTTGCCCTCCGCACCCTGCAACATAAACACAGGTACAAAGCTAATAATCGTTGTCGTAACAGCAGTCAAAATTGCAGTACTAACTTCCGCAGAGCCAGTGTAAATAGCATCCAACAGCTTCATATTTGGATGTTCCTCGCGGTATTTCACTATGTTTTCTACTAATATTATTGCGAGATCAACCATAGTCCCAATGGCTATGGCAATACCCGAAAGTGCCACAATGTTGGCAGTAACTCCAGCGTATTTCATTGCTATGAATACCATTAGTATCGAAACTGGAAGCACAATAGCAATAACAACCGAAGCCCTAATATTAGCTACCATCAGTAATATTACGATGATAGTGATTAGCACTTCAAGTGAAAGGGCTTCTTCCAATGTATGTAGCGTTTCTTGTATCAAAGTGGAACGGTCGTAGAAAGGCACAATCTCCAGCTTAGATATAGTGCCATCAGCTAATTCTTTTTGTGGTAATCCTTTTGAGATTTCGGCAATCTTTTCTTTCACATTGTCAATCACTTCCATTGGATTAGCACCGTAGCGAGCGACCACAACTCCGCCAACTGCCTCGTAGCCATTCTTGTCGAGCATTCCTCGTCGGTCTGCTGGCCCAAGCTTTACTATTGCAATATCTTTGATGGTTATAGGAGTGTTGTCAACCGTGCGGACAACTGCTTGCTCCAAATCTTCTATGCTTTTGATGTAGCCAAGCCCACGGATAAGGTATTCCACCTTGTTTATCTCCATAGTCTTAGCACCTACGTCCTTGTTCGATTTCTGAACAGCATCAATCACTTGTTCTATACTGATACCGAATTGGCGAAGTGCTTCTGGCTTCACATCAACCTGATACTCACGCACAAACCCACCAACGGAAGCCACTTCGGACACCCCTTTGGCTGAATTTAGCCCATATTTGACATAGAAATCTTGCACAGAGCGGAGTTCATCCAAGTCCCAACCACCAGAAGGGTTGCCATTTTCGTCTCTGCCTTCCAGTGTGTACCAATAGACCTGACCGAGTGCTGTGGCATCGGGGCCGAGAGCTGGAGAAACGCCATCGGGCAGTAAGCCAGAGGGAATAGAGTTCAGCTTCTCTAATATTCGAGTCCTACTCCAATAGTATTCTACGTCGTCTTCGAATATGATATAGATACTCGATATTCCAAACATAGACGAACTACGAATTGACTTAACGCCAGGTATTCCCAATAAGTAAGTAGTCATTGGGTAAGTGATTTGGTTGTCAATATCCTGAGGTGAACGCCCCGACCAATCGGTGAAAACAATCTGTTGGTTTTCGCCAATGTCTGGAATTGCATCCACAGCTACTGGTGCGTTTATACTGTCCGTAGCTTCCCAGTTGAAGGGAGAAACAGCTATGCCCCATAGCACTAATAGTGATAGCAATAGAAATGTAATAAGTCTATTGTCTAGAAAAAATTTTATGATCTGATTGACCACGATAAAAACTCCAATAATTTTTTAAAAAAGGTGATTAACTTCTTCAGAAAAATAGAGTTTAGATTAGGAATTGTTCGTATATTTTGTGGAGACGTTGCCGCTGTGGTTCGGGAGGCGGCTCTTCGTAATTGTATGATTTGTCAACTACTTTATCAGAGTTGATATCTGGTGAAAAAGCATAGATAGCCGCAGTAAGCACTAACTTTTGCTCAACTGATACCTTGTGGTATGTAAGCGATTGCTCTGAGTTTTTCAGCTGTTCGGAATCATTCTCACAGCACTTTTTCTTCTCTTGTTCTTGCTTTTGGTGGCATTTGGGCATCTGCTCTGCCGCTTTGTCACTGTGTTCACACTGCTCAGCTTGAACAAAAGCAGATACATTTTTCACATTGCCATTGCACTTGTGCTTGTTCATTACAATCCCAGTAGTCGAGAGAGTAAAAACCAGCATCAAAATAGCAGATAGTATGTTTGTGTATTGTGACATAACCTAACTTACGAAAATATTATGAATTTGTTGTTTTGCTTGGGTTTTGGTAGATTGATGGATGAAAAAAGCACTTTTATTAATTCCCCTCATTGTTTGATACCAAAGGAAATATAATTAAGGATTTTCACCTAACCTTATAATTCTTGTAAGTAATCACAACTTTACCAGTCGTGTTTTCTGATTTTTTCTCTTGGTTTTTGCTCACTGCGTCTATGTCGCCAGAAAACTGAGCCGGAATCTGGAAGTTCTTCATATCGAACTCTAAGTAAACTTTGCTCGGTAGGTCGAAAGGATTCTTGCCATACTCAAACCTGCTTACAAATGAGCCATTGGACTCCGTGAATGCTTTCATTTTCATAATTCTATTCGTCTTTTCGTCAACCATTAAGTTAGCTAAAATCATTCCTTCTTTGTTCTCACCCGGAATTATCTTGATTTTTGTCAAGCCATTCTCTTGCCCTTCATAAATAGCTGCAGAGCGGTTTTTTATAATCTTCAAATATTCCATCTGTGCACCATTTTTGGGCATCATCAGGAAGTCATCTGACTTAATTTCTATGTCATCAGCACTGTTGTAAATCAAAGTGGCGTTTCGCTCCTTTATTTTCAAGAACTCAATATCAATTTTGATATTCATATCAACAGAGTGGGGCTTTACCTTCTCCATTTTGGTAACCAATTTATCTAATATCGGCTCCAAATCCTTTGAGTTTAGAGTTGTTGCAACTACTAACAATGCGAGTATAATGATTGTTTTTTTCATAATTAACTAAGTATATCTTTATTTTTGAAATGGTAGAATGATATGGATATAAACGCCGCTGTATAAGCTAAGTTCACCCATATTGCCCTCACTAATTTCTCTTGATTCATTTCCATTTGGAAGAAAATATCCCATGAAGGCAAGTAAGTAGTGAACATATAAGGAATAGCAGGTGCAATCAACGCATAGCCCAGGGTGCTAACTATAGTCAACCCAACGATAATTGCAAACGTGCCAACTATCGGCACAATAGAACTTTCCGCATAGCTCGAAATCAAGTAAGCAAGTGAAGTGACAGTAGTCATTGACAAAATCCCATACAAGAAAGCATAGCCGAATCTCCACAACACATCATCGGAAGCGATAATGCTGATAGCACTTTTTACCACTATCAAATCCCCCACTCCGAAGATAATATACCCCAGAGCTAAACTGTAGCCAATCATAAATACGAGCAACAGGACGGTATATATCCACGCCGCAAAAAACTTAGCCGTAAGGAGCTTCATCCTGCTTATTGGCCTAGTCAGTAGCAAGCGGAAAGTACCGTGGTTTGCCTCACCTGAAAGCATATCGCCAGCAGTAATAGCAATCAATATTGGCAAGTGAATCCACAAACTATTGAGGATAATAAAGGACATTGTATAAGCATTTATCAGCTTACCGTTCAAGTAGAATTTTTCTTTTAAGCTATCGAGTAAGAAGCCCAATAGCTGGTCGCCCTCGAACAAAAAACCAAGATTAACAACAGTAACTATGAATGCAATAGCTGCGAAACCAATGTAAGTTCGGGGCTTTCTGAATATTTTGAACAGCTCTATTTTCAGTATATTTATCATTTTGTTTTATCGATAAAGTATTCTTCCAGAGACCTAATCGGCTCTATGGAATACACTTTTATCCCGCTATTAATCAATAAATTGTTGATGTTTGGTACTGACTCTCGCTCTATCTGAAGCGATATTTTCTCCTCATTCAGCTTTTTCATTTCTATTGCTGGGTCGCTAGTGGCAATGATTGACATGGCTTTCTCATTGTCATCAGTGGTAAGCATAACTTTCATCTTACTCCCAGTTAGCAGCTCTGCCACATCGCCTTCCACTACTGATTTGCCCCTGTTTATTATCACCATTCGGTTGCAGATTTGCTCCACCTCGTTCAAAATATGGCTAGATATAATAATGGTTATGCCCTGTTCCTTGTTCAAGCGGACAATCAACTCTCTCATATCTACTTGACCTTGCGGGTCCAGCCCATTTGCAGGTTCGTCTAATACAACTAATTTGGGTGAATGGAGCAATGTTTGGGCAATGCCTAATCTCTGCTTCATTCCTTGCGAGAAAGTTTTAACCTTACTGTCTCTCCTTTCGGTAAGCCCAACTAAGTCGAGCACTTCATCTATTTTGGCTTGTCGGTTCTCCACTTCCGAAAGTCGTGCTAAAATATCTAAATTCCTTTCTGCACTCAGGTAAGGGTAAAAATCTGGCTTTTCGACCAATGCACCCACTTGTGCTATTGTACTATTTCTGTCTTGATTTATCGGAGTGCCGAACAGCTTAATATCACCGGAAGTGGGAGTAATTAGTGATAATAACATTCGGATTGAGGTGCTCTTCCCTGCCCCATTTGGGCCAAGAAATCCGAATATATCGCCCTTGTTCACTGAAAATGATAGACCACTAACAGCCGTGAAGTTCTCATACTGCTTAGTTACATTATCAAATTCTAAGTATTTTTCTGTTGTCAAATTTTGTCAAGTTTTATTGATTTTGATATTTGACGGATGAGTTCCTTTTTTCGTGATGGGCGGTACTCATATAAGTGAATTATATTAGTTAATAAACACTTGGTAACAACCAACAGAATAATATCGTTATTTAAAAAACTCTTACTTTTTTGCATCTTTTTTGGGTTTTATTTGTTGTTCAACATTATCAACTACTTCAAATTATATGAAGCTAATTCTAATCACTTTCTTTTTGTCATTCGCACTTATTCTATCTAACCAGTATTCAGACTCTCACACTATGCCTGAAAAATTTGATGAATACTTAGAAAGGCATCAATCCAACAAAGAATTCAACGGAAATGTCCTCTTAACTAAAGGGGATTCAGTAATATTTTCTAAATCTTATGGATATTTGAACAAAGAAGAGGAGAGTAAGAATACAGCTTCGACTAAATTCCTGATTGGGTCTATAACTAAGCCATTCACTGCATTAGGAATTTTGCTTTTAGAACAAGATGGGAAAATCAACCTTGACAGCAAACTATCAATGTACTTCCCAGAGTTCAAATCTTCAGATAAAATCACAATCAAACAATTGCTCAATCATACTTCTGGTTTGGCTGATTATAAATCAATTGACGATTGGTACGAAGACAGCCAATCAGACAAAACTACCCCATATACAACTATTGAAAAAATGAATGGCAAACCGCTATTGTTCGACCCAGGTACTAATTTCAGATATTCCAATGTTGGATATATACTATTGGGTCTGATAATCGAAAAAGTGAGCGGTATATCTTTCTCTGAATTTGTTGAAAATAGAATACTAACTCCATTGAAATTAGAAAACACTGGTATAATAGACAATGAATCAGAGGTCTTTAACTTAGCTGAGGGTTACACTACAACACCGAGAGAGTCAACCGAAGCTGAATATATCAACTACAACCAACCATTTTCCTCTGGAAATATGTATTCAACAACAGAAGATTTATTAAAATTCACTAAAGCAATTATGAATAGTGAGCTACTCCCAGCAGCCAAAACAAAAGAAATATTCGATTCGGGAAAATATTATGGATATGGATGGGGAATCAGAAATTTTGACGGAATCAAAGCTTATGGTCACTACGGCGGTATGAATGGGTTTGTAGGGGCTATAACTTACATCCCCGATGGAGATTATTTTATCTGCATACTAACCAATGATGACAACACTCCAAAAGTTAGAATTACTAATGATTTAGTATCAATCTTATTGAATAAAGATGTTGTTTTGGCAGAGAAAACTGAATTAATCAGTATTTCTGATGAATTGAAAAATCAAGTTATAGGTAAGTACAAGATTAAAGAAAATCATTTTCTAAGTATATTTGAAAATGAAGGCAAGCTATACTTGCAAGAAGGGAATAACGAAAAACACGAAATGTTTCCTTACGATAAGTATAAGTTTTCATTCGGGTTACTAGAATTCAATGTTGTATTTAGTGACATAGTAAACAACAAGGCAAAGCGATTAGAATTTGTTGGGAGAAGGACTATACTTACTGCTGTTAGGGAGGAGTGAGAACAAAGCTTTGCCACCAGATAGTGGTTATTTCTAATATAAATCATCAATGTCAACATCGACTTCTATATATTTGATATACTTTTCAAAAACGCTATTTAGTAAATCACTTTCTACTTTTTCAGAGTTTGAATCAAAAACATCGAAATTATTAATATGCTGATCCTCAAAGTCAAGTATAAAGTTCGTGTGGAAATTTTTTGATTGAATTTGTGAGTGTTTAATCGTTGTCCCAAGTTCCTCCTCTATCTTCATGATATCTTCTTCAAGAAAGTAAAATACTCTTATAGTTCCTTTGCAATCCCCTTTAGATTTAAGCACTTCTCGAAAATTTTTCTTTAGAAATTTAATTGAAAAAGTCCACCTCATTCTTTCTTTTCCTATTTCAAAGTAGCATGGGAAAATAGGGGGTTGGCTAAAATTCTTAGCAAATTCCATTTTTTTCTTTACTTCATATAAGTAGATAAATGACGAAAATCGTCCAATATTTATATCTTTATTAGGGTAATTAATACCGTCAATTAATACAAATTCATCAACAATTAAGTAAACAGCTTGATTTAAATCATTATACAGTCTTAAATGAAGCAATGTCAAATATCCATTCTTGTTAATTTCTAAAAATGATTTGAATCTTATAGGATCAAGTTCATATTTTTTTGCTTCTTCAAACGATACTGAGTCTAATAATTGGTTTTTATTAATCTGAATAAAATCGGTTGAATCTTGACAACCAGCTACATTAGGAATAAATAATGATAACCCATAAAGTATTATTAAGTATATAGATTTCATAGTTTAGTATTATTTTTTTACCTTAAAATCATCAAATCTCATATTTCTTATTGTAATTATTCACGGCTTTCCTTTAGAATATATTCTATAACCTCCTGTATATCCACACTCACGGTTAACTCAACTCTTTCAAGGGTGGGGAACCATTCTTTCTAACTATTTCAATTGCCTCAAGCCAATATTCCCAAAATGCACTATCAGCAGGAGTGTCTTCAGCTATATACTCTGCACCACTCAAAATATCTGTTAAATCTTCTGACCCTGTTAACTGCCAATATAATTGGAGCATATATAACATTGCTTCATATCCTTCTTTCTCAGTAATAAATTTGTCACTTTTTATAGTTCCATGCTCATCTATTTTTCCATTACTTGCTAATTTCATGATTTACCCATTTCATTTATTTTCTGTAAATTTTTTACGCTTCTTATCGTTATTATTCATGGTTCTAAACCTTAATGAAGATTTTTTAATTTTTATTAACGCAAGCCATTCATCAATTAATTTCTTTCATTTAGTAAAAGTATAGACCCAATATAAAAAAATCCCAACTCTATAAAGAATTGGGATTCAAATATCTTGCAAAAGTAATGGTGGATTAGTCTTCGCTAATAACCCATACTTTCAGTGGAGCAGTGATGTCTTTGTGCAATTTAACTTTCACACTAAACACACCCAATGATTTGATTGGCTCATCGATTATGATATCTCTTCTATCAATCTTGTGGCCGATTAAATCTAATTGCTCAGCAATAGCTTGTGCAGTAACAGCACCGAACAATTTGCCCTCTTCACCAACTTTCATCGGTATAGACACTTGTTGTTCAGCAAGTTTAGCAGCCAATTTCTCTGCATCGCCTTTTAGTGCTTCCTGACGTTTGTCATATTGCTTTCTCTCGAACTGAATTCTCTTTACAGCAGCATCAGAAGCGTAGTAAGCGTATTGTCTTGGGATAAGGAAGTTACGAGCGTATCCGTTTTTCACTTCAACTACATCGCCAATAGAACCCAAATTATCTAAATCTTGTCTTAGAATTACTTTCATTTTTAATACCTAAATATTATTATCTTCTTTATTTTATTATTCTGATTTTTCTTCTTTGCTTTCAGTTGCCTTACCAGCTTCCAAATCTCTTTGAGTTCTGTAATCGATTAACGCATCTGGTAAATCGATAGTCAAATGTCTAAGTATAGTGTCTTCTAACACCAAGAACTTGTTGTATCTGCTTTGAAAATCAGAAGGAGCAACCAATTGAAGGTGAACATAACAGCCGTTGTACTTTTTGTTAATTGGGTAAGCCAATCTTCTACGTCCAGCGTTTTTCACATTTTCAATTTCGCCACCATTGTCTTCTACATACTTTTTAACTTTGGTAGTAAGTTCATCTATCTCGTTGTCTTCCAACGCTGCATTTACTATCAAAGTAGTTTCATATCTACGACGATCTGCCATATTAATATCTCCGATTACTGACGGTTTATAGTTTGCACTCTATTCTTGTTGGTACAAACCAGTAAATCATTTATTGTTTTAAAATAGACCACAAAATTATCTATTTATCAGTTCTTAACAAAATATTTTTGTGTATTTGTAGTAAAAAAGTTAAAAAAACACTATCAAGTTTTGTTTCAAAGATTTATAATACTTAACTTGCTAATCTTGTCAAATCAAGAAGTAAAAATTAATAATTTATCTTTACAGAGCGTATGAGCGAAGAAATAAAAAACACTGAAAACAGTCAGGCAGATACTGAGAATACTGCTGATTCAACAACTAACGAAGCAACTGAGCAAGTAGAAACTACTGCAGAGGAAACTCCCAAAACGGAAGCTCCACAAGCAGAAGAAACTACTCCAGAAGAGCCAAAAGCTGAAGCTACCGAAGAAAAAACGGAAGAACCAAAAGCTGAGGAAGCTACTGAAGAAAAAGCAGAAGCACCTAAGCAAGAAAAGTCTGACGACGATTCGGAAACTGCCGACAAAGCACACTACAACGATGTTGTAGAATCTTTGGAAAAGAAAATTGGCACTGAAGAAACGGTAAACGTTGAAGTTATTGCTAAAGCAAAAGGCGGCCTTCGTGTTGTATATGATAGTGTTCCACTATTCTTACCTGCTTCTCACTACACTTTAGAAAAGAAAGTAAACGAAGAAAAATTAGACGAAGCTGTTGGGCAAAACTTTGACGTAAAAGTTACTGAAGTTAAGCAAATCGGCGAAGGGAAGATTGTTATCGTTTCTCGTAAAGATATGTTGATGAAAGAAATTTGGGATAAAGTAGAGGTCGGTGCGGAAGTAATTGGTAATATCTCTTCTATCACAAATTTTGGTGTATTTATCGACCTAGGCGGAGTAGAAGGATTAGTTCACGTATCTAGACTTTCTCACGCTCACATAGACAACCCTAAAAATCACTATAATAAAGGTGATGAAATGACAGTTAAGGTTGTTGAGATAGATAAGAAAAACGGAAAAATTAGTTTAAGTAGAAAAGCTTTGGAAGATTCTCCTTGGAAAGGGGTTGAAGAAAAGTATAAAGTAGGCGAATCAGTTACTGGTAAAGTAAAAAGATTAACCAACTTCGGTGCTTACGTTGAGTTAGAGCCAGGCGTAGAGGGCTTACTTAGAGTAAGTGAACTTAGCTGGGCTATGAGAGTTGGCAAACCTGCTGACGTGCTTAGCGAAGGACAAGAAGTAGAACTAAAAGTACTACAGATTTCTGAAGGAAAAGGCCAAGCGGCACTTAGCTTAAAACAAAACAGCGAAAATCCTTGGGCTGCACTTGCTGAAAAGTATAGCAAAGGAAGCGACGCAAACGGTATAGTTCAAAGAGTATTCGAAAAAGGTGCTATTGTAAGAATCAACGAAGAAGTTGACGCATTTATGCCAGTTAGCCGTATGAACGCTTTGAAAGAAAACGAAGACGATCAGCCATTAAAAGTTGGTCAAGCAATAGAAGTTAAAGTAATTGACGCTACTGCACAAGACGAATCACTTGTTGTTTCTCCTGTATTAACAGAAGAGCAAAGAGAGAAATTGAACGAAAGAAAGCAACACAGGAACAAGGGGCCTAAGGGCAGACCTACTTCTAATGTGAAGACTTCTGCTGGTGAGGTTTCATTCGGTGATTTACTTTCTAACGCAGATTTGAAAAACTTGACAAATGACAAGTAACATCATATTCTTAATTAGATAAATTATAAGAATCCCTTACAGATTAAGATTTGTAAGGGATTTTTTTTATTTTGCTTTCGATAAACAATAACAATACGTACAACTATTCGTTAGTTAATTAAAAAAGACATATATGCTAAAATTTGTATTTACTTCGATATTATTATTTGCATTAATTTCTACCACCAATGGGCAGGAAAATAGCACTATTTTAAAAAAAGGAAACAAGCAATCATCATTCGACCTGTTCACTCAAGATTCGTCTGATAGCAAATTGCCCGGATCCGATATACGTACAACTCCGGCACAAGACAGTGCATACTATCAAGCATTGCGGATGAATTTGCCAGTAGGTCTCAGACTTCGCTATGATTTACTTAATGTTAGATACACTCTAATAAGCTTAGATCCAGAGTCAGAAATGACAGGGATGGATTTACTTCCTACTGATGCTTTCAAACCAGACCCAAATATGATAGTCCAAAGACAAGAAATGTTATTGAGTGCTTTCAAAGTCCCTTATGCAAGAACTTATGACCCATGGCAAGGAATGAGAATTCCGTTTTCTGACATAGGTCGATTCTTTGGAATAACAGAAGATTATAGCGGAAATATAAAATTTAGAGTTGATAGCTATACCGAAGTAGAAGTAGTTATCTACTCAATAAAGGCAGTTGTAGTCGCTACAATATTCAAGGGTTACTTGCCAGCTGGAAGCTATTCACGTACTTGGACTGGACGTGATGAAAATGGTAGAAAGTTGCCTCCAGGCGATTACGTTGGGGAAGTTAGGATAAAAGGACAAAGTTCTTACCGTAAGCGAATAATACTCAATTAGTGTTGATTAAGCTTGGACAGCCCAGAAGACATAAGTCGATATTACAAAAAGCAGTATAGAATATACGATGCTACTCGTAGCTTTTTCCTATTTGGTAGAAAAGAGTTAGCAGCAAAAGTAAACGAAATCAGTGGTCGTAGAATATTGGAAGTTGGCTGCGGCACTGGATATTTGCTCAATAGGATAAGTGGCAATAGCAAGTACGGTATAGACTTATCATCTGAAATGCTTTCAGTAGCAAAAAATAAATTTGACACCAACGTAAACTTAGAGCAAACTACTTTCCTTGACTACAAACCAGAAAATAAGTTCGACAACATAGTTTTCGCTTATTTTTTTACCATAAGTTTTAGTGAGCTTGAAGCCCACATTGCCAAAGCAAAATCATTGCTCAATACTGGTGGTAGAATATATGTAGTAGATTTCTATGATTATGGAAATCAGCTTTACCAAAAGTATATGAACTGGCACGGAATAGAGATGAATCCCTCACTGCTTTCACAATTAGAAACAAATTTTACAACTGAACATTCCGAACTACACTCTGCATACTTTGGACTCTGGAAGTACTTCATTTACCAAGGGGTAATATCATGATAAAAAACACTGATATACTATCACTAAAAGATGTAGAAAAAACCCTAATCATACCACTTTGGGCAAGAGCCGAAGAAACAAACATTGGCGGAATATTAGACGATGAGTTATCGGTAAAGCTAATAGAATCGCTTGATGTTTCGGTGTTTAATTTCCAGCAACTCTCCCCTTTCATCAAGAATTATCTACTAACTGCTATTGCGAACAGGACTATAATAATAGACAAAATGCTGGATTGCATAGATGGCTCTGGCAAAACAGTGCTTAATTTTGGCTGTGGTTTGGACACACGATTCGGCCGATTTGAAGGGAAATTTGATATGTGGTACGATATTGATTTGGAAGCAGTCATTGAGCTAAGACGTCAGCTAATAAGTGAACAAGACGGTTACCGAATGTTAGTGGGCGACATAACCAACAGCAACCCAGTACCGAGTTCAGTAAAAGGAAAAGAGTTTATAGTTGTTTGTGAAGGACTTCTTATGTATTTTACCCACAGTCAGGTTTTGGATTTTCTTAAAAAAGTTAGTGATTTGGGCAGTGGTCACATTATATTCGAATCACTCGGCAGCTATGCTAAGATAAAGGTCAACCCTGTTATCAGAGGCATAGGCGAGAAAAGTAAATACAAATGGGGTATCAATAATATAATGAAATTGGAACAAGAAATACCTAAACTTTCGCACCAACAAACTACATCAATATTCGAAATAAATAAGAATAGATGGGGACTGATGGGCAAGGCAATGACTGTGAATTATTTAAAAAATCGAGTAACGAGCAAAATATCGCATTTTACTTATGAGCATAATTAAGATAATATTGATAGTAATAATCACCGTAGTTGACACTTTCCGAGTGCTGATTATGATGATGATAAAGGGTGGCGATGTTTTTTCAAGCTATTCAAAAAAGTGGAGCAGAAAGCTGCTAAAGGTGATGGGAGTTCGGCTCGGTGTTGCAGGTTTGGAAAATATCGATTCGAGCAAAAGCTATATTTATGCAGCAAACCACTCTAGCTTGTTAGACATTCCCGTATTGCTGGCAACATTACCAGGCGATGCTCGAATAATATATAAGCGTGAGTTAGAAAAGATACCGATATTCGGCTATGGGTTACGCAAATCGCCCTTCATTGGGATAGACAGGACTGACCCAAGGAAAGCAATGCAAAGCATAATGGAAGCTCTGGAAATGACTAAGAACGGCGCTTCAATCATCATATTCCCAGAAGGAACGCGGGAAGCTGGACGAGAAGTCGGCCCATTCAAGCGAGGAGGATTCCTTTTGGCAGAAAAGGCATTGCGACCAATAGTACCAGTCGCAGTCAGTGGAACTTATGACATTATCCCCCCGGGTAAGTTCAAAATAAAAAGCGGCGAGGTCAATGTTAGTATATTACCACCAATAGTGACAGAAAACTTGGTAAAAGAAGATATGCGAACACTAAAAGAGCGAGTAAGAGAGAAATTAGTAGAAGAATTATCAAAAAAATAGCAATAAATTTTGTTATTAATAAAAAATACAATATTTTTGTGTTCTTATAATTGAGAGCTGGTCGAATAGCTCAGGTGGTAGAGCAAAGGACTGAAAATCCTTGTGTCGGGGGTTCAAATCCCTCTTCGACCACCACACAAAAGCCCTTGTATCTAACTGATGCAAGGGCTTTTTAGGTTATTATCTAGAAATATCTAATTCCTAAGTTTTACCCTATATTGCCCTATTTTGCTCTATTTTATTTTCAATTTACTACACAGGAGCTACACAAAATGTAAATATCGTGCCCTTCTTTTGAATCAATTTAATAAAAAATACAATTATTGGGACATAATTTTCAGTTTTTTTATTCTCTATTTTAAATTATTTCTGATTTATTTTTTTGTTTCCTGTTTTTATTGGCTTTTATTTAGAGTAACCATCATTTCTACCATAATTTCTAGTATTGACTTATCATAATTTTAAAAACTAGAAACATTGCAGTACAAATTGAGGGCAAAAGAACTACAGTCTCCTCTGAATATAGCTATGATAGGCTTTAGTGGAGGGTTTCAATATGCGTAAACGATGTTTATATAGTTAATTGAAATTAGATGCATCTTTTTAGAGTTATTTCGAGTTTTTTTTAATTAGAATACTACGTTTATACGCTGTCGAAACACTGTTTAATTGAATAAATCATGGATTTTGACCAAAGATTCAATAGCAAACTAGATAGAGTTTAGTTTACACTCCACATTTATAGATTGCTTTGACATTGCTAAAGGATAATTCTACTGAAGAATATACTGTTTTGAATTTGATTAAGGTGCAGTCAACTCGTCTGCAATCATTTCGGCTTGCTTCAGAACGGTTTCTGTGGCTAGTTTTTGAATATCTGGTGGGTACCGTACTTTCTCAACGTTCGTTTGATGTAATTGGCTTAAAAGTTCAGTGGGGGCGGTTTTTTAAGTTTTCTATGGTCTATTTTTAATAATATTTTATTTTGTATAGGTGTATCAACAACAGGATAATAAAATGAATAGAAAATTTGTAAACTATGAATATATAATAAAATCAAAAGTACCTCTACCAGAAACTGATTTTAACTTTAACATGGTAGCAAATAAATTCTTAAACAAGGGAGTAGAGTCTTTAAACGGCATGATGACAAGTAGTTACGAAGTAACTGTAAAAAGCGTAGCTACAAATATGAATATTATAAGAATTAGAAAAAAAAGTCAGAAAAGAAATGATAATGCGACTTTCATTTTTATTAATTCAAATCTTGACTCCCCATTAATATCAGTAAGCAGAAGCAAAGATTTTAAAAGTATTAGCACTGTTATAAAAGTTATAACTGTAATTATGAATAAATACCTTAATAAAAAGGGGCTAACTCTAGAATCCAATAGAATATCTGTTAAAAAGGATTTTTGGGAAATAGTTGGTGAAAAAAGTGATCAAATAAAAGAGATACACTTTGAATACGATAATTTATCCTTAAAATATTCTTCAAAAGTTATACCAACTAAATTAAGAATGCTATTTGAAATTTCTGAAAGTCAAAAGAATAAAATAGTACTTATGGGTGCACCGAGAAAACCACTCAAAAGTATTTCAAAATTCAACAAAGTACTAAACCCTTTAATCAAATACTCTACTTTGAATGAACTTAATATAAAAATTAAATTTCTGGGTGATAATAAATATCAAAACACCGTAAACAATCAATCAATAATTGAAATTAAAGAATTTGACTATGAAAATATCGAAAACTTGAAAGTTAACATGAGTAGATTCATTCACAGAAGTCCCACAAACTAAAAAAAACGAGCCATCTTATAGGCGGCTTTATTATATTCGTCTGTGAGCTTTCATATTTCGTCTAAATTCTCATTTTTCTCAAAATAATGAGAAAAAGATTGGATTATTTAGATAGAATAATTCAGATTCGTTTCAGTTTTAATAATCTAAATTTTTCTTGATTCAATTCATACCGATTTACTTTTTGATAGAAATTTATCCAACCAGGTGTTGTCTCATAAGTTCGAACAAATTCAAATCCTAATTTTTCCAATACTCTATTGGGTGCAATATTTTCTGAATATGGCTCACAAATTAATTTTTCTAATTCAAAATATTTGAAAAAATAAGGAATTGTTAGTTTTAAAAAACTTAAACCTAATCCTTTCTTTCTCTTCTCATTTTTCCAAAGATGTAAATGCATAGTTGCATCTTTTCCAAAATTGATTTTATTAATGTTGGAATGGCCTACAGGTAAGCTGTCAATCAACCAAACAATATAGTAAAATTCTTTTTCTTTGAAGGGGGTATTATATTCAATTTCCAGTTTTTTAATCCATTCTTCTCTTTTAGGTAGCTTACCCTTATCAGCTCCCATTCTCATTAATAATTCTGTATCTGCTTTAACAAAATAATCAACTATTTTCTCTATGTCAGATAATTGTAGTTCTCTTACATTCAATTTCATTACTTTATATACTCAATAGTTATAAAATTTTAAATTACTAACCTTTGTAAACCCATACAAATAGTCAAAAATTAAAAAGTCAAATAGGCTTGTTTGTTTATTTAATCAACGTTTGCTTATTATCCAAGATTGTCATTTGGTTCTGATTTCTTTTTAATTCCGCAATATTAAACATAAAAAAGATTAAATATATACTTAATTTTGCTTGTTAAATTCTTGAAAAGTTGTGAGAATGGGAAATAGTGGTGCATATAGGTATATTCTCATTCAACAAATTAGTGTGTTATTACCAATTATGTACATAATAAATTATCTGATAATAATATGATATACAAAGAAACACAAAGATTAACTATTAGAGATTGGGAAAAAGATGATATATCGCCTTATTCAAAGATGATATCAAACCCCTTAGTTATGAAGTACATTAATCATGGTGAGACACAATCATTCGAAGATTCGAAAAGACTAATTCATACATACCAAGAATTTATAGATACTAATGGCTGGGGCAGATACGCTTTATCGATTGATGATAATACACTTATTGGTTTCTGTGGTTTCAACTTCCGTGGTGATGAAATCGATTTTGGTTGGAGACTAGGACATGAGTTTTGGAATAATGGATATGGTTTTGAGGCAGCAGAATCAGTTTTAGATCTATGTAAGTCAAAATTAGATATTAACATAGTAACAGCCATAGTAAACCCTGATAATATAGCTTCAATAAGGATTATTGAAAAACTTGGAATGAAATTAGATCAGTATACAATTTACAAAGGAATTAAAGTAAAAAAATACGTATTTTAAGAGAAAATAGTCAGAATCAGTAATAATATCCTATTTAAGTGTTTATAAAAAAACATTTTTAGAATATTGTAAATTCATTCAATAAATAATCCATGAAATTAATATTTTCAATAATAACATTTTTAATATTTAGTATACAAATACTAAATAATAAATTACACTCAACTTTAGACGAAGTCCATGTATCAAATAGTATTTACTATCATATGATAGATTATTCTCGTTTAGAAGAGCTTGATATCCAACTACCTTATGTATATGAATATTCAAATAATACGAAATCAATTTTAGTCTTTGGTAGTTATCATACATCAAACCCTAAAGATAAAGTAATCAATAACATAGAATCAAGATTTAATCTTTTTGAACCTGACATAGTTTTATATGAAGGAGATGGTATTAGCTTTGAGAGTACTGCTGATAAGTCGATACATTACTATTTTGAAATGGGGTTTGTTAGATATTTGTGTAATAAAAAACAACTACTAGATATGAACCTAGAACCTTCTAGCTCTTCTAAATATGCGTATTTGTTAAATAAATACTCTAAACATGAGGTTTTTCTTGCTGATTTAGGGTCACAAATAAGCTTACTTTTGAATAGTAATATTAATAAAGATAGTTTTGATTTCGAAAAAAAATATAATCTATACATTAAAAACTATATAGATGACGGATTCCCTATCACAGATTTAGAAAAAGATATAAGTTACTTTTACAAAATTTATAAAAGTTTTTATGGGATAGAATTTAATTTAAGAACTTTTGATTATACAACTGTAGAAATTAAGTATAATAGTACTATACTAAATAAAATCAATCAAGAGAGTGCTAAATACAGAGATATCTATATGTTAGAAAAGATTAAAAAATTATTATCAGAATATAATAGAATATACATCCAGATTGGTGGTAGGCATGCAATTATTTGGGAGCCATTTATAAAGAATATGATAAATAATTATTCAAACTCAAAAAGAAAGAAGTGATTTAAATGGAAAGAATATTAATCTTAGGTGGTACAAACTTTATTGGTAGAAATTTAGTTGAACTTCTAATAAATGAAGATAAATATACGATTACTTTATTTAATAGGGGTTTAACTAATTTAGATTTATTCAAATCAGTTGAAACCATAATAGGTGATAGAAATAATTATGAAGATTTAAAAAAACTAGATCTCGATTGGGATTATATTATTGATTTATCTTGCTATTTCCCAAAAAATATAAAGCCGCTACTTGACCTGAAATTTTCAAATTTGAAAAAGTATATTTTTATTTCAACTTGTTCGGTTTATGATAACAATGATACTCAGGGGGAGCTGATTGACGAAAAGTATCGTACTTTAGAATATTCCCCAGAATTAGAAACTAGTACAAATGAAACTTATGGGAATAGGAAAGCAGAATGTGAACGATTATTGCTTAATTCAAATATTAATTATACAATACTAAGACCGTCTCTTGTATATGGTAAATATGATAATACAGATAGGTTTTACTATTGGCTGTATAACATCCAAAAACAGTATGACCTGGTTATCCCTAAATCTGAAGGTATCACTTTTTCAATAACTTATGTGAAAGATCTAATTAATACAGTTGGTATTTTGTTATCAGAAGAGACAACTCCAGAAATTTACAATATTACAACCAAAGTGTCTACCACTATTCATGAGATAGTTGATAAATCTCAAAACTTGTTAAATAAATACTCAAATTTATATGAGTTCGAACCACGTTTTCTTAAAGAGAATGGTTTAAAAGAATGGGTAGATATTCCTCTTTGGCTGCCTAACAACAATTTCAATTATTCAAACGAAAAACTGTTGAAAGAGCAAAACATTAAACTTTATAAGTTTGAGGAAAGCTTAAAAGAAACATTACAGTATTATAACCAATGTGGGTGGCATACACCAAAGTACGGAATAAATGAAAAAATCAAAAACGATATTATTTATAAATTAAATACTATTAGTTCATAATTTTGCTTTTATTGAATAAACTAAAGGTATTTTATTGCCAGTATGTTCAACCCGATATTTTCCTTTTTCAGATTCTATAGTCTTTGCTATAAAAGGATAAGGAGAGTAGTCATACTCACCCAAGTGTTCTATTTTTAGTCCAGCTTTTATAAGACTGGTTACGACTTCGCTTATGCTGTGGTTCCAATTAACATATTTTTGTCTGATATCTGCACCTTGATCTGCATAAGTGCCTGTCTCTTCTTCAATTTGAGGGCCATCATTAAAGTAGTTATAACCTACTTTATCAACGTCATCATCAAACATCCATATAACAGGGTGGAACTCTACAAAAACCAACTCACCACCTTCTTTCAAATTCTCAGCAATTACCTTAGCCCATTTGTCAAGATCTGGCAACCATGATATAGTACCATAGGTTGTAAAAACTATATCATATTTTTCTTTTGATGGATTTTGGAAGTCATATACATTACTACAAACAAATTCTGTATTTGTTTTACATATCTTGGCTAATTCAATCCCTTTATCTATAGACTTATCTGATATATCAACACCTACACAGTTTGCCCCCATTCTACTTAATGATATAGTATCTTGACCGAAATGACATTGTAAATGCAATATCCTTTTGTCTGTAATATCATCTAATAAGTCTAACTCAATTTTATTAAGAGAATTTTTGCCATTTATAAAGTCTTCTAGAAAGTAAAAGTCTGAATCTAAATGACTTTGCAATCTATTGTTCCAAGAATTTTTATTTATTTCTAAGTGTTCTTTTTTAATTGCCATTCTTATCCTTTCAATTTACAAATTGCAAAATACTGCTATGATGTTGGAAATAAGTTAGAATATTGATTTTTTGATATAGTATAATATAAGGATTCATCTAATCCTTCTACGTTTCCCTGTTTCCAAAAATTCATTTTAATTTTTTCTAAAACGCGAATAGAAGGAATGTTGTTAATAGAAGCTCTACCAATAATTTTATCACATCCAACCTTATTAAATGAATAGTCTAATACACCTAAAGATGATTCTGTTGCGTAGCCTTTATTCCACTCTTTCCTATAAAATCTGAAACCTATATCAATTAGATTCTCTTCATTTAGTTTTATACCATTCCAACCTATTGCTTCATCTGTATCTTTTTTTACAACTACCCATCTCCCAAAACCGTTCTTTTCATAATCATTATAATTATTCAAAAAAGTGATAGCTTCACTTTCGTCAATAAATGCTGAATCACCAGTGAATTTCAATACTTCTTCGTCATTATTAAGAGTAAATAAGAAATCTGCATCTTGTAGTGCAAACTCTCTTAAATAAAGCCTATCAGTTTCTATTATTCTCATTTTTATAATTAATTTATATTTAACTTTGTTAAATTCAATTTAATGATAAACAACTAATATTGCAATGATAATTCAAACTAATAGACTATTAATAAGACCAGTTGAGCTCTCAGATGCCAATGACATATTCGAATACAGATCTGATGTAATGACTAATAAGTATCAAGGATGGGTACCAAATTCAATAAATGAAGTATATACTTTCATAGAAAAAAATGCAACGGCTTTCAATTTAGATAATAGTTGGTTTCAACTAGTTCTATTGAACAAAGAGAATAATCAGATAATCGGAGATGTAGGAATTCATTTCCTTGAACCACAATCGAATCAAGTCGAACTCGGATGTACAATTGATAAATCGCATCATGGAAATGGGTTTGCAAAAGAATCATTAAAAAACATTATTTCTATACTATTCAAGGATTATGATAAAAGGAGAATAATTGGCTCTGTAGATCCTAATAATATTGCATCAACTAAATTATTAGAAAGTTTAAATTTCACTAAAGAAGCTCACTTTAGGAAAAGCTTATTTTTCAAAGGAGATTGGGTTGATGACGTTGTTTATGCTATTCTAAGTGATGAATGGGTAGACTAATTTAATAAATTATTGAGGTAGATCCCTTTTTAGTAAGAACAGAAAATGCTCTACCCCACATATCATACACCACAGGTGTGATACTTGTCTCTGAGTCAACCAAAAAAAAATCTAACAGTGACTTGACGGTGTTTCAGAAATCGTTCTTAGCTGTTTTACTACTTCTTAGAATGTTTTAGTCTGTCATTCTTCGTCTTTTATCTTTATTTAACCTCACTATCGCTGTTTTTACAGAAATTCGTTAATAAATACCGTGATTTCATCACCCTGATAAAAAAACCAATATAAAATCACTAACCTACTTACAAACCGAACGCCGATAGCAAGGCGATAGACGCCTGCCAAACGATAAATAAACTTGTCATTACAATTACTGAATGATGTGAGTTTAATTTACAAAATAAACAAATGGTGCTGTTGGCTTAAAAGTTCAGTGAGGGTGGTTTTTTAAAATATTCTATTCTCTTTTAGAAACATTCGTTATGTTTGTATTGTTAAAGGAATTTACGAATGTTCGTAAACCAATGTAGTTCACAAAAAATATAATGACTATGAAAAATATAATTTACTCTGTAATTATAATAATAATCTCTTTTTCGGCCGAAGCTCAGGAAAAATTAAACTTAGAAACGGGACATTCATGCAGTTACTACGGTAAAAAAATAGAGGATGAAGTTTATAGTTTTAGCTCAACAAAAGAAGCTACCGATATCATTACCCGAATAGTTAATATTATAGGTCTAGAACAAAACTTTGATATTATGGCAGCAAATGTACCAAATGCTCTTGCAACTATTAGTAATAATAAGAGACTAATTCTATATAGTCAGAACTTCATTATGAATATAAAAAATGCTACTGGAACTGATTGGGCAGGAATTAGTATTTTAGCTCATGAAATAGGTCATCACCTAAATGGACATACAATTATGCCAGGAGGTAGCAGACCAAAAATAGAATTACAAGCTGACAAATTTTCTGGTTTTGTTTGTGCAAAAATGGGAGCTTCACTCAGTGATGCACAAGCAGCAATGACTCAAATTGCATCAAATTCAGGTTCTTCAACTCACCCTCCAAAGACTGCTAGGTTAGAAGCAATAGCATTGGGGTGGAATCAAGGTAATAGTGGTAGTACACCTACAAATACCGATATAAAAACAAATAATACGCCTATTGAAAAACCAAAAGGAAACGTAATCACAAAAACCACAGCTTCGATTCAAATTGTTTATAAAGGAGATAACTACTCTTGTAATCTACCTGTCACAATAACTATAGGAGGAAAGACTTTTACACCAACTGGCAGTTCATTTACTGTAACCGGCATACCCTTAGGTGAACAAAGTTATCGCATTCAAGGTCAAATAAATTGTCAAGTTATAGGAGGATGTAATGCTTTTGGTCAAGGAACTATAAATGTAATTGAGGATGCTATTTTTTATATTGGATGGCAGAATGTAGCTTTCTCACAATGTAAAATATGGCTCCATGAAAGATAGAAGAAGATTGCTAATAAAGAATATAAGCATAACTACCCTTAACATCGTTAATGCTAAAAATCAAACCCTTATGCACCAAACTCGTACAAATGGAAGAATCAATAAAATTTGAACATTTTTAATGATCTACAATTATGAATCAAGCCAGAAGAACAAAAAACAACCTTGTCATCAAAATTTTTGAACGATGTGGATTTAAATTACAAAATAAATAAATGGTGCTATTGGCTTATAAGTTCAGTGAGGGTGGTTTTTATCAATGATCCACTTTCTTCTAATAAAATTGCTTATATTTGTATTATTAATTGGATATACGAATGTTCGTATTTCAATATAGTTACGGTGCATAAAAGACAATAGTACACTAAAAAATATTATGGCAAATACACACAATTTATTTATTAGTCATTCATGGGCATATGGTGATGCTTATGGTAAACTATGCAATTTACTGGACAATCGAAGGTATTTTGATTATCGTAATTATTCGGTTCCAAAAGACGACCCAATACATACAAATGGAACTGATAAACAGTTGCAAGAAGCAATTACCAATAAGATTCGTTTATGCCATGTGATTTTAATTATGGCAGGCAAATACTCTACTTACTCCAAATGGATTAATAAAGAAATAGTAATTGCAAATAAAGCTTTTGTAAACCCAAAGCCAATTATAGGAGTTATGCCATGGGGCAGTCAACAAGTTTCATCTGTTGTTAGAACTCATGCCAATGAATTAGTCGGATGGAACACTGAATCTATCGTAGCAGCCATTAGAAGAAATTCAAACGCCTAAATTATGAGAAAGGGACTAATTGTCGGTATTGATTATTATAAAAATATCATTCCATTATTTGGCTGTGTAAATGATTCTTATGCAGTTAAAACTGTTTTAGACAGACACAGTGATGGAACTATCAATTTTTCATCAAAACACAAAGTAGCAAATGCCGATAAATCAAAAATCACACGAAAAGAATTAAAAGATTTAGCGATTGAACTTTTCAAAGATGATAGTGAAGTTGCTCTTTTTTATTTTTCAGGACATGGATATGTTGAAAACACGGGTGGTTATTTAATAACTAGCGAATGTTCAGATGGAGATGATGGATTAGCATTAAACGAGCTACTTCAAATTGCAAATGATTCTCCAGCAAAAAATAAGATTATCATTTTAGATTGTTGTCATGCAGGATATGCAGGTAAAAAGTCAGGTGGTGATAAGGAATCTACTCTTAGTGAAGGTCTAACAATTTTGACCGCATCAAGTGAAGAGCAATATGCCATAGAAGAAAATGGATCTGGTGTTTTCACATCTCTACTAGTTGATGCACTTAACGGCAGTGCGTCTAATCTTGTGGGTGAAATAACTCCTGGAAGTGTCTATGCACATATCGACCAATCACTAGGACCATGGGAACAAAGACCAATTTTTAAAACCAATGTTAAAACCTTTATAAGCCTAAGAAAAGTACAGCCACCTATTTCATTGTCTGAATTAAAAGAAATAGTTGAACTCTTTCCTAAAAAAGAAGATATATTTTCACTTGACCCAAGTTTTGAGCCTTCAGAAAAAAGTGCCATAGAAGAGAATACAGAGAAGTTTAGTCTGTTACAAAAATTTAACCGAATTAACTTGGTTGTTCCAATAGATGAAGAACACATGTACTATGCAGCAATGAATTCAACAGGTTGCCAATTGACAATACTTGGAGAACACTATTGGAATCTTGTGAAAAAAGATAGGATTTAAAGAAATACGACACCATAACAAAATGTATAGTGCATACCCTTTGGGATACGCAACATACACAAAACGTTGGCAAACACACACACCATGACTTCACGCCAGTGGAACGATAAACAACCTTGTCATCACAATTACTGAACGATGTGAGTCTAATTTACAGAATAAACCGAAAGTGCTATTGGTTTAAAAGTTCAGTGAGGTGTTTTTATTAGCAATCTCTATAATCTTTATCTAAAAAATGTTATATTGAAGTGATAATATAAATTTAATATTCTTAAAAATTTAAATGAAAGTATTTATAAGTTGGTCAGGTGAGTTAAGTAAAGTTATAGCAGAAACATTTCGCCAGTGGATACCAGGTGTAATTCAAGCAGTTAAACCTTACTACTCACCAGATGACATCACGAAAGGAACTAGATGGAATAGCGAAATTTCTAAAGAACTTGAAGTTTCAAAAATTGGAATAATTTGTTTAACTCCTGACAACCTTGAAAGCCCATGGATTATGTTTGAGTCAGGGGCATTGGCAAAAAATATTGATAAATCTAAAGTAGTCCCAGTATTGTTTAAAGTTGACCCATCTGACGTGAAGGGACCACTTGTTCAGTTTCAAGCTGCAAAATTTAATAAGACAGATATTAAACGTCTTGTTAATATGATAAATGATGAACTTGGTGATCAAGGCTTAGCAACAGATGTATTTAATCAAGTTTTTAATATGTGGTATCCTAAACTCGAAGAAAAAATTAATGAAGTCTTAGAAGAACATCAAGTTCAATCGGAAAATAGTGATCTTAGGAGTGAAAGAGATATTCTCGAAGAAATTCTTAATTTGACAAGGGAGTACTCCATCACGAGAAGTAGTAAACGTTCAAAGTTGTCATTTTCACCTAAGATAATGGACGAATTTATTTTCACATTTGACAGGCTAATTACAGATGTTCAAAAAGTTGGAGCATTCGAACTAATCCACTCGCTTGAGAGAGTATTAAGAACATTTGAATTTTTTCTTGAAGATTTGACTTTTAAATCAGATCTACCACGAAGTTTTGGTAAAGATATGATGTATCGCTACGAGAAAACTAGAATGCGCTTGAATGAATTAAGAAACTTAACTAATCACCATAATTCTAACAAAATAATTAATAAAAAAGATGATAATAGTTAGTTAATACTTTATAGTATCTGAATCTACTCATTCCTCTCACCCACCACACCCCTCCAACATAAAACTTACCACTTTCATTTCCATATATCATCATAATTTTCATCATCATCCTTATACCAATTATAAAAGTGGTCTAACATGTCTTCTAACTGTTGTGTCCTGCATAATAGCTTTTTAGTTCGATTGAAAAACACTGTAATTTATAATTTTAAAACCATCAATTATTTAACTCTTACTTCTACCATCAATATCAAATTCTTCTATTGTAATCTCTTCAACGTCTTCAACTTTTGTTTCTTCATCATTAAGCATGACTGTTATTCCAGTTCTATAAACAATAATATCATGTCTATAAACTGTTATGCTTTGATCTGGAAACATCTTCTTTTGTGCAAAGTATTCCATTGAGTTATCATAAAGAACTTTATCTTCTGTGGTGTATACCTTGTCTACGCACCTAAACACGCAAAACATTAATCTACCATCGGAGTTGTGAAATTTTGTGATAGCAACTTTCATGAAACAAGCTTTGGACTATTGGTTAAATAAACTACTTTGTAATAATTAGTTCTGTGTATATAATTGGCGAAAATATTCATAAACCCTCCTGTTGATTTATATATATATTCATGAACAAATTTACTTTAAGCAACTTAGATAATAGTAGCTTTATTTTATTGCTCTAAAAGTTCAGTGAGAAAAATAATGGGCTCACTGAACTTTTAGGCTAATAGATTATGGTGTGTTAGTTATGCTTTCTTGCGTTGGTGTTCCCCATCCTCCAGTGGAACTTTGAGTTGTTATACCATAAATTATTCCTGAAGGCCCAACTGAAGCAGGCAAAGTAACAGTAGTTGGTGCTGAAAATACAGATTCATAAACGGTATATATTTCAGATTCACCATCTTTTTTATATTTTATTAGAATCCCAATTGTTCCTACAGGTAAATCGAAACTTAAATTATTTCCGTTCCATTGATAATTCGTTGGCGGTTGTGGTGTTGACATTTAGACTCCTATTTATGTTATTTAAAAATGTAGACAGTTCATTAGAACCATCTACTATATTATCTACAGTTTCAGTTAATACTTTTTCGTTATCAAACTTGTTGCTTATTACCATTAGTGTTACAAACTTTGCCAAATTATTCTTTATACTACTATTATGAATTAACTTGATTTGATTGTTATAGTTAATCAATTGACCTCTTAGCTTTGCGATAAGCTTAACATTAATTACATATTTTATACTCAAAGGGATTATAAGAACAAGAGAAAAAAGAACAACTAATAATATACCTGAACTAGCCCAAGCTACCTCAAGCTCACTATTCAATTTATCTATTGACTTTTCTATTTCCGCCTTTAAGTAAGTTTCTTCAATTAGTAAGTTAGAATACTGTTCTTTTTCAACTTTTTTCAGTTCTGCTAAATATTGTTTTAGCTCTGGTAAAAGGTAGCTTTTATCACTAAGAATAGAAACGAAAAAATTAGATATCTGTATCGCCTCAGTTATATTGTCATTCGAAACAAATATTGCATTTGCCTTGTTTAAGTATTCTATTGCTTTGTTTTGCTTTCCATCGTAAAGAGAATAAACTGCTGCTTTGAAGTTTGCATCTGCATGTAGAATTTCATTATACCTACTCGATTCTAAGTAATTATTTTGTAAGTCTTTATACAAAGGTGGTTGATTATTATAAATCCTATATATATCCAAGTTTGACATATATAGTAAACTATCCATCTTATTTTCAGATCCCAGATTATTGATAATGGACTCCATTGTTCTAATCACATTTCCATGCTCACCATTTTCAAAATAAACTACTCCCAAATTGTTTAGTATTATATTTTTATTTTTTGTTTTAGAATCTGATTGGTATTCTAATGCTTTGTTATAATAGTATTCAGCTGAATCTAACTTATTGAGGTTAATAAATACTTCTCCCAGATTAGCAAAGTTTAATGTTATCCCTTCGATGTTGTTAAGCTCTTGATTTAATTCAATACCTTTTCTTAAATAGTACAATGCACTATGATTAAGTCCTTTGTTAATGTAAGCAATACTAATTTCATTAAACAAGGAAGCAGAAAAGTGTTCATTTTTATCAGAATCATTAATTTTTTCTGCAATTTGGTAGTACTTAATAGCTGAATCTAACTCACCAATATGATAGTAATTAATCCCCAATCCAAAGTAAGCGTCTTTTATTGCAGCTTTATGTTTGGAATCAATAATATCTGGTAAACAGTTTTCAGTTGTTTTAATTGATTCGTTGTATTTACCGAGGTTGAATAGTTTCTTGCTTTCATCAAGACAGTCATTGGCAAATGATGTATATGACAATAGACAAAGTATACTTAAGTAATATATAATTTTCATTTTTGTTGCTCTCTTAATTTGTTTCCAGTTATATTATCTGCAAATTGTGACCCTTCTCCAGTTATAGACCAATGTATATTACAACCCGCGTTCTCAATTCTTTTTAGAATTAAGTAAGGTATTTGCCTATCATCTTTAAAAATATCTTGAACTTCGTATCTATCAAATCCACGCTCTATTTCGAATTCAATCAAATTCTCATAGTGTTCTTCTATCCATTCTTCAATCCTTTTCTTTTGGACTGAATAATCAAATTCATCAATTCTTGTAATGGTAATTGGGTTTTTCGATTTATGAATATAGGATTCTCCATTACCTGAATACAACCAGTCAATTGAGACCCCTTCTTTAAATAATCTTAAACTTATTTTCTGTAGATCATTCTCATCATTCATGTACTTATTCAATGATTGATGAGAAATGTTTATTTTTTTTGCAAACTCTGACTTTGTCAATCTGGTTGCATCAAAAAGTTTAATAAATCTTTTGAGTATGTCTTTTTCATTTTTCAAACTTAAATCAAATTATTGTTTAATCAATTGGCGTAAAAGTTCAGTGAGCAAAGATAATTATAATTTAAGCATTTTTTATTGGCGTAAAAGTTCAGTGAGGGTGTTTTTTTTAGGAATCATTACTAACTTTTCTAAATATATAGTACTTTTGTTTTATTAAATGGATATTCGAATGTTCGTTATAGATACAGTTATGCAGAATGAAAACCAAAAATAGAATATGTTTGGAGACAAAAGAGATAAAATCCTAATCAATGAAAACGCCTATTTCTTCAAGAAAAAGGAATTCAAAAGGATTACCAAGACAAAAATAAAAGAGACATTCAAGACAGTGTCAGTAGAAAAACAAGGTAATTTCTTACTTAGAAAAGAGTCTAATACAATAGTAATTGATAGAAAGAAAATATCATATTCAATTTGTGTTTTCAAAACAGAGCGAAAGCCTACATTTATTACAGAACCTATAACAAATTGGGAAGAAATAAGACTTAGTTACTTACTAATTATAGAGATTGATGATTATGTTGTTATATCCAAAAAGAACATATCAAAACTGAATGAATTTCTCAAACTTCTTGACCCGATAGATTACAGTATTTTGTCTTCGTTATTTGTAAACACAAAAACATCATTTGAATCAATGTCTCTTCAAAATACTAACATATCTGATTCAGCTCTTAGAAGTAAAAATGTAACTTCAATGGACTTACAAGATAGTCTATCGACCTTAGGTGCAAGTTCTTATATAGTTCAGAACTTACGATTAAATGATGATAAAGAAAGAGTTACCCTTTCTCTCAGCACATCGAGAATAAACAAAATGGGAATTAAGAAAGGGCTGAAAGAACTCTTTAAGTGGTGTATAAAATTATGTCAGAAAATTGACAATCACAATCCTGTAGAATCTTTCCTTTCTGTATTTTCTACTCCGTTAGATTTTAAAAAAGAATCAACAAATCTAAATCCTATTGCCATTCTATTAGATATAAACCATCTTTTGAACTCAGTTAGTAATGGAGCAATAAATAGAATATATATTGAAATTGACGGTTTGGAGAGAGAATTTGATATTAATTCTTTTGCAACAAATTTCAATAGTCTAAAACAAGTTGAATATGATGAGACCAACGATATATACAAAGTAGAAAATAATACTGCAAATGATTTGGAAGTTAAAATAAATAAGAATTCAATCACTCTTAAATCAAGAAAACTCAGAGGAATACAATTAGATTATAATAGCGGAACAACTCAGAGTTTACTCGACTACTTAAATCATCGTAACGACTTTATAATAAACTTTGAGGACATTGAAATGATCTATTCAAAGAGAAAACTCTTTAAGGATCATAGGTTGTTAAATAACATACCTCATTTTGTCAAAATATTCGAAACACATTCAGAATTAAATTATACTAAATCGGAGAAGGGAGAGACTAATGCGAATTCGTGTAAATTTAGAAAAGATTCCGTTTTCGATGTAGTTGAAAATAAATACAGGGATAATTTCAAATTCTTCATTTGTGATGATATGGGTAAAGAATGGGCCGATCACATTGGGGTAACAGATGATCTTGTTGCATTATATCATTCCAAGTCCAAAAAGTCTTTATTCTCGGCATCTGCATTTCATGATGTAATTGGCCAAACCCAAAAGAATTACGGAGTACTAACACCGACAGATGGACAGCTTTCAAATAAGAAAATCACTTGGGGGAAATATTACAAATCAAATACGAGAATTAAGATGCTCAGAAAAGGGAGTTCAGTAGATGATGCCATAGAATTATGGAAAGAGAATATAAATAGTCCTAATTTTAAAAGACAAGTCAATATTGTGGTTGACTTCATATCAAAATCGGAGTTAGAAGATAGGCTTCAGAAATTACAGGAGAATATAGATTTTAAGGAAAAGAATGAAGTGATTCAAATCTTATGGTTAATATCATCATTGATAAATTCATCACAAGAATTAGGAATAGAATCAAAAGTTATTTGTAAACCGTAAAGGAAGTCACTCTGCATAACTATAGATTGTAAGGAAAATTGAAATAGTAGAATTTACATAAAAGCTATTGAATCAAAAATTAAAAATCTAAATAAAGTGCCTAATAAAAACTGTATTCAATAGCCCCTTAGTAACGCTACTGCAAATGGCTAATTCCTTGTTTGTAATGTAAAAATAGAATCACTGACAAAAAAAAATCCCTACACCTCATATTAGAAATGTAGGGATTGAATATTAAATTATAAATTCTACTGCTTCACAAATTTAATAATGTGATTATCTATTTTTAAGAAGTAAACCCCAGGTGAAAGACTTTCAATAGAAATTTTGTTCTTACTTTCTAGCTTTCCACTTTGTAATTCCTTCCCATTGATATCACTAACTTCGTAATATTCTGAGTGCATTTTATAGTCAATGCCCTTAAGATATATAAAATCGGAAGCTGGGTTAGGATATAATGTTAAATAGTTCGAGTTATCATCAGAATGAACTGAGCTAATAACAGTAGTATAAAAGTTACATGTTTCTGAATATTCGCTATTAGATTCTGATTCAGAATTTATAGAACTAACTCTCCAGTAATAAAGCTTATTAGAAGCTAAAGTATCTATTACAGCAAAATTATCTTCTAGCGTATCTGTCAGTATCAACTCTGAGAAAGTAGTGTCACTTGCTATTTCTAAATAGTATTGACCTGCATTTTTTACTTCATCCCACCTTAAAATAATATCATTCGATAAAATACTATCGCCACAATTTGGCTCTGATAATATTGCTCTATCCAACTCAATACTGAAATTACAGATGTCAGACCATTCCGAGACTTTCTGTTCATTACCTGATTGTATTCTGTAGTAATATTTTAAACCAGGTTGTAATGAGGATAGTGAATATGACTCTAACTCTATATTATACTCACTTTGGGCTATATCTTTAAATAAAGAATCTGTTGAAAATTCTATATTATAAAAATCTGCACCTGATGATTTCTCCCATTTCAATATGTCAGAATTGCTCAAGTTTCTTATGGAACACCCCTCGGGGTAAATAACTTCAGGACAAAATACCATTTTGGATTGACCAAATTTAAAATAATTCCCTTCGTATCTGAATACCCTTGCTTCATCTGTTATAAAAACAGGAGTATGACCTAACCAAGCCGCATACTGGATTTCTGGTCTTCTGAGAACTCCATCTACCATATAGATATCCACAGGATATTCAAAATCCCAGGTCTTACCTCCATCATTTGTCATATAGATTTTGCCTCTGCCAGTAGCAAAACCATTGTATTCATCAAAAAATTCTATTTGACTAATACCAAATATTGGGTAATTTTCAGTATCTAATATTTTTTCCCAATGGGTCATACTATTAGTTCCCATGTAGATAACATCTCTGCTTTGATCACCATTACCATTTTTTTGTTGACCAACTATAAAAGATAAGTTATTATTAATTAATTCTAAATCAAGAAATGTTGTTTTTAAACTCTCTTGCTCGGAATCAAAATAGTATATATTTTCAAATGAAAAATCATTGATATTAAACTTAAATAACTGCTGTTGTCTTACTAAATCATTCTCTTGATGGAATTTTATCGCAATAATATTACTACTATCAAGGAATTTTTCAAATCTAAATGTCGTACTATTTAGCAAATCAGATGAACTTGTGTCATAAGTCATCCAACCGTCATGAGTTACATAAGCTTTGCCACGAATCCCTAAAAATCCCATATCTTCATCAAACATAATAAGCTCATGAATTCTATCTGAGTTTTCGGTAAACCTAATATTTTTAAATGTTTTCCCTCCATCAGTCGATTTTTTTATTATTGGGATACTGTTAGAATAAGAAATATAAATATTATTAGAATCAGTAACCGTAAGATTATTCGGAAGAGTCAGTGTAGGGTCTTCATCAAAAAGAGCGTTATAAGTATATAAAAGCTCCCAACTACTACCCTTATCTCTTGATATATATAACTGTGGGTCTGCTAATTCATCTACTACTAAATAGAATCTGTTACTATCTAAAACAACCATATCACCATAAGAACTCCCCCCTTCTAAACTGGGTCTATTCAAATAGACCCAGTCGCTTGCGAAGGATTGGAAGCTTAATATTAGAAATATTACTAAAATTATTCTTTTCATTATTTCACTATAATAAATTTATCTGATTTAAATTCAAGTCCGTTTAAGTCAAAACTAATGAAATAAGTTCCAGTTACCAATTCCGATATGTCTAAAGAAATAAAACTATTGTTTGATAAATTGTTGGATATTGACTGTATTACAGGTTTACCATTAAAATCATATAGTTTTATTTTTAGTTTTTCTACATTAGTCTCAGATATATTTACATCAATTCTATTAGAGCTTTGATTTAAGTTATACTCAAATACAATATCGTTAGAATTGACTTTAGTATATTCAACAGCTTCTATGTTTTCCATATAAATACTCTTGGATACTACATCGTTAATTTCATCTAGCATATCACAAGTATATTCACAATCGATATTCTCTATCGGAGGATATGTTGTTTGATAAGTTAAGCTATCACAGATTGAGCTATTACCACTTGTACCAAGATCCGTTATTGTTTTTGTTCTATCTTCATTGTAACAAACTCTCATTCGTCTTAAACAACAATTTGAGTTGCAAGGTTTATTTAACTCAATAGTTCTTACTTCTTCAGTTACAGGATTCATAATTAATCGAGTCCATTGAGCCCAGCACGAAGCTTTACTAACTCTCCATACATCACTACAATCATTATTTGCTTCCAAAGGATCAAATCCCATCTTATTTCTATCAATAATCTCAAATATTGATAATCTGTAAACCTCTGCATCTGAACAAAGTGAACAATTACTCCAAGTACCAGTGTTAGGTAATTCAAATCTTTCTATACTTGTTATTTGAATATCTTGCCATACACCACAAGCTATTCGTTGAGAGTAATTTACTATTACATAACAACCAGGACAACTTTTTAACTCGAACAATATTGAAGGCATTTCAATAAAGTCATCATTGAAACAATCTGGTTTACATGGTTCTAAGCTCGGTTCAAGTTCACAGAAAACAGTTCTTTCTATTACACAAGGCACAGTGTCATTAGCTCCTCTCATTAACTTAATAGTGAATGTATATGATTCACCTTCACCAATACAGAGATTGTATGTTGATAAGTCAAGATTCGATAATGAAACTACAGTAGGTGTAATTATTGTTTCTTCATCTAATTCAGATGAAATCTCTACATGTGTATAACAAGGATAAGAATCCAAATTTACATCTAAGTCATGTGAAACATAACATTGATTCACTGCACAATTAGAACCACCTTTCTCACTCGTAACTGTTAACCAATCTTCAGCTTCATCAGGACAATCACAATCACAAGTAATTGATTGCTCTAATACGCATGGAGTTAGGTCACCTATAGATTTATATAAGTATATTTTCACAACATATATGTCATTTTCACTTATACAAACATTAATTCCTGGTAATTGACTTTCATTACTATAAGGTAAAATAGATGTTGAAGTGCTACTACCATTAAGAATTGTTTCAACTTTATAGTGTGAGTAAATGTTACTACAAGTAATTTCATCAGGAATATTTAAGCTATGTGTTATTTCACAGTCAGTAGAATCAGGACAGTTACCAGGTTTTTCTTTAGATAGAACAAACCAACTATTATCAACAGGACATGAATAATCACAACTTACACTATTAAAGGTAATGTTTTGAGTAATTACTTCAGGTGTAGAGTAAGGGAAACTGAAACAAACATCAATTGTAGAACTACCAATAACATCATCATTATCATACTTGCAATCTCTAACAGTTGCGGCTCTTAAAGTTATAGGGTTGAGAGATGTACCAGTTAAATCATTAGTTCCTAATAATTCATTGTATGGACTATCAAAAGTAACTTTAGCACCTTCATCTACTGTGAAAGTACCCCCTTTGTGAACTTTTAGTTTTTTAATCCTAAGTAATGCATCTTTTTCTACTATTAACTCACCACAAGGCAATACTTCTACTTCAATATCTAGCTCAACCTTATGTCCTTCATCAATATATAGTTTAGATCCACCTTCTACTACAAATTTTCGAGTATTGGGTGTTTCAATATCAAAATTGTCAGAATCATAACTAATATCTACTGCACTAATTTTTGAACCACCTTTCATGTGCCATTCAGAATCATATTTAAGTGCTATATCATTATCACCTGCAACTCTAATGTGTGCTCCAGGTTGCATAGTAGTTATACCACCACCCCCAAAAAGCATTCCTTTGTTGTATGTTGTTACCACTCCATAAATTTCTGATTCTGATGGAGCACCACCAAACCATAAGCAGCCAACTCCACCAGGTGTAGCGTCAATGTCTAAATCACCAACTCTAAGTTCACCTACAACTTCAACGTCTTTAATATAACCTTGTATTAATATGATTCCTTCATCATTAGTTACATCAGTTACTATTTTATGATTAGCCCAAGAAGGAATACCAATTAAATTCCCATCGATAGCCAATAATTGATTTTTTCTGTTTCCTATTGTTCCAGATGCACCAACAGTAAGCTCAATCTGACGATTTAAATCTTCCAGAATAGTTACACCATAATTATTGTATTCCTCTGGGTGCATTGGATTAGAAGCTCCGCCCCATTCTAGGACTTGCCAAGGGTCATCATCACCTGTTGTAGGACCTCTTACAAGATCAACTTCATAAAATTCTGGAGAAGTATTATCATCTGTCCAGCTACCCATGTGTAATAATTGATTACCATCAGGATTGACATAACCTCTTGAATCTCCACTACCATTATCATTATCAAAAGGAAGTGTATAAATGCCGTTAATGTTATAATCTACTTTGTTCTCTATTGTATGAGCCATAGAACGGTAAGAATTTACTTTTCCAAATCCACATCTTTGTGCCCACCATCTTTTCAGTTTATCATTAGCTTGTTCTAAATATTCTGGCTGAGTAGGAGATTCAGTAACAATTAACTTATCACCGCAATAATAGGGGTCTGGTGTATCACCATCATCTATTATTTTATCTGTGGTAAAAGTAACAATATCATAAAATTTTCTTTGTACGTCTTCACCTACAGTAGGATGTCCATTAACATCCAAAGGCACTCCCATATAGTCATTTATAGAAGTCATTAAACCTGCTACTCCTGCAATAAAAGGCTGCCCTTGAGATACACCACTACCATTAATATTTATTACCATATCTTCATTAGTAGTCATATCAGTAATAGCTATTGAGGGTCCTAAGACATCTACAGATGCTTGTCTTTTTATTGCAGCTCTTGTTGAGTCATCTGGGTTATTATTAAATTTATCTGTCCCAGGAGAGAACATCCATCCACTATAAAATCGTTCTCTACCTCTGTGAGATGGCTCAACATAAGGAGTACTTGGATCAGACCATAATAGACAATCTTCATTATACAATACACCGTCGGAAAGAGCTGCAATTGTAAGCCCTTTAAAATCTTTATCAGGAGTAGAGCCAGGAAATATAGTTTGAGTTGCACCATTTGCTTTAGTGTTATAAGTCCAAGTATTCCCAGATACATTAAGAATACCATAAGAACCACCAACTACACTATCGCTACAACCTGGTGTTAGGTTATTACCATTCCCAGATACCCATATAATTCCCTTTTGAAATTGAGCTAGAGTAGCAAAATTTGAAGTATACGGACGACAAGCGACTCTAACTCTTTCAGTATTACCGTCACTTAAAAAATCGGTATCTAGAACCTCAAAGTTAGTTTTATTATAGGGTATAAGTATTCCTGAGCAATCAAAAGCAGGAACCTATCAATCCACCTGTAGGATTATTAGGATTTGATAATAAATTATCGTTATTACCTTTGGCAATAGCTTTAGGTAAAACTGCTATTGCATGCCCACCTTGCAAACCATAAGTAGTAAATGAACCAGGCGTGTCACCTAAATTACTAAGGGAACTTGAGTAAACATTCCAATTCCCAGATCCCGAGCTACTAGTGTTTTCAACTATATCTGTATATCTTGATTTTTGACTAATAATTGGACTGGTGTCATCTAAATCAACAATTGCAATATTCTTTTTTCCTGAAGAAAATTCCCATGATAATGGTGTTTTAATTGAATAATGTTCCCAAGCCCAGCCTCTCTCATGAAATGATTTAGTATAAAATGAACCTGTATGATTGTAATGTATATCATTATAATTATTTGAGGTAGGGTCCAAAGTTCGATCATTTGGAACGATTGTTTTTATGTTTATTGGTGAATGAAAAATATAAAATAAGCTTCTACTTTCATATTTATTTAAAATTTCATTAACTTTTTCAACATTAACTAATTCAGCAAAACTCAAAGTGAAATTTGTTTTATCTGCATTTCTATCGAAACTTTTGCTATATTTAGTTTTGATTTTCAATGAATTATTCAATTCTGTTAAATCATCAATTAAATTAGCATAACTAAGTTTTACATTGTTCAGTTCTAATTTATTATCCCAAACTAAATTCGAATATTCAAACATAGGTTTTAATGTAGTAATACTCCATGTCCCTGATACATATAGAGCGTTGTAATACTGCTCAGGATTATAAGTATTTAAGAAATACTCTAGTCCCACTTTAGAGGTATCAAGGAATACAGCTTCATCTTCAAAATTCAACTGAGTTGATATATCAACCAAAGATTGAGGTTTTCCATCATTCTGCGAAAAAAGATAGTTAGCAGAGAAGAAGAGAATTGTGATTAATAAGGTTTTCATAGCTTACTCCGTAATTGAAAGTTTAATAATTTGTTTATCGTTTACTAATACAAAATAAACTCCTGAACTGAGGTAGGGATTAATTATATAATTTTGTGTGTTAAGTGAACTAATACTGCTAATAATGTTGCCATACAGATCAAATATTTGAATTTTTTTCAATACTTCTGAATTAGAATTAACATCTATAATTCCTTTAGAATAATATGCACTAAATTTTGAGTCATTAGAAAGGACTATGTCATTATCAATAGAAGTGCTTGTTTGGACATTTATAGGAGAGTAAAAAATATAGAATAAATCTTTTGCCTGATATTTCTGTAAGAAATCATTAACTTTTTGTGCATTAACTATCTCTCCGAATGTTAAAATAAAACTAGTTTCATTAATTTCAACATCTGCATCTTTATGATGATTCGTTTTAAATATCAATGAATTATTAAAATCAGTCAAATCTTGCACAAAATTAACATATCTGTTTTTAACTTTCTTTAAATCTAATTTCTCATCCCAAACTAAATCGGAATAATCGAACATTGCTTCTATAGAGTTGATATTCCAACTACCGAATACATATAGAGCATCATAGTATTGCTCTGGATTAAAGGTATTTAAGAAATAATCAACTTCAACTATTGAAGTATCCAGAAATACATTTCCTTTTTCAAAATCTAGTTGTGTTGAAATATCTACAAGTGGAGGAAGTTTATTTCCCTCCTGTGAAAAAAGAAAAAAAGTCGAAAGAAAAAAATGCCGATTAGTATAGTATTCTTCATCACTTACTCCATAATTAATAATTTAATAATTTGTTTTTTATATTTGAATTCGAAATCTATGTTGTGGATTTATAATTGTATATTATCCTACTTATATCATTTGTTTTTAAATTAGAATAAATAATACTAAATGTAAATAGCCCTAAATATGATTTTTAGGTATGAAATTTTCTAGTACTTAATTAGTTTGTTTACTTAAATAAGTAATTATACTTTACTTCTGTGGTAGATTGAATACCCAATTTTCTGAAAATATTCTGCTTGTGTGACTTTACAGTATTTTTGGAGATGCATAAATGATTTGCTATATAACTTTCTGAATGTTCATTGAAAAGTAACTCTACAACTTCAATCTCCCTATTTGTAAGTTTTTTAGACTTCTTCATTTCTTGTCTAAATGACTGTGTTATAATATTATTATCATATATCTTTTCTTGATTGTAAATTACCTTCTTAATAAAGCCAAATATTCTCCCGCAACCGACTTTTTTTTGTAAATATCCAAAGACTCCGTCTTCATAAGCCTTTCTAATTAGATTTGGACTATTATTTGCAGTCAGTATTAAGAATTTCATATCTGGATATTTTTTTATTAAATGAAGTGAGCTATTCCCATTTATGTCTAAATCTAAAATTGTAATGTCATAGTTACTTTTAGCATTTTCAAACTCATTAATATTGAAGAATAATTCTACCGATGAAACTTCCTCATTTATTTCTAAGTAAGTTTTAAATGATTCAGCAAAGACTTTATGATCTTCTAAAACTGCTATTTTCATTGTACTTCTCATGAATTTTTATGTTTTGACTATAATATACTATTCATTAAAACAAGATATTAAATACTTCAGAATTTATAATTGGCGTAAAAGTTCAGTGAGGTACTTTTTTTAATATACCTCATAAATTACTGGAATATATATGGCAATTGTAAACTGTAGGGCTAAAATACTACGTGGGATTTACACACTTAGTAGACACAGATTTAGTCATATTCTATTTTTATATCAAATGACTTGATTTTATTTGAAAGGTATTATATTAGAAATTCAATTATCATAATCAGCAAATAATCGAATAATTTATTTTCAGAATTGATTTTTTCTTCAATTCACCAATTCCACAAATAGGGCATATTGTTGTATCCACATTAATTTCACTAAACCCATCAGGAGCTGAATCTAAAAGTTCAAAAAAATTATCCCCATTAGTATAATATCCTAAATCAGTCGAAGTTTAATCCGAAACAAAACTTCCATTTTTATTTCCAGTTTGTTGTTGAAAGAGATGACTCATAAAATAATAAAATTTAAGAAAACTTTGTCCTCTTTGAGACGTTTTTGATGTTCATGTGTCTATGTATATGTAGAAAAGACAAATAAATTATAAGAATGGAGTATTTATGAAAAACTATCTATTAATAATGAAACAAATCCTACTTATTCCCCTACTATTACTTGCTGTAATCTCTTGTAAAAAAGATAAAAGTGACATTGTTTCGCCTGACCGAGAATACTCACCTAGAGTTATACATGAAGCCTATGGTAACGCTAAGCTAGTTGGCTTTGTCAACGACATAAATGGTAAACCTCTTGCAGATGTTACAGTTTTTTTTGGAGAAGAAAAGACGACAACTGGCTCTGATGGTAGCTATCATTTGAATACTCTGTCAGCTGGAGCAAATAAACGAATATGGTTCGAGAAAGATGGATATGCATCCAATCAGAGGTTAGCAGAAATTAGTGAAAATAAACCAAACAGATTAGATGCAAGTCTAACCCAGATTGATAAAATTGTAATAATGGCAGGTGACGGTGGACTAATCGAAGGAGAAAACTTCTTAGTAGAAATAGAGCCAGGTGGTTTTGTTTATTCAGATGGCAGCTCAGTAGAAGAAGACGTAATAGTAGAAGCAACTGCATTTTTAACAAGCGATGATGAATTTTTAAATGCTTTCCCTGGTGAGTTCAGAGGTACAAAAACAAATGGAACAGAGACAGTAATCGAATCTTTTGGATTCATTAACGTTGAGCTAAAAGTAGAATCTGATGAACCAGTTCAAATGGCTGAAGGTGTATCCGCAATAATCAAGATAAAAGCACCAGAAAATGCGCCTCCAACTATCCCAATGTGGTACTACGATGAAGAAAAAGCAAAGTGGATAGAAGAAGGAGTTGGCAAACTTGATGAAGTCTTTTACACAGCAGTAGTAAGCCATTTCACTAGATGGAACTGGGCCATACCCTATTGGGGTAGACCTTATGAAGAAACTTCTAAGATAATTGGAAAGGTAGTAAACAATTCAGGAATCCCAATTGAAGGAGCTAACGTTATTCAAAGAGGATTAACTATTAGGTTTCAAAATTCAACCAAAACCGATGAAAACGGTGAATTTGAGTTGCTCACGACAGAGTATAATGAATCTGAAATTGAAGCACACTTTGATATTTATGGCTCAACAATTATAAGATATACAACATCATCTAACCGAGGTGAATATAATGATATAGGTGAGGTTATAATAGATGTCAGTACAGTTAACATCGAAGAACCTTTAATAACAAATAATGTTTTATTTATAACTATGAACGAAAAAGCTAGAATCATAGGTAAATACTTTGGTGAAGAAAAAAGGGTAGATTACAAGTTATTATTAAATGGTATTGAAGTAGAAACTACAACTTGGAATGACAATCTAATTGAATTCAATGTGCCAAATGGAATTGCAGATGAAGGAACAATACAAATTGACAGAGATGGAATTCTAAGTAGAGAAGTAAATTATGAAGAGGGTGATTGGACTTGCGAAATAGGCGGAATAATGTATGATAACAATGATTTATCAATTTCTCAAGGCATGTTTACATTATACTTAACGGGTCAATCATTAAAAGAAATACCAAAATGTGTAGGCAATCTTGAAAATCTAGAATTTCTTCGCTTTTCATTTAACCAACTAACTAGCTTACCAGAAAGTATTGACAATCTTCAAAATCTAGAATGGCTTTACCTTTATGATAATGAATTGACTAGTTTTCCGGAAAGTATCAGCAACATTAAGAGTTTAGAAAGGATATTCTTTCAAAATAATAAATTAACTAGCTTGCCAGAAAGTATTGACAATCTTCAAAATTTAGTGTTTCTAAGAGTTGACGGTAATCAATTAACAAGTTTACCGGAGAGTTTTGGCAATCTCGAAAACTTAGAAACTCTTACACTTAATGATAATCAATTAACAAGTTTACCAGAAGGTTTTGGCAATCTTAAGAGTTTAATATCTCTTATCCTTGATGACAACAGATTAAGTAGTTTACCAGAAAGTATAGGCAATCTTAAAAGTTTGACAAATCTTTCATTAAGAAACAATCAATTATCTAGTTTGCCTGAATCACTCAAAAACTTAATACCAACTTTAAAAAGTATAAATTTAGAGGGGAATAATTTTTCTGAGGAAGAAAAAGCAAAAGTTGCAAAATTGCTTTCAGGTATAATTATTAAATGGTAAGTGAACTTGGTGGCATTTATGTATTCTAATAATTATCAAAACATATTATAACATTCATACAGTATATAAAAACAAAATTGACTTAAAACGGAAAAAACCCTTACATTTCTTTAACATAAAATGTTAAGATTATTGTTATATGGATGGCGTAAAGCATAACTAAGACCATTATAACAATACATCTTCATAAGTTTCCCTTTCTGGGTTGTCGCCATCTGAGGCAATGTCTGCTTCTGGGTCTTGCTGTTTGGCTTCTAATATTTGGTTGACTATGTCGATACGATGATTGTTTTAATCAATAATTACCTATAACCCAGACTTTTCTATCATTGATTCAATTGATGATTTTATATTTTCGTAAGATTTTGGATCATTATTTTTTATCTCTTTAAGTGTTGCTATGTCTAACTCTTTAGCAATCTTGTAAGTATCGGCTAGATAAATCAAATCCTGACTTGTTGGGTTAATGACTGTAAAATCCTCGTCATTAATATTATAATGTTCATTCAATTTATTTGCAAACTTAATTGTATCTTGTGTAAAGCTGTAAATATACGAATTGAATAATCCCAATTCATCAATATATTCTTTACCCTTTATCATTGAATCAAAGTCGAAATGACCTAATAGTTTATCACGATATTTTTCAATTTTTTCAAACCTATGGTCACACCTTAATTCACCTAGTTCACGAACAAGTTCTTCATTTGTATCTATCATAAAATAATCAGATGATAGTTGTTTGAATCTTCCACTTCCTGTTTCATGGTCTTCATACAAGGCACAAAGTAATAATATGATTCGATTCTTAGCTAAATAATAATAATCGTCAAGAAAATTGTGAATGATGCTTAATTCATTCTGAATATTGAATTTTTTATCAAATAAACTGTACAAGTCATTATTTAAGGTGTTTAAATATCTCAAATACTGATTAAACTCAACTATTTGTTCTCGTTTTGTCAACTAATCATACCTGCTAATTTCTACCTAAAGGGTAAACACTACTTCTATCAATAATTCTTGAAAAAGATTAAACTTCAAGACTCTTTCGAATTTCTATGTTATTATTGTTTTCTATTCGGTCTATTTCTTTTAAGCATAGATTTAGTAATGATAACATTCTGAAAAATAAGTAGTCCAGATAATTGGGATCATTTATCTTATTTTTATCAGTTTCAGTATGCCTTATCATGTTGTTGTTTCCAATGTCACTCAATATTTTAAGCTCTTTTTCAAAGTCACAACTGATAATCTTATCATTTAAAGTGTTAACTAACTCTGTTGAACCTCTTTTCTTATCTTTACTTAGATAAGTTTTAATTCTCTCAAAAGCATCCCATAGCTTTTCTACTGCTATTTGTTTTTCATTCTTATAGAAGAACTTTTGTCTCGCTTGTTCTCTTCCTAATTCAGCATTTACCGAGGTCTTCTTAGCTTCTACAACGGCAATAATTTTCCCATCTTTACCATAAAGTACATAATCTGAATATTGATGTCCGCTATATGGCGTTTGTGCTTCGCTTACGCCATCAGGCAAACCAACATTGATATCGTATTCAATGCCTACTTGGGTTTGGTCACTAATGTCCCATCCAGCTTCATCAAGCTGTTTGTCAATTAATTCCTTCCTTGTTTTTGCCTCGTTCATACTATTACTTTTCTATTATAATAAAGTCTTTAATGTTGGTGTCTAAATTCCATTTAACATCATTCAAGGATAGATATTCATAACCTAGCCTAGTTAGATGTAGTATAGTAGGTATTTTCACCCTAGAATCTTCGTTGAATTGCATTAATAATCAATATAATTTCATTAGATTTCAATATAACAAATAATATTATTTTTAGAAAGTTTCTCTTGTATGTTATAAGGAAATTAGCTCTCACTGAACTTATAATTCAATGGCTGTTGATACTGTGATAATCACTTTCTGAGACTTCAGCTTATATTAATAAGTATTTTTAATGTGGAGTACACAAGCTCACCCCCTCTTTAAACCTTCCATTGATTTTCTGACTCTATCGTTATCATACGCTCTATATGCTTTGAGCGTAACATCAATTGATGAATGTCTCATTACATCTTTTATAACATCAAATGGAACATCATTTTTAAATAATTCTGTAGCTAACAGTCGTCTAAAGCCATGAGTAGATCTACCTTTTTTCTTGATACCTAAAGCTACTTCAATTCTATTGAGCTTTTTATTTATTAAACCTTTGTTCTTAGAGTTATATGGAACAACTTTACCATCATACTCTGGGTCTTTCTCTCCAATCTCTTTTAATCTTCTTAATACCAACTCTAGTTCTGGGAAAATAGGAATAGTTTGAAATAGATCACGTCTTATCTTGTTTCTAAATCTAATTGTTAAGTTATCTAAGTCGACGCTATAGGGTGGTTTGTTAAAAAAAGCATTTAACCATTCACCTAAACGACCACCTGTTAAGTAATATAGCTTTATCAAAAGATAGAATACTTCATCAGTTTCTTTAGCATACTCAAGAATTGCTCTTGCTTCTTCTGATGAATAACTTACAACTTCTTTTGGAATAGTTTTCCTTTTGTGTTTCTTATAAAGGTTTACAGTTTTTATTAAACCATTTTCAGATAAAAAATTTATAAATAGTTGAAATTGCCTTAGGTGTTTGTTAATAGTATTGCTGTTATGTTTCGTTCGACTCAAATATTCTTTAATCTGTTTTTCTAATTTATAAATTTGGCTTTTTCTGCCGTTCTCATAAGTAAATACTAATTCATCAACATCAAATTCCGTTGAAATTATATGATTATAAGATAATTCATATTCATACACTGTTTGATCTGATAACTTCCTTTCTCGGCAAACTTCAAGAAATTCTTTTAATAGTAAATATACATTTTTTTCTTGTCTTAGATTACCCTCATCATCCATTAGTTTTTTATTAATTAGATACTCTTTATACTTATGTTCTAGAATACCTTCAGCAACTTTCAAGTTTTTCTTTGTGAAAGATAGTCCTAAAGCTTTGTGGTTTCCTTTACTTCCATAAGGTTTTATATATAGATATTCCTCTCCTTTTTTGGTATCTCTAACCAAGATTGAACCTGGTATTTTCGTTTTAATTGCTCTAGCCATTACTACCTCAAAATTTTTTATTAACTACACAGGAGCTACACAAGATATTTTTATAACGTGTAAGTTATTGATATAGTTTCAATTATGAACAACAATGAAAAGGACTGAAAATCCTTGTGTCGGGGGTTCAAATCCCTCTTCGACCACCACACAAAAGCCCTTGTATCTAACTGATGCAAGGGCTTTTTAGATTTACAACTGCACTATGAAGATCCTTGTGTTTTTCCCTATATTGCCCTATATTGCTCTATTTTTAGTTCATTTTATGGTGCATACATGGTGCAAAAAAATGGATGATACTTCTTTTATCAAGTATTATGATTGATATTGAATCGTTAATGTATTTATATATCAAGAATAAATAGGTTTTTAAATTAATTATCTATTAATTCTATTTAGTTGTTCTTTGATTCTTTTCTTGTCATGCTTCCTGTATGCTTTCATCGTAACATCTATTGAACTATGTCTCATTATATCTTTTATAATGTCAACAGGTACTTCATTTTCGAATAATTCAGTTGCTAACAGTCGTCTAAATCCATGAGTAGATCTGCCCTTTTGTTTAATACCAAGTTCCTCTTCTATTATTGATATTTTTCTCGTTATGCTAGATTTACTATTCGGAGAATATGGAATTACTTTATGTTTGTAATCTCTTCTTTTTTCTTCCAACTCTTTAAGCCTTAACAATACCTCTTCGACTTTTTCAGATATTGGAATAATTTGGGATTGATCTTTTCGAATTTTATTTCTGAATGTTATCGTTTTGTTTTTTAGATCTACATTGAATGGATCAACTCCAAAATAGGCATTTAACCATTCATTTAATCTACCTCCAGTTAAATAAAATAGTCTTAGAAGCAAATAAAGTACTTCATCAGTCTCTTTTGCTTTATCTATTATCATTTGAGCTTCTTTAGGAGAATAAGGGATAATTTCTTTAGCTTGTGATTTAACTTTATATTTCTTGTAAAGGTTTAGAATAGGTAAGTCGTTGTTCTCAGACAAATAATTTAAAAACACCTGCAAGTGTCTCAAATGCTTATTTTTTGTATTATTTTTATGATTAGTTTTCCTTAAGTAGTTTTTAATATCATTTTCTATTTCATATACCTTAATTCTTCTGCCATTACTTTGAATACTTTTATTGAAGTCAGGAGTATAATCACTTGAAATAATAACATCAAACGAATATTGGTATTCATATACTGTTTTTGGAGAGAGCCCTTTGTCTATCATATGGTCTTTAAAGTGTTCAAACCTTTCAATCATTGAATAAACTGCTTTTTGATCATTGTAGTCAATTTTTTTTGAGTTGATTAAGTGTTCCTTGTAGAGATGCTCTAATATTGCTTCAACTACTTTAACATTTTTTTTAGAATACAACAAACCACTTGCAATATATTTACCTTCACTTTTATGTGGCAAATAGTATAAATACTTTTTACCTGAACGCATTTCCTTTACATAAATACTCCCGGGAACTTTTGTTTTTACTGCATGAGACATTTTCTTTACCTTTTTTGTCATTATATTTAGAATAAATATATAAAAAGTAGTTATACATTATCAAATTATCGTGCCCTTCTTTTGAATCAATATAATAAAAAATACAATTATGGGGACATAATTTTCAGTTTTTTTATTCTCTATTCTAAACTATTTCTGATTTTTTTTTGTTTCCTGTAGTTATTGGCTTTTATTTAGAGTAACCATCATTTCTACCATAATTTCTAGTATTGACATATCATATTTTTAATAAACTTGAAATATTGCGGTACAAATTGAGGACGAAAGAACTACAGTTCACTCTGAATATAGCTATAATGGGCTTTAGTGGAGGGTTTCAATATGCGAAAACGATGTTTATATAGTTAATTGAAATTAGATGTATCTTTTTAGAGTTATTTTGAGTTATTATTAATTAGAATACGACGTTTATACGCTGTCGAAACACTGTTTAATTGAATAATTTATACATTTTGACAAAATATTCAATAGCAACTAGATAGATTATAATTTATTCTCCTCATTTATATATTGCTTTGACATTGCTAAAGGATTATTCTACTGAAGAATATACTATTTTGAAATTGACTAAAGTGCAGTCAACTCGTCTGAAATCATTTCGGCTTGCTTCAGGACGATTTCAGTAGCTAGTTTTTTGCATATCTGGTGGGTACCTACCTTCCCTTTGTTTGCATTCTGTTGAATACCTCGTCATGTGCTAAGAGTCTAGTGAACTAATTCACTGTACTTCCTTTATCGCTTCTTGCTGAGATTCATACGGTACATCTGGATTTATTCTTCTAACAGCATTTACTATCCGTCCAACTAATAATACATCTTCGTAAGTCTCCCTTTCTGGATTGTCGCTATCGGGAGAAATATCTAGTGCATAGATATAACCATATCCTTGTTGCTCCAAACAAGATATTGCTAATTCTTCTATACTGTTTTCTGTGATTTTGGTCATTTTTTTTGGATTAAAATATTCAAATATTCTTATTATTTTTTTTCTTTTGGATTTCTTTACTCTCTTCTACTGCTGAGTCTATTGAATTTTCCTGTAAATTTAAAATCATCTTTGGTAATGAAAATGAGAACAATAAAGATGCAATTCCAATGAATATATATATATACTTAAATATTGTACTTAAAGTTGGTAAAGTGCTACTAAATATTTCACTAACAAGTAACAAGAAAATTGATGTTAGAAAAGCGTAAAATAGGATTTTTAATTTGAATAAATCATCCTTTAAATATTTAGCATAGATATGTGCAACATTCTCACTTGAATCTCTAGGTATTAATTCTTTGTTTATTAAGGCTATCAGGGCAATTAACAAACCTGAAAAAATGGATAGTATTGAAACAAAAATTGAAATTATATCACCGTCAAAAAATGCAACCCCATAACATGAAATTAGAATACTAACACTAAAAATTATTAAGTGCCTTATGATTCTTTTAATCATTGAGTAATGTTCCATCATTATTAAGATGTTCGTACATAATCTTTAGTTTATTAAATACATCTTGAGTATTTAGTGAATTACCAAAAGGTAAAATACCATATTTTTGAGATACTATCACATCCTTATGCTTCATTTTAGTACCGTCTTGTAATTGTAGAGAAAATCCGTCATCATCATTATCAAAAGGTTCGTCAGGTAAATTATTGATATTATCAGAAACGGACTTATGTGATTTTATCATTTTACCTTTTGTAGATAATTTAATATCTATATTGAAGTAGTTTTTTAAATCAATATCGCCTCCATGTTCTTCCGAATATAATTTTGATAGCTTATCAAGTATAAAGGAGGATCCATTATAGAAATATTTTTTTATTCTCTCAGTATTTGAATCTGTATCAGAAACTTCAAAATAATCACTAATATTGTCTAAATTAGAATTAGACTGTGATGAATTAAACCCAATAGTCTTTATTCCTTTCCTTTGAATCATTTCAATTTTGTCTACTTTCGCAATATTCTTAATTTCTATTTTTGGCAGATTTGTTATGTTATATAAGTATGATAACAATATATTAATCGATTGATTTGGTTGGCAGATAATAAGATTATTTTTATTTATGTATGCAAAAACTTCTTTTTCAAGATAGTTATATCCCTTTAGGCGGAGGGGCTTCACTAGGTAAGTTTTTTTGCTCACTAGTATTCTTATTCAATGCAGAAGCTTTTGATTCATCAATATAATAAGTAATGTGAAGTTCTATATTTTGATTCTCTTTATTAATATTAACAGTTGAACCTTGAATCTGACCATTTTCGTATGGGAATATTCTGTCTCCAACTGTGCTTTTATTATTATGAGCATTTATTAATATTTCACTTAAGATTTGTCTAGAACCTTTATCCCAATAAGCCCTTTTATATATTAACGTTTTTTCGAGTCTGTTTACCCTTTTATCATCAGCCATAGTACCCTCTTTGTTAGTTTTTGTGTCTTTAAATTAATGAATCGCCATTTACAATGAAAAATGCTTTTCATATAGCTCATCAAAAGTCAATATTTCAACCTCTCTTTTGAACAATTAGAATTCAATTATTTTTCTATTTTAATCTGATCTATATCATTCTCCCAATTTTCGACTTTAACAACTTGATTAGAAGGTATATCATGTATGTCTGTTGAATAATTATTTTTAACTTTATAATATTTAAGGTTGCTTTTTAAATCAGTTATATAACCTACTACTATACCTTCAAAATAATAATAACTATCGGGATTAGTTGTACCGGAAAGCATTTTATAATTTTGTTTTACATATACTGTTGTATTTAATTCAATTATTTTGCTCATAATGCACCTTGGATTTTATATTTTTTTTTGTTTTTATTTTTCTTTTTGCTTGTTTAACAGTTCTTTTGGATCTTCGTATAAATCTATATGAATAAGAACAGTCTTTCCTAAAGTAGTAATCTCAGTATCTTTAACTTTAGGCTTTTTCTTAGAAGAATCAATTACAAGTTGATTTGTTTTTCTATCAATTTCTAACTCTTCCTTAATTAGACCTAATCTGACAAGGTGTTCACTGTTGCTTTTTTGCAGAGCAGCTTTCTTAATTTCTTCAGTATTAGAACCTAAATAAACTTGTCTCTTTCTTAGTATGTTCTCATGTTTTTTAAAATAGCCATGTTGAAACGCTGGAAATCTTAAACTATAGTATTTAAGCCAGATAATTTGAATATCATTTAGCTGTTTAAACAATGATAAAATATACTCTGACTCTTTCAATTCAATTTCTTCATCAGTTATACCATTTACTACAATTGAAGCAAGATACTCAATTCTCTCTTTTGTTGTAATTCTTGAAGATTGTTCAACGCTCTCCTCTAATAATGCAACAAACTCTGGGTTTTTATGTAGTTTTTCAACTAACTCATTTGGTAACTCATTGAGTCTTTTATCTAACACTTTTAAAAAACTAATAATTCTATCCTGTTTTTGATTTGGTATAGTCGTAACTAGAGTTTCAGCAATTAGTGATCCAAAAAATGGTAATGCTCCACTTACAGATTTAATAAAATAAGACACCTTATCACTTAAATTAAGGCTTTCTAAACTCTCTAAAGAATGTTCATTGTTTTGCTCTATTTCACTCATTTATTGTCCCTCTAACCTCACTTAACCACTTATCAAATTAGGCAGAAGTGCTCCTTTTAGTTTCACGAAATTCTTTACTCTTTTTTAGTTTTATATATATTTTCATTTAAAGTATTATTTATAATAGATTGCTAAATAAAGTGAAATTATTTATTTGAGTTTACGGTCTAAATAAATATTATTGGGATAGAGGTTTTGAGTTCAATAGTTGGTTTATTGTTTAGCATCTTATTATAAGTTATCCCAAGGTTAACCACTGGTTCACCTTTTTCATCATTAATAATGAAATATGGTCCTATAAAAAATTGAAAGCTTGGATTCATTTCTTGGCTGAATCTGCTGTTTAGTCCAAAGTTAATAGCAATATGTTTATCAATTCCATACAAAGCCTCATAATCTAATGACCAGTATTTACTCCTTTTAATAGTACCAGTGAATGCTTTTTCAGTTAATCTTACTTCTTGATTTTTAATATCATTCTCAGATTTAATATCCCTTATTATTTCTATTGTTTCTAGGTTATTTATAAAACCAAAATTATAACCAAAGTTTACACTATGAAAAATAAAAAAAGGAACTAGAAGTTTAGATTTGTAAGGTCCGTCATTTTTATCAAAAATGTTTAATATATTCAATCCAATTGAAGCAGATGAATTCTCTTTAGTAACTTCATTAATTGATCCTAAATCATAATCATACAGTTTATATTCATTTCCATTATAACTACCACTTAAATTTATCCAAAAGTATGTCTTCTTATGATAGATAACGTTAGCACTATCTTCCTGATAATTAAATAAGTAATATTGATCGATATTAGTTGAGTCTATTTTTTTATTTTTTCTTATTGAATATACAGCTTTATCATCTGATACCTTCTTTTTATTAACAGAATCATAATTCCAAGTTGCACTTAATAACCAGTTGACCGAAAAATTTAATCCAAAGACAAGCATATCAGAATTACCAAACTCATATAAAGGAGCATTTTCACCTAGCTTTATCCCTATTGAAGGATATACAGTATAAAAACCACTATCATTATCGAAAGCAGGTATTGTAAACTTAGTAGATAAAATGGATTCTTTATTATTAAATGTTGACGCAATTGAGTTAGCTAAAGAACCATTATACTGACCTAATAATGAATTAAATTCATTTTTAACAGCTTTTTTAAAGTCATTATCATCTAATAATTTGATATCATGATCACTAGATAAGTTTTTTTCTAAACACATGGCTTCATTAATAAAAAAGAAGACTACTATTACAACTACTATTTTCCTCATAAATCCTCCAGTTGAGAGTTAAATTAAAAATAAATGCTAAGTGAATTATCAAATTCAATATTTTTTTTTAATCAAAATTTACATTTGATCCATTTATATCAAACTCCTCAATTGTAATCTCTTCAACTTCTTCGACTTCTGTTTCCTTCTCATTTAGCATTACAGTTATACCAGTTCTATAAACTATGATCTCATGTCTATAAACTGTTATGCTCTGATTTGGGAACATTTTCTTTTGTGCATAGTATTCCATAGAGTTATCATAAAGAACTTTATCTTCTGTGGTATAAACCTTGTCTATGCACCTTAGTACACAAAACATTAACTTACTATCAGAGTTAAGAAATTTTGTAATTGCAACTTTCATTAATATATCTTCCTCATTTATTTTTAGTAAAATATCTAACTAATTGATATTAACAAAAACTTGGTGTATTTAGTGACCTCACTGAATTTTTAAACCAATAAATCATTTATATATTAATTTTCTTGGAGCTACTAACCAATCTTCTCTTTAATCTTCTTAAGTTGGTGGTTTATATTCTTTAAGTGATATCCATCACTGAAGTATTGTATTTTATCACCAAAAACTAAACTATCAATAATTAAAGTATAGGTAGAGTTAAACGGCCTACCCTTAAAATCATGATAATCAATATTCACACTAAAAGTAGTCAGATTATTTTTATTTTTTACAAAATCTTCTCCGAAACTTAGGATTGTTTTAACATCAAAATCTGGTGGTATCAGCTTTTGGTTTAACATCGGTTTGTGTCCTCTCACAAATCCCTTTGTTTTTTCACCGAGCAGTCTATCTATCTCATCAAGTGGTGGACTGAACTCAATAACAACATTATATGCTGTAGTCTTACCATAGTTTTTAATGTTTAGTTCTAACCCATTATCAAAGCCATGCATAATTGCGTAAATAAAAGGTCTTGATGCTTCGATGGTACTTTGTTCATGTTGCATTAACATCTTTTTAGTAACCCAAGCATACCAAATTGTAGCTACAACAAGTACAGATGTTAGAAGTGATATAACTGCTCCATTGTAGTTGTTCAGAAATTCTAAAAATTCCATATCTAAAACCCCACTCTATTTTCAATTAATACTTTGATATGTGGCTAGGGTTGGTCTTTCTTCTTCAAATACACCCTCCTTATTCGAGCATCTTTTACCACAATTAGGACACCTGTTACTACCTTCCCAGAGCTTTTCATCGGGCTTGATACCATAATGCTTTTCATACAGCTTTAGAGTGCCTTCCCAGGCGTTTAGAAGGTTAGTTTCGTCATCTTTACCTCTCATACCAAAATAGGGGAAGTGATGAAGGAAGTAGCCTAAATACTCCTCGCAATCTTGATAGTACTTCTGTGTATCAAGAATATGCAAATGCCAAAATTCATCTACATACTTTGAAGGTACAATTGGTAGATCTGGATTGGAACTACATAGTTCTAAAAATTTCTTATACTCTTTGGATATACTTTGTGCAAACTCTAAGTCCCATCCAAGGCCTTCTATTCTATCAATTGCTTTTACTATAATTGGTTCTAAGTTCATATTATCTAATTTCATTTTGATTCTCGGTTAATTTTTAAATAAAAAAACCACAACTTCTTCGAGAGGTTGTGGCTCTTACGTATTGGAAATATACTATTTTATTAAATACATCTTCTCCATTAGCTTACCACTACTTGATTCAAGTATGTAGAAGTAAACACCAGTCGACATATTCTCCATATTTATGTTTAAGTTGTGTCTTCCTTTGTTCATACTACCTTCGAATGCAGTCATAACAACTTTCCCTGTTTCATCAAGAATAGTGATTTTAATTACATCATCTTGGACTAAGTAATAATCGATCTTAGTCGTAGAGTTGAATGGATTTGGTTCATTTTCGAATAATCTATTCTGATCAAATTCAGTTTCAACATCGGAATCAACAACCCTTTTGAAAGTGGTACTAGTTGAATCAGTCCTAACTCTAATCCTATCAATATACTTTTGTAAGTAACTATTATGATATGTACTAATAGAATCATAGTCAGTGAACTGCATAGATTTTAATCTGTCGATATCCCAATCAGCTCTAGAGTAGTATGTTTGAGGGTCTAAAGGATGAATGTTCTGTAGAACTATAATAGCTGAGTCTAATTCACCTACTCTTTCAAAACCTTCGGCTAAAGTATAACCTAAGTTTACTCGCTCATAATTCGTATAATTAGTATCCATATAAATACCACTTAGCTTAGAATTTATCAATTCAATTTTAACTGAGGTAGAATCTCCGTATACAGCACTTGACATTAGATTGAGTCCAAAGTTCTTTCTACATGGAGGTGTTAATGAAACATCTTCAATATGATCATAATAAAACTCATAAATCTCATCGAAGAAAGTGTCAGCCGAATCAGAACTTGATATTCCAGCCCAATTCCCAACATTTTCTAAACCAAAAGGATAAGGATCTAAACAAACAGTAACTGTAGTAATTGTTGATTTACAAGAGCAATCATATCCTATGCTACAAGATGGAGTTGCTATCTCAGACACATCTAAAGGTGCTCCTGTTACAGTTACACCATTAGTTCTAGGTGCATGAATTCCACCTGGGTTGTCCCAATCATTCTGACTTACATCAACTGTTTTATTTGCATCTGATGGGCTTTCTTTTTCATAATAAATATGTTCAGGGGTTAGTTCAGACATATCATTATACCCACATTCCATATAGACATCAGCATGCTTATGTTTTAAGTAAATATCAGACCTTTCGTCTAGCAACTGGATACCTATTGTGTATGAATTATTTGCAATTGGTGAACCAGCATTAGAAAATATATTTCTACCTAGATATGTAAATGCTGCTCTAGAGTCACATGCAGGCAAACTTTGTTCATAAACACCTCTTAAGAGTGCAATTGAGTTCTCTACATACACACCTGCTAAATAATTTGTAAATGTATTGCCCCTATAGTTTTGGTTACTTCCATCAATTCCTTTCATTCCATTTCCTACATTAATTAATGTGTTATTATAAACAGAAGATACATCTGATAAATTGAATACAGTACCAACATTATTGGTGTTGAAAGTATTATAACATACAGTGCTACTAGCATTGGATACTTTTAGACCATTTTGCATGTTGTCAAATGTGTTATCTTCAATAAGTGCAGTAGTTGTTAAGTGAGCTTTAGCACCTATTTTATGATTATCAAAATCATTTGATTTAATTAATAAATTAAAAGGTCCACTGACAGATACACCACGTACAAATTTTGTGTTTGTGTCAATTTGTGGAATTGCTAAATCTTCAAATTTATTATCCTCAATAGTTAAAGTTGCAAAGTCAGGTTTAGTTTCAGCAACATCTGGGGTAATAAAAGCATCAAATTGAGCATCCTTGAATAGTCTTGAATCATCACCATAATATTTAGTATAGTCTTCATCTGTATTATCATAAAATTCATTATTCTTCATAGTTGTTATATTCTTATTCTGGCAGAAAACATGAACACCTTTGAATATAGTATGTTTTATGGATACCTCATCTGATAAATTACCTAGCGAACTACCACCAATAGATACTAATTGAACATAATAATCCATATCACTAAAATTCATATCCATTATTTTTTCAACTTTTTCCTCATTATCCTCTCCAGAGTAACTAGCTGTAACAGTTATTTTATTATCACTTTCTCCATTAAACTCAGTTATACCATAATTAAAATGCCTTTCTTTACCTAAACTCAGCTCTACACCTTCGTTTACAACAAGTGAACCACCATCTTCTACTAGAATTTCATCTATGAAAACTTTTGCATCTTGTGTTAAGATGAGTTGCCCACCATCGTGTACAGTGATTTTATTATCTATATGAGCTAATCTGTCTTTACCGTCTCGAATCTTATGTATATAAACGATACCTTCATCATTTATTTCTATCGGGACATTAATGTTAATTTCTGAACCTCCATTGTTTCCTTCAGCTAAACTAACATGTAGTGTACCATCAACTAATACTTTGGTAGGGCCATTATCTCCAGCTAAAAGTTCCATATTGTCGTGAGTTTTACCACTTCCTTCTTCTCCTGGTAGTAACCAAACCTCAGCACCTTCTGCTATGGTTACATCTCTCTGAACTTTGAAATCACCTTGGAGGTTTACTTTTTGGAATACTCTATCTTGATACTTTATTGGATTACTTGGTATGTTACCTCTAATTGTACCACCTAATTCATCTCTAAAGTATCTCAGCACTAAATAGCCACCATACTGTAAGAACATTGATTGTTTAGCTCCGTGACCACCCCAAGCATAAACAAAATCTTCATCATCTTCAAGACCTTCTCTTCTTGAATCTGGATAAGAGTCAAATATTGAGCTGTAGTAATTTTGAATCCCAATGTCACTAGGTTGATATTTGAATTCATAATCAATGTCATCATTTGGATCACTAGCTTCTTTTGTATCTGTATAGTCTGATAGAGTTGTTCTTGAATAAAAGTATCTACTGTCTTTGTCATAGCTAAGAGTAGGAAAATAATCAAAGTATGCTGCTTCGAAGATTGTATCTTTAGCAAGAGTTATATCATTACTAATATCATCCGTTCTAATAAAATTCTTAATATCAATAACTCTTGATCCTCCAACATAAGCACCTACAAATAGTTCAGTTCGTAATCTAAAATCTTCATCTTTGTCGGGTAAAACCCCAGTTGTACCGAAATATGTTCTTATATGATGCATTGTATTTGGTGCCCTTGATGTATTAAAAGGTCCACAGTCTATTTCTTCAATGTCATCAATATATTGTACTGGAAAGGAAGTACCACTATTTCTATCTGAAACAGATTGTTCAATAACATCATAAGCAGATATGGGGCCTGATGTTTCTTCATTCCATGTACTTAATTCAGGGTTAGATTGATTTTCAGAACCTATACCTCTAATTAAGTGATGCCCCCTGTCTCCACCCCATATTTTTATATTATTCGATAATCGGCGATCATCAAACACACCGTCATCATCATTTAATGGGATTGTTCCTAATCCAGCATAAGCACCATTCACGTCTGATGTTAAAAGATTATACGGCTCTAACCATGCATCACCATTGGTAAGCTCGGCAAATGCCGGTGCTGCCAATTCAGAGATTGTAACAAAAAAGTGATTTTTGAGGTCTACATGGACTGGCTCTATAGTATGTCCTACATTTGCAGACCAACCATCACTACCTGAAAAAGTTTCAGGTGAAGTTCTTACATTTGGGTTTTTTCTATCAGGGTCACCGTCTATCCATTGTTTAAATGTAACAATACAATCATCTGGATCACTATAGTCAACATCAATTATTCCGTATCCTCCTTCCATATCATATAGTTCAAGACTGTCCTTGTTACATTCCGAGCCAGGTTTAGAACTTGATGTACATGCTACATTAAGTGAAATATTGTTGTCAAGTGTTTCCATTGTTGGATTGCCATATATATCAAATATTTTTATCCCGTGGGCGTGCGTCTCGTGAACAGCAGAACTAGTAGGCCAATTGTCTGGGAAGTCCATGTAGTTTGGCTCTCCAGAATTTTCATTTTGTTCATTATCTCTTGTAACCCTAATCGGTTTACCGTCTTTAGTCAGCCGAGATAAAGAAATTAAATTTGTAGTGTTATAATTTGTATGTGTTTCAATACCATAATCCGAGTAGCCAGATACTCCCTCTAACATAAACAAATCTACGAAAGCATCTGTTTTATCTATTGAACTTTCTGTATATGCTGAATTACATAAATGACTAAATGTTAGCGCTGAGCTTTTCTTATCTACTGTTAAAGTATGTATTTTTTTATAGCTTTCTGTATGATTAGTATCACATCTAGCTTGCAAAAAGTAATCTCTAATAGATTCTATATAGCCTATATATATATTGCTATTAAAAGTGGGAATAGGGTCCAAAGTCTCTACTTTTCTTTCATCTAATTTAATAATTTTTGCTTCTTCTTCACCCCATTCCATAAGCTCTGTAAGATTGATTATTATTGCTTTAGCAAGCGGATCTGCTGTCAATTCACCTACTTTATTGTTATTCCTAATAGTGCAAACTGCATAAACATTATTCGAATCACTTGTCCAAGTAATTAATGGGCCTAATTCTACATTCCCTTCATCATTTTCGATATATAACTTCCTTGCTACACGTGTTGGAAATCTTGGGTTTGTTAAATCATCAACTCTAATATAAGTATCAGGACCATCGTTAAAGCTGCCTACATAAATGAATTTTTCACCACTAGTAGTGCTTATTCTTGTAAATTCAACCATCTCATTTGCTTGATTCACACCATCAAAGTTTATTGGACAAATTAACTCCATGTTTTTGTGCCATATCTCATCATCTGAAAATTCAGTTACTTCGTCATCGATATCTCTATCTGGTTTAGGTTGTGCTATCATCATTGTAAATGATATAAGGAAAATTAGTATTATGGTATATCGAAACATTACTCTCTCTGTATTAGTTTAAAAACATTGTTTATTTCATTGATTGATATTCGAATAAATAGTAGTTGATTTGATTTGTTATTTGCTAATGTTATCACATTATCACCTTGACCTAAAGTGATAGAATCAATAAACAATACCTGTCCTGTAAGATTATATACTTCTATATTTGCCTCTGAGATAAATTCTTTGCTATTCAATACTAATTGGTTACCATATAATTGGATATTTAAATCCATCACTTGATATTTACTATTTACCATGTTTGTCAATGGAGACTTTGATTTATAAAGAATTGGGTGATAACTAGATGCATTTCGACTGTATTCTAATTCCTTGTCTTTAATTATCCATAGTGATAAATCTCTTGGGTTAATAAAAAAATCGAACACTTGTTCTTCCATTCCAGTATTTTCAAAAATGAACTCCCACGTAACGCCATTATCAAATGTCTGAAAGAAATATTGGTTATGAATTAAATCATCTTCTTGTCCAAATGTAGAAACATGTAACAGAGCTAGTACTTTGTGTTCATAGTTAAAGGGATTAGTTTTCATAAAGCTAAAACCTTGTCCGTTTCTAAATTCTCCAATTTGCAAATCCTCATTTTCCTTCTCAATTAAATCTTGATCTAAATTTAGCATCTTATAAAAATTCAATTGTACAAATTTTTCTAATGTCTGTAAGTTTTGGTAATAATATCCGTCCCATTCCACTGATAATTGATCTAATGAATTTTCTTGAAAGCTTTCGTAGTTAAAAATATTCTCAATGTCGTAAAAACCAGATACAAGACTGTATTCGTCAGCCAGGTAATTATATTCTATGAACTGTGTGAATAATGAGTTAAAACTCTCATACTTTATTTTGGCAAATAATTTACCTTTGTTTCTCTCACTATAAAAAGTAGTTATTTCTCTTGTAGAGGGTAATACTCTTCCTGTTTCATTTTTTATAGTTTCTTCTGGAGCTAAGCTTTTCCATGTTTCTCCTCTATCTGTCGACATACTTAGCTGATGGAAATAGGTATTAGTTACAAACATATAATAGTAGTGATGTATTGCTAAGTAATCAGGATCTTTATCATTAATTTCAACTTTAGTAAAATTCATATAGGCGCTAATAAATGGATATTTTACTTTCTTTAGTATCTCTCCATCCAATGAAATATAGTAGATTGATGTATCCTTATCAGTGAAGTTCCTCTTAATAAAGAAGAAACCTTCAGGATGGAATACGAGTCCATCTCTATCACCATCAAGAATTGGTAGTGGTAGTCTAACTTTATCAGAGATGTCCTCAAAAGTTTCCCCTGAGTTAGTAGATAAGTAATAAGCCTGTTTTTCAATTTCTCCTATATTTTTTGCTCTAGTTTCAATAAAAATCGAGTCATTTTTAAAAAAAACATCTGAATATTCAGCAGTACCACCTTGAGTATAAATTTTAAACACCTCCTCAAATTCCATTTGTGAGTGGAGAGGGGTAAGTGTGAAGAATAGTGCTATTGCTATTAATATGTATTTCATTAGTTAAACCTATTATTGTGATTAGTTATTTGTTGTATTATAACAAATAAACATGGTACTAACTAATAGTTACATTAATTTGCAAATCACAGAAGTTATTTTAGTTTTGCTTTCGCTACTATTATGTTATGAAGAATTTTACAAATAGAAAACACTTTACAACATTTTTCGACCTCACTGAATTTTTAAACCAATGGATTTTATCAAAAATTATAATTATCTTAGCTCACTGAATTTTTAAACCAATCAGAAAAGTAAATTAAACTGTAGTTTTGAAGAATAGAGAAAGCATACTAAACAGATTTCTAGAGTTATTTCGCTCTAGTGGAAAAACTAAACGTGAGTTTAGTGATGAATTACAGATTGAACACCAATCACTAAATAAATATTTAAAGAACGAGTATGATCTTCAGAAAATCTCTTTGAAGCTTTCTGACAGAGGTTATTCTATAGATTGGCTTTATTCTGGTAAGGGTAGCCCTAGCTTCAATGGAAAACTTGAAGAGAAACTATTAAATGCTCTGTTAGAATATGATGTTATAAAACAAAAAGAAAGAATATATGATTGGATTTGTGACAATTATGAGAGTATAGTTGAGTTTGAAATCCAAAGAAAATTTGAAAGACATGAAGTGCAAAGAGTATTTAACAACAATGGAACAATACCTTATACTATGATAAGAAGAATCTACAATGCAGGTTGTAATATAAATTGGACAATTACTGGCGAGGGTTCTTGTTACGCGGATAACGATTGTGGAAATTTATTAAGAGAAAAGTATGAAAATTAGTTTACTATTATTAATCTTTATGATATTGAGTATTCACTCCTATGCAAGTGAGTGTGTTGAAGATAGTAAGGAGTTATTTAATTCTAAGCAATATAATAAGTCTATTAATAAGATATATGGCTGTATAGACGATGTGATTGATTCAAAACTTACTGGTGAGCTATCAGAACTGTACTACGGACTTGGCATTAACTATTCCAAACTAGGAAGTCTCGACTCTTCACTGAAGTATTTTAAACTTGCTAGGTTTACTTCAAAAAGCATAAATAATGGTAGGTTAAAAGCACTGATAAATAATGAAATAGCTATCAATTACACAAAGTTAGGACTTAACCATAAGTCTATTAAGTTTTTGAAAAATAGCTTAGCACTAAACCTTAGAATGAATAGGAAGAAAGGTATTATAATCAATTATATAAACCTAGGGCATAGCTTCCTCAATATCTCAATGTTAGATTCAGCTTATTACTATTACAATATGGCTTATAATCTAAATCCGAAAAATCAAAATTTAAGAACTACTATATTGAATAACATGGCTTCAGTAGAGTTTAGTTTAGGTAACTTAGCAAATTCAGAATCTCTATTGGAAAAAGCTTTAGAAAATAAGAAATTGTCCAAAGAGAAAGAACAGTTATATAAAGGAAATTATGATATTGTTCAGATAGCACAAAAAAAAGAACCTTTGTTTAAAAACTTTACTTTACAAAACACAAGAATAGAAACTAATAAATATAATTTTGAAGCCGATTTAAAATATAAGAAAAGTGTTTATGCTATAAGTGAAGGTAATAATAATGAAGCTTTAGACTATATTTCAAGCTGTAATCAAATATACTCTCAAAAGAAAAATTACACTAAAGCTAAAATCGCTCTTACAAACTTTCTAACGATTCTAGAAAGTTACAAAAACGACAACACTATACACTATGATGTACAAAAACAACTAACTGATATAATACTAAAAGAACAATATCAGTATTCGAATATACTTTTAGCAGAAACTCAAAGAAACCTAAAAATCAATAAAGAGATAAAAGTGCTAAATAGTGAACTCTATAATGCTAGTATGAGTATTTACATACTAATATCACTTATTCTAAGTTTAGTTGTGTTAATACCTGTTTCTATTAAGTATGTTGTTGTAAATAGACTTTTAAACAGAGTTAAATCATATAATGCAATTACATTAAATGAAATTCAGTTACTACATAATAATGGAATTAAGAATAAATTGGCTCTTATAGTAAATTACCTTTTCCTAGATAATAAATACAATGAAAATGATAAGATCATAGAAATAGTAGATGATGTTGTAAGAAATTCTAATAGTCTTACAAATTTGATTAATTTAAAAAAACAAGGAGAGCTTAATGACGAACTCACTTCCACCAACAAACTATCAATGGACAGGAAATAATTTAACCTACATTTTACCAGTTTCAGTAACGGGATTAAAAATAAAATATAAAAAAGCTGGAACTACTAATTGGATTTTAATCTATGAATCTTTATATAATGCACCTACAAGTATAAATTTACCAGCAAGCCTAGGACCTACAGGTACTATATGGGGAGTGACGAGTGAATCTGAATCAGAAGGCTGGGGTGAACCCGATGAGGAAGAGATAACTAATCAACCTGAGTAGATACACCTAAAAAAAACCCTTGAAAATTCTTCAAGGGTTTTTACATTTTAAGCTACCAACACTTAGTAAAAAAGAATTTTCTCATTGGTTTAAAAATTCAATGAGGTGTATATTTTTAGAATTTCTTGCATTATTACTCATAAATGAATAGAATTGTATAAACAACTAAATAATTAAAAATAACTTAATTAATATATTTAGTTGATTTCATGTTTTCAGATTTCTTTTAATTTGTATAATAGTAAATGGAGGTATAAATTCAGGTAGCTTAAAAAAGCAGTTTCTGCCTTTGATCATTTGAAAATTTATGACGTTCCTAAAATGATTATTAATATACTAACTGCTCAGAATTTTGTATAATAAACTGAGAGTAGAAAAATGAAGAACTTAAGAATAATGATTATTACAGTGCTGCTATTCAGCACGATTGGTTTAGTCTCGCAACCGCCACCTGTTGATTGTGATTCTGACCCTTGCTATCAAACACAATCTTGGGTAAGTAAGCAAGTCACTTTTCAATTTGGTCCATTACCTGATTGTGATGACTGCTGGGTTGAAATTCACTACAAGACAAGAGATAATTCTACTAGTACAGAGTGTAACCATTTACCTGCTGTTGAATATCAATTAGAATTTGTTATAGTTTCAGGAGGATGTTATTATCCTCCTTGCAATTACTTCACAGCATTTGATATGGAAGAGGCTTATAACCAAGCAATGATTAAATTCCTAGATTACTTAGGTTACGGAATTACTTGGCCAGATGATTGTGGCCCAATATTAGAGTCGTTTACGATAACGAACTGCTTTAGACAAGATGTTGATACAGAAGGTAATCAAATATTAAGAGTTTGTAATGCTAAAACTTGTTGTAAACAAGATTTACAATTATGTGTTGAAAATGGTATGGTAGAAATTAATTCAACGATTGACTCTGATGCAGGAGATTGTTCAAATGACCCTTTTCATCCAACTGAATGTGAAACAATTTGTAATTGGATAGATGAAGCTTTAGTACCGAAAGAAGTTTTAAAAGGGAAAGGCGAAGTCATATTTAACAAACTAACGATTAGTCCAAATCCTGTGTCTAGTAGTAGTTTGAATTACAATCTAGATTCTAAAGACAAAATTGTAGAAATAGTAATTATTGATCCAGTAGGAAAATTAATTAAGATCAATGAACTCAATAAAAATGGTTCAAATACTATTAATACTAGTGAATTCCCATCTGGTAATTATATACTTATGCTAAGAACAGATAAAAACGAAACACATTATAGTAAATTTAATATTGTTAAATAATAACAGAGGTCTCCCATTGATTTTGCGAATTTTAGTATTGATTATTGTATTTTCAGCATCTTACTACCCAAGCTACTCGCAGTTAGGTAGAATAAGTGCCACATACGTTGAAATGGAAGTTGATACAATTGGTCAATACTCTGATATTGAGATAAGTGATGATGGTAATGGTATTGCCTTAGTTGGTAATAAATATACTTATCCAAATTGTTTAGCTTATTCACCAGATTTTGGTGAGAGCTGGAAGACTTTGGATTATATGGAAAAGCCAGATTTCACATACCAATATACTCACTATTATTCAGATTTTGTAAAAGTCTCTTTTCAAGATGATAATAATTTATTTATTAATTCTAATTATAATAGGTTTTATAAATACAATATTGATACTCCAAGAAGAGAAGAGTATATAGTTCAAAACATTACTAGTCTAAATAATGCTAGAGGGTATGATTTTATAACTATGGCAAAAAACAATGGGAGATTTTTAATTTATTCAAGACGTGATGGAGCTGTAAATTATGATGATAACTCAACTATTACGACACTTGATCCAATAGATTTAAGTAGAACAATTGTTGAGTTTGATATGGAAACTCTTGCCGAGTTGATAGAACCAAGGGGAGAAGATATGTGGTCTAGTCCTAGTTATGATGATGAATTAATCACAAGTGAAGGGTGCTTTCTGACTACAATTGCACATCGATCTTATAATGAGAATGACAGCTTGGTGCCGACTAGAAGTTTAGCAAAGATTAATAATTTGGATAACCCTGAATGGGAATTAATTAAATTAAACCTAACTAATCCAACAGCCCAACATTTTATTTACTTTGATGATTGTAATAATGGTATTGTTTCTACTTACGAAGAAAATAATAAATTTTATTCTAGGATGTACCGTACAACAGATGGAGGAAATAGCTGGACTAAAATTTATGAGGACAATGAAATGCAATATGTTCCTCGTGAATTTAAAAGACTAAATGACTCTACTTTATTTGCTAGATCAAGTAAATTTGAGCTTTACAGAAGTACAGACAATGGTAGTAGTTGGTTTAGAATTGAGTCTGGGATAACCAAATTTTTAACAGACTATGAGATAATAGACGAGAATAACCTATTAGTTGCATATAACCAAAATTCAATTGCTAAGATAACACTTGGTAGTGTTATCAGTAGTATCGAAGAAGAAGGTGGTATTACTAGTTCTAACACAACTTACCCCAACCCAGCAACAAATATTGTGAACATAGACTTAACACCTGACCAGTTTATCAAAGCAAATAAATCAGAGATAAAGGTTTATGATGTTATTGGCAATGAAATAAACACAAATGGTGAAATTAGAACTGAGAATAATAAAGTTGTGTGGGATTGTAGTACAAAACCATCTGGCGTTTACTTAATCAGAATAAATGAAGAAATATATAAAGTTATTAAGGAATAACAAAGGAGAATTAAAAAAGGGTCAGAAACACTACTTGAGTAATTCCTGACCCGTATTTACCATTTAAAAATTTATGACGTTCCCAAATGGTTGATACTAAACTAACGAATTACTCTCTAATTTATTAATATATTATTAACTAAATGGAGTATTTAAAATGAATGCTTTAAAAAAATATTCTATAATAGCTTTGGTGTTAGGATTATTTATAATCTCTGGGTCAAGCATAGAATTAAAATCTCAACCATGTACAACTATGGTTGATACACTTACGATTGATGGATGCGACTACGAAGTAACACTATGTGTTTATTGTGGTCTTGCCTACCCTGGATATTTGACTGTTGAGTCAATGAAGTTAATTAGTAGTGGGTGTACGACTACTTTAGATCCAAACGAACTAATGCAAAGAGCATACACTCAAGTTTCTACTGTTTCAGTAATGTGGTATAATTATTGTCAGTATCATTTACCACCATGTGATGGTATAGAACCACCGAAAGAAATGACAGTAAGACAATATTATTGCTGGAAAGTTAAACTTGATTATTATGATCCATTAGAAGAAGAAAACTATTATCTTTTCTTCCCATGCAATACAGATGATTATTGCGAAGTAACTTATGAATACTGCGTAGATTCATTAGGTGTTACTCAGAAAAATTTAGTTTCGTCATCTAATGTCGCAACATCCATTGACTGTACTGAAGAGGGAGAAGACATAGATATACCTAGTGGTTCTTCTGAAGTAGGGCAGTCATCAGATTGTTATATCCTTCATACTCCTTGTAATCCAGATATTTATATATGGTACTAATTATGAAAATAATAATTTTCATTTTAGCAAGCATTTCACTCTCTGCCGTTGAATGGCAGAGAGCTGATATTCCAGGTGAAAGGTTAAGAATATTTGATGCTTTTACTATTAACAATGAACTGATTGTTCAAAATACATCAAACCCACCACATTCATTCATTTTTAAAAATGAAAATTGGAGTAGCTTGAATGATGAATTTTTAGATTCTTTAGATAGATTTAAAATTATAGCACAGTTAGATAGTAAAATTTTCATAAGTACTAAGGAAAGAAATTATTATTCAATAGATTCTGGAAAAAAATGGTTTGAGACTGATGGTCCTATTTCAACTAAAGGAACTATGAGTAATAAGTATTATTTCGGTTCGGGGCTAAACAGAAAACTATTCAAATTTAGTTTTGATAATAACAAATGGAGTTTAGCTACATTTACAAACGACTCAAATAAACTAGACACATTAGTTGGGGATTTGATAAAGTGTGAAGGTGACTTACTAACTTCATCGGAGTGGGCTGCATTTCCTTTGGCTGAGCCAGGCATTAGAATTTCAACAGATGGAGGTGAAACTTGGTATCAATCACCAAGTTTTAATAAATTAATTATAACTATGGAAATTGCAGATGGTGTTATATACGCTATGGCTACTGACAACAAACTATATTCCTCTGAAGATAATGGGATGACATGGCAGGTCGCAAATAGTGAAGAATTGACTATAAGTGAACTAGTTTCTTATAAGGATAACCTATACTCGAGGATGAATAAAGCAGTTTACAAATCTACAGATAATGGTAACACATGGGAGATGTTTGTCAATGGCGTAGAGGATTTTGTAATAGAAAATATAAAGGTAGTAGGAGGAAAACTATTCTTGCTAACAGAACGAAGTCAGTTATATATCTATTCTGAAGCGAATGAAAAGTGGGAATATCATCCGTTCTTGCAAGATAAGTTGACATGTAGAGATTTAGTAGAACGTAATGATACATTGTATGCACTAGGTAATAGAAGGGGAGTTATATATTCAGTTGATGGAGGTTTGAGTTGGAATATATTTAATGAGCAATTTAGTAAGTATTTTGAGCATTTTTCTGAATTGCATATTAATGATGACTCGATAGTTCTAGATAATTATGGTCAAGAGTTATATATATCTGACGATCGTGGCGATACTTGGACAAAATCAAATATAGGGTATTTTGATCCATTTGATCCACCAATTAATAAAATTATCTTAGAAGATGATAGAATAATCCTCACAACTAATACAGGGTTGAAAGTATCTACAAATAAAGGTGAGGATTGGATTAATCACTATGGTGGTGAGTTAGGCGAAGAAGAAAAAATAGGTTCCATGTTTGTTTTAGATAGTACGTATTATAGTTATAAGAAAACAGGAATAATAACGTCCCCCTCTACTTTAGATAGCTGGGATTATATAGTAGATAGCACTAAAACATCTGAATTGAGTATATATTATATATTAGATTACACAGAGGATAATACGATTTACTTCAACTCAGAAGTATTTAGTGACCGCAATTCTGTATACAGCTATTCTTTCGATACTGGCAAAAAAGAACTGTTTTGTGATTATCCGAATAAAGATACTGTGCCTCATCTATTGCAAAAAGTAGAATCTTCATATATTATGGCTTATGGAAGTTCGGTTATTGTTTCACATGATGAAGGTAATAACTGGATAGAACATAAACTTGATATTTTTGGACCAGATAGCTTAAGAGGGAATATTATCAATGGTCTTATTATTGAGAATAATAGTTTATTAGCATCTACTTCAGATGGTATAGCTTACGCAAAATTAAGTGAATTTGGTATAACCACCTCAGTAGAAAATGAAATTGAACGCAACTACCTTTATACCTTCCCACCTTACCCAAATCCTGCAAGTAGCGAAATAAAAGTTCTAACATATTGGGATATTAACCTACCAATGAGAGAAAGTGATGTATCGGTTTATGATTTGAGTGGAAGAAAAGTAGACACCAAAGGCAAAATAAATATTGTAAAACAAGCTGACCACTACGGTAGAATAACTTGGGATTGCTCAGTTGAGAAAACTGGTATCTATATCATAACTATAAAACACGGCACTGAAGAGAAGGCTGTGAAAGTGGTGGTGGAGTGATGAACAATAATTGAGAAATGAAAAAAGAGTTAAACGAATTTGTTTCTAAAGAAACAAATAAAAATGACTATTTAAATAAAGTTATTAAGGAATAACAAAGGAGAATAAAAAAAAGGTCAGAAACACTACTAGAGTAATTCCTGACCCGTATTTACCATTTAAAAATTTATGACGTTCCCAAATGGTTGATACAAAACTAACGAATTACTCTCTAATTTATTAATATATTATTAACTAAATGGAGTATTTAAAATGAATGCTTTAAAAAAATATTCGCTAATTATTGTTATTGGAATAATAACAATGTTTAATCTCAATTCAAATCTTTCAGCTCAATGTCCTTCTGGTTCTACTCACCATGTGGATACGTTAACAGTTGGAGGTTGTGATTATATCATTGATATGTGCGTTAATTGCACTGTAACACATCCAGGGACTGTAACTTTTAATTCCATTACGCCTATAGACAGTTCGTGTGTCAGTTCTTTAACACCAGAGCAACAAATAAAACAAGTAATGACACAAACAGAGAATTGGGCATATATGTATTTTGGTGTATGTGCTTCTGGTGCCCCACCTTGCGATGTTGAAGAAAAAAGGATTGATTTCAACTATCCTATTTGTTGGGTAGTAGTTTATGACTCTGTGAATCAGCGTAACTGGTACTATTCTTGTGATGATGCATATTGCAGAGTAACTTATGATATTTGTATGGAGATGCCTGGAATGACACTTAAGAAAACACTTATAAGTGCAACACAAGTGAATTTTCCACCTTCTTGTCTTGGTACTGAAGGATCAGATATTAATTTCCCAACAACCCATAATGGTGAATCAGAATGTTTCACTCTGCACACCTTATGTAACCCTTAAAATAGTATATGAATATCTACGATACTTGCAAAATACTACTATCAATTTTGGCTTTTTCAACACTTTCCCTTATCTCACAAGATTGGGAAAGAGTTGAAGGGCCTTATTCTTATTCCTTTGTAAGGAATATGTTTGAATATAATAATAAGCTATATGTTCCGAGTTATTCTGATCCAGTAATTTATGAGCTAAATAATAATAAATGGGAAATATCTTCAATAAAATTACCAACAACAAAGAGAATTTCTTCCTTTGAACAAAATGGGAGTAATGTTTTTCTTGGCACAACTGATTCGAATTATATATCTACGAACCTAGGGAAGTCATGGACTACGACACCATTTCATATTTATGGTTTGACAGCAAGAGAAGTATATATAAATAATGATAAAATATTTGTTACCCCTGATTGGGTTGATACACTTTCGTATTACTCTATTCCAGATAACAAATGGTATAAGGTTCGATTAGAAGGGGAAGACTTAAACGTTTTGGGACATGATGTTGCTGTATATGAGAACTATATATTTTTAACTTATGCCGTTGACTTTGCTGGCACTGAGCACTCTATAATTAGATCTATTGATTATGGTGAAACGTGGGAGGTATTTGACTCAATAGATGTTAAGGTAAACGACATTATTGTCCACAATGATATACTATTTATTGCTGGCGAAGACAAACATCTTTACAAAAGTTATGACTTTGGTGACTCTTGGGAAGTAGATACAACTAAGAATTTCCCAGTAGATAAGTTCTATTCTTTGGAGGACAACCTATTTGCTTCGGTAAATAGTATTGGATATAAAGATTCTATTGATGTTGGTGTTCATCTTTCAACTGATAATGGTGAAACTTGGGAACTTAGACATAATGGCATAATAAATATAAATATAGAAGATTTTCATTATTTCGGTGATATACTATATTGTGAGAATGACAGAAGTATGTTATTCCAAACTAGTGACTTGGGTAAGAATTGGGAAAGATGTAATATATTAACTGATAGTATAATTACTTACGACTTATTTACAGAGAACGATACTTTGTACGCAGGTACAACATCGAGGAGTGGAATACAATACACAACCCAAGAAGGTACAAGTTGGGAGAATTATTCTGATGGGCTGTCTAGTAGGATATGGGAAATTTACAAAAGAGACAGTGTGGTAGTTAATATTCTAGAAGGACGTGGGTTTATAGAAATTTCATCAGATTATGGTAAGACTTGGCTACAAACTAGTACTGGTGTACAAGACTTACTTAGAACTCCTCATCAGGATGTAGAGTTCTTGCAAGATAGCACTATATTATTAGCATCTATTTTTGGTACAAGAATTTCAACTGATTTTGGAAAGACTTGGGACGGATTTCAAAATGAAGTACTTAAGCCTGAATACCCAACTAATCATATTTTGCGAATAGATGACGAAACTCTTGTGGTTGTTGCAAAAGATGAGGGTTTGTTCAAATCAACAGACAATGGTAAATCATGGGAGAAAGTAGACACTGAATTTTCAGATATCCATCAATCAAGTTTTAATATGTTTGAGTATAAAGATGGAAAAATATATGCTTTTGTACCTAATAAAGGCATATTCTATTCAGAAGACGACGGGATAACTTGGACTGAGTTTAGTGAAGAATTTAAAGGGAAAGTTACTGATTATGGCATAGAGTTATTAAATGAATTTGTTATAGCTACAACATCAAGAGGAATAATATACTCATCAGACGACGGAGAGACCTCAAAGTCATTTGAAATAGAACTTCCAGACACTGTAAACTATATTACAGACATTGCAGTTCAAGGAGATTACCTAATAGCAAGTAGTGATAATGGAGTCTATAGAACTACATTACAGAGTTTGGGTCTTACAACTAGTAATGTTGAGTATGAAACAGAACGTAACTACCTTTACACTCTCCCCCCTTATCCCAACCCTGCAAGTAGCGAAATAAAAGTTCTAACATATTGGGATATAAATCTTCCAATGAGAGAAAGTGATGTATCGGTTTATGATTTGAGTGGTAGGACAGTAAACACAGAGGGAAAGATTAAAATAGTCAAACAAGCTGACCACTACGGTAGAATAACTTGGGATTGCTCAGGTGAGAAAACAGGTATATATATTATAAACATAAAACATGGCACTGAAGAGAAGGCTGTGAAAGTGGTGGTGGAGTGATGGAAAAAAATAGAAAAATGAAATGTAAAGATAATATAAAATTAGACACTGAAGTATTCGATTTTATCAAACATGTGGAGGATGTAGGTGAAGAATCTATTACAGATTATTTAGTTTGGCAATGGAGGAAACGAGATAAAAGATTCAATTATCTGAACGTAGAAAAACATAATCGAATTAAAGAAAATAAAGTAAGTGGTGCCGATTTTGAATTGGAGCTATGGATTCTTACCAAAAAAGAAAGTATTTCATTTGTATTCCAGGCTAAGAAAATTATCCCTAACCGCAATGCCTATTGTAGTAAACTAAATTATCAGAATGGTCCTAAGAGACAAATTGATAAGTTAATTGATTTTGCAAAAAAGAAAAATAAACTACCATTCTACATATTCTATTCACCAGCAGACAATAAATCGCGAGCAAAATGTAATAGATTCCAATTATCTAATTCAGCGCTATTTATGACAGATGCTTATACGGTTGATCAATTAACCGTGAATTATAAAAGAAAAAAACTTTCAAAGAATCAAATTTTAAATGAAACTAATCCATTTCACTGTCTGTTTTGTTGTCCATTAGTTAATGAGTCGTATTATCATTATTTAGAAAGTTATTTTGAAAGATTAATAGAAAACCATTCATTTGAAGAGAATAATGAAATACCTAGATATGTAAATGCTATTGCAAACAATGAAGTTGGGATTACCTCTGAATTAATAAATGAACATGGATTAACCGTTTTCAGAAATATTGGTGTCTTAGATTTAAGAAATAGATAATAATCAACTCAATTTAAGAGACAAAATTAGTCAGAATGAAGAAATATGAGGTATTCATTCTGAGTAAAAAAATAAATCACAGGATTGAAATATGACAATTGAAAAAGCAATTAAACAATATCTAGCAAGTGAACATTCAACTAGTTTGGATAATCAGTTAAAACGATATAGCAAACTCAGTTCTATAGAAACTGCTATTAATTATGCTTGTTATGGATTGTTACTAGACGATAAAAGCATACCTCAAAAAGATAAAGATGGTGAAAGCATATATTCTGATCACTACTGGAATCAATATGTTCAAGGTTTTTATGGTAGAAAAAAACTTGAATATTTATCTTGGATAAAAAGTTATATAGTAAGTTTAAAAGATGAGAAGAAAGAACTGATTTCAGTTAAAACTTTCGATGAACTTTATGATATAGTGAATATAATAACTAAATCACATAAAGGATTTGGTGATTTATATTCGTACGATGTAACTTTAAGAGTATGTGCAAACTTAAATAAACCACAAACTGAATTAGTTTACTTACAACGTGGAGCAAAAGATGGGTATAAAATCCTTTTCCCTAAAGATACTAAAATACCACGTAAAGTCAAAAAGACTAAATTTGAAAAATTAACTAATAAATTTGAACCCTTATCGGCTTATAAGATTGAGAACTTACTTTGTGTTGCAATACAAGAAGGTTGGATATAAAAATAGTTTAATCTGACCTGCTTTCAACTTTATCAATTTCCTTAAGGCATAGATTTAGTAATGATAACATTCTGAAAAATAGGTAGTCCAGATAATTGGGATCATTTATCTTATTTTTATCAGTTTCAGTATGCCTTATCATGTTGTTGTTTCCAATTTCTCCCAATATTATAAACTCTTTTTCAAAGTCACAACTGATAATCTTATCATTTAAAGTGTTAACTAACTCTGTTGAACCTTTTTTCTTATCTTTATCTAGATAAGTTTTGATTCTCTCAAAAGCATCCCATAGCTTTTCTACTGCTATTTGTTTTTCATTCTTATCGAAGAACTTTTGTCTCGCTTGTTCTAAAAAAGTATTTATTTCTTCATCTTTAGATACAATTGTATTACTGAATAATAACTCTACGTTAATATTCAAGTCTAATAATTTGTTTAAGTCTGCACCCTGATTTGAAGAAATACAATCATTGATAAAAGTTTTAAAAGTCTCTTCAGCTTTATCAATCCTATCATCAAAGTCTTCTGGAAATTCTTGTTTGAATTTTCTTTTCTCAAATAATCCATATTGAATTATTTTAATAATGTCATTAATATTTAGCTTTAGTAATTCATTCTTAACCCATATTCTTCTGGTTATAGTCAAAGAAGGTACGGTAAACCCAAGTTGAGAAAAAAACAGCTCCAATTCCCAACCTTTCAAGTATGGGTAATCTTTGTGATCTCCACAGATAAACTCTGCAAGATCTTCTTCAAAATAGTAACAGTTATTCCTAGCTTGCAATAACTTTAATTCCCACAAATCTTCTTCTTGATTATTTGTTCTTTCTAGCTCAGCAATTGAATCTTGAATTAGTGCTTTTAATTCATCAAGAGCAGAAGTTGGTTTATATGTATTTTCAATAAGGGACATCTTCTTCTTCATCATCTTCTTTTTCGAAATAAACTAAGTTTGCAAACCTCTCAGATCTAATATGATTTAGGTTCCCTAATAGTTCATCTTTAAATTTTTCAAATAGTTCAATATTCACTTCATCTTCTTGTCTAAACTTTTCTAGTTTTTCTAGACATTCTCTATAATATTCAAGCCTTTTACTTTTCTCCATCTCCCCCCTCTCCCATACCCGATACATCCACCTTACTCAAATCCAGTTTCCCTTTAAAAGCTTTTTGGCTCAAGCTTCCATATAGGTTTTCAAGTTCAGTCAAACTGTCAGAAAAAGATATTTTTAGCTTTTCTACGTGCTCTACAATAACATCGAAATTGTGTTGAAGATTTTTAGGAGGGGTTGGTATAATTATTTTCTTCAAGGCTAAGATTTTTAATTCTGCAAATGTTGTACCAGAGGCAATGTTTTTGTAATTCTTTCTAAATATTTCCTTTAAAGCTTCTCTTAGGTACACGCTAGAAATAATTGATTCATCTACTTTAATCCACAAAACACGACCATCTTTGAAATAGAATGGTTTACTATCTGTAACTCTTAAAATTCTACCATCAGGACAGATAGAAGGCATAAGGAGATCACCAATTTTAGGTACACCTGTGTGTTCTTTTAATTTTTGATAATGAGTTTCTTTAATAAATAATTTAGGTTCAATTTTCGTTCCTTCACTTAATTTTCCAATTTCCGTACCTCGAAAAAAAGGTATTCCATTATCTACTAGTTCATTCACAAATACACGCTTACCAGACCCAACTTCAGAAATTATTCCTAACGGTACAATCTCCCAACCTTTATCATTTCTGACTGGATCCCCAAACATCTCCAAAAAAGTAGATTTTAAAAACTCATCTAATAGTTCTATACTTTCTTTTCTTTTTTGAATCAATGTTTCACAATCAGAGAGAACTTTGGCAATTCGTTTTTGGTTATCAAGTGAAGGAAAATTAACTTCAATGTTTTTTAATATTTTCCCAGAAATATTGGGTTGCCCGCCTCCGACACCCATCCCAATTAACTCGTTTTTTATGCTTTTTAAATAAAAATATAAGAAGTCATGATTCACATTTGAGTTTGGTAGAAAAGCTGCACAAGCTTGATTTGTAGCAGCTTCTATTTTTAGAATTGAACAATTCCCAATTGTAGCTCCATACATTGCCAATAAAACAGTATTACAAGGAAATAATTTAGCAGAAGATTTATCTAACCCCAATTGAGTAATCCTGCCAGGAATAATACGTAAATTTTTAACTTTTAAATCGCCTGTTCTAACCCAAGGGATATTGCCACCTTCATAGTAATCCCCACCTCCCTTTCTGGGTGTGCCACCTGATGTGATTTCGAAATATTTACCTAGTTTCATTTTATAAATAATTCTTTAATGTTTTCAAACCATCAATAATTTCACCTTCTAATCCACCTTTACCATTTTCACCAATTAGCTTTTCTAATATAACTTTTGGGTTCTCGTAAACGATTTCTTCAAATACTTCTTCTTTGTATTTAGCATAGCTCAAATCATATCCTTCTTCAATGATTTCAGATTTTGGAACATAAAAGTATTTACTCTTTCTATCATTTGTTTTAGCATCATATTTGCTACGAAACTGCTTAACTATATCTTGTAGGTCTCCATGACCCTTTTCATTTTTAGCTCGTTTATCATCTAGACTGTATCCATCCGATTCCATATCATAAAACCAAACGTTCTCAGTCTCTCCACCTTTAGTAAATACGAGTAAAGCAGTACTCACACCAGCATAGGGTTTGAAAACACCGCTAGGCATACTTACTACTGCTTTCAATTGGGATTCTTCTATCATCAACTTCCTTGCTGCCTGAAACGCTTTACTTGTTCCAAACAGAACACCTTGTGGAACTATAATACCAGCAGTACCACCCATCTTTAGCATATTATATATACGCTCTATGAATAGGAGTTCTGTTTTTGTAGTCTTTAGTTTCAGTTCTTCATTTATATCACCTTTATCTATACTCCCAGTAAAAGGTGGGTTCGCAAGCACTATGTCATATTCAGAAGTCTCATGATAGCCCTTGCTCAATGTGTCTTTGTAGTCAATCTGGGGAGAATCAATACCGTGCATCATTAGGTTCATTAAACCCAACCGAACCATAGTAGAGTCTATATCGTAGCCTCTTAATCGCTCACCTAGTATATCTTTCACTTCTTCAGTTAGCAAAGCACTTTTGCTATTACGGATAAAACCATCTTCATCTGGCTTTAACTCGGCTTTGTTCTTATCTAACTGAGTCACCATATATTGGTAAGCTCCCAAAAGGAAACCACCTGTACCGCAAGCAGGATCAGCGACTCTTTGTCCTAATTTTGGATCAACTAACTCAACCAATAGTTTTATAATGTGCCTTGGTGTACGGAATTGGCCATTTTTACCAGCAGCGGCAATTTCACTCAACAGCATTTCATATACATCGCCTTGTATATCCTGAAAATCTTGCCCATTTTCTTTTGCATCTTTCTCTATCTCTTCATATATCTCGTCTATGCTTTTTATAGCTTCTAGTAATAAGGAAGGCTTAGGAATAATGAAAACTGCATTCGCCATGTGCTTAGTAAACGGAGAATTACCTTTGTCCAATTGCTTCAGAAAAAGAAATACAAACCTTTGTATATGATTCAGCATCTCGTCCGCAGGCATACGTTTAAATTCGCTCCATCTTAACTTTTGTTTATCAATCCCATTCTGTTTTTTTTCTTTATCTTCATTAGTCAAATAGAATGTTCCCGAAAACATAGATGTGAATTTATCGCCAGTAAATTCAGCATTTGCCATAGATTCTAAATCGTTTTCATCCAATTTTTTCATAAATAGCAAATACGTTATTTGCTCTATGGCTGACAGTGGATTCGATATACCACCACTCCAAAACTTGTTCCAGAGGTCATCAATTTTTGATGCTATTGTGGAGTTACTACTTAATAAGCTCATGTTATGCCGCGAATTTTTCAGTTAATATTAATATTTCTTTTATCTCAGATGGAGAGAAAACACCACGAATACCTTTTGGGTGAATAATTGTAAACGGTGAAGAGATTAAATCTCGCTTCTCTATTTTCCCTCTTTCTATTATGTAATCTTTCAGTAAGATCAAGAAATCAATTTGCCTTGTTGTCAAATTAGTGTGTTCTTGTATAAATTTATGTACTGAGCGACCCACCTCTTCATCAAAGCTCTCTAATATTTCTATACCCAATATATGCTTTATAAACTGAATGAATTTTGCCTTCTGATGATTGTAAACTTTGCGGAGTAACAGTTCAGTTATGTGCGGGTCTTCTTCATGAAGGTCTACTGCCAATTTTTCGGTTTCTTCTTCTGTAATCTGTCCACCAGACTTAATTTTTTGTAGGATTGGGTTCTTTTCAACTAACTCTGCTATTTTTGATTCAACCATTTCTCGGTACTTAGAGATACTAACAGACTCATTTTTCGGACCAAATTCAACCCATTCTTTGGTTTTAACTAAATCTTGAAAATCCAATTTTGAAGGTCCTTCCAATGGTCCAATTTGTTCCCTGTACTTTACTAGTGGTGCAATAGTATCTGTAAGCTCATCAAATCCTTCATCATTAATTGTTGACCAAAATTTATTTGTCAATACCTTGTTTATGTAATCTTTATGTCTTGCTACTGTATTAATAGACAAAGGCAACTCACTAACTACATTAATGATACCCTCTTTCATAGTGTCGAATTTACCGGTCTCTCCTAATAAATGAGCGAGTGAGGTTTCTAAGACATTTTTACTAAAACGCATTGCTTTGAAATCCGATTGGGAAACAGTTCTAAAAAGCGGTTTGACGGTATTACGTAGAAACTCAATCTTTTCAGCAGACAATTGATTCCAAAAAGCATCAACTTCTACTTTAGCCAAATCAGCTCTGGAATCTATTATCACAACCGATTTTTTAGGTAATTCAGTTATTTGTTCTCTTAATTTTTCGATTTCTTTTTTAGCAATTTGGGGTTTCCCTTTTGCCAGAGCTTTTTCAATCTTGTCAATTCTGATACCAGCAAATTGAACTGGTAATGGAATTAATCCTTTGGGCTCCTTACCTTTTGGATTCAATTTAAAGTATTCAAAATTATCCCAACAATCCATGATTAGAAACGAGTCTTTTTCCGTACACCAAGGTTTAATTTTTGTAGGCTCTAGTAGTCGAGTTCCTCTACCAATCATCTGCCAGAATCTAGTATATGAATACACCGGTTTAGCAAAAACAAGGTTTACTAATTCACGTACGTCTATGCCGGTATCAAGCATACCCACACTTATTGCAACTCTAGGCATGTCATTGTGTGAGAATTGATGTAGTAATCCCCCTTTGCCATAAACACGAGGGTCATCGGAGACTATTACTTTCGCCAATTCACCTGCGTACTCTGGGTAGAGTGAATCAAAAATCTTTTCTATCCTTCTTGCATGTGCTATAGATATACAGAAGAAAATCGTCTTGCCAGGGAGAACTCCATTAGGGTCTTTTATGGATTCCTCCATAAATTCCTTTACTATAGTAACATTCGTTCCCTTGTTAATTACAGACTTCTCTATATCCGTACCTTCGAAGTTTATTTCTTCTACCTCTTTCCCTTCAAGAATCAAATTTTTCTGATCTTCAAGGCTTATGGAACGTTTACTAATTCCTTCTGCTTGAAACTTAGTTTGTATTTTCATTACTTGAAAATCACAAAGATAAGGCGGTATATTGTTAATTGCTTCTTCATACGAATATGCAAAAGAAGGTAATCCATCTTCACATTCGAAGAGCTTGAATGTGTTATGATCAATTACATCTGTCGGAGTAGCAGTCAATCCAAGTGTAGTTGTGTTAAAATAATCTAATACTTCTTTATATTTATTGTAAATAGAACGGTGACTTTCATCAACAACAATCAAATCGAAAAAATGTGGAGACAATGAATACTCTTCATCTCTAATAATATTAAGCATAGTAGGATAAGTTGAAACATAAATACGTCTATCTTTAGCAATAGACTTTTCACCTATTTTTGGCCACCTAGGTTCATTAGGTAAAAATTCTTTGAATGCTTCTAATGCTTGGTTTCGCAGTGCTATCCTGTCAACTAAGAACAGTACTCTTTCAGCCCAGCCAGCTCTCATAATAGCATCTACTAATGCAATTGTGGTTCTGGTCTTACCTGTTCCAGTGGCCATAACTAAAAGGAACTTTTGTCTCTTTTTTTCAATCCCTTCCATAACAGAGCGAATAGCATGAATCTGATAATCACGTCCAGCTATGTCAATATTAATTAACTCTTGAGCTAATGGTTTTCTATTTCTTCTTATATATGAATATCGTTCTAAATCGTCTCTGGAAGGAAAACCAATAACTTTTTTAGGAGGATAGCTCCCTAAATCCCAATAGAATATTTCAAACCCGTTAGTGTAAAAACAGAAGGGTAATTCACCACCCAATTCCTTCTGAATGTTCTGACAATATTGTTTCGCTTGTTCTCTTCCTAATTCAGCATTTACCGAGGTCTTCTTAGCTTCTACAACGGCAATAATTTTCCCATCTTTACCATAAAGTACATAATCTGAATATTGATGTCCGCTATATGGCGTTTGTGCTTCGCTTACGCCATCAGGCAAACCAACATTGATATCGTATTCAATGCCTACTTGGGTTTGGTCACTAATATCCCATCCAGCTTCATCAAGCTGTTTGTCAATTAATTCCTTCCTTGTTTTTGCCTCGTTCATACTATTACTTTTCTATTACAATAAAGTCTTTTATGTTTGTGTCTAAATTCCATTTAACATCATTCAAGGATAGATATTCATAACCTAGCCTAGTTAGATGTAGTATAGTAGGTATTTTCACCCTAGAATCGTCGTTGAATTGCATTAATAATCAATATAATTTCATTAGATTCCAATATAACAAATAATATTATTCTTAGAAAGTTTCTCTGATATGTTATAAGGAAATTAGCTCTCATTGAACTTATAGTACAATGGTTTTTGATACTGTGATAATCTATTTCTGAGATTTCACCCTGTTTTAGTCAGTTTTTAATTTTGGGTACACAAGCTCACCCCCTCTTTAGACCTTCCATAGATTTTCTGACTCTATCGTTATCATACGCTCTATATGCTTTGAGTGTAACATCAATTGGAACAACTTTACGAACATAATTAGGATTTTTTTCAACCTCTATTAATCTTCGTAATACTAACTCAAGCACTTGAAAAATTGGAAAAGTTTGAAATACTCAAATAGTGCATATGTGGTGCAAAACTGCAATGAATGTCATACACACTTACTATTTATACAGTTACAAATTGCTTACACCGTACTGAAAATCCTTGTGTCGGGGGTTCAAATCCCTCTTCGACCACTACACAAAAGCCCTTGTATCTAACTGATGCAAGGGCTTTGTTTATTTATATGCTTATCTGTATTTTTATCATAACTTCTCATGTTTTGACACAATTTCTGACACAGTTGATTTACTCAAAAATACTTTGTGTATTTTTTTGTATATTGAGATATGTTTAATCAAATAAATTAATTAATATGAGCAACCAATATAAACCAAATGGATACAATTCTGTGTCACCTTACTTCGTGGTGGAAGATGCAAGAAAACTAATTGATTTGCTACTTGAGCTATTCGATGGTGAAGAGCTCAGGGTGTATGATATGCCAGACGGCAGCATAATGCATGCAGAAATACGAATAGATGACTCTATACTTATGTTTGGTGGTGCAAACGAAGATTATAAGCCAAACAAACTGCTAACTCACATCTACGTACCCAATGTAGATGCTACTTATGAAAAAGCGATAGAGCTTGGCTGTACCCCGATAGAAAAGCCAAAAGAACAAGAAGGCGACCCAGACAGAAGAGGCAGCTTCAAAGACTTTGCAGGAAATATTTGGTCTATTGGAACTCAGGTTAGTGGGTGAAAACAGTTAATTCACTAACGCAATTCGAATTATTTTTCTATATTATGTGGTGGGGTTGATTAATTTAGAACTTACTTATTGTAAGGACAAAGCCCCCTATTAATATAAAATGCCATAAATAATATATTAATTTAACTTTCTTCTGTGATAGATTTATTGAAACTTTTTCATAGTTCTTTTTAGAAAAAGAAACAATCCTGTCTATTAGTATAAATACAATTATAAGGTATAGTATTGAAAATAATTCAATTTCTGATTTACTTTCCATTTCCATTATGTTGTATTTTCGAATTAAAAAATATGTGAAAGCAAACTTGATTGCAAAAAGAACACCCAATCTAGACCCTGAATAATCTCTTCTGTCCATTAAAAATGTTTTGTAATTCTTATGATACAGATAAACAACATGATACATTTTACAGATTATTATTTGGAACTTGTTCATTATTTTATTTTCCATTCAAAAATCCCGTCTTTTTCAGAGCAAATTTCAATTGATGATTTGCCCACATCTTCATAATTTAGTACAAACTCCTTGCATCTAGATTCAGCAAAATGCTTTAGTTCATCAGATAATAATTCCATTTCATTATATGTATCTTTGATGTCCTCTAATTCCTCTAAAGGCTTTAATTTTGATAAGTTTCTGAAATTTATATATCGAGACCAACCAGAAATTACTAAGCAACTCTGCTAATTTATGCTAAGTCTTAAATCACCCACCTTAAATGATTGTCCATCTTTCAAAAATTCTAATGCAGTTTTAATTCTATTTTGCATATTAACACTACTCACTTAGAAGCTCTTTTTTCGCAGATAAAAGTGCATAAGTGAAAGTATTGTAATCAAATTTTTTCGACAAAATATCTTCATAGAATTCTAATTTTAAATTATTAACACCATCATCTTGAGATAGTACTGCTACCTCTTGACTATCAATGTTTATATATGCAACCAGTTCTTCATAGTCCAATGGACTTCCAATAACTATTAAAATTCTATTCTTATCTAGCATTCTTATTACTACCTATTTTTTTTCTATTATTAACTCTGCTGAATCCTCTTCTAGAGAATTAAATTGATCTAAATGAAAATGATATCCACTAGGAATTGACTCTTGAGATAAATTAAGTAAATGATTTGCAAGAGATAATAAACCATCCTTGTTTGCTGTAATATGAATAACACCATCTTCTATTCTAGTCTTAATTTCAAAATCATTTTCCCAATTGAACTTAAATCCTTCTTTATTATCGTATTTAGGTATATCAATAGTTATCTGCATAATGATCTTTTTCTAATTTTTTATTTCTATAATTTTAACAAAAAAAAGCCAATGACATCAATCATTGGCTTAATTCAAAACTTTGTAATTCGTAAAATAAGCTTACGAGTTCAAGCCATTCAAGAAGTCGTCATTAGTTTCAGTGCCACGCAATCTGTCGAGTAAGAACTCAATACCTTGTATAGAATCCATTTCATCAAGCACTTTTCTTAGCACCCACATACGGCGTAGTTTTTCTTCCGATACAAGTAGCTCTTCTTTTCTAGTACCAGAGCGATTAACTTCAATAGCAGGATATATTCTCTTGTTCGATATTTTTCTATCTAACACAAGTTCCATATTACCAGTACCCTTGAACTCCTCAAAGATAACTTCATCCATCTTAGAGCCAGTATCAACCAAAGTAGTAGCCAAGATAGTTAGTGAACCGCCATCTTCTATATTTCTAGCTGCACCGAAAAATCTCTTCGGCTTGTGAAGTGCATTGGCATCCACACCACCAGATAGAATCTTACCTGAGTGAGGGATAACAGTGTTGTGAGCACGAGCAAGACGAGTAATTGAATCCAATAGGACTACCACATCTTGACCAGCTTCCACTAATCTTTTCGATTTTTCTAATACCATTTCGGCAACTTGAACGTGTCTTTCTGGCGGTTCATCGAAAGTAGATGACACTACTTCTGCCTTTACCGAACGCTCCATGTCAGTTACTTCCTCTGGTCTCTCGTCTATTAGCAACACTATGAGTTTCACCTCTGGGTGATTACGAGCTATTGCATTAGCAAATTTCTGTAATATTACTGTCTTACCTGACTTAGGAGGAGCAACTATTAGTCCCCTCTGCCCTTTACCAATTGGAGAAAGCAAGTCCACTATTCTCATAGAATAATCAGATGGAATTGTCTCTAAATTTAATTTTTCTTCTGGATAAAGTGGGGTAAGATTGTCGAATATGATTCTTTCTCTACTCTTTTCTGGAGCTGAGAAGTTAATTGTCTCTACTTTTAATAGAGCATAAAATCTTTCTGATTCTTTCGGTGGCCTAACCATACCAGTTACGGTGTCACCAGTTTGCATGCCAAATCGCTTTATTTGCGATGGCGAAACATATATATCATCAGGAGACGGTAAGTAGTTATAACTCTGAGACCTAAGGAATCCGTAGCCATCGGGCAATATCTCTAACACTCCACCACTTGCCAATAGTCCATCGTCGCTGGCAGCTCTTTCTTGTTTCGAGCGTTGTTCTTCTACAATTTTTAGAACTAATTCCTGCTTACGCAAACCGCTTATGCCAGTTATACCAAGTGATTTAGATATTTCTGTTAGTTCAGATATTTTTTTAGTTTTCAGTTCTTCTATGTCGATAGTTGGAGCTGGTGGTGGGGATTGCGATGGAGTGATGTTGCTAGTCTTTTTATACTTAGGCGTTTCTCTCCCCGAAGAAAATTTTCTCTTCGGTCTTCTATTGTCTCGGTTTTTCATATATATATGTATATAGATTTAATGGTAAATTATTATCTTTATTTGGATAAATTTTGGGAGAATAATCGCACTTATAATCTTCTATTTGGAATATTTAGGATATTCGGAGTGCTCTCTTGAATGCAAGTTATAATAATTTTTATAATTACAAAAATTTAACAAACATTTTTTTTCTTCTAATTGATTTGATATTTTGCAGAATATAAATTTCTTCTTCGGGGGGAGAAGTAAAAAGTAGTGAAGAAAAGCAGCATCAATATAGACAAAAGCAAGCACGAAGTAAGCAATTTCGTCAAGAGTTGGCTCAACTTAAATCGCTGGGTAGTAATACTATACCTAATGATAATAGCTGCGGCTGCGGTAATCTACGTCGGTAACGTAAACGACACCACCTTGCTTCTGACAGAAATCAGAAGCTACGAACGTGGAATAGATGATTTGGAAAATGAGAAAAAAATGGCTCAATCCAAGCTAAAAAGATTGCAATCCCCAGACAGAATAATAAAAATTGCTACAGAAAAATTAAATATGCAATTGTCCGAAGAAGCTCCAATAATACTTGAAGTCAATGAAAAAAAAGATTAGTACATACTTCAAAGAGGATTCAGAATACAAAGGCCCAAAAGGAAAATTCTGGAAATTCTGGTCATTAATGGCAATCATTATGATTGGCTTTTTGTCTGTGGTTTGGCGACTTTTTTCCATACAGGTAATTGACCACGAGAAATACACGAACATAGCCAAAAGACAACACGAATCGAAAATTGACCTCCGAGCTGACCGTGGTAATATATACGACAGAAGTGACGAACTACTTGCTACAACTTTCAAGACTATATCCATAGCTGTTGACCCAACACTTATAGAAAACAAAAAATCTATTGTAAACAGCTTAGCAAGGGATTTAGGTACTGACCCAAACAAATATCTGAAGAAAATCAACAGAGCCAAAGGTTCGTTCGCATGGCTTGAGCGTGGCATTTCTCCTGACAGACTATTTGACATCAATACTTTAGAAGACAAAGGGCTTATCAGATTAGAAGAGCCAAAACGTAACTTCCCCTATCGTTCAGTTGGTGCACAAGTTATTGGCTTCACTAACATAGACAACAAAGGTATTAGTGGTTTAGAGATGCGGTATGACTCCATACTCCACGGCCGAAGTGGGTTTATGCACATGTACAGAGATGGCTTAGGGCGTTTGCGTCCTTCGCCAGAGCTGAAAGTAGTAGAACCAGTTCACGGCAATAACATAGAACTCACATTAGACATAGAGTTGCAAAGAATAGTCGAATACGAACTACGTGCAGGAATGGAACGAACACTTGCCGAGGCAGGCACAGTGATAGTCCTAAAACCGCAGACTGGCGAGATATTGGCTATTGCTTCTTACCCAATGTTCGATCCTTATAATATAGATGAAAACTCTAACGAAGGTATGCGACTCAGAGGTGTTACGGATATATTGGAACCTGGCTCTACATTCAAAATGGTAACGGCAGCCATAGCTATAGAAGAAGGCGTAGTTGATGAAGACGAAATACTCAACGGACACAATGGAGTGGCCATTTACAAAGGCGGTGCGAGAATAGCCGACGTGCATGGAATGGGCAAAGTGACATTCAGAGAGGCAATGCAAAATTCGAGTAATATTATATTAGGAGAAGTTGCAAACAGACTTCCATCCGATGTGTTTTATAAGTACATTCGTGATTTCGGATTTGGATTGCCCACTGACGTAGATTTACCAGGTGAAGTAACTGGTTCTGTCCCAAAACCCAAGGATTTCCACGCAAACACTAAGCGGTATATGGGTCACGGCTATGGGCTGAATGCCTCGCCGCTTCAAGTAGTTAATTCCTACGCAGCACTTGCTAATGGTGGCAATCTTATGAAGCCATACATAATAAAGAAGATTACGGCTGCTAATGGCGAGATAATAAAAGAAAATAAACCAGAGAAAGTAAGACAAGTAGTCTCAGAAAAGACAGCAATAAGAGTGAAAGACTTACTCGTAAGTGTAGTTGATAGTGGTTCTGGAAAAAATGCACAGATAAGCAAACTCAAAATTGCTGGTAAGACTGGGACATCGCAGAAAATCACAAACGGACGTTATTCCAAAAGTAACTACAACGCATCGTTTGCGGGCTTCTTCCCTGCTGACAACCCTGAACTGGCTATGATAGTGATAGTAGAAAACCCACGCCGAAGTATCTACGGTGGTTATAACTCAGCACCTATATTCAAGAACATAGCAGCTCGTTGGATGATGAGCCAAGGGTATTATAAGACAGGAAACTATATTGACATTGCTAATGACAGCATAGTAATGCCTAATCTAATCGGACTCAGCTCCGAAACTGCCAATGATATATTAGAAGACTATAAGTTTGATTATACTGAATTGGATGATGGAAGAGTTATATACAATCAGTTTCCGCAACCGAATCAATTAGTTAAAGGCAATGAGGAATTGATATTCACAACTGGCGTGAAAAATATAGTAATAGACAGCACCACCACCGAAAGTGAAATAAAGCACGACGTAACTGGCTTCACTATGCGTCGGGCAATATCCGTCCTCCAATCGAACGGAATTGCTATCAGCACCAGCGGTCACGGCTACGTTAGGAAGCAAGTATGGAAAAAAGACGAAGAAGGGAAATACCACTGCAAGTTAATTTGCAGTTACTAACTCAATCCTTCTAATAAATCAAAATACTCCTCTTCACTAAGTATAGTTACACCTAACTTTTTAGCTTTATCATACTTACTACCGGGCTTGTCGCCAACTACCACGTAGCTTGTCTTTTTACTAACAGAGCCAGTTTGCTTTCCGCCATATTGTTCGACTAACTTCGCAGCTTCTTTTCTTGGCATTCTTTCCAGTTCGCCTGTAAACACAAAGCTCTTGCCTTCCAACTGGTTGCCTGCTTGCTCCTCTTCCTCTGACTCGAAGTTCAGCCCAGCAGCCCTTAGCTTACCAATATCTCTAAGCTCGTGTTCGTCGTTGAAGTAATCGACAACCGAGGCAGCCATAACGTCGCCGACTTCGTGAATGGCAATCAATTGCTCAAAAGTAGCGTTTTCCAGCTCATCGAGAGTGCGGAAATGCTTTGTTAAGAGCTTAGCACCTTTCTCTCCGATATACCTAATCCCGAGTCCAAACAGCACCTTATTGAATGGTTGAGATTTACTCTTTTCTATTGCTTCCAACAGCTTGGTGGCACTCTTTTCTCCCCACCCTTCTAACTCTCTCATTTCTTCAGAATAATCAGTGAGAGAGTAAATATCAGCTATGCTATTCAGCCAGCCCCTATCTACAAAATCATCTATTATCTTCTCACCTAAGCCGTCTATATCCATTGCATTTCTGGAAGCAAAGTGCTCTATCTTCCTTTTCACTATAGTCTTCGAATTTCTATCTGAAATATAATGTGCAGCATCGCCCTCTTTTCTTACTATCTGTGCACCATCTATTTCTTTTGGGAACTTGAACTCCACCGTACCGTTTGGTCGCTTCTCTACCAGAACAGATGTAACTTTGGGAATAATCTCACCGCCTTTTTCCACCATTACGTAGTCGCCAACCCTGATGTCCTTTTCTGCAATAAAATCAGCATTATGTAGCGAAGCACGACTAACAGTAGAGCCAGAAAGAAATATCGGCTCTAATATTGCCACAGGTGTAACCGCACCAGTCCTGCCAATTTGCAGCTGAATATCAAGCACCTGCGTTTCCATCTGCTCTGCTTCGTATTTATAAGCAATAGCCCAACGCGGTGCACGAGCAACAAACCCAAGAGTTTGCTGATGCACAAATTCATTCACCTTAATCACAATACCATCTATCATATATGGCAAATCACTCTTCTTCTCGTTCCATTTGTCAATAAACTCAAATAGCTCATCGACATTGCCGCAAACCACAAATTCATCGGACACAGGGAATCCCATCGCTTTTAATATCTCTGTGTTTTCTTTGTTGCTGTTCAGCTCGTGTTTATCGGAGTAAAGCGAGTAGCAATACATCTGTAAATTCCTTTCGGAAGTGAGTTTTGAGTCCAACAGCTTCAGAGAACCAGCAGTGGTATTTCTTGGATTTGCATATAACTTCTCGCCTAACTCCGCCCTTTTTTTATTGATTTTCTCGAACTGAGAATTAGTCATATAAACCTCTCCCCTCACCTCATAGTCCGTTATCTCGCCATTTGTAACAAGCGGAATAGACCTAATTGTCTTGGCATTTGTGGTAATGTCATCACCCTTGTAGCCATCACCTCTGGTTACTGCTCTGACTAATTTGCCAGCTTCATAAACCAAACTCAAAGCCACGCCATCAAATTTTAGCTCTGCCGTGTAAGTAAACTCCACCTCGCCGAGTAGTTTCTTCACTCGCTTATCGAAGTCTTCTACTTCCTCGCGACTATAAGTATTCTGTAGCGACAGCATTGGGTGAGAATGTTCTACCGTCTCAAAGCCCTCCACTGGCTCTCCGCCTACTCTTTGTGTGGGCGAATCAGCAGTGACTAACTCTGGGTGGTTTGCCTCCATTTCCAATAGCTCATCGAAAAGTGAGTCGAACTCTCTGTCGCTTATCTCTGGCTGATTTTTCACATAATAAAGGTGGCTGTGTTTCTTTACTTTTTCTTTCAGAATATCGTATTTTTCTTGTATTTCTTTCATTTCCATAGTCGGTTATATAATATAATTACATCCTAACAGTTATATAACGCAATATAAAATTAAAAATTAGTGAATAATAATAATTCGAGATTTTTGGTTGGGATTAGTATTGTGTGGGAATTAATTTGTGGTGGTGGGTTGGTTGTTGCTATTATTTCACGTAAATATTAGTCTGCAGTTACTTCTTATGTATTCTTACTTTCTTGAAAATGATTATCATTAATTTAATATATTTTCTAAGTCAACACATTCATTATATTTTTTATAAAGATACTTTATTTCTTCAATTTCTTTAAGATTAATTTTGATATAATAATTACCAGAAATTAAAGCACTTTGAATTGATTCATTTTTCCCACACAATAAAGCGTTAAACAAAAAAAGAAACTCACCAAAACTGTCTGGATTTTTTGTTATATATATATTATCAAAGGTTTTTCTATCAATACCAGTAGTAATAATATTAATACTCTCGTTACGTTTAATTAAATTTCTCAATAAAATCAGAAATGCCTTTTTGAAATTATTGTTAAAAACTGTATTTGTTATACTTTTATAATCGCCTTTTAGGACTTTAGTACGAAAGTCGTTCATACTAACTAAAAGACCATCAAAAATATATTCTATAGGTAATTCATTATAATTTCTAAATGCTCCATTTTCTTTAAAAATATCAAAATCCTTCTGAATCAATTCTAATTCTTTATAGAATAAATCATAAGCTCTAGTTATTTTGTATTCATTTCGTTGTTCAATTAATTCTTGTCGTTGGCTCTGTAGTTCTTCTCGTTGTGAAACAAAAGTTTTATAAACTAATACAAGTGTAAAAACACTAATTATTAGACCTATTGTTCCAGATAATAAATCTCCCATTTCTCCAATATTAAAACTCTTATTCTGAAAGATTATTCCAAAGTTGTCTAAAAAGAAATAGAGTCCAAATATAATGAGTAAAAATATAATGAAAAAACCGATGGTATTCAGAATGTATATAATTGCATCTTTCATTTTTATTGCTATATTTATTTATATAGTTATCTTAGTTTTAGAAAATATAAAGTACATTAATAATGAGAAATAAAAAAAAATTAAAAGAGACAATTTTAAACTATATTAATTTGAAAAAAGAGGGTTTAAATTGGGATTTTAAAAAAGAGTATGGTTCAAGTAATTCTGAACTTGTAAAAGATATTATTTGTCTTGCAAATTCAGTTTACTTTGGAGATAAATATTTAATATTTGGAGTTGATGAAAAACAAGATTACAAAGTTTGTGATGTTAGAAACAATAAGAATAGAAAAACTTTAGAGAAAATTACCGATTTACTATTAGGTTATAACTTTGTAAATGGAGTAATACCGAAAATAGATTTGGATACTATAAGTATTGAAAATAAATCTATAGATGTAATTACCATAAAAAACATTTCATTGGAAAAGCCATACTATCTCATTAGGAAACCAAATAAAAGTGATTTAAGAGAATTTAATGTTTATTCCAGAATAAATACCAACAACACTCCTACAAATAAATCTATTTTCTCGAGAGATTTAGAGATGATTTGGAAAGAAAGGTTTGGTTTTTTTAATAATCCTTATGATAGGTTTTTAGAGAAACTGAAAGAACCTTTAAACTGGAGTAATAATCCAATTTCTGGGGAGGTATTTCATAATAAATATTGTTATAACCTGATAGATTCTGATTTTAGAATTGAAACAATTTCATATAGCGAAGATTATTTAATATTTGGGGCTTACTTTTTATCTCCTATACATCATCTAGTAACAGCAAATCTTGTATTTAAGGGTAAGCCCATTAAAGAATTTCGTTATTACATGGCAGACGAATTTAGTTCGATTATTGGTTTACCTAAAATACAAAGTATTAATCATAACTCTAACTTGAGAAAGTACTACTATTACTACTTGTTAAATGATTTTGATGGTATATTTCATTATTTCTGTAATAAAGGTGACTTAGAATTTAATAATTATAGAAGTTCCAATTACTTTTTATATTTTAAAGATGAAGCTGAAAAAGAACTATTTGATAATGAACATCGGAGTAAATTTGAAAAATATTTTAAAAATGAGAAAAATAAGCATATCACATCATTACAATTAGAAAGGTATGACTTGTCACCTAATTGGAGTAAAAATGAAATGTCGAAATATACATCATTATTGAAGAAATTTTTTGATGATTGGAGAGTTGAGAACCCATTATTACTGGATTATTAATAAAAAAAACGTCCAAATCTAATCAAACGCAGCCCTCAATTTCAGCACCTCCAAACAATCTTATTAATACCCTAACAGGCGTATTCAATATCCTATTACCAACTTTCTTTCATTTCCATAGTCGGTTATATAATATAATTACATCCTAACAGTTATATAACGCAATATAAAATTAAAAATTAGTGAATAATAATAATTCCCAATTTTTGAGAATACTGTAAAAAAGAATTAAATTGCACTAAATAAAATTAAAATTTATAATAGAAAATACATAGGTTAGGAAAATGGCAAACAAATCATGTGATTTAGTAATTATCGGTTCGGGCCCTGGCGGTTACGTAGCAGCCAACAGAGCATCACAATTAGGACTAAAAACTATATGTGTAGAAAAAGCAGAATTGGGTGGTGTGTGTTTGAATTGGGGTTGTATCCCATCAAAAGCATTGCTAAAATCAGCTGAATACTCTCACTTCTTGCAAAACGCTGAAGATTACGGATTCGAGATTGACTCTGTGAAGAAGAACTTCGGTAAAGTAATCGAAAGATCAAGAGGAGTAGCAAACCAGATGTCTGGTGGTGTTAAGTACCTATTCGGAAAATACAAAGTTGACAAAGTTGACGGCTTCGGTAGAATAGCTGCAAAAGGCAAAGTAGAAGTATTAGACGAGAAGGGCAAAGTAAGAGACACAATCAACGCTAAGCACATAATCATTGCTACTGGTGCAAGACCAAGAGTAATGGACGGAATAGAAGTTGACTACAAAAACATATTGACTTCCAAAGAAGCAATGTTACAAGACGAAGCACCAAAGGAGATGATTATTATGGGTGCTGGAGCTATTGGTGTTGAGTTCGGTTATTTCTACAACGCATTCGGTACTAAAGTAACGATAGTAGAATATCAGGACAGAATATTGCCAATAGAAGACAAGGACATTTCGAAAGAATTGGCTCGTAACTTCAAAAAATCGGGTATCAATTTGGTAACTTCTGCTAAAGTTCTATCTGCTAAGCCAACTAAGAAAGGCGTAGAAGTAGTAATAGAAAGAGATGGCAAGAAAGAAACATTAAAAGCTGACAAAGCAATCAACGCAATCGGTGTACAAGCCAACTTAGAAGACATTGGATTAGAGAAAGTAGGCGTAAAAGTAGAAAAAGGTGCAATAGTAATCGACGAGCTATGCCGCACAAATGTTGATGGCATCTATGCTATTGGCGACGTTGCTGGAGCTCCTTGGTTAGCACACAAAGCATCTGCTGAAGGTATTGCTTGTGTTGAAGCGATTGCTGGACACGGAGACAAGGGCATCAACTACGACACAATACCTGGTTGTACTTACTGTATTCCACAAGTTGCTTCTATCGGTTTAACTGAAGAAAAAGCGAAGGAAAAAGGCCACGAAATTAAAGTTGGTAAATTCCCATTCACTGCGAACGGAAAAGCACACGGTATTGGCAAAGCACAAGGATTTGTGAAGTTAGTATTCGATGCTAAATACGGTGAAGTATTGGGTGCTCACATGATAGGCCCAGACGTAACTGAATTAGTTGCAGAAATTGGTTTAGCGATTGAACTCGGTGCTACTGCACAATCAATCTTCAAAACAATCCACGCTCACCCAACATTGAGCGAGTCCGTAATGGAAGCAGCTGCTGCTGCTTACGGCGAAGCAGTGAATATATAATTATTTTCCGCAATTCTTATGATTTTCACAACCCTGCACCTTTTTGGTGTGGGGTTTTTTAATTTAATTTACACAACAACTAAAATATTAATAAAGTCTTTTTCGTTATGTATTTTGAAAATAGTACTATTCAATGTTTACATAGTCGGAACAAGCCGAATTAGACTATAAATAGAAGTAGGTATAAAAATAATATGGTGTGATTTTATGAAAAACTTCAATTTAAAGATTTTAGTGTTATTATTAGCTTTTGGGACTTTTATGGTTGGTTGTGATAGTGATGACGACGACGACAACCCAACAGGTCCAGACGGAAAATCTATTGCTAAATTAGCTTCTGAAACAGATAATCTTAGCATTTTGGTAGAAGCTTTGGAACTAACGGATTTGGATGGAACTTTAGATGCTGAAGGAACGTACACAGTATTTGCTCCAACTAACACTGCTTTTGAAGCATTATTAGCATCAAATGATGATTGGGATTCACTTTCTGATATTCCAACAGAAACATTGAAAAATGTTCTTCTATTCCACTTATTAGGATCAAAAGTTGAATCAACTGACCTAACTGACACTTATGTTAACACATTAGCAACTGGGCCAAATGACGAGTTTTTGTCACTTCAGGTTCAAGTAGATGGTGGAGTAATGTTTAACGGTAACGCAAAGCCAATAACTACTGATATCGAAGCTAACAATGGTGTTATTCACACTATTGATGCTGTTATGATGCCAAAAAATATAGTTGCTTTAGCTTTAAGTAATGATAATTTTTCAATATTAGTGTCAGCTTTAACTGATGGAAGACACACTACTGATTTTGTTGCAACGTTGAATGCAGCAGGACCTTACACAGTTTTCGCTCCTACTAATGCCGCTTTTGAAGCTCTGTTAGCTACTAATGATGATTGGAATTCTCTAGGTGATATTCCAATTGAAACATTAGCTGCTGTATTAAGCTATCACGTTGTAGCTACTGCAAACGTTCAATCATCAGAACTAACTGATGGACAAACTATTAATTTATTTGGTGGTGGAACAGTAGAAGTAGATTTGGATAATGGTGCAGAGTTAATTACAACTTCTGGACAAACTGTAAAAGTTGTTATACCTGATGTTCAAGGTACTAATGGTGTTATTCACGCTATTGATAAAGTAATGCTACCTGCATAATTATCATAGAATATGAGATTTACAAAAACCACTCTTTTTTTTAGGGTGGTTTTTTTTTGTGGGTGTAGGATGGTGATTTAACGCCAAGTCACTCTGAGGATATGTAATATCCGAAGAGTCCATAATAAGCTATGCGTGACTGCCTTAGTCTTGTTTTTGTTAGCACATGGATTTTTGACTTTGTTCAGAATGACAGAGTTTTTATCGAAAACTTTGCTACTACTATTGGGCATTTCGACAGGCTCAATGACAAATCGTTACTCTGTAGCTTTCTCGTAGACGTGCTCAGCACGTCTCTACATGATGTAAATAATTACAACAAGGGAACTTGTTCCCTTGGCTTGGGGACTGTTGTTTCGAAAGAGAGATAGCCACGTCAACAATGCCCCGCATTGTCTCCTCGCTATGAAATAACAAATCAAACACCGTCGGCGGCTTGATTAATCCTATACAAAAAATTTCTAGCTATCATTTGTGAGCGAGCTATTGCCTCGTCGGCTCTTGGCCCTTCGAATAGCTCCAGCACAGTTTCGCCAAACAAACGCAACCACTCTGCGAATTGCGTGTCCCCCATTTCTGTTCGCTTACTAAGCATAATGTGCTTAATCATTGGGTTACCACGGAACTGATTTTCTCCAAACAGTATTCCTGCCCAAAAGTTATACATGTGTGGCAAGTGGGTGTCCCAATCAATACCAGCAACATCATTGAAAATAAATCCTAAAACTTCGCTTTCCTGTACTTTGCCGTAGAATGTATCCACCATCAACTTTATGTCTTCTTTGTCTCTTATATCGTGTTTCATAATTGGTTTTCTTAATAATTAAAACATTATGTATAACGGACTATTCTATCTTATATTTATACAAAAGTAATAATTTTTATACTTATTTATACTTCGTGGATTATGTGCTTCACAACGCCCTGTATCTCGAACTTACAGTAGCCAGTGATTTCTATTGGTAGGTATTTTTGGTTAGCAGAAACGAGGTATATTTGTCCATTAACACGGTGCAGTTTCTTTACGGTCATCTCACCATCTAACGAAGCTACAACTATCTGACCATCTTTTGGTTCTGCCTTAGCATCTACTATCAGTATATCGCCTTCGTGTATGTTCTCGTCTATCATACTGTCGCCAGTCACGCGAGCCAAATACACATCTTTCGACCCAGTCAGCAACATATTGCCGAGGTCTATACTACTTTCTACACTCTCAATCTTGCTCCCACGCTGTATTATAGCTGAGCGAAGAGGTGCCTCGAAAGTAAACCCATTTTTTGGGTTTCCATATTTTTCTGCTTTTAACTTATGCATTATTTTCATCTGTCTTGTCCTTGATTAACAAGACATAGTAATCAAAACCTGTGCCGATATTACAGCGAATGAATAACTTTTGTAACAGTACCGAGTAACTGGAACTCAATCAGTGCCTTATCGTTGTCTAAAGATAAGAACTGCCCTGTGTGTGATTCCAAGAATCGCTCACCCTCTATTTCTCTGTAGAAACGAACAGCTAGTTCGTCGTTGACAGAAGCAATTACAAACTTGCCATCAGTTGGGTCAATTGAGGTGTCGATTATTAATATATCATTGTCCGATATTCCGACTTCTTGTAGCATATCGCCCTTTACTTTCACGAAGAAAGTAGCAGCTGGACGCTCTACCAAAAAATCGTTCAAATCTACTTCCCTATCCACGTCCCCTTCTACTGGAATAGGAATACCCGCAGCTACCGACATTGTAAAAAACGGTATCTTTCTGTCGGATTTTGGTAAAAACCCGATTATCTCAAAATTACTCATCTTATTGATTACCTAAGAATTGTGGAAAACTTCCTTTATGCTAATTCTAATATATAATTTAATTATATATAATGCAAAAGAAATAAATGTTCATTGCTACTATTTGGGATGTCTTTAGCTAGAGTAGCCACATATATTCACTCCCTATGGGTTACAGAAAGAAAGAAATCAGTCTTATTAGATATTACAATAATGATAGAATATCATTAGTATTAAAAGGAATGAGTACTATTGAATATCGAACTCTTTAGTAAAAACTAATTTTTAAAAAAGTTCTAACTTTTGGGGTTGTTTCTATTTCTACACTAAAACTTAACTGCGTAAAATTTTAGTGTATAGACTGCATTGTCATTCCATGTTTTAAAATACCAAGCGAAACTCTCTGGTTCATTTTCTTCAAATAGGTTATGGGGTTTTAATTCATAATCGAATTTTTGTGAGGAGTTGCCGCCTTCAGCTTTTATTTCTGCATAAACAACACCATCTTTTATAGTGAAGTGTGAACCATCTTCATATGTAAAATACATATCCCATTCTTTTGTTCCATGTTCATGTGCTTGACCTAAAGCAACATTGAACTCAAGTGGTTTAGAAATTTTAGAAGCACCAACGAATTCAAAATATCTATTTGACATCTTACAACTCCTTTTAGTTTATCATTAACTTTATGAAGTTTAATCTAATCAATTTTATTAAAAATTCAAACTTTAATAAAATAACATGAATTAATACAAACAAAAATTGTTTATATTTGTTTAGTCAGAAGCTCTTTTGATATTTTTTGTCTCACAATATTCTCAACAAATCTAGCATTTTTAATATTTTTAGCTCTACCTTCAAAATAATTCTTAATGTCTTTTTTCTTAATTAGTACTTTTTCATTATCTTCTAATAGATTAAATTCTATTTCGATTTGATTTTCAATTATTTTTTTTATTGATGTTAATGACAAGTCCTTAAATCCAATACAAACATCAATTCTCGAAAATATTGGGTCACCTAAATTGTTTCTAATTTCATTTAGATTTAAATAGTTTGAAGTGCATATTACTATTGGTTTACCTATTTCTACAGTGTAATTCTTATCCACAAATACTCCTTCATCAAAAAGCTGATAAAAGGCACTGTGGAATAAGCTATTAGATTTATCAAACTCATCTAGTAAAATAACATTTGTTTCTCTATTTAATAATTCTTTCGCAAAACAATTTTCAGAATGATAGCCACCAAATAAATAGTTTAGAAACTCATTATTCTGAAACATTGAAAATTGTTTTCTGAATAATTCCCCACCTAACAATAATGACAAATACTTTGCAGTTTGAGTCTTTCCTACTCCTGATGAACCGTAAAACATTATAACTACTGGTTTATTAAATGAGTCTCTTAAAAGTGGATATATAGAGTACATAATATCCTCTCTTGCTTGCTCTTGCCCAATTATTTCTTTATTGTAATTTTTATCAAAATCTCTAAGAATACTTAAAGTTAGATTTTTATAAGAATATTGTTTTTCAATTAGATCTGAGTATAATGCTCGCATCTTATTTGAAATTACATCTGGCGGATTATGAAGTATCAGGTTATTAACTTTATAATTTGATAGAAACCCTTCAAAATTTAATATAACATGCTCATTAACACTAGCATACTCGTCTGTATAAACAATAAGATTATCAATTTCTATCAACTCTTTATTAATATTTCTATCTTCATTGTTAACAATAACAAATTCTTTGCGTTTTGCTTCTGATTCTGAAACCACATTTGTTAGTTTTTTACTTTTAGAAATATTTACGTCCAACTCTTGTTCAATGTACTCTTCAAAGTATTTTTTTGGACCAAAATAAATAACAACCTTTTTATTCACTTTCTTTAAGCCCTGCTAAAATTACATCATAAAACGTTAATTGGTTACTATTATTATCATCCTGTTTCTCCAAATCACTAATTGTAGAAACTTCTTTTTCCTCTAACAAATTCAATTCTTTTTCAATATTTAATTCTCTTTCGTGCATCTTACCTGCTCTAACACAATAAAATGTTAAGTCCATTTTAGTAAGATCTAGTAAATTATAATTATTTCTAAATGCATTGTTATTAAATCTTAAAATTATTTTATCAGTTTCCTTAGTGGCTGTCAATTCTGAGTATCCTTTCAGAGTGGATAATGTTTGGTCAATTTTTGAATAGTCAACATTGAAATTCTCTATTTTGTGAATTTTATCTTTCATCAACTCTACTAATGGTGTATACATTTTTATATATGAAAGAGAATCTTTTGAAGCATGACAGGTATAGTTTTCTATTACGTAAATTTTAGTATCCTCCGTAGCCTTTTTAATAAAATCAGAAAGTAGTGAATTCATGATTGATGTTTTAATTATCTTTCTCCTATTTTTGATAAACTTCCATTTAAAGACACATCTGCGGTTAACTTAACAAATGGTTCAAGAAGTTTTGTTATCACGCCTGATTGAATGGAACCACCAACAGAGCTCCCAATTTCACCTTTATTAGAATTGCTCTCTTCTTGCTGTACTTCTACTATTCCTTCATTCTTCATTTCAAGATAATCCATTGCAGAATTTTCATCAAAATATGCTATTTTCAACATTGATACTTTAACTCCTTTGTCTGTTCAATTATAATTGTTGAATTTAATATAAATTCTTTTAATCATTAGTAAAAGCATAATATTTCGTTATATTTTTTTGAAACATCTCTAAATCCTATCTTCAAATTTATTTATCCTTTAACAAAATCACCTCAGAACAGCTAAGCTCTTCTCTATCGCTCGGATAAAATAGTCTATTTCTTCTTTGGTGTTGTAGAATGAGAATGAAGCTCGGATAGTTCCTTGTATGTCGAAACGCTTCATAACTGGTTGGCAGCAGTGGTGTCCAGTGCGGACAGCAACGCCCATTTTATCCAAGAACATACCTAAATCGAAGTGAAATACACCATCGAAATTGAAAGGCAATATGCTCTTGCTTATCGCTGATTTGTTGTAACGAACCGAACCGTCTATGCCGTCAATCTTATCATTTGCATAAGCTAATAGCTCATCTTCATATCTATCGATATTATCTAACCCAACGGAATTGATATAGTCAATAGAAGCACCTAAGCCAATTGCTCCAACTATGTTCGGAGTGCCTGCCTCGAACTTGTATGGCAGTTCATTGTAAGTAGTCTTCTCCAAAGTCACTTCGGCTATCATCTCTCCACCACCTTGGTAGGGTGGTAGCTCTTCTAATAACTCCTCTTTCCCATACAAAATACCAATGCCTAGTGGGCCGTAGAGTTTATGACCAGAAAAGCAGTAAAAATCGCAGTCTATATCTTGCACATCAACTGGAATATGCTGCACAGATTGCGCACCATCAATCATCACTTTTGCACCAACGCTGTGGGCCTTTGCAATAATTTTTTTTACATCATTGAGTGTGCCGAGTGAATTAGATACGTGAACAAGACTTACAACTTTAGTCTTATCTGTGATTAATTCATCTAATTTGCTGTAATTCAAATCGGAAGTATCTGTAACTGGAATGTACTTTAGCTTAGCTCTACGCTCGTCAGCAATCATTTGCCATGGCACTATATTGCTGTGGTGTTCCATCTGGGTTATGAGTATCTCATCGCCTTCGTTGATGTACTTTTTGCCAATGGTGTAAGCAGCTAAATTAATAGAATCCGTTGTACCTTTGGTGAATACAATCTCATTGGTCGATTTTGCATTCATGAATTGGCGGACAGTTTCCCTCGCTCCTTCATACTCTTCAGTAGCCAATTGGCTTAGTGTGTGGACACCACGGTGTACATTAGAGTTTAGCTTTGTGTAGTATTCTTGAACCTTATCCAACATCTGCTGCGGCTTCTGAGTAGTTGCACCATTGTCAAGATAAATAAGATTATTCCCATTCACTTTCTCGTTCAGAATGGGAAAATCTTTTCTAATCTTTTTGACATCAAATGTTTTCAATGTTTCCAATATTACATACCGAATTTCTTTTCAACTTGATGAGTTATGTAATCTCTTACTGACTCTATGCTAATCTTGTCGATTATCTCTTGAGAGTAAGCGAAAAGTAACATCGCCTTAGCTTTGTCTTTTGGTATTGCTCTTGCTTGTAGATAGAACAATGCATCTTTGTCGATTGATCCAGTAGAAGAACCGTGACTACATTTTACATCGTCAGCATAGATTTCTAACTCTGGCTTAGCATTAACTTTAGCTGTGTCTGTTAGCAATACATTCTTGCTTGATTGATAAGCGTTAGTTTTCTGTGCGTCAGGTCTAACTAATATTTTACCGTTGAAAGTACCAATAGATTTGTCATCCAACACCCCTTTGTATAGCTCATTGCTCTGGCAGTGTGGAGTAGCGTGGTCAACAAAAGTGTGGTTATCAATCAAGTTTCTATCACTTCCGTAGTAATAACCGAAGTAATTTGTATTGATATTGCCACCATTGTGAGTAGTACCCAAGTCATTTCTAACAAATTTACCGTTAAGAGTAATTGTGTTGTTAGTATATATAGAATCTTTCTCTTGGAACGCTTCCGATTGAGAGAAATAAACACCCTTGTCACTATCATTTTGGAACTTGATATGCTCTAAGTTAGCATTGCTACCAACATAAATTTCAGTAGCGATGTTCATAATACCAACATTGTCACCAACTGTTACATTGGTCTCATATAGCTTCACTTCAGCAGTGTCTTCTACCACAATCAAGTTTCTTGTTTGCTTGAATTGGTTGCTATTCTTAGTGTCAGCTATATTCAAGATATGAATAGGACTATCAGCAACTTCGCCTTTCTTAGCTTTTATAAACACGCCATCAAATGACAGGGCAGTGTTAATTGCAGAAAATACATTCTCTTCATTTTTCAGATACTTATTGTAGTACTTTTCCAAATCTTCTTGGTTTTCACTTTGAGCAACTTTCATACTTTTAATTTCTAAGTTGCTGTTGAAATCAGATAAATCTTCGTTATAATAACCATTGACCAATACAACTACATTATCCAAACCATCAACTTTGTGCTCACTAACTATCTGAGAAGTAATACTGTGCTTGTGTTCTGATATGTCATAATCGAACTCTAAGCCATTCAGAAAGCCAACATTAGTGTATTTCCACATCTCATTTTTGAGTGTAGGCAGTCCATTTTCTTGAAAAATAGACATTGCATTTCTTCTTTGCTTATGTAATTCTGAATCTTTGTGACCGTTCAGATGAGTTTCAAAAATATCAAAACTATTTGATATTCTATCTTTGAAATTATTGCCTTTTATAGCCATCTTGTTTGCCTCGCTATTTATATTTATACAGTCTCAGCTGCGTGATCTTTAACCCACTCGTAACCTTTCTCTTCCAATTCGAGAGCCAACTCTTTGCCACCAGATTTCACAATCTTACCATCAGCAAGAACGTGTACGTAATCTGGCACAATGTAGTTAAGCAATCTTTGGTAGTGAGTAATAACTACAAAAGCATTGTTTTCATTTCTTAATTTGTTTACGCCGTCAGAAACTATCTTTAGTGCATCGATATCTAGTCCAGAGTCAGTTTCGTCAAGCAGTGCCAACTTTGGCTCTAACATTGCCAATTGGAATATCTCGTTTCTCTTCTTCTCTCCACCAGAAAAACCCTCGTTCACAGCTCTACTCATAAACTTACTGTCTATTTCTACAAGAGCAGATTTTTCTCTCATTCTTTGTAAGAAATCTTTCGCTGGCATTGGCTCTTCACCTCTTGCTTTCCTTAAAGCATTGATAGATGACTTCATAAAGTTAGCATTGCTCACACCTGGTATTTCTACTGGATATTGGAACGCTAAGAATATCCCTTTCTGTGCTCTTTCGTGCACTTCCAAATCAGTAATATCTTCACCGTCAAAAATTACCTTGCCGCCGTTAACTTCGTAATCTTCTCTTCCTGCGATTACTGACGCCAAAGTACTTTTACCAGAGCCATTTGGCCCCATAATTGCATGAACTTCACCAGGATTTACTTCTAAGTTCAATCCTTTTAAAATTTGATTATCTTCTATTTTTGCTTGTAGATTTTCTACTTTCAATAATGACATTTAATAAACTCCTAATTCTAATTTTCTTTTTTTTATTTTGAGGTTTACCCTACACTTCCTTCTAAACTAATAGCTAATAATTTTTGTGCTTCCACTGCAAATTCCATCGGCAGCTTATTGAGCACTTCCTTAGCATATCCATTTATTATCAACTCCATTGCCTGAGCTTCGTCCATTCCACGTTGGCTACAGTAGAACAAAATATCTTCTGATACTTTTGACGTAGTTGCTTCGTGTTCAACGACTGAGCTAGAGTTTGCTATCTCAATGTATGGGAATGTATGAGCACCACACTTATCGCCAATTAGCAATGAGTCACACTCGGAGAAGTTACGTGAATTTTCTGCACCTTTGGTAATGTTAACCAATCCACGATAGCTGTTTTCACTAACTCCAGCAGATATACCTTTAGATATAATTCTACTTCTTGTGTTTTTACCAATGTGAGTCATCTTAGAGCCAGTGTCGGCTTGCTGATGATTGTTAGTTACAGCAACTGAATAGAACTCACCAATAGAATGGTCGCCTTTCAATATACAGCTTGGGTATTTCCAAGTAATAGATGAACCAGTTTCAACCTGAGTCCAAGATATTTTTGAGTTATCGCCTTCACAAAGTCCACGCTTTGTAACGAAGTTATAAACTCCACCTTTACCGTCCTTATCGCCAGGATACCAGTTTTGTACCGTAGAGTATTTTACCTCTGCGTCCTTGTGAGCTACAATCTCTACCACAGCAGCGTGCAGTTGGTTCTCATCTCTCATTGGAGCAGTACAGCCCTCTAAGTAACTTACGTAGCTTCCTTCATCTGCAATAATTAGCGTTCTCTCGAACTGACCAGTCATTGCTGCATTCATACGGAAGTAAGTGCTTAGCTCCATAGGGCAACGCACTCCTTTCGGTATATAGCAGAATGAACCATCACTAAATACAGCAGAGTTAAGTGCTGCATAGAAATTGTCAGTAGTTGGAACTACTGTACCAATGTATTGCTTCACTAATTCGGGATGATTTTTGACAGCATCACTCATAGAGCAGAATATAATCCCTTTTTCTTTTAGCTCTTTTTGGAATGTTGTTTTAACAGAAACACTATCCACAACTATATCCACAGCTACACCTGTCAACCTCTTTTGCTCATCGATTGAAATTCCGAGCTTATCGAAAGTCTTAAGCAATTCGGGATCAACCTCATCTAAACTTTCTAACTCTGGTTTTTTCTTTGGTGCTGCGTAATAGAATAAATCTTGATAATCTGTTTTAATTATATCTGCCTTAGCCCAAGTGGGCTCTTTCATTGTTAACCAATGTCTATAAGCTTTTAATCTCCACTCGAGCATAAATTCCGGCTCTTCTTTCTTCGCTGAAATAAAGCGAACTATGTCCTCGTTCAACCCTTTAGGGGCAAACTCTTGCTCTATATCAGTGGTAAAGCCATACTTATACTCACTGGTGGTTACTTCTTCTATTAACTTATCTTCATTGAAATCAGTCATTTCAACCTCAGTAATTTTTAGTTTCTATCTCTACAAAATTATGTTCTACAATATCCCCTAAGCTTGTGCCAGTGAATATATCTTCTACTTTCTTTTGAATCATCTTAATCGGATCGTGCAATAAACAGCTTGTCTTTTTCTCGCAATCTTTATCTGGATTGTCAGAAACGCAGTCAACCAGTTCTGGTCTTCCGTCGAGTGTTTCTATTATATCCATCAGTTTGATTTCGCTGGCAGGTCTTGCCAAAAAATAACCGCCTTTTGTGCCTTGCTGTGAGTCCACCAAATCTGCTTTGATTAATTTCTGCATTGTTTTAGCAAGAAAATCATAGGAAAGATGTAGCTCATTGGACAAATACTTTGCTGTGTACAAATCCTCTGGGTGAGAGGCCATATACTGCATTGCCAATATTCCGTATTCTACTTTTTTTGAAAGCCGAAGCATAATGTTATTTATCTTATTTTGTTTGTCTCTTACCAACGATTCAAAAATAAGACTATTTTTATCTTATTTCAAATAAATGAAAGAATTTTGGGAATAAGTGGTTACAACTTCTCAAATAACTCTTCACTAGTCAGTATAGTAGCAAACTCATCTTTCAAACTTGCTAAGCTAACTTGGTGCATTGTATCAGAATCGTATTTTTTCCCATCTACTCCAACAGTGTCGAATGTAGCTGTGGAATCGGATATAAGATATACTTTGTAGCCAAGATTATCTGCCATTCTAACAGAAGTGGAAATACAGTGATTAGTGGTTAGCCCCACTATTACTAAATCAATGATAGATTGTTTTTCCAATAACTCGTTTAAATCAGTTCCGACAAATGCACTATTGACATACTTAGTCATTGCAACTTCGTCTTCCAATGGCATTACTTCATCTGCAAAAGCAAAACCTGGTTTTGATTCGTATAGTGGAGATTCGGGATGTTCGGAGCTGTGTCTAACATGAAAAAGTGGCAAACCAAGTCCACGCCATTTTTCTAATATTTTACCACAAACTTTTTCGGCATCGGGGTTGTTTCTATTGCCACCATAATACTCTTCTTCTTTCAACCCTTTTTGGATGTCTATAAGTACTAATGCTGTTTTTCCATCTTTTAAATTCATATTATTCTATCCTAAAACTGGTAGTTCTAAACCCTTGTCAGCTGTTAGCTTTTTATTAGTTTTTAGTTCAGTTAACTCACCGAACACTCTGCTCTCTATCATTTCGGTAAGCGTAATTCTATGTGGCACTTGGTCTAAGTCCTCTGGTGCTGGGAAAATAACATTTACATAGTTCTCAGTCCAGCCACGCCACATACCATTCTGCTCATTATACATTTCTGGTATAATTACTCTGTCTGTGCCAACTTGTGATTTATCAAATTCTAATCTCTTCTTATCAGAAAGCTCTCTGAGTTGATGAGTTCTTTCCTTCCTAACATTGTGAGGTACTACGCCAGTCATCTTGGCTGCTTTCGTATTCTCTCTTTCTGAATAAGTGAATACGTGCAAGTAAGTAACAGGAAGACCATTGAGGAAGTCATAAGTTTCTTGCGCAAGCTCACCGGTCTCACCTGGGAAGCCCACAATTACATCTACCCCGATACAGCAGTGAGGCATCACTTCTTTTATTCGGAGAACCAAATCGTGATAGTAAGTCGCCTTATATCTTCGCTTCATCTTTCTCAAAAGCTCTTGCGAACCAGATTGTAGCGGTATGTGGAAATGAGGAACAATGTTCTTAGAATTAGCTACAACTTCCAATACATCTTCCGAGAGCAAGTTTGGCTCTATTGACGAAATACGTATTCTCAAATCGCCTGACTTTTCATCGATTAGCTTTAGAGCATCAACAAATTTCTTTCCATCTGGAGTTTTGTAATCACCAAGATTAATACCAGAAAGCACTACTTCTCTATATCCATCTTTTTGTAATTGCTCCAACTCCCCTTCTATCTGCTCAAACGGCATAGAACGGCTGGCACCACGAGCAAGCGAAATAGTGCAGAATGAGCAATGATAATCACAACCATCTTGCAGCTTCAGTACGGCTCTTGTTCTACCAGAATTGTCGGACACTGCCGATGTGTGGAAAGGAGCGTCGTCCAAATCAGAGACAAATATCTCAGTGCTCTTGTTCTTATTAAAGTTTTCTATCAGCTTAGGTATTTCAAATTTGTGCTTAGTTCCTATTACGGCATCAACTCCCTCAATCTTAGCGAGTTGTTCTGGTTGCAGCTGAGCATAGCAACCCAGCACCCCGACGAATGCCTCAGGTGAGCGACGCAACGCACGGCGAACAATCTTGCGGCAATCAGCATCTGCCCTGTGAGTAACGGTGCAGGTGTTGATAAGCACTATGTCGGATTTGTCTTCAAATTCCACAACTGAGTGCCCCAGCTCTTCGAACTGCTTTGCTATGCGCGATATATCGGCTAAGTTGACCTTACAGCCGAGATTATAGAAACTAATATTCATACTTATTCTAAGAATTTAATTCATTGCAAACTAAAGAACTACAAAATTACAAGAATATTTTGAAATAAGGAAAGAAAAGAGAATATCACTCCTTAACAAATTTGCCACCATAAGTGTTATCATCTAATATTATATTATAAACACCTGCTGGCAAGTCACTTGTGTTTATCCCATCACCGCTGTAGTTGTCTAGTGACATTACAACTTTGCCAGTCAAATCGATTATAGTAACAGAGGTTGGCTCATCCACACTTATATTCAGGAAATCACCCGTTGGATTAGGATAGAGTTTTAGTTCATCCGTAGGTTGACCTTCCACATTCGACACAGTTTGGAATGTGTTGTCTATTCGGTAGAGTTTGTAACCATCATTGTAGTAGTCAGCGAAAAAGTATAAATAGTTATCAATAAGAATTGCGTTTGATGATATCCTGCCACTAATAGAGCTTTTATCAATTGGCTCTATTCTTTCAAAACTATTTCTATGTTCATTGAAATATAGAAATGAATTTGACACATGAAGATAGAGTGTTTTCTTAAAATTTTCAAACATATAGAAACTATTATTACTATCCTCTTTAATTAATCGTAAACTATTTAAAATAGGATTATAAAAATAAATTTTACTTTTAGCTACAAAAACAAGTTGTCCTTCATATAAACTACCTCCCAAATTAACAGAACTACCAGTTTTACTTATATTTCCGAAATCAATTTTTTCTTGAGTGTTTTCTATAGTCCCATCTGTCTCAATTAACGTAGCAACATTATTGCTATCATATACTAAAAAGTACATAAGATTTTCAGATTTTGGAGTTCTAAAAGTTCTTCTTATTTCATTAAAGCCTTCTTTTGAATATATATTGGTGGTCCCCTCTGGTTTTCCATTTGTTGACCAGATATCGAATCTACTTTCAGTACGAGTTGAAAATAGAAATTTATTATTTATTGCATCAATTCTTTTTGCCATACCTACAATTTCACTAACCTTTTCATCTTTCAAGAAGAATGTATTTTCTTTTGACCCATCTGTTAATAATACTTTTAATTTAAACTTTTTATGTTCACTTAAACTTCTAGCTCTAATTAAATTTACCTTTTCTAAATCATCATATACAAATCCTGAAAATTTCAAAGAATCTTCAAAGCTGATTAATTTCATAGTTCCTATTTTACTCCCATCTGTAACCCATAACTCTTCATTTTCACTGTTTCTTTCAATAATTTTAAAATAATATTTATTATTTCTGAACTTTTCGTAGTTAGAATTGTAAATCGAATACTCCCCATGGATTGTATTTAACAAATCAAACTCATTATTACTATTCAATGCTTTTATATATGTAGAATCTTCCATTTCTTTGTATTCAAATGTAACTACATTTTTTCCTGAGTTATAAGTATAAATACGACTGTCAGAACTATTTTGGATTATTTTTTTTGTCCCTGAAACAGTTCCATCAGTCACCCATAGTTCAGAAAGAGTTAATCGACTCTGTCCATGATTCTCCCTAATGATATTAATAAAATACCTATCTTCAAAAACAAATCTTGATATTGCTTCATAAAAAAACTGCCTTAAATAATCATGCTCATATTCTATTTCAGTTAATAGAACAGGCAACGTATTTGAACTATCTAATGCCCATAGGTTTAGCATTGTTTCATTTTTATCTGATGTTAGAAAAATCAGCTTACCTTTCAGAATTTCCATTATAACCGGATCTGCATCGTCTGGCAAGTCAGTTACTCTCTCCATCTTGTCTTTTGACTTATTCATTTTCCAGATTTCTTTTCCATAGACTTCATCGGTACCAAGTGTATAAACAACATCATCTTTATCAAATAGAAAAGATTCAAATTCAACCCCCTCGGGGTTATACAACTCCGGCTCCAACGAATTGAGATTGCCAAAAGCAATTGCAAATAGTGCTAAGTATATTATATATTTCATATTAAGTCCCGATTGATTTAGTATTTACTCTATTGGAATACTGTTAAGTTAGTAAAAAACATCCATTTTACATAATTTTTATATTCTATATCGTCAGCAGTTTGGTTACTTATTCCCTAACTTTGCACAGATGAAACCCAAGCTAAATATAAATAAAAACATAAGAACAGCATTATTCCTACTGGCTATGGGGTTGTGCCTTTCTTCATTTGTATCTAGCCCTGTGGCTTTGGTTTTGGGCTTTGCGTTTGTCTTTCTCTTTGGGCATCCTTTCGAGGAGCTGAACAGCAAGGCAGTTAAGATATTACTCAAAGTGGCGGTAGTGGGTCTGGGCTTCGGTATGAATATAACCGAAACACTGGAAGCAGGAAAAGAAGGCTTTTTACTCACCGTTTCGTCTATCGTTTTCACTCTCGTACTGGGCTATCTGATTGGCAAAAAGCTGAATATGGACAAGCGAACGAGCCATTTACTTTCATCAGGTACGGCAATTTGTGGTGGCAGTGCCATTGCTGCTGTTGCCCCTGTTATCAATGCCACCGAAAAGGATATGTCCGTATCGCTTGGGGTGGTGTTTCTGCTCAACTCTCTTGCTCTTATCATATTCCCATTCTTGGGTCATTTTTTTGAACTGACACAACACCAATTTGGACTGTGGGCTGCTATTGCTATCCATGACACCAGCTCTGTTGTTGGTGCCGCTTATGCTTATGGCAACGAGGCATTGCAGATTGCCACAACAGTCAAGTTAGCGCGAGCTTTGTGGATTATCCCATTGTCGTTCGTGTCACTTTACCTGTTCAAAGGCAAGGGTAAATCAGTTAAAATACCGTGGTTCATATTCCTATTTATCGTGGCAATATTGCTAAACACTTATTTGGCTATCCCATTGGAGCTTACTTCGGGGATTACCACCACCTCCAAATCAATACTTGTGCTGACATTATTCCTAATTGGTGCTGGGCTATCAGTAGATAAAATCAAGTCTGCAGGAATTAAACCAATGGTACTTGGTGTATCGTTATGGGTTGCTATCTCGGTACTGTCGCTGTTGGTTATTGTTAGTGTTTACTGAACTCTATACTCCGAAAGAACTATTTGATGATTGATATAAGTAGTGTTTTTGGGGTAATCATCATAAAGTAGTGACATTACATGTCCTTGACCGATTTGAAATAATAAGCTACCAGACTTGTCCTCTTGCATAACTTGTATTTTCAGACAAGTCATTTTCCCAAAAGGAGAATCAACCTTAACTTTTCTCTCTATAATATTCCCTGTTAGCTTTTGAGCAATTTCATCATCTGACCAACCATCTGGGATAAATAAATATGGTATTATCGTGCTATCCAGGGGTTCTTTGTTTGAAACTAAAACTCCTTCTGAAGTTTCCACTGCATATTGAAAGCTAACGCTAGTATCTTGTGATTCATAGTCTATGTATTGAGTCTGGATGGTATAGACAGGTGTAACTAAAAGTTCTTCACCAAAATAAATCTCGTAGTACATAAGATTAGCAACTCTTTTTTGTTGTTCACCAACCTTAGTAAGTTCACCTTCCGTTAACTGACTAAAGTGAATCATCTTCCAATAATTACCAACAGTCAATGGATAATAGTCAACGATATACTCTTCGGGGTCTTCTTCTAGAGTTAAACCTTCTAGATTATTTTCTTTTAAGTAACCTTTAGAATAAAATACTAAAAATATCAATGTTACCAATAATGATTTCTTTCTATTCATTTATTTCCTCAATTTAACTAATCACTTAACTATATAGTCTTTTATTAAGTATACATTATGAATTGTAGTTTTAAAACTATTTTGATCATAACTTTCAGTAGACATCTTGTAAAGACCTACATTTTTTTTATAATAAATTCTTTCTGCAATTGATTCCTGCGTTCTAACCAACTCTAATAATGATGCTGAATCTGGACTATCTTGTTTAACTACTGATGCAGAATGTAATCTAGGAAATAAGTCCAAATATTCAGATGAGTGAGGAATAAATCTGAAGTCAGTCAATATTGAGTCTTTTGGCATTTTAGCTAAATGAATGATTCCTTGATTTGTTTTTATAATAAAACTCTCCTCTTTTCTCCCTTTTTTACCTGTGATGTCCGAAGTTTCACCTGCTAATCTAAATAAAGGACCGGAAACTAAGCTATCACCTAAATAAAAATCTAGATATGTATAATCTACAACTTCGAACTCTAAACTACCTGCAGTCGCCAGATTGCCCACTATATTTGCAACTCTTATTTCATATGTCCACTGATTACCAATATTTATTGGGAGGTAAGGATTTTGAAACTCAAAAGGGTCATCAACTAACGTCAGTTTATTAAGATAATTAACACTTCCGCAAGAACTCATTAGCGTTATTAAAAACAATAGAACAACACTTTTTAAAATTACTTTAACCTTCATTTAACTTCCTATTTTTTAGTTTTATAAAGTTAATAATATTCCCCCAATTCCACAAATTAAAACTTATTCTAAAAAACTTCGTATTTTTGTTTTTATACAATTTCAAAAAAGAATAAAAATATGTCAGCACGTTATAAATCATTCAAATATATAGAAGATTTGCCAAAATATGATGGCGAAGAAATAACCCTAAACGGATGGGTTTACAACAAAACTGGAAAAGGTAAATTACAGTTCATCCAACTGCGTGATGGCTCTGGAGTAGCACAATGTGTTGTGTTCAAAGGCAATGTGAGCGAGGAAGACTTTGCAGCAGCAAAATCACTTACTCAAGAATCATCACTTAGCGTTACTGGAACGGTAAAATCAAACGAAAGAGCACCAGGTGGCTATGAGTTAGATGTAACTTCTGTCAAAGTATTCCAAGTGGCTGATGAATACCCAATAACACCAAAAGAGCACGGAGATTCATTCTTAATCGAGAACCGTCACTTGTGGTTACGTTCATCTAGGCAACATGCTATTATGCGTGTTCGCTCTGTGGTTATCAAAGCTATTCGTGATTTCCTTGACAATAATGGGTTCCGCTTGATGGACTCACCAATACTAACACCAAGTGCTTGCGAGGGAACTTCTACATTGTTTGAGACTGATTACTTCGATTTGGGTAAGGCATTCTTATCACAATCTGGTCAACTCTACGCAGAAGCATCTGCTATGGCGTTGGGAAGAACTTATACTTTTGGCCCAACTTTCAGAGCTGAAAAATCGAAAACAAGAAAGCATCTAACAGAATTTTGGATGGTAGAACCAGAGATGGCATTCTTCGATTTGGAAGACGATATGCAGCTTGCTGAAGATATGACAGTTTACATAGTGCAGCAAGTATTAGACAACTGCCAAACAGAATTAGAAACATTAGAAAGAGACCAAGAGCCTTTGAAAAAAGTAGTTGGCGGCTTCCCACGTATATCTTACACAGAAGCTGTAGAATGGTTAGTAGAAAACGATGTGCCTCTTATCCAAAAAGTAGATGGCGAAGACAAAGAGATTCGTCCATTCCCTTGGGGAGAAGACTTCGGTACAGTACAAGAAGAAGCATTAATGGAGCAATTTGACCAACCATGTTTCATCTATGATTACCCAACTGACATCAAGGCATTCTATATGAAGCGCAACCCTAACAACCCAAAAGTTGTGAAAGCAATGGATATGCTTGGTCCAGAGAAAGCAGGCGAGCTAATTGGTGGTAGCCAAAGAGAAGACGACCACGACTTGCTATTAGAAAGAATTAAGGCGCACGACTTACCAGTAGAAGATTACCAATGGTATCTTGATTTGCGTAAGTACGGTAGCGTACCTCACTCTGGTTTCGGTATGGGGCTGGAAAGAACAGTCAAATGGATAACTGGTGCTAAGCATATCCGCGAGACTATACCAATGCCAAGAATGATTCATAGAATTATTCCTTAAGCTAATGAAAAGTCAACAAGGGAGCTTCCCTTGAGATAAATATCTAACCCTGACTTATTAAAGTTGGGGTTTTTTATGTAATACGCATAATATTTGTTGTTTATCAATAAATATTTGTTGATGTTTGTATTGAAAGATAATTACAAACCCTAAAATAATTGGAGAAAACAATGATTATAAAGACTGAACAAGCATTAGGTACTATGAAATTTTTAACTTGGGTAGTGCTTATTGGTTTGATTGCACAATCCGTGGCTATACTAATTTCATATTTCGTGAGTTTATCAAACCCTGAAGCGGCGAAAGATCTATATGAGGGGTTGGATTATTCTTATTAGTATAGTAAAAGCAAACTCTATTATTCAATTATTATATATATGACTCTAATGCAACTTCTGTTAAAGATTGCAACTGCGATTATTGTAATTAGAATCTTTAAAATTTTAAAAATCGAGTCACCTTTTTCTATTGAAATTGCAAATGCAATTGAAAAAGTCAGTTATATAATAATTGCATTATGGGTGTTAACCTGGTTTACAAATACTTTTAGTTTATGGTTAGCTGAAAACAATTTAACCATAGAGATTAACTCTAATTCTCTGTCGTTTATCTTATTGGCAGGCGTTTTATTTATAGTCTCGCAGATATTCAAGAAAGGCGTAGAACTCCAATCAGAAAATGAAATGACGGTGTAATAATGTCAATTATAGTTAATTTAGATGTTATGATGGCAAAAAGAAAAATGTCCTTAAATGAGCTTTCAGAAAAAGTTGAAATTACAATTTCAAATTTATCCATACTGAAAACTGGTAAGGCAAAGGCAATAAGATTTAGTACAATGGAAGCTATTTGTAAAGCGCTCGATTGTCAACCTGGTGATATATTGGAGTATAAAGAATAGTAAAGAAACAAGTTTACTTGTTGTATAATCGTACTGGTCTCATTTTATTCAGTAAATAATTTAAACACCCAGTTTACACAATCTTCATTATCCATAATAGACCATGAATGTGGGTGTCTTGTGCCATTCAGTCTTACTCCTTTACCCATTGTTATTAGTACATTTGCATCTTTGTTTCCCATTAGTTTTAGTTTATTAATCATTGCGGTTATATCTGTTCCATTCCAATCATAAAGATCCCTTCTTTTTTCATTTATAAGCCATTCTATGTCTAAGTCCGTGTAAATTCTTACAGGCACATCTTTTAAATATTTTGCATTACCTCCTGACTCAGAATCATGTGAATATATAGAGTGGGCTTCATAAACTTCAGGTACATCTTCTGGTGAGCCACCAAACATCTTATTATAAAATGAAATTATCCACTTTGCTTCATTTACACCAGCTTCTGAGTAATTTCTTTCAATCTCCCTTTTGCAATACTCATATAGATGAGCCAAATCTAAAGGGACATCCAATCCAAATACGCCCTTGGGTTTTATAAGATTGCTTTTTGTATTTTTGACTGCCATTTCAGCAAAGTAAAGTGAAACCATTCCTCCATTAGAAAGTCCACCAAGGACAAAGTTGTTTGTAGGTATATTATATTTTTTAATTACATCTAATACTATGTTATTAAGTAGTTTATTTTCAATTTCTCTGTCAACAGTCCCCCAGTTTATAGAAGGTATAATTGTAATTATATTCTTTTTTTGGGCCAATCTTGGGATTTCTACTTGCTTTGCTACATCTGTTGTAGATTCACCTGATGAAGGTAATAGAATTATTATACCTATTGGGTTTTCTTTAGGAGTTGTTATTAAATAATGAAGTGTGTTACTGTCCCCATCATTCACATACAAATTTGATTTGTCTAATTGGTCTAAATCTATTTTTTCAAAACTGTAGGAATTTAAAAGCATTGTTAAGAAACAAATTAACACGGTGGTATAAACATTTTTCATACTGTAACTCACTCTTATTCTAATTGTTTTTTTAGAGAACGTTATTAGTTTGCAATGGGTTTCAAAGTTTTTTAATGTTTATTATTTCGTTTACCCCAAATTTTATTATATTTGAACTTTAGAAAACCAGAAATCAAGACTACAATGAATAAAAACTATATTCTCATTACTATCATATCCGCAATTATGCTGACGGTCCCTTTCACTACGCAAGGAATAGAGTTAACAAAAATTATAAATGAAGACTACAAGGCATATAGCGATAGCTTGGAAAACAATATCACCGCCTTCACTTATCTCGATGATGACGGCAGATACAAGACTTATCTACTTAGCTCAAAACAAGAAGAAGTGAAAGTACCTATATTCCAAATCGGCAGCGTAAGTAAACTATTCGTTGCTCACGCATTAGCAAAGTTAGTAGCTGAAGGTGATTTGGAATTTGACACGCCACTTTCGGAAGTTCTGAAAGGTGTGCAATACAAGGATAAGAGAATTGCGGATATTACCCTAAAACAACTCGCAAACCACACTTCTGGTCTCCCTCGCTTACCGATTAATATATTCATAGGAATGAGTGATAGCTTGCAGCCATACAAAGATTACACAACGGCTATGCTATATCAATTCCTGGGCACTTACGAATTGACAAGAGAAGCAGGAAAGTCTTACGAATACTCTAACTTGGCGTATGGCGTACTTGGCTTGGCGATGGACACTTATTTAAGAAAGAATAAGAACACAAATTTAGAAAGCTATATAGAAGAAGAGATATTAGAAGAAATTGGTATGAAAGACACCAAACTTACTCTTACTGACAAGCAAAAAGAACGACTAATACAACCTTACAGAGAGAACGACGCAGTACCGAACTGGGAATTTGATGTACTAAAATGGGCAGGTGCGTATTACAGCACAACCGAAGATTTGGCAAAATATCTGAACCAATACATATCGGGCACACCAGTTGTCAAAGGAGATGTAACAGACTTAATGAAATCTAAAACTCACACTGTTAACGATAGAATGACAATGGCTTTGGGCTGGCATATCACTCCCCTAGGCGACAAACAAGTCTATTGGCACAATGGTAATACCTATGGCAATGCGGCATTCGTAGCATTTGTAGATGGTAAGTTTGTTGCTGTGCTATCTAATAGCAATCGCGTGTTAGATATGATGTCTGTTGATGTATTGAGCAATATGATTAAGTAGTTTTACTGCTCCTTTCGCCACACACTCATAACATCATCACCTGACTTCTGAGTACTGTGGAGTTTATATCTTACAACATCAGTGAGTTTAACTGGCTTTATTTTACTGAAAGGAGAAAGCCCCTGACCAATTATTTTTGGAGCTTGGAAACTGATAATTTCATCTATCAGGTTTGCTTCGAAAAATGATGAGAATAACCCCGAACCACCTTCTAAAAGTATATGACCGAGATTGTATTCACTATAGAGTTGAGCCATAAGTTTCTTTAGTGCATTTGCTGAATCTAACTTTTCACTTACTATAACCGTCACCCCCATTGATTTGACAGTTTTTATTCTTTCTAAATCTGTCTCATCATTGCAAACAATTATTGTCTTCTCTTTTGCTAACTCATCTGTCAGCACCTGTGAGTCCAATGGAATTTCTAAATTGCTTGTTATAATAATTCGGATTGGGTCTTCCCCATCTGCCAACCTTACATTTAACTTTGGGTCATCGTGGCGAACAGTGCCAGAACCAACCATAATACCATCGACTTCTGCTCTTAGTTTATGGACATATATTCTGCTTTCTTCTCCAGATATCCACTTACTTTCATTATCAGTTTGAGACATAAATCCATCTAAAGTCTGAGCAAACTTTGCAGTAATATATGGACGTTTCTCGATCATATTTGTAACGAATGTTCTGTTCAGCTCGCTTGCTTCTTCTTTCGCTATCCCAACTACTACCTCAATCCCTGACGCTTTCAATTTAGCTACTCCCCTGCCGCTTACTTTTGGGTTTGGGTCTTGCATTGCAATTATCACTTTATCGGGCATTTTTTCAACTAACAAATCAGCACAAGGTGGAGTTTTACCATAGTGCGAACACGGCTCCAAATTTATGTAAACCTCGCATCCTGATAAATCCCCTTCTATATTACTAATAGCATTTACTTCTGCGTGAGGGCCGCCAAACTTTTCGTGATATCCCTCTGCTACAATATCACCATTCTTGGTGATAACACAGCCAACCATCGGGTTAGGAGAAACGAAACCACGTCCTAACTCGGCTAACTCCAACGCTCTTTGCATAAACTTTTCGTTAGTCATTTTTCAGCATTATCTTGGTATTATAAAAAATTGGTGTTGGTTTAATTGGCAACATAAGAGTCAAATCAATCTCATCATTCTCCTCAATGAACGACACACCAGAAAGTCTATAGACATAACCTTGTGTTTTGCCCACTTCTTTGGGCAAGACTTCACTGATTGCAGTCATATAAGTCCCTGTGTTCGTATTCATAATCTCTTTTCCTTTACTGTCTCTAATCACTACTCGCAACAGTTCGGAGTTTGGGAAATAGTAAGAATCATCAGCTTTTAGCTTAGTTAATCTAAGCTCCACTATAAAACTATGTTGCTCAAACTCATAAGCCGGGACTACTGAAAACACGGAGTCAGCTGTCATAAATGCTTCACCCTCATCCTCAATTGTGCAAAATTTATTAGAAGAACAGCCAAAAAACAAAGATATTAGTAATAAAATCGTTATATTGTAAGAATTATACATATTAACTAAACAAATAAGTGGATAAATATGAAACGCAATCCAATATACTATTTTTTATTGATTTTCACCTTAATACCATTACAAACTTTTGCAAATGGTTCGGCTGGTTCCGAAGCAACCTACGAACCAAGACGAATTGTAGATATGCCTACAGCAGGGGTTATACCCAAAGGACACTTTGAGGCAAACTCATTTCTTATGCAGTCAGGTGGTTTAATGGCAGAGTTCCTAGCGGCACCTTTCGAAAACTTTACTGTTGGAATCTCATTTGGTGGGCAGGACGTAATAGGTGTAAGCTCTCCTAAATTTCAAGAATATCCCGGAGTGCAAGCTAAATACAGAATAATAGATGAGACCACTGAGTTTCCGGCTATTGCCGTTGGATATAATTCTCAAGGTATGGGGCTGTACAGCGAAACAGAAAATAGATACCAGACCCTTTCGCCAGGTGGTTACCTCGCAGTTTCCAAAAGTTTCCTATCCCCTATTGGACTTTCGTATGTTCATGCAGGAGTAAATTACTCATTCGAGCCAAAAGCTGATCACAGAAGTGTGAATTTCTACTTAGGTGCAGAACAGACTATTTTCTCAAGAATTTCGATAGGGACAGAATTGAATCTGAACTTAGAAAATAATTCTGCTTTTTTAGAGAATAACGGTTTACTCAATTTTCAATTCAAATGGGCTGCTTCGGAGGACTTAACGGTAATGTTGATGTTCCGCGATGCCTTTGCTAACTTCAGAGCATCGGAATCATTGGTTCGCTTCCTAAGATTTGAGTATATTAATAGATTTTAAATTATAGATGCAAAAACTACAAAAGCTCTATCCATAATTAGAATAGAGCTTTTTTTATGTCTTAATTGTTTGCTTACATTGAGCCCAAACGTCCACCATCAACTGGCAGATTTACGCCATTGATATAAGCCGCCGCTGGAGTAGCAAGGAAAGCTACAGCATTTGCCACTTCTTCTGGGTCAGCAAAGCGAGCAGCAGGAATAGTAGCAATCATTGCTTTCTGCACATCGCTCTCTGCCTTCTCTTGCTTTTCCGATTTCTTCTTAACTATACTGTCCAACCTACCAGTCATAGTAAAACCAGGTAGTACATTGTTCACAGTAATACCATACATAGCAATTTCGTTCGACAAAGTCTTGGACCAACTCGCCATAGCCCCACGCACAGTATTGGACACACCGAGCCCTGCTATAGGCACTTTCACAGAAGTCGAGATAATATTTATTATTCTACCATATCTCGAATCCTTCATCCCTTCGAATAGTGTTTGCACAAGCAAATGACTCGCTTTCAAGTGCATATCGAACCCCTTATAGAACGCATCTACATCAGAATCTAACAACTGCCCACCCGGAGGACCACCAGTATTGTTCACAAGAATCTGTATGCTTCCATTTTCGGCAATGTATTGGCTCGCTTTTTCTTGCACTTGCTCTGGTTTAGTAAAGTCTGCCACCAAATAGCTATGCTTCTGGTGATGCTGCTGTGGCAATTGCTCTAATGTAGATTTCAGCTTATCTTCCGAACGTGCCATAAGGACAATATCTGCACCTAAGCTTGCCAGCTCAATTGCAGTAGCTTTGCCAATTCCGTCAGTAGAGCCACAAACTAATGCAGTTTTTCCTTTCAGTTCTAAATTCATAACTATTTCTTTTTAAGTTTATTATTCTAATAAAAATGAATATACGAATAAAATCTAATATTATTCATCACTATCAAAAAGTCCGCTTTGACCTTCGTTGTTTTTAGGGAAAAACTTTTGTTCGCTTTCCTCTAATCCGCCGTAATAATTGATAGTTTCCTTAACTTCAGAAATAATAGATTCCGTACTGTACATTATCTTATCAGTGTGATATCTCATCACTGTCCACCCACCTGAACGCAGAATATTATCTCTAATCTTATCTTTTTTTACGTCACGTTTCTCTGTGTGATAAGTATCACCATCACATTCGACAGCAAGCTTTGTTTGATTGCAAAAAATTGCAAAATCAATGTAAAATACTTTCCCTTTCAGCTTAGTGTATAACTGCCTTTCTGCAGAAATCATATTGTTTTTAAACTCCATCCAAAGCTTTTCTTCAATAGGTGACTCCACAAATAAATCATTTATTTCCTTTGCCTGAAAGAAATTATTCAAATTAGATTTAATGAAGAGTACAAACCGAGTCTTTTTTGAAATTATAGGTGTACTAAGCTCTTTCAGTTCAACTATTCCTATTTTATAATAGTAATTATTAGATTTCTCATTGTATATCTCGTCTGGGAATAGCTCAAAACGCTGTACCAATTCAATCGAGTTTACTTTTGCAAAATATCTAACTTGCTTGCCATTTTCTTTGAATTTCACACCAAGATAGAAAGCTATGTATTCTAATGATTTATCCTTGATTAAGTTTGGGGTTAATTTCTTTTCTGGAATCCTATACCAAAACTCTTCTTGTAAAATTTTTAGGTCTAAAGGATTATTTATTAACGCTATTAATATGGGGGTATGTTTTTCGATACAACAACTACAATATTTTTACTATTTTACTTTTGACTAACAAAGTATATTACAAAACACTTGGCATTATAGCAAAAAACACCATCATTTACCCTAAAAATAAAGATAAGTTAATAATTTTCCGTATTATGTAAAGATAAGTATTTCTTAACTCAGTTTTTATTTTTCTTATTTAAAAAAACTGTATTCGCATTTCTCATAAATATATAATGACAAATACGATAAAAATATTAATTATTACCCTACTCTTGGCTGCTGTAACGCAGCTAATGTCACAGAACCGTGAACACGCTAAAATAGAATTACTCAAAGAAAAGCTAACAACTGCTGACGACGACACGAACAAAGTTCGTTTACTCCAATCACTATCATTCCAATATAACAGCATAGACCCACAGACTGGGTTAGAATATGGTAAACAATCTTTAGAATTAGCTAAAAGTCTTGATTTTGAAATTAGTTTTGCCGATAGTTACAACTCAATTGGTGGGAATCAATTTGCTATGGGAGATTTGTCTCACGCACTTGAATCTATTAGCAGGGCAATGGAGTTAAACGAAGAGAATGGATTCGAAGACAAACTCTCGGACAATTACGCAAACTTAGGCAACATATATTATAATTTATCCAACTACACCGAAGCATTGACATATTATCAAAAGTCCCTACACTTAGACGAGAAACTAAGCAACCAAAAGGGAATTGCTGCCAATTTGGGGAGCATTGGTAATGTTTATAGTAATTTGTCGAACTATACTAATGCAAGAAAATACTATAATAAAGCACTCGAAATATACGAAGAGAATGACAATATGCGTGGTAAAGCTACGATATTGGGTAATATAGGTAGTGTGTATCACGATCAAGGAAATTATGAAGAATCATTGGTCTATTTCTACAAGTCCTTAGAACTATGGGAACTATTCGGGAATAAAATGGGAATAGCAACGAACCTCGGAAGTATAGCAAATTCTTATAATTCATCGAATAAGTTCGCAAAAGCAATAGATTATTACGAGCGAGCTATGGCAATCTCAAATGAATTGGGTGACAAGTTCGGACTTAGTGCCCTATATGGTAATGCTGGCATATTGTACTTTAGGTTGAGCATGGACTCAGTTGCTAACAAATACAGTAAACAATATCCAAAACTTACATCTACACCTAAGAAAAACCTTACCCAATCAATCGAGTATTCGGAAAAAGCTGTTGAATTAGCCCAAGCTGTTGGATCACTCAATATGCTATCCGATTGGTACGAGAACTTAGACAAAGCATACACCAAGTTGGATGATTATAAAAAAGCATACTATTATCAAGAAAAGTGGACCGAAATACGTGATTCAGTTTTTAGTATGGACAAGGCAAAAGAAATAGCTACACTCGAGTTTGATAAACAAAATCAAATAAATGAAAAAGAGTTAAAACTAAAGGATTTACAATTACTTAGAAAAAACAATGAGCAGATGATTCTCTTCGCAGGATTAGGAAGTTCTGCTTTTATCTTGCTTATAATTTTTATACAAAGAAGAAAGTCCGAGAAATTACTACATAATATACTTCCTGTATCAATAGCCAAAAGACTAAAGAATAATGAAAACCAAATAGCAGATAGGTTTGATGAAACATCCATTGTCTTCATCGATTTAGTTGGATTTACTAGAATCTCGCAAAACAGTAAACCAGAGGCGGCTGTGAAGTTCCTTAACACAATATTCTCAAAATTAGATGAGCTATCAAAGGAATATAGATTAGAAAAAATTAAAACTATCGGTGATTGCTATATGGCTGTTTGCGGTTTACCAGAACACAATGCTAATCATTCCAAAAATGCAGTTGAATTTTCAATAAAAGCAGGCAAAATGCTAAATGAAATGACTGGACCCAATGGCGAAGAAATAAGTTTTAGAGTTGGGATTGACAGCGGTGCAGTAGTAGCAGGGATTATTGGCGAGAAGAAATTTAGCTATGACCTTTGGGGCGATACTGTTAATACTGCTTCAAGGATGGAAAGCACTGGAGTTGCCAATAAGATACAAGTTACAAAAAACGTAATCGATAGATTAGAGAATACTAATATAGAATATGAAACCAGAGGCGAAATAGCAATAAAAGGTAAGGGGAAAGTAACAACTTACTTCATAAAATAAGTATGAAAAATACATTCATATACATATTAATATTATTTTCAACTACAATAGTGGTCAATTCTACTGTACTCGATTCACTGTTAGAAGAGTTAGAAAACACAAACATCGACACTTCTAAAGTAGTATTATTAAATAATATTGCCTACAAATATAGTTCCAAAAACCCACAAACAGGGATTGATTATGGCGAACAGGCTGTAGAATTATCAAAAGAATTAGATTATGAAACTGGTTTGGCCGAATCATATAATTACTTAGGGATAAACAATTCTGTACTTGGAAATTATGATAAATCAATTGTTTATTTCGGTAAAGCATTAGACATATACAAAGAAGTAAATGATTCTTCAGGTATATCGCAGCAACTCAGTAATCTGGGAACAATAAGTAATTATCAATCCAAATTTGTCAAATCTTTAGATTATCACCAGCAATCATTGGCAATTGCAGAAAGCATTCAAAGTAAAAATAGAATTGCAAAACAGCTCGGCAATATTGGCACAATTTATAATAACCTAAAAGAATTCGACAAGGCAAGGCAGTTTTTCCAGAGAGCTTTGGATATTCTGAAAAAGACTGACGATAAAAAAAGTATCTCTCGTCAGCTCGGCAATATTGCTTTGAGTTACAACTACCTCAAAGACTATGACAAAGCATTGGAATATTATAATCAGGCCTATGAGATAGACAAGCAACTCGGGAATAAAAAAGGAATTGCTATTCGATTAGGTAACATAGGCATAGTGCATCGTTATACTGGCAATTACGAAAAAGCACTATATTTTTACAAGCAAGCATTAGAACAAAACAAAGAAATAGGTAGTAAGGACGGGGAAGCAATAAACTTAGCTAATATTGGTGAGCTTCATTATCAACTGGCCCAAGACAGTGTAATAAACAAATTAGCGGGGAGTAATCTAAATCTAAACAAAGATTATAACTACAGCAAAGCATTAGAGTATTCTGAAAAAGCTAAGGATTTGTCGCTTAAGATTGGGGCAACCAGACCCTTAATCGAAATGTATGAAATATTAGATAAATCTAACTTCCAGCTTGGGAAATACAAACAAGCACATCAGTATCAGTCAAACTGGGCTACACTCAAAGACTCAGTATTCAGTGTTGAAAAAACCACTGAAATTGCGAGCTTAGAAGCCAAAAAGCAGAAAGAGCTCAACGAAAAAGAACTAACTTTGAAAGACTTACAGCTAACTAGAAAAGATAATGAACGCCTTGCGTTAATAGTGGGTATTTTGCTTTTTATTGTTGCATTGTTTATAATAATAAACCAAAGGAGAAAATCTGAGAAATTACTTCTGAATATACTGCCTCAAAGAATTGCAAAAAGGTTGAAGAAAAATGAGAAAAACATAGCCGACCAATTTGATAATGTATCAGTCGTATTTTTAGATATAGTTGGCTTTACGAATTACTCAAAAGGCACAGACCCAGAGTTAATAGTAAGAGCACTCAATGATATATTCACAAGATTTGATAACTTGTGTGAAAAACATCACTTAGAAAAAATAAAGACTATCGGTGATTGTTATATGGCAGTTTGTGGCGTTCCAGAGCCGAACACTAATCACGCTTTGGCGGCAGCACGCTTTGCTTTGGAAGCAAGAGATGTTGTAAAAGATTACACCACACCCGATGGCAAAAAATTGCAGTTCCGAATAGGAATTGATACTGGCTCAGTTGTTGCAGGTGTAATTGGAACAAGTAAATTTATTTACGATTTGTGGGGAGATGCGGTAAATACTGCATCACAAATGGAAAATGCAGGACTACCCGGTGAAATTCAAATAACTGAAGAGTTCAAAAATAAGGTAGAGATAATGAACATTCAGATTGTTGACCGCGGCGAAATAGAAGTGAAAGGAAGAGGAAAAGTAAATACATATTTAATACATTGATACTATGAACATTTATACTCGATTTAAGCTATTTGCACTATTACTCATACTACTTAGTAGCCACAGCTATGCCCAAAAGCAAGGCCAAGAAAAATTAGATTCACTTTATTCTGAACTAAAGTCGGAAGACAAAGACACTCACCAAGTTAAAGTTCTTAATAATCTTGCCACTATGCAGTTCTCTATTGACCCAGACAAGGGGTTAGAATACGCAAAACAATCCCAAGAAATGGCAGAAGAAATAGGATGGGAAAAAGGAGTTGCTTCATCTTATGTTGCCCAAGGCGTAAATTACTCATGGGGGAAATCAGATTTCAAATTAGGTCAAGAATACTACGAAAAAGCTTATGACATATATGACAAGTTGCCTCAAACTAATGATATTAAGAAAAGTAAAGCAAGCATATTAGGGAATATTGGTTTCATGTATAGGAATCAATCCGATTATCCAAAAGCATTAGATTATTACCAAAAATCACTCATAATATTTGAAGAAATTGACAACAAGGGTGGAATAGCTGCCAATCTTGGCAATATTGGTACTATCTACGATTACCAAGGCGATTTTGACAGAGCATTAGAATATTACAATAAAGCAATGGTGATTAAGAAAGAACTAAAAGATAAGAATGGAGAAGCGGCACTCCTTGCTAACATTGGGTTGGTTTATTACTTCAAAGCAGATTATGACAAAGCCCTTAATAACTTCATTCTTTCCAGAGAATTTTATGAAGAAGTAGGTAGTCTTAATGGTCAGGCATCTAATTTGGGTAATATTGGGCTAATATATCAGAAGAAGGGAGACTACTCTAAAGCATTAGTAAACTATAAAAAGGCCGCTAGTATATATGATGACCTTGGAAGCAAAACTAATTTGGCTAATAACTTAGGGAATATTGGTGAACTTTACTACTCACTGACAATCGACTCAGTTCTAAATAGTATAGATAGGCAGTTAAATACTGGTGATCTGAACAAAAAGAACAATGTAGATAGCTCTATAGTTTATTATAATAGAGCAATTGACTTATTAGAATCAACTGGTGAGCTGGATACTCGTTCACGATTCATATTGGGTCTTTCGAATGTGAGTCAGCAACAAGGTGACCACGAAAAAGCATTAGAGCTTTACAAAGAATACATAGTGTTAAAAGACTCGGTTTTTACAGAGAAAACACAGACTCGAATAGCTAACTTAGAAGCAGTTCGTGAGAATATGCTGAAAGACAAAGAGTTAGTCATAAAAGACTTAGAAATTTCTCAGTCCGAAAATGAAAGAATAGCCGTAATCGGTGGTGCTATTGCAGTTGGTTTTGTAGCAATAATAATTTTTAGACAGAGGCAACGCTCAGAAAAATTACTGCTGAATATTCTACCAGTCAATATCGCAAAACGATTAAAGAAAAAAGAGCGATTAATTGCTGACAATATAGAAAGTGCAAGTGTCGTATTTATAGATCTGGTCGGCTTTACTGCCTACTCAAAAGACAGGCAAGCCAAAGAAGTAGTTCAAATGTTAAATGATACTTTTGATAAAATTGACGCGTTAATTATCAAATACGGATTAGAAAAAATCAAGACTATTGGTGATGGCTATATGGCAGCGGCAGGCGTACCAGATTACTGTGACGACCACTCTGTAAGAGCAACTAACTTCTCGCTCGATGTCCATATAGTCTTAGAAAAAATTAACCAAGAGAACAAAACTAACATAAAAGCAAGAGTCGGAATAGAATCTGGCCCAATAGTAGCAGGAGTAATTGGCGATATGAAGTTCGCTTATGACCTATGGGGAGATACTGTAAACACTGCCGCAAGAATGGAATCGACAGGAACACCTGACCTTGTGCATATCTCTGCTAACACTAAGGCCGAGTTAGATCGTCATGAACATAACTTCTATTTCGAGGAATTAGAGCCAATGGAAGTGAAAGGAAAAGGTGTAATGTTAACTTATATGGTACACAGAAAGAAATGACAAACTTCAATTGGAAATCTAAAGAGACCGCTTTGGTGACCTACATTTCCACGATTATTCTGTTCTGTTTTTATAAGCTATTTGAAGTAAGCATTGTGTTTTATCAGCAATCACAAGTTGCAGTCGATAGCTTTACGACTGACGAATACGAGTGGGGCTATTTGGCACTTTTCGTGCTGGTTTGCCTAATTGTGTATGAATTTTTGATGCTCGGATGGGCAGCTTTACTACTGAAGGAAAACAAGCAAAAAGATAGGAAAAAAATCACTTTCTATCTTCTTTTGTTTACTTGCTCTATACCTTTGATTTTGTTGGTGCGTCTCTATTTTCAGACCCTATGACAAATCACCCCAGTAATCTCTATCTAAGCTACGGTACTGAATTGCTTCACTAATGTGGAGTGAATTGATATTATCGTCGCCAGTCAAATCTGCAATAGTCCTCGATACTTTCAATATTCTATCATAAGCACGAGCAGAAAGACCTAATTTTTCCATAGCTGTTTTGAGCAATGATTGCGAAGCGGCATCTAACTTACAGTGTTCTCTAATAAGTTTGCTCGTCATATCAGCATTCTTATATATATCCTTGTAGTCAGCAAATCTTAGGGATTGCACCTCCCTCGCTCTTACTACTCTGTCACGTATTTCTGATGAGCTCTCCCCTTTTCTTTCAGACGATAACTCTTTATAATTAACAGCTGGTACATCTACGTGAATGTCAATTCTATCCAACAAAGGCCCCGATATTTTATTCAAATAACGCTTTATTTGCTGCGAAGTGGAGCTTGATTTATCTATTGACTCACCATCTGGAGTCGGATTCATAGAACAAATAAGCATAAAATTCGCTGGATAATTCACCGTCATCTTTGTTCTGGAAATAGTTACATTTTTGTCTTCAAGTGGTTGCCTCATCACTTCGAGTACATCACGCTTGAACTCAGGTAATTCATCTAAAAACAGCACACCGTGGTGAGCAAGTGATATTTCCCCTGGCTTTATATTCGATACTCCCCCACCAACCAATGCAGCATTGGAAATAGTGTGATGTGGAGAGCGAAAAGGACGTGTAGTAATCAATGCTTTTTCTTTACTCAAAAGTCCAGAAACAGAATGAATCTTAGTCGTTTCTAATGATTCATCTAATGTAAGTGGTGGCAATATTCCTGGCAATCGCTTTGCAATCATTGTTTTACCAGACCCAGGAGGCCCAATCATAAGCAAGTTGTGACCACCAGCAGCAGCTACTTCCATTGCTCTTTTCACATTTTCTTGACCCTTTACGTCATTTATATCAATTCCTGATACTCCGACCTCAACCTCGAATATCTTTTTCAGGTCAACCTTTCTCGGCTCTATTTCTTTCTTACCTTTGATATAATCTACTGCCTCACGCAAATCATGGATAGGTATTACGTTAAGCCCCTCTACCATAGCAGCTTCGTCGGCATTTTCAACTGGTAGTAATATTTCTTTGAAACCCTCATTTTTTGCTTTGATTGCTATTGAAAGAGTACCACGCACAGGACGAAGGCTACCTTCCAAAGATAGCTCCCCCAAAATCAATTTGTCTTTCAAATCATCTTGGTCTATTACTTTAGTTGATGTCAAAATACCCAATGCAATTGGCAAATCGAAAGCACTACCGTCTTTTCTTATGTCGGCAGGGGCAAGATTAATCGTTATTTTCTTAGTTGGAAATAAGAAATCAGAGTTTTTGATTGCAGCGGAAACCCTTTCGCTCGATTCTTTGACCGATGAACTAGGCAGACCTACTATTGTGATTTTTGGTAGTTGTGAGTCCAAATGGCATTCAATCTCTACCAAAAAGGCATTGATTCCAACAACTGAGGCGGAAAATAACTGAGAGTACATATAATTTATTATATTCTGATTCTGATAAATGATAATATAAGAATATATTTTGTCTTGGATAATAATTTTTGAAAAATATGATGACATTAAAAGAGTTCGTACTCAAAGGAAATAAGTTTATAATTGCTCACCGAGGTGCTTCTGGCACAATGGTAGAAAACACAATGCCTGCTTTCGAAAAGGCAGTTGAGCATGGTGCAAAGGCAATAGAAGTTGATGTGCAGGTATCCAAAGACAAAGTTCCTTTTGCCTATCACGACACAAGCTTGGGTGGCAAGTATAGCAACCGTGAAACAAAAGATTTATCATCCCATGAGCTTGACCAAATTGATTTGGAGCAAGAAGAAGAAGGTAAGACTCACATACCTAAGTTAGACGAAATTGTCAGATTTGCCAAACGGAACGAAATCTACTTAGTTATAGAGATAAAACCAGATGACAATGGCAAAATGGAATTAGAAGACATTGACTTCATCTTAGACGGTATTAACTCATTTGGCTATCAGGAAAATTGTCTTTTTGCATCATTTAGCAGGGATATAATTAAGTACATAAAAGCAAAAGAAAAAGGTTACCACACGGCAGCTATTTCTATGGGTGAAGAGTCAATAGAAGAGCTTAAGACTGACACTGAGTGTGATGTTTATATCTGCTCTATGGAACAGCTAAACGAGAAAGTAGTCGAAAAATGTAAGGAGTTAGAATTATACTTAGGTGTATATTCTGCTGACAATGAAGAAGATTTAGACTATATATTAAAATTCGGGATAAACGCCATAGTGACTAATTACCCCGAATTAATATCAGAATTACTTGCTACCAGGAATGATAGTTAAATCAACTTTCTTCCCATTTCTCATAACGCTTACATTATACTTTTTGCCAGCTTCCAAATCAGCAAGTATATTAGTGTAATCGTATATATTTTTTATGTCTTTTTTACCTAATTTCACTATTATATCTTCAGCTTTTAGACCAGCTTTGTCAGCCGGGCCACCGCCGCGAACACCCGATAATTTGACTCCCTCTACATCTGCAACATAGTCCGGTATAGTTCCGAGATAAACAGAGAACCCACGAACATTCATATCGCTTAACATTTCTACTTTCTTATAAGCAATGTCAGTTTTGTCATCTATTACTTCATTCAAAATCTTTGTAGAAAACTTAGCTATCCTCTCCATTCCTTCAAAGTTTAGATTTTCAAAATCATCGCTCGGTCTGTGGTAATGGTCGTGCAACCCAGTGAAGAATGCAATAACTGGTACTTCTTTTTTGTAAAAAGATGTAGCGTCAGTTGGTAAATAGGGGTCATCGGAAACAGCCAAGTTGAATCCAGCTAATATGTTTTTCTTCTCTATCAACTTTCTCCAATTTTCGGCACTACCAGCACCTTGAACTGAAAGCTTATTATCTTTCAGCATACCAACCATATCATAATTCAAGTATGAGTGGTATTTTATGCCTTTTTCTTCTGATTGGTCCATAAACTCAGATGAACCGAGCAAGCCCAATTCTTCACCAGACCAGAAAGCAAACACCAAATTCTTCTTAATGGCATCGGGGTTGTTCTTTTTCAAATCTGCATAATATTCAGCTAACTCCATAACTACAGCAGTACCCGAAGCGTTATCATCAGCACCATTGTGTATATTATGCAACACATTGTCCTCAGCTAATGAGCCACCTTCGCCATAACCTAAGTGGTCATAGTGAGCTCCCAACACAATATATTCATCAGAATCATCCGCATAGACTACTCCAACGACATTATTATCAGATGACTTTACCTTTTCAACTTTAAAGTTACCCTTAACTTTGATTTTTGGGTCAAAAGAGGATTTCTCGTGTGGGTTGTAATTCTTTACTTTTTCTCTAATTTTATTAAAATCTGTATCTAAAAGCTTACCAGCTGCATCTATATTAACTTCTGCCAGATACATACCAGACTTAATATTTAACCTTACACTTTTTGGCTTTTTAATTTCTTTCCTATCAGAAATAAATATTACACCTTCCGCACCGAGTTCTCTTGCTGTAAGAGTTTTATACATTCTCGAAGCATAGCGTGTAAGTGATTTTTGTTGCTCATCATCCAAATTAGAGGGCATATCATCTAGCACCATTACTACCTTCCCCTTCACTTTCAGGTCTGCATAAGAGTTCATTTTCAACTCATTGTCATCGGCTGTTTTTATTCCATAGCCAGCAAATATCAGCTCTGCATCAAAGTCACCATTGTCAGTAGATGCAAGTGGCATAAAGTTACTACCAGAATTTAGCTTAGTTTCTTTACCCTTTGTGTTTACTACTTTAATATAGTTGTCGTTTTTGTCAATACTAATATCAGAAGTATATTCGAATGGAGCTCTAAAATCTTCAAAGCCTTCTAATGGCTCTAAGTCAAAATTCTCAAAGTTAGAAACTATGAAATCGGCAGCTAATCTTATTCCTTCGCTACCAGTAAATCTTCCTTCTAACTCATCACTACTTAGGTATCTAACTTTTTCTTTTATCTCATTCAGTTTTATAGCACCTGTATTCTTAACTTTCTCTTTGCTCTTTCTGCTAGGAGCTTCTTGCAATGCCTTTAGTGCGTTTTTGTGATTCCACTTAGCCATAAACAACTGAGCTTTGCCATTGTTAGTTCTACCGCTAGTCCAAACTAACTTATCGCCATCTGGGTGGAACACTGGTAAACCATCGAAACCATCAGTTTCTGTTACTCTTACTGGCTCTTTTTCACCTAACTTGTCAACTATAAACACTTCAAAATTTCCATAGCCATACTTATTAGAAGCGAAGGCAATATACTCACCAGAAGGGTGAAAATAAGGTGCCCACGACATAGACTCAAAGCTCGTAATCTTTCTTAAGTCAGTGCCATCTAACTTCATTGTGAATACATCTGCTTGGTGTCCGTCTGGAGTAAATCTTCTCCATATTACTCTCTCACCATCAGGAGAAAAGAATGGCCCACCATCGTAACCATCGTAGTTAGTCAACCTTTTTACGTTGCTGCCATCAGCATCCATAATATATAATTCACAGAAATAAGATGGGTCGAATTCTAATTGCTTCTTCTCTTTATCCGTCAAATCATCAGAATAAGCATGCCTGTTAGAAGCAAACATTATCTTACTTCCATCTGGCGAAAATGAAGCTTCAGCATCGTAACCAAGTTCATCAGTTAATTGTACAGGATTTGAACCATCAAAATCAGCAACGAATACATCCATAGTTGTATCATAATCCCAAGCATATCTTCTCTTTTTGCTCGAAGCTCTTAGATCAAACTCTTCTTTCTGCTTGTCTATCGCTTTTGGGTCCAAGTGAGTAGAGCTGTAAAGCACTTTGCCATTATTATCCGATTGGATAAAAGCACAAGTCGTTTTGCCTGTACCATTAGTTACTTGCTCTATATCACCAGTTTCAAAATCCAGCATAAAGATTTGGTAAAAAGGATTGTCGTCCAATCTCTCACTTTGGAATATCATATATCTTCCATCTTGTGAAAAATATCCCTCACCAGATCGTTTGCCTTCATATATTAGTTGGCGTGTGTTAGTGAGGAAATCGCCCTCGCTATATTCAGTCTTTGCAACTAAGTTAATAGCACCAATCGCAATCAGTGCAAATACAATTATTTTATTCATATAAGTTTTCTCAAAATTTGTCTTATTACTTTCTCCTAAACTATTGAAAATAGATTTTATTATAAACTACATTCCGTACACATAACTACATTTCCCATTAGTCATTACATTATATTTACACTTTAACAACACTGTTAATACAAATGTGAGTACAATTAGTGTTTTTATTTTCAAGCATACAAGTTTGTATCTAGTATTTACAACAAACAATAAAATGAGGTTATCTTGAAAAAATTACTATTAACATTAATCGCAGCTACGGCACTATTAACATCATGTGGAGACGATGATACTACAGGGCCAGACAACAAAGATTATACAGTACCAACTACTTACAACTACGAAAGTGTAGATTACAGCACTCAAACTGAAAGATTAGAAAAATTATCAGAAATAAAATCAATGCTTTCAGGAAGTGGAGATGTAAACGCTGCTGCTATGCAAACATTGTGGAATAAAAACCTAGCAGCACACGTAAGTAGTGACCATAAAGAATTTTTTACTTTACTTTTCGCTGGTGCAGAAGCAGACAGCAAAGCTGGTGATGCAAGCGACGGACAAGGTGGTTATGTAACTAATGGCGAAAAAACTTATCTAATTAATTATACTGGTTTAGAATATGCCCAGCTTTTTGAAAAAGGTTTGATGGGTGCATTTATGCTACATAATGTGGTACATTACACTAATGACGATATGTTAATTAACGATGTAGATAAAGCTACTGCGTTAAATAATTGGGACCAAGCATTTGGTTTGTTCAGTGCTTCTAATGACTTCCCAGAATCAACTGAAGGACTTAGCTTTGTTGCAAAATACTGTAATAACTCTTCAGATTTGACCAGATTAAATAATACAATCATGAATGATGGTTATTTATTAGGCCGTTCTGCTCTTATGAACAATGACAACGAAGCATTGGCAGAAGCAGTAGAAACTGTAAGAGATTCTTGGGAAAAAGTATTTGCTGCTACTGCTATACATTACTTAAATGGAGCTAAAAGCAATTATACTGACGACGCCGTAAGAATACACCAATTATCAGAATTTTGGGGATTTGCTTGGTCTATCCAATTCAACCCTGGTCATGGTACTGCTTATCAAGAAGCAATGAACAAAGTTGGAGATAACTTATGGACAGTAACTATAGTTGACCTAAACGAGGCAATTGATATACTAGCAGCAGAATACGGTTGGGAAGATATAAAAGCAGATTTATAATAAAGTAGAATAGATACTGCCAATTTATTATAGCCATACTTTACGTAATGTATGGCTATTTTTATAACAACACAGAGTACACATAAATATAAGTAATCTTATATATTTAATCAGTCTTTATATATTTATAATTATTGTAAACCAACAAAATGAAATAAAATGAAACTAAAAACAATACTCCTTCTATTAGCATTGCCTCTGCTGTTTGCTTGTAGCGACGACAACGGTACAGATCCAAAAGATGAAGACAAAAAATATGAGATACCAGATACTTATAATTTTGAAAGTGTGAATTTTGACGAACGTGACACTTACTTTGCAATGTTAGCTGAAATTAAAACACAGATTACAAATGCCATTGAAGATGAAGCCAAATTAAGTACAGGTCCTTTGATGGGAATGTATAGGAATCTTGGAGCTTCATTTGTAAATGATGAATTGAATAAAAGTGAATTGAAGTTATATACTGCTATTGACCCTACTCGTCAAACATTTGTAGAAAGTTATTTTGGTGATATCAACAATGCCTCTACAACAAAAACTGCAGTCTATGGAAAGAAAGGTATTCTGGTTTCTAACAATGAAGAAAAAAAATACTTAGTTGACTCACTTGGTAGAGAATTTGCCCAAATGATAGAAAAAGGAATGATGGGAGCAATATTTTATTACCAGACTGCCCAAGTTTTAACTGCCGACAATATGGTTGGAAACAGTGTAGATTCAGCAACAAGAATAGAGAATTGGGACAAAGCCTATGGCTTTTTTGGTGCTGGTTTGGGTTTCCCTCAATCTACTGACAATCTTAATTATATCGCAAAATATTGTAATGACCGTAATGAGCTACTTGATATAAACACCAAGATTATGAAAGAGGGCTTCATCAAAGGAAGATCTGCAATAGAAAACAATGATGATGACGGGCTAAAAGAAGCAATTTCGCAAGTTAGAGAATCTTGGGAATTGGTCTTAGCTTCCACAGCAATTCATTACCTTAATGGAGCAAAAAGAGACTACACTGATGATGCTTTGAAACATCACCAACTCTCAGAAGCATGGATTTTCCTTTGGTCTATTCAATTCAATCCCGAAAGCAATGGATTTTTCTATGAACAAGCACAAGCTGAGATAGGAACAAATTTTTGGGCAACTACATTACCACAAATTACTGCTGCTATCGACATACTAGCAAATGCTTACGATTTGAATGAGATAAAAAATGAATTATAAGTTTATAATAATAGCTATATTAAGTGCAGTTATGTTCATTAGTTGTTCCGATGACACTTCTAAACCTAACGAGGAAATTGACAAGAAATTTTTATTAGTCAATTATGCCGACAATCTGATTATCCCTGCTTACAGTGAGCTTTATGAGCAATCTAAAGTACTAAAGGATAGATTTGAAGAACTGAGAAACAACTATTCGGATTCATTAAGTAGCTTGATAAGAGTAGAGTTTAGCGATCTTCGAATTACTTGGGGTAGGTGCTCAATGTTTGGGTTCGGCCCAGCAAATGACATACAGCTTAGGCAAGCAATAAACACTTTTCCAACTGACACCAGTTTGATTGAAGAGAATATAGAATCTGCCAGCTACTCGTTAGCGACTTCTGCTAATTTTAAAGCTAAAGGCCTACCAGCTATCGAATATTTACTGCACCCTTCTGAAATAACATCATGGCAGGAATATTATGATAATGAAAAAATGCTAAATTACCTCTCTGACTTGATTGATGATGTTCATAGCAACATAAGTTATGTATATAATAAGTGGCCAGATTACAGAGAGAAATTCGTAAAAAACACAGGAAATGATGCAGGTAGCTCATTATCAATAATGATTAATGATTTTGTTTTCGATTATGAAATTGCAAAGCGTGCTAAAATAGGTATTCCACTCGGTATATATACATCCGAACCGTTACCTTATAACTTCGAAGCACCTTATAGCAATCTGTCAAAACACTTGTTGATCTCAAATTTAAGAGCTTACAAAGCATTTATAACAGGTCCAAGACAAAACGATTCTAAAAAAGCAGATAACATAAAAGAATACTTAGATGCACTTTCTGCAATTAGGGATGACTCACAATTATCTACAAAAATTGTTGAAGAGATAGATGAGTCAATCGATATGATCCAAAAATTTGATGGTTCGATGAAAGATATGGTTCAAAACCCATCGGGTAAATCTGAGATTGGTGCACTTTATAAAAATATGCAAGAAATGGTTGTACTTATAAAAACAGATATGACTTCTGCTATGGGTATCCTAATCAGCTACCAAGACAATGATGGAGATTAAGCAAAAAATAAACAATTTGCTATTCAAAAAAGTAAATCCCGAACCACTGGCATTCTTTCGCATAGTGTTCGGGATTTTGATGTTATTCTCCATCATAAGGTTTATTGCCAAAGGTTGGGTAACAGAGTTTTATATAGAGCCACAATATTTTTTCAAATATCCTTACTTCCATTGGGTACAAAACCCAGGCGAATTTGGAATGTATGCACTATTCGCAATACTTCTACTCAGCTCACTATTTGTCACCATTGGCTATAAATACAGAATGTCGATTATAGCTTTTTTCTTAAGTTTTATGTATGTTGAACTAATTGACATAACATACTATCTCAACCACTATTATTTCGTGTCACTAACAGCTTTTTTATTGATTTTTATGCCTGCTGGGAATTGCTTTTCAGTAGATGCTATTAAAAAAGGCGAAGCAAAAGAGATAGCAAATTGGCCAATATTTCTAATCAAATTTCTAGTTGCAATCGTTTACATATTCGCGGGGGTAGCAAAGCTGAATTACGAATGGATGGTAGAAGCTATGCCTCTTGCTATCTGGCTTCCTGCACACAATCATCTGCCAATAGTCGGCAAATTAATGACGATGAAAACCACTGCTTATCTATTCAGTTGGTTCGGGGCAGTCTATGACTTATTTATAGTATTCTTCCTTATCTACCCGAAAACCAGGAAAATAGCCTATGTCTTTGTGATTATATTCCATTTATCCACCTGGCTATTATTCAATATTGGTGTTTTCCCTTTCGTTATGATAGCTTTGACTACAATTTATTTTGATTCCTCATTTCAAACTAAAGTAATCGATAAACTAAAAACTATAACTAATTATAATACAAAATACATAGAGAGTAAAAACACACACAGTTACAAATCAAACAAGAAGTTAATACTCTTAGCTTCAATACTTATTTTTACATTATCACAAATTGCAATTCCGCTAAGGTTTTTGCTCTATGATGGCAAATTGTTCTGGTATGAAGAAGGTTATCGATTTTCTTGGCGAGTGATGTTGATGGAAAAGTCTGGTACGGCTTTCTTTACAGTAGTTGACAAAGCTAGTGGCAACAGTTACGAAGTGGTCAACTCTGATTATCTGACTGCCAATCAGGAAAAGCAAATGGAAACACAGCCAGATTTGATTTTGCAATTTGTTGATATAATTGAAAATGATTTTGAAAAAAAAGGTATTGCTGACGTTGCTGTTTACGCTGACTCTTATGTCAAATTAAATGACAATTATAGCAAAAGATATATCAATCAGAATATTGACTTAACAAAAATTAAATATTCCGTTGATTTGAATAAATGGATATTACCATACTAATTGAAACTAAGACATTACATATTAATATTTTTCTTCGCTCTAAGCGTTAACACATTGGCTAACACTATGGCGCATATTTCTGGAACAGTATATAACAAATACTCCGGACAGCCAGTAGCGGATGCAAAAATATTAGTGCAAGAGCTCAACAAAACTTATCATGCTGATACAAAAGGCAATTATTCAATTGACATAACTCAAGGTAATTACACTCTAATTGCTTCTACTGACAATGTTGCTGGTTTGCCAAAGACAATATCAATAGACAAAACAAAAGAAATTGATTTAACTATTGACACATTGGTTGCTAAATTTGATGACATAATAGTTGAAGAAAACAAGAGTAATCGATTTGGTATGTCGAATCTTTTGCCAGTAGATGGTGCAGCTATCTATGCTGGTAGAAAATCGGAAGCTCTGTATATGAGTAGCTTAACAGCCAACTTAGCTTCTAACAATTCACGCCAAGTGTTCTCCAAGTTCACAGGAATGAATATATGGGAAAATGATAACTCTGGCTTACAGCTAAATATTGGTGGCCGTGGACTAAGCCCCAACCGTTCATCAAATTTCAATACAAGACAAAACGGCTACGATATTTCCGCAGATGCACTAGGTTATCCCGAAAGTTATTACACTCCACCAATGGAAGCGTTGGAAAAAATAGAAGTGGTTCGTGGAGCTTCGTCGCTTCAGTATGGAACTCAGTTCGGTGGCTTCCTTAACTTCAAGTTGAAAGATGGAGCAAAAGACGTACCTTTGGACATTGTATCGAAGCAAACACTGTCGAGCTACGACAACTTCAACTCGTTCAACAGCTTAGGTGGGACTTATGGCGGTATGAATTACTATGGGTTTATCCAATATAAGCAAGGGAATGACTTCCGACCAAACTCGAACTATGACGCACTAACCTTCTTTATCAAGAACTCTTATGATGTAAACGAAGACCTAAGTATTACTGCCGAATTTACTCACATGAACTACTTAGCGCAGCAATCTGGTGGATTAACTGATGCAATGTTCAACAGCAATCCTGACCAATCAGTTAGAGATAGGAATTGGTTCGGGGTTAGCTGGGATATACTTGCAGGGGTTATTGACTACAAGTTAGCAAGTAATTTCAAGATAAATTCGAGAACATTTTACTTGAACGCATCTCGTGATGCTTTGGGATACTTAGTTCGCCCAGACAGAACAGACCCTAATTTAGAAAGAGACCTTATAAAAGGAGAGTTCCACAACTTGGGCAATGAAACAAGATTTCTTTACAGCTATAACTTAGAAGAAAACACACCCTCTACTCTACTGACTGGCTTCAGAATGTACAACGGACGTACTCTACAAAGTCAAGGGTTTGGTGATGCAGGAAGCGGTTCAAACTTCTCTTACGGGACAACCCAGCCGATGAGAAATGAATACACCAACCCAAGCACCAACTACGCATTTTTTGCTGAGAATTTATTCAGAATAGGACGTAGATTAACTATTACACCTGGCGTAAGATTCGAAAGAATTACCACTGGTTCTGAAGGTTACTATTCTAACACAGTAAGGGATTTGGCTGGCAATATAATAATGAACGATATGGTTGAAGAAAACAGAGAGAACACTCGTAATTTTAACATATTCGGCATTAGTGCTGGATATAAAATAAATGAAGACATAGAATCTTACATCAACATATCACAAAATTACAGAGCCGTTACTTTCAACGATATGAGAGTAGTAAATCCAAGTATGCGAATAGACACTGAGCTCGAGGATGAAAATGGATACTCTGGAGACATAGGAATGCGAGGGAATGTAGGGAAATTACTCTATTTAGATGCAAATGTGTTCTATTTATATTATAATGACAAAATTGGTTCAGTGCTAAAAGAAGACGAGAAAACTTACACTCCTTATCTACTGAAAACTAACATATCTGACAGTAGAAGTATAGGGTTCGAAATGTTTACAGAAGTAAATATTAATCAACTTTTGGGATTGACCGACAGCTATGAATTGAATTATTTCGTCAATGGCTCTTATACCAACGCTGTCTTTTTGCAAAGCCAAGAAACAGCTTATGATGGCAACAAAGTGGAATATACACCACCAGTAATTTTTAGAACAGGAATGAGCTATAAATCAGAGGACTTCAAAGCTTCACTGAGTTATTCTTATGTTCAAGAACACTTTAGCGATGCTACCAATGCGGACAATTCTGCAAGTGGAATCACAGGCACAATTCCTACTTACGATGTATTTGACTTATCAGTGAGCTACTCACTTGGATTGGTAAAAATAGAATCTGGAATCAACAACCTACTCGACAACTCTTACTTCACACGAAGAGCGACAGGCTACCCTGGTCCAGGTATAATACCAGCAGCAAGAAGAAGCGTTTACTTCACAGTTGGTATCACACCATAATCTTTTTTTTGCTAAGTTGTGAACAACTCACCAAGTTATACACTCACATTAAGTTTATATTTTCTTAGTTTTGTAAACAATATTATAACACTAATATCATAAGAAAATATAATGAACACACCTTCCACACACAAAGTACAACGTGCCATAATTTCGGTATCTGACAAGTCAGGAATTGCAGAATTTGCACAAAAACTAAACAACTTGGGAGTAGAAATCTACTCTACTGGCGGAACTAAAGCCAAGATAAGTGAAGCAGGAGTTCCTGTCAAATCAGTAAGTGAGCTAACTAATTTCCCAGAAGTATTGGGCGGTAGAGTAAAGACTCTTCACCCTGCTATTCACTCTGGAATATTAGCAGACTTAGGAAAGCAAGACCACATAGATGAGCTGAAAGAACACAACTTAGAATCAATCGATTTATTAGTTGTCAATCTCTATCCATTCGAAGAGACATTGAAAAAGAATGCTCCTCATGATGATATGATAGAAAATATTGACATTGGTGGCCCAACTATGTTGCGTGCCGCAGCTAAGAACTACAAGTGGACTGCAGTAGTAGTCAACCCTGACAGATATGAGACAGTGTTAGATAGTTTAGAAAATAATGAGAATACACTTCCCGAAGAACTAAGAGTTCAATTAGCTGGCGAAGTATTCGAACACACAGCTCGCTATGATTCAGTTATATCGAACTATTTCAATACTCATAATAAAATTGAGTTGCCAAAAACTGTAAATATCTCATTCAACAAAGAGCAAGATTTGAGATATGGTGAAAACCCACACCAATCAGCTGCACTTTACGGTAATATAACTGAAATATTCGACAAGCTTCACGGAAAAGATTTGTCATATAACAACATAATTGATATTGACTCAGCAGCCAGAATAATCAATGAATTTTCTGATGATGATGAGCCAACAGTATCAATTATCAAGCATACTAACCCTTGCGGTGTTGGACGTAGCGACAACTTAGTATCAGCTTATGAAAATGCTTTTGAAACAGACAAAGTGTCTCCTTTCGGTGGTATAATAGCAATGAACAAGACTTTGGATATGCAGATGGCAGAAAAAATCCACAGTATGTTCACAGAAGTACTGATAGCACCTGATTTTGAGCCAGAAGCACTTGAGCATTTGATGAAAAAGAAAGACAGAAGATTGATTAAATTAAACTATGATAAGCTGAAAGAAGCCCAAGGATATGAACTAAAATCTGTACTTGGTGGCTTACTATCGCAATCTGCTGATTCGGCATTAATCAATAATGAGAAAATGGAAGTTGTAACAGACCGTGAACCAACTGATGATGAGTGGCAAGCACTAATGTTCAATTGGAAAGTGTGCAAGCACGTAAAATCAAACGCTATTGTTTATGGTAAAAAAGACAGAACACTTGGAATAGGTGCAGGGCAAATGTCCCGAATCGATTCATCGAGAATAGCAGTAGAAAAATCGAAGCTAATGGAGTTGGATTTACAAGGTAGCGTAGTTGCTTCCGATGCTTTCTTCCCATTTGCCGATGGACTATTAGAAGCTGTAAAAGCTGGAGCAACTGCAGTAATACAGCCAGGTGGATCAATAAGAGATGAAGAAGTAATAAAAGCAGCTAATGAAAACAATATCGCAATGATATTCACTGGTATGCGCCACTTCAAACACTAATAGTTATTAGTATATTATATTTAGCAAAAGCTGTGATGGATTTATCCATTGCAGCTTTTTTTGTTTGGTAGAAGTAGTATAGTCACAAAAAAAAACCTCTACTGAAAAAACAGCAGAGGTTATAAGATTTTTCTGATTCTTAATATAGCTTACGAAATATCTTGAGCTACGAAAGGCATAAGAGCTAAGTGTCTAGCATGCTTAATAGCTTTCGCAATTCTTCTTTGTTGGTAAGCAGAAACACCAGTTATACGTCTAGGTAAAATTCTACCCTGATCGTTAGTGAATCTATTAAGGAATTTGATATCCATATAATCGATAACTTTTTGCTTGCCTAATGGATTCGGCTTGCTTTTGTTTTTCGTACGAGCCGCAGCTCCAGTTTGCATTGGATGTATAGCTGACATTATTTACCTCTCGTTTCTTGGATTTTTTTCGATTTTTCAAAACGTTTCTTAAATCTATCTACTCTACCAGTAGTATCGACTAAAACTTGTTTACCTGTGTAGAAAGGATGAGATTTAGAATCAATTTCTAAAACCATTCTATCACTTTTGTAGCAAGATCTAGTCTTATAAGTTGTACCATCTGTCATTACTATTTCAACAACACGATAGTCAGGATGTATTCCCTTCTTCATAAAACTAACCTATTTATTTATTTCTATTTTCTGTAGTTCGTTAAGGTCTTTGACCTTAATCATTTTAGTCAAAAGTCTCAAAGTATCACGTTGTTCGTCTTGGTACCACTTTAATACCTTAACAGAAATCTGATCTGCTTCTTTGCCTTTCGAGTCGAATGTTTGTTTCTTTGCCATTTTTATTACCTTGATTTTACAGGAACTACAAATTTAGTGGATATTTTATTAATTGCAAAATATTTTCTCAAATAATTTTACATTAATATTATATAATTTCTGATTACAATTCGCTTATTTGAATTTTTTCACTCACAAACACACCTTTTTCGCCATAACTCAATCTTCCCGCTTGCGTTTCGTGATCATGTTCGAACACAACAATCCACTTATCTTCATAAGCAACTGGAAAATGCTTTTCCTTCTCTGCCAATGTAGTCAGAGGAAAATTATCATAACCCATAATAAAAGGGTAACTAATATGAGCAGTAGTAGGGGTCAAATCCGCTCCAAACAGAAGCGTCTCTCCCCCATCACTTATCTTTACCATCTGCATAGCTTTAGTGTGTCCATCTACAGGGGTAACACTAATCCCAGGATAAATATCACCCTCACCATCCAGAAACTCCAACATTCCATTGGCATTCACTGGCTCCCAATTCACTGGCATAAACGAAGCCCTATCCTTCATAGTTGGATTCATTGCCCATTTGTACTGTTCTTTCTGAACATAGTGCTTTGCTTTAGTGAACACTGGAATCGGCTCACCATTCTCCATAATAGTGGATCCACCAGAGTGATCAAAGTGTAAATGAGTATAAACAAAATCTGTAATATCGTCTGCAGTCAGACCATATCGTGACAATCCTACATTTATAGGAGTCATTTGTGGGTCTAAACCATAAATTTTTTCAAACTTTTCACCTAACTTATTACCACTACCCGAATCTATCAGCATTACTTTATCATCCCATCGTACCAAAAGTGGGCGGCTTGCCATAGGAATTCTATTTAGCTCATCGGCTTCGGTGTAAGCTCTTTGCCAAAGTGCCTTTGGTACAACACCAAACATAGCCCCACCATCTAACGCCATACCACCTGTATCGACCACATCTATCTGAAATTTGCCTATCTTTATCATATCTTAATTCTTACTCTATTGTTACCATTATATAACTACTAAACTAACCACATATTAACAATCTTACAAATACTATTGGTTTTTTACCATTTCGTTGTTATTTTTGTTACTTACACTAAATACCAAACAAGAAAAATTAATTAATTAAGGTTTTATACTAATGGGTACTTTTGAGAGAATACGAACGTTGTCACCGTGGATACTAACGGCTTTTGCGGTAGTTTTTATATTATTTATGGCACTTGCCGATGCTGATATTGGTGGAGTAACTTCTGCGACAAACAATCCGCAAACTATGGCAATAGCTACAGTTAACGGTGAAGAAATCAAATACATTGACTACGAGAAAAATGTAACTCAAGAAGTTGAAAACCAAAGAAATCAAAACGAAGATGCTCCAGTTAATGATAAACAAATCAGAAACCAAATGTGGAACACTATGATTAACGGTCAGATAGTTGCACAATACTCAAAGAAAACTGGTGCTTATGTTACAGAAGAAGTGGTAGCAAAAGAATTGCTTTCTAATCCACCTGACTTTATGAAACAAAGATTCATGGATTCTGCTGGAACTTTCCAAAGACAAGCTTATGTTGATTTGCTTACTGACCCTGCTGGATATTACAATCGTATTGCCCCAGATATGGATCCCAACGAAAGACAAGAAGCTTTAGCTCAATTCCGTAACGAAATCAATATGATTACAAATTATTTGCGTGATCAGAAGAAGCAACAAATGCTTACAAATGTAGTAAACACTGCTACTGGTGTAGTTTCTAAAACTTATGCTAAGCAATCTTATATTGACAATAACAGCACTGCTAACGCAATGTATATCAAATTCCCTGCGGCATCTGTTTCTGATGATGATTTGAATATTACAGATGAAGACTTAAAAGAATTTTATGAAAATCACAAAGAAAGATACAGACAAGAAGCTACAAGAACAATCAAATATGCTGCATTCAGGTTGCAACCTTCTGCTAATGATACAGCATCTGCATCGAAGAAAGTTAATTTGCTAAGTAGTTTGTTAGTATCTGCTGACTCTTCGAGCAAAGACAGTTTGTTCTCTGAAAAATTAAGAGACTTCAACGGTGAAACTTCTGATTACACTTTAATTAAAGACATAGAGCCAAGAATAGCTCAGTACCTAACTGATATTAACGCAGGTGAAATCAAAGGACCAATCAGAGGTTCTGATGGTACCTATTTTGTAAGATTAGACGACATCAGAAAAGGCGAAAATAAAGTTGTTAAAGCTAGTCACATATTATTGAGTTTTGATGATGGAAAAGACGAAGCTTTAGCAAAAGCAAAAGACTTATTGAAACAAGCAAAAGGTGGTGCTGACTTCAATGATTTAGCTCGAAAAAATTCACAAGACCCTTCTGCTGCTCAAAATGGTGGAGACTTAGGATTTTTTGGTAAAGGTCAAATGGTTCCTGCATTCGAAGAAGCAGCTTTTGCTGCTAACCCTGGCGATATTGTTGGCCCTGTAGAAACTCAATTCGGTTACCACGTAATCAAAGTTGAAGATGTTAAGTCTGAAGAATACAAGTATTCATTTATCAAACTTACTCCAAAGATGTCTGGTATTTCTAAAAACCAAATTATCAGAGACGCAGTATCATTCAAAAATCAATTGGAAAAAGGTGCTAACATTGATGAGTTGGGCGAAAAATTAGAACTTAATGTTCAAGAGACTGCTCCATTTATCAAACAAAGACCAACACTTACAAGTCAATACTTAACTGACAAAGCATTCAACTCTGAGCTCAATACTGTATTAGAACCAATTGAAATTGAGAACTATGGTTATGTAGTAGCTAAAGTAACTGGTGCAACTGCAAAAGGAATCGCTCCTTTCGATGCAGTAAAAGAAAAAATTAGAGCAAGTGTTAGAACAGAAAAAGCATTAGAATATCAATTAGCAAAAGCTAATGAAGTTTATAACAAAATAAAAGGTTCGGGTGTTATAACTACTGCGGCTGAGGCTGACGCTTCACTTCAAGTACTAAATGCTCAGAATGTAAGTAACAATGGTGCTATACCAGGTGGCGGTAAAGATTACGTATTTACTGACTACGTTATGAACGCTCCAATTAATAAAATATCTGGACCATTCACTGGCGAAAATGCTGTTTATATAGTTCAAGTAATGAGTAAAGAAACTCCGAGCGAAGAAGTTGTGAATAATGCACTTCCGGCTTACATACAACAATTGAAAGCGAACAATCAAAGAAACACTTACTTCCTTTGGTTAAACCAAGCGAAAAAAGACGCTGAAATTGAAGATATGAGACATACTCAATATAAGAGCTACTAAACAACTCTGATCAAATTGAAATAATATTAAAGCTCAGTTTTATTTAATAGACTGAGCTTTTTTTATGAAATACACTTATAAAGAAATAGAATCATTAGCAGCTACAAATTCACATCTGAATGTAGATAATTTGGATGAGGCGTATTTTTATTGCCAAAAATTAGCAACCTCTCACTATGAGAACTTCCCCGTTGGTTCTGTTCTGATACCAAAACATATCAGAAAGTATTTCTATTCTATCTATGCATTCTCGAGATTAGGCGATGACATAGCAGATGAGAATTTGGAAATAGACAATTCGGAACGATATGCCCTTCTTGAACAAATAGAAAGAAACATATTGCTCCCGACAAGCTCGCTTCACACCCCTATTCTGAAAGCAGTTGTTGATACTACAATAAGAACCAAAGTAGAAACAAATGATTTAGTACGGCTCAACAAAGCATTTAAACAAGATATATACTTTGAGCATGCAGAAAATTTTGAAGATTTATTAGACTACTGTGATTATTCGGCAAATCCAGTCGGTGAAATGATATTGAAGCTATTCGATAATAACTCCACTGAGGCAGTCGCCTACTCGGGCGATGTATGCACAGCACTTCAATTAGTAAATTTTTGGCAAGATATAAGCAGAGATAGAGAAAAAGGCAGATGTTTTATACCTAAAAACATGCTCGAAAAATATGACTTAGACTGTTACAATTTGAACAATAATAGTGTTAGTTTCAATAAGTGTATGAGCGAATTGTACATTAAAACTGAAGAATTATTTGACAATGGAATAAATTTACTCTATCTTGTTAAAAATAAAAGATTAAAATTTGAATTGAAATTAATAATTTCATCAGGAATACGTATCTTAGAGAAATGTAAATCGTCCAAAGAGAAAATAGTAAGTGTCAGACCTTCTCTTAGCAAGATTGATTACGTAGGTATAATTTTGAAATCCCTTATATTATGATGGAAAGCATAACAAAAAAGAATTTGGCTCAGTACGAAAAGCAATTGCCTGCAGAAGAGGCAAAGTCTAACTTTTTGTACTCTTTTTCTTTATTGCCAAAAGAAGAAAAAGCTGCCATCAATTCGCTCTACGCTTTCTGCAGCTACATAGATGACATAGTTGACAGCACCCCAAGCAACACCCCCGAAGTAATAGAAAGAAAAGAAAAACGATTACGCTGGTGGGAACAAGAAATTGAAAAGCTATACAACAAAGAACACAAGAATAGATTGATAGCACCGCTAACAGATTTGTTTGATAAGTTCAATATTCCTGAACAATACTTCATTACCTTAATAAAAGGATGCAGAAGAGATTTATACCAAAATCGCTATCAGAACTTCACTGAGCTAAAGGATTATTGCTATTCAGTAGCTTCAATAGTTGGGCTAATGAGTATAGAAATATTCGGCTACAAATATGATTCAACTAAGCAATATGCGGTGAGTTTGGGTTATGCCCTGCAGTTAACTAATATCCTACGTGACGTAAAGCATGACAAAGACAACGGCTATATTTATCTACCCCAAGACGAAATGGAACGATTTGGCTACAGCGAAGAAGACCTAATTAATGAAGTTTACAATGATAACTTCATCAGATTGATGGAATTTCAAGTACAAAGAGCAAAGAAATATTACTTTGAAGCTCGTTCGGAGCTTATGTCTGAAGACAAGAACTCAATGCTACCAGCTCAGGTAATGGATGAAATTTATTTCAGATTGTTAGAAAAAATTGAGCTTAACAATTATAATGTGTTCAAGAAAAAAATAAAAGTGTCACTTGTCCATAAAATTATGATTGCTGTAAAACATTGGTTAAATTTAAAATTATTCGTAAATAGGTTTAGTAAAAATAAAAACCTTTAAATCTTATAAAAATATATTATTTTTGTAAGACTATAATTCAAATTAGAGGAAACATGGAAACGCAAGAATTCAAGTTTGATGAAGCAGAACTAAAAGAAGTAAATAAGTATATATCAAAATATCCTGACAAAAAAGCAGCTGTAATACCTGTACTATGGATGGCTCAACGCAAGTATAGACATGTATCAAAACCAATGATGGAATACATAGCTGAACTATTGGATCAATCTTACGCTCATATCTATGGTGTAGTAACATTTTACACTATGTTCTCGCAAAAGCCACGCGGTGAGTATCACTTACAAGTATGTACTAACGTGTCTTGTATGCTTCATCAAGGCGATAAGATTTACAATATGATTTCGGAAAAGCTTGATTTGAAAAGCAATGAGACTTCTTCCGACGGAAAATTCTCGCTCGAAGAAATGGAGTGTATGGGGGCATGTAGTGGTGCACCAATGATGGCTATCAACGAAGATTTTCATGAAAATTTGGATATAAACAAGATAGATTCCTTAATTGATTCATTAAAGTAAAATTGTGGCAAATTTTAGCATATACCGAATAATTGCAATAATCTCGGCTGTTATCTTTTTAGTTGATGGCTTTTTAGGTGGTGTTATTGCTAATTACTTGATGATTGATGCTAAGATGATTTCTGGAGAAATGCAACTGTGGCGATTTGCCACCTATCCATTTGTTTACGGAAACATAGCAAATGCCTTCATTGGCTTTGTAGCACTCTATTACTTAGCACCTCAAATAAAAAAGATTCTAAACAAGGGAGTATTTGACTTTGCATTTAGTTTTGCAGTTTTCTTTATGGGAATGATAATGCTAATGCTAAATTTCAACTCTCCAAATACTACTGTCTTTGGTATAGAGGCACTTTCAGCTTTTGTGTTATCACTCTATGCCTTGTTCAACAGAAAAAAAGATAAGCGATTTTTCAAATCAATCAGATTGAATAGAACAGCACTCCCAGTATTTATTCTAGCTGGTTGGGCTATGCTCTATGTATTAGAAACTGGAGCAATGGGGATAGATAGCAATATCATCAGTCCTTCGCCTGCTATGTTAGGTATTGGATTAATAATTGGATTCCTTGGTCACATCGTTCTTAAAAATGAGACAAAGGAATTTAATTTGAATATGTTCCAGCCCTACACTATGCCCGAAAGACGAAGCTTAGAGCCAACTCCTGCATTGATTGACAAATACAAAGCAATGGAAATGCAAAAACCTCAACCCGTAGAAGAGTCAATACCTTTCTCCGAAGAAGACCACGAGCAAAATGAAGAAATATTAAACGATATTTTGGATAAAATTAATGAACGTGGATTCGAATCACTAACTGAAGAAGAAAAAGAGTTCTTAAAAATATATGCAAAATCAAAATAGCGAACCAGTAATACTGGTAAAAAATGTACACAAACAATTCGGCGATTACTTTGCAAACAATGACATATCGTTAGAAGTACAAAAGGGCACAATATTCGGACTATTAGGTCCAAACGGTGCGGGCAAAACTACACTCATCCGAATGATTAATAATATTTATATGCCAGATTCTGGAACTATAAAGGTGTTCGGTGAAGACGTAAGCAATGAAACTCAGAACCGAGTAGCTTACTTACCAGAAGAACGTGGTTTATACAAAAAACAAAAAATAATGGATCAGCTTATCTACTTCGCTCAACTAAAAGGTGTGAGTAAAGAAGATGCCAAGAAAAGAGCCGAAAAGTGGTTAATCAAATTTGATGCTGCAAGTTGGTCAAACAAAAAAATACAAGACCTGTCGAAAGGTATGGCGCAAAAAGTACAGTTCATCTCTACCCTACTCCATGAACCAGAATTACTCATATTAGATGAGCCATTCTCAGGGTTCGACCCAATAAACGCCGAAATGCTGAAAGATGTAATATTAGAGCTGAAAGAAATGGGAAAAACCATAATTCTTTCTACTCACGTTATGCACCAAGTGGAACAACTTTGTGATGATATGTGCCTTATTAACAAAGGCAAAGCTATATTACAAGGAAATGTAAGGCAGATTAAAAAGAGCTTTGGTCGCGACACTATAGTATTGGAATTTGAAGGAGATGCGAGTGCGGTTATTGTTCATCCACAATTAAAAGTAGTAAACCAAAGCACACACAGGTTAGAACTAAAAATAACTGACGAATCATTTGATTCGAGACAGTTCTTAGACGAGATTAATAAGACTTTGTCGCTTTACAAATTTGAGTTAGTTGAGCCGTCAATCAATGAAATATTCATAGATTCCGTAAGAGGAAGTGAGGTAGCAAATGGGTAAGTATAGCAAAATAAAAACCATAATTGCTCACGAGTATATCTCAAAAGTAAAGACAAAGGGGTTCCTCATTGGTACTATTCTTGGCCCATTAGGGTTAGTCGCATTACTCGGAATCATCGTTTATATATCAATGTCATTTGGTGACACGAGCAAGAAATTAGCAATAGTTGACCAAAGCACCGTGATAGAAAAACCATTGGTTGCAGCTGACACAAGTCTTTATTACAGCACACAAAAGAGCATAGCTGAACTAAAAGAAGAGCTACAAAAAGAGACTATAGATGGCTATGTAGTTATTCCTGAAGATATATTAGACAAAGGCGAAGCGTCAGTTTACACAACTGGTGGCGGTGGTCTTGGGCTAATATCATCACTCGAATCTGACCTAAACAAGATAGTCAGAGTAAAGCGATTAGAAAGAATAGGCACTGACCCTGATGTAATTGATTTAATCAAGCAAAGAGTCAGCATAAACACCAATAAGATAACCGAGACTGGCGAAACAGAACAGGACGACACCAAGGCAATGGCCTACGTTGGCTATGGACTTGGGTTTGCTATGTATTTCTTAGTCTTTATCTACGGTAGTTTTGTTAGCCGTGGAGTGATAGAAGAAAAATCGAACAGAATAATAGAAGTGCTTGCCTCATCGGCAAAACCATTCGAAATAATGATGGGTAAAGTAATAGGTATCGGCTTAGTCGGACTCACCCAGATAATATTTTGGCTCATTTTGGGCTTTGGATTGCTCACTCTACTCGGACCATTGATTTTTGGTGACCCAGAATCTGTAAAAGGAATGGCCGAAATGGCAAAAGCACAAGGTGGCGGAATGATGGATCAAACACAAGGTCTTTCAATACCTGGTGTTGATTTCACTCTCGTTCTTGGCTTCCTATTCTACTTTATTATGGGTTACTTCACCTACGCAACTTTCTTCGCAGCAGTAGGTGCCGCAGTGGACAATGAGCAAGATGCAGCACAGTTGCAGCTTCCAGTAACACTGCCAATAATATTAGCAATTATGATTACTCCACAGATAATGAACAACCCAGACAGCACACTTGCGGTAGTATTGTCAATAGTGCCACTTACATCACCACTAATAATGATAGTAAGAATAGCCGCAACCAATGTTCCTATAATTGAAATTATTGCCTCGGCAGTTGCACTTATTGGTTTCTTCTTTGTTGCCGTATGGGTATCAGCTAAGATATACCGAATTGGTATATTGATGACTGGCAAAAAACCGAAGTTCTCTGATTTGGTTAAGTGGATTAAGGCTTAGGGGAACTGTTAGAGTAGATAAATAATAAAAAAGGAGATTAGTTTTAATCTCCTTTTTTTTAATTAGTTTGTTTCTTTTACCTCTAAGACTAATGTTTTTAGTTCATCAATCTGACTTTGTAGAAATTCAATCTGTTTTTTCTGTTTTTCTAACTCTAAAGCATACTCACCATTTATTTCGTCCTTCTCTTCTAACTGTTTGCTAAGTTCTTGAACGGACTTTACCAATGGAACAACGAATTCGGCATATCTCAATCCATAAAAATCATTTTTATTTTTAGGTGCATCGACGCCACTAAAATCGAATCCATTTGCTTTGGCTGCTTCTTCAACTTCTTGTGCAATAAAGCCAGTGTATCTAATATTCTGTTTATCATATTTAGTGTTCCATTTTGAGCTATCAACTTTTCCAAAATGATCAAAATAGAACTGCTCTATTTTCTTTAAATCAATTGAGTAAGTAACTGGCTTGAGTTGATTAATAAATTGAAGTCCTTTAACATTGCTCTCTATGTTTACTTTAAACCTCCCATCACTAATAGTTGTCCAATTTACAGCACCACCAATGCTAGTTATATTTTCATTACCAATTCTTACCATATTTGAAGCAGTAGATATTGATTTATTACCAATATTTGTAGAATTACTAAATGTTGAATCAGCGTTGTCAGCTTCGTTTCCTATAGCTGTATTATATTCACCGCTCTTATTTGAATTAAGTGATCGCCCCCCTACAGCGACATTATAATTCCCACTAATATTAACACTTAAAGCAGAAATTCCAATTGCCGTATTTGCAAAACCTATAGTATTATCGCTCAGCGTCCCTGCCCCGAATGCACTATTAGACTGACCACTTATATTTGAATTCATAGAAACATAGCCTACTGTTGTATTTGATGCCCCAGTAGTATTGTATGACAAAGAACTTCTCCCTAAAGCAGTATTACGCGAGCCTGTCATATTATTATTCATTGACTCAGACCCAATAGCTGTATTATCATCACCAGTTGTATTTGAATTTAATGATCCAGAACCGATTGCGGTGTTCCGTGTACCAGTGGTATTTGAATAAAGTGTTTGGTAACCTAGTGCCGAATTTCTACTACCTTTGGTATTTGAATAAAGTGAGTTACTTCCTATAGCAGAATTACCATTACCTTGAGTGTTATTGTATAAGGCTTGATATCCATTCGCCACATTATCAGAGCCATAATCATTACTAAATATAGCTTCGTGGCCTATCGCAGTATTGAAAGAACCTGTGTTGTTAGATTGAAGAGATTTAGTTCCAATTGCTACATTACCTTCTCCGGAACTGTTAGAATGCAATGAAAGTAAACCAATTGCAACATTATAATTGCCATTATTTACTCGAAACAAGCTCGAATCACCTATTGCAATATTTCCTTCTTCATTGTCAATTGTTCCACCAGCTTGTTTACCTATCAGTATATTATTCTTTGTATTTCTTGGCTCTAACCTATCACCAACCATGGTCCATTTTTCTTCGCCATCGATTGAGAACCTAACTATATTTTCGTCTATCTCTCTTTCAACTTCAACTCGAGTATTACCATCTTTGTCTATAATTCTATCTGTTGGGCTACTATCTCCTCCGCCAGCAATTCTATCAGCAGTTGATGCGTGTAGAGCATAAGGAACACTTACTAATTGGGAAACACCGCTGATAGTGTAATTTTCATTCCCTTCAAGGTCAATTTCTGATTTTATAAAGTATTGTCCTTTTGACCAATCAATAGATTCTAATTCACTATAAATTTTGAAACCATTACCTACTTGAATACTGAAAAGTCCATTATCATTTGTTTTAGGAAAATGTATTTCACTGAATGCTGCTTCATTACTAATTGAATCATTTAAGATGCTAATTTTAACACTTATAGCTTTATTTATTATCAATTCATTATTTGCATCTCTGACTACTGCTTGATAACTAAATTTATTAGGAGTTTGAGAGCTTATTAGAATTGATGCGAATACTAATAATGATAATACAATAATAATCTTTTTCATTTTATTTACTTTTGATTAATTTGAATGATTGAATAGTTTTACCTTCTTTAAATATGTTTAAAATATATGAAGAAGCTGTCAACTCTGAAGTATCTATATTTGTTTCAGTTGAATGAATTGAGTTGTTAATTACAGTAATACCTAATAGATTAACTAAGCTATACTCTAAACCTGAAAAATCTGATTCATCAATCTTTAATACTACATTGTCAGTAGTCGGATTTGGATAAAGTTCAATTGAAAAATTAGATTCACTCTCCTTAATAGAAGAAATAACAACCTTATATGTTTGTTGTAAACCAGGTTGGACATATCCATCCCCAGATTGTATTTCGTAACTTACTTGTCCTATTGAATAAGAGACACTTCCACTTTCTGACTTAGTGTCTCCTCCAGAACTAACTGTGCCATCTTGTGAGAAAGCGTTAACAGTTAATAAAACCATTATAAAAAGTATTTGTTGAATCATAGTTTTCACCGTTTTAATTAATATTTTTTTTTAAAAATTGGATGATACCTATATATAAAGACACATGAACAACAAAAACGTCTCATGAAATACAATTTTTTTTAATGATATAACTTATTTTTCTTTTCTATTTTTTAAATTCATGATACTATCAAATGATACTATCACAAAAAAAACTCCCTCAACAAAATTAGCTGAAGGAGTTTAATAATAAATCTAATCTATTTGAATGTTAAGACTTACTCTGCGATTCGAGGAACTGCCTTATTGGCCCTTCCAAATCACTCATCTTTAGTCCCCCCTCATTGCCACCATTCATAAACGGTTTGAACAGGTCAATTGGGATTGGGAATATAGTAGTCGAATTATTCTCAGTAGCAATGTCAGCCAGAGTCTGTAAGTATCTCAACTGAAGTGCTGTTGGGTGCTTTTCCATTTGGATTGCCGCTTCCGTTAACTTCTGAGCTGCTTGGAACTCACCTTCTGCGTTAATTACTTTCGCTCTTCTATCTCTCTCTGCCTCTGCTTGTCTTGCCATAGCACGTTGCATTTCTGGTGGTAAATCAACTTGCTTCACTTCCACAGCAGTTACCTTGATACCCCAAGACTCAGTCTCTTCATCGATTATGGTTTGTAGCTTTTCGTTTATCTTATCCCTTTCAGCCAACACCTCATCTAATTCGGATTGCCCAATAATACTTCTCAACGTTGTTTGTGCCAACTGGTTAGTAGCATACAGATAATTCTCCACCTCAATCACAGCTTTGTCTGGTTGGACTACCTTGAAGTAAAGCACAGCGTTCACTTTCAGCGACACGTTGTCCCTTGTGATAATGTCTTGCGATTCTACATCGAGAACAACAGTCCTCAAACTAATCTTCATAATCTTATCAATAAAAGGTACTAAGATAATTAGCCCTGGCCCTTTTACTCCTTGCAATTTCCCTAATCTGAAAATCACACCACGCTCATATTCGTTCAATATCTTCACCATAGAGAAGAACAAAAACGCCCCAATAACTATCAATACTATAAATGGTACTGCCATATATAACTCCTTAATTTAATTTAACTCTTGTTTAATTTCTTTACTGTTAGCGTTAAGCCATCGACAGCCGTAATTATAGCAAACTCACCTTTTAACAACTGTTCATCAGCTTCAGCTCTCCATATCTCGCCAGTTACTTTCACTCTTCCCATCTGTGGAGGAAGTATATCACTAAATACAACTACTTCCTTACCGACTAAGGTGCTTACACCAGATGAGACTTTTTTGTTTTGTGACTTTACTGCCAAATAAACTATACCAATAAACACGGCAGCCGTAACCGCAGTGGCTGGTATTATTATCCCTAATCCAATACTCATAAAATCTCCAGGTGAATCAATTAGCATAATGGAGCCGAGCAGGAATGTGACCACCCCACCCAACGACAGCAGCCCAAAGGATACTATCTTCACTTCCATAATAAACAATACGATTGAGACGACCATAAGTGCTAATCCAGCATAATTAACTGGTAGCATTTGCAATGAAAACCCAGCAATAATCGCCGAGATTACACCTATCACTCCTGGGAATATCGACCCAGGGTTGTAAAACTCAATCATAATGCCATACATAGCCAGCAATATAAATATATATGCTATGTTAGGGTCTGAAAGGAAGCTTAGCAGCCCCTCTTTCCAATCCTTCTCACGCTTAACTAATTCAGAATTTTTTGTGTCTAACTTTACATCACCACTCGCAGTGCTAACCACTTTGCCATGAACTAATTTCAATAACTCTTGCTTGTTCTTAGCAACCACGTCAATCAAGTTGCTATCCAGCGCCTCAGTTTCAGAATAGGAGCTCGAATTTCTGACTGTAAGTTCCGCCATATCAATATTCTTATTCCTCTTCTTAGCTATGGAACGAATGAGAGCGGCAGCATCGTTAGTTACCTTCTGAGCCATCACCTCTGCACTATCTCCCGATTCTCCACCCATACCAACTGGGTGAGCAGCACCAATGTTAGTACCGGGAGCCATAGCCGCTATGTTTCCTGACAGAGTGATAAACACTCCAGCCGAACCAGCCCTCGCTCCACCCGGAGCAACATAGACTATAACAGGAACTTCGGATTCCAAGATAGTGCTAACAATATCCCTTGTGGCATCGAGTAAACCACCGGGAGTATCTAAAGTGAGCAGCAGTGCTTCGTACTCGCCTTCCTCTGCCTCGCTTACTAAAGTCGATATATACTCAGAAGTAAAGCTACCAATTCCTTCATCTATATCCGCAGTCATAACTTGATTAGCAGAATATAGGTTAGTGGCAGTTAGTAATAATATTATATTTAATAGTATAGATTTCATGTTCTTAATATACGATTTTTTTTTGAGATAGTGGTGAGATTATATAAAAAGGTATTTGTTTATTCCAAGGAATTGAAACAGTCATTCCGAGCGTAGCCCGGGAATCTAAATCCGAAACCACTCGTTCCGATTATTGTAATAAACAGATTGCCACAAAATATCAGCAAGCTGATATTTCTCGCAATGACATTTCACTTCAAAAGCCCCGTCATTCCGAGGGAGTGCAACGACCGCGGGAATCTCTTCAAATAAGATTATATTTCTTTCCTAAATCATCCCACTTAGGGTTGTCTTTCTCTATTAAATCAATCTTCTTCTTCCTAGACCAAGACTTTATTCTCTTTTCATAGTTCAATGCTGCTTCAACATCATTACTGCTTTCTACAAATACTAATTTATTAACATTATATCTTCTGGTAAAAGCTGATGTATTAGCTCCTGACCTATGCTCCTCTAGTCTTCTTGCCATATTCCCAGTAACACCTGTGTACAGGACAGTATTGTTTTTATTTGTCATTATATAAACATGATATGTTTTCATTGATGTTTTTGTACTAAATTTAACAAACAGATTGCCACAAAATATCAGTAAACTGATATTTCTCGCAATGACATTCCACTTCAAAAGCCCCGTCATTCCGAGCGTAGCGTAGGAATCTCAAAATGAAACCAGTCATTTCGATTTTAGTAATGAATAGATTGCCACAAAATATGAGCAAGCTGATATTTCTCGTAATGACATTTCACTTCAGAAGCCCCGTCATTCCGAGGGAGTGCAACGACCGCGGGAATCTCTTCAAATAACGACCACCTACCCCTTCAAATTCGTCTCATAAAGCGAGACCCAATCGGCAACGGTCATCTTTTGGCATAGCTCTGCTATCAGCTGGGGGGGGATTCTATCCACCTTTTTGAATCGAATGCAACTCTTCCCCATGTCTAACTTGGTCTTCTCATACTTTGGGTATTCGGCTTTGAACCACTCCATTAGTTCGGGGTTGGCATAAATACCCATGTGGTATAGTGCCACAAAGTTCTTTTGCGAGGCAATGCTCATAAACGGCAGGGGCAACTCAGGGGTACAGTGATAACCATCTGGGTATATGCTATGTGGCACTACATAGCCAATCATTCCATAGCTCATTGTTTCCTCAAATCCATCCGGTATATTGTCCAAAATCGTTTGCCTTAGCTTTGCGAATGGCTCTTGCCTTTCTTCTGGCAGTTTACTGATGTAATCTAGTGGGTTTTTTGCTTCTATTTTCATTGTTAGTTTCTATGGTTTTTACTAAAAATAACACCTAATGACTCGGAATCAAGTCCTTTTCCTCGCAGCAGTTGAACTCCATCTGTATAGTAGAGTGGTGTATGTGGAACTCATCGTGCAATCCATCAGTGATTTTCTGTCTTATCTCATCCACTTCCGATATCTTCAAGTCTTCAGTTAAGTCTATGTGGCACTCTAAGTAGCTGTCTTCGTCGCTCAGCGACCAATAGTGTACGTGGTGTACATTTGCTATTTTGTCATATTGTAGTATAAACTTATTGATTTCTTCTATAGTTGCGTTGTCTGGTTTGCTCTGCATTAGTATCTTACCACTCTCTTTTATCAAGCCAATTGTGTGGTAAAGTATGTAGATACATATAATTAGAGTAACCACGGGGTCAACCCAATACATATCGTAGAACATAATCAGCAGGCCACCACCAATCACAGCCACGGACGACAAAGTGTCACTCATTAGGTGCACATAAGCGGCCCTTATGTTCATATTGTGGTCTTTGTCTCGGTGTAGTAATATTACAGAAATCAAGTTTGCCAGCAACCCAATAGTTGCCACTATCAGCATAAGCGAACCGTCTATTACTTCAGGGTTCGAGAACTTACGGAATGCCTCGTACCCCAGATAGCCGACTATTGCAATCAGGGTAATGGCGTTCACAAAAGCAGCCAGTATCTCTATCCTTTTGTAGCCGAATGTCATTTGCTTTGTGGCATCTTTCCCGGCCATCTTATTAGCACCGTAGGCAATCCAAAGAGCCACGCCATCACTAAAATTATGCACAGCATCGGATAGCAATGACAATGAGTTTGACATAATTCCGCCAATAACTTGCACTACCGTGGTCGTCAGATTCAAAATAACCGAAAAGCCCAAACGCTTTCCGCTCAACTCACCGTGGTGGTGTGAATGTCCGTGATTGTGACCCATATTTACATATCCTCTACTTTTTTCTGTAACTGTTGCATAGACTCCCTACTCGTCATTTTATCGTATAATACTAACTCTACTGCGTGCTCGAATAATTCCTCTATCTCCAACCAATCTGGATGGACAGGTGTCATCTTGGAGTTAGCTAATTGGCTTGCAAATACCGCCTTGTACTCATTATCATAGAATTTCTTTGAGTAATACTCCTTATCTGCAGGAAAGCCACCCTCAGGAATCTTCTTGCAAAATTCGATCGAGTTCTTCCCATCAGTCATAAACTTAACAAACTTGACAGCCAATTCCTTATTTTCGCTTCTGTTGTCCACCGTTAGGTATTCCCCACCTGCAAATGACATTCCTTTTGCAGCCATATCGGGCATTTCTATCAATCTCAAATCATCAATTTTATCGAAAGAATCTATTTTTTTCATCAACCAACTACCCGAAATCCAGAAAGCAATCTTTCCCTGAGCAAAGTTTTTGTCTAATTCTTTTTGTGGCCCAACTAATCCAAAGTTACCAATTTCCTTATACTTTTCAACTGCAGTAATAACTTCCTCCGAATCGAAAACAAACTTGCCATTTTCATATATCACTCCACCTTCCGACCAGATATAGCTAAGCACTTTCTTGTATAATCTGTGTCTGTCCGAACCATTCACACCAAATCCATATTTCCCATTGCCATTCACAGCTTTTGCCATTTCTACCATTTCTTGAAAATCTTTTGGAGTATGCTCGTAACCAGCAGCTTTTAGCAAATCCATATTCACAAACATAACACGAGTGTCCACAATCCAGGGGAGAGCGAACACACTCCCCTGCCACATTGCTGGTTCCATGGCAAAATCTAGATATTTATCAGCATCAACACTATCGGTGATGTTAGCCAAGACTCCAGCCGATGAGAACTGGGCAACCCAATCGGAGCCAAGCTCCAACACATCAGGTGCCGTTTCCGAATTGAAAGCTGCCATTAGCTTAACTTTTCCATCTGCCCAACTGAGTTCGGTTACCTCTACAACAACATCATTTTGCTTTTCAAACACTTTCACTAACGAGTCAACCACTTCCCTTTGGTATGGCTCACTCCAAAAGTGCCAAAACTTGATAGTATTCTCATCATCACTTTTCTTGTGCCAACAACCGCTCAGCGATAGTAACAGCGTGATTAAAGTAAATAATAATATTAGTTGTATCTTATATTTAGTCATATTATTAGAAAAGTTGCAAAAGTAAAATTGATACTTAGCAGCATTTTCTCTATTTTTGAAATTGATTTAATCTAAATTAACAAAATCGTTAGATATTAAATGGCTCAATCTAAAAAACAAATTAAGACGAAGTATTTATTCGTCACTGGTGGTGTAGTATCTTCATTAGGTAAAGGGATAGCTTCGTCTTCTATTGCTTTCTTACTAAAGCAAAGAGGATTCAGTGTAAGCATATTGAAGTTAGACCCGTACATTAACATAGATCCCGGCACTATGAGTCCAACTCAGCACGGCGAGGTATATGTAACTGATGACGGTGCAGAAACCGATTTGGATTTGGGTCACTATGAGCGATTTATTGATGAGTCATTGTCACAATTGAACAACCTAACAGCTGGTCAGGTGTACGATAACGTAATCAGAAAAGAAAGACGTGGACACTACTTAGGAAAAACAGTACAAGTTGTGCCACACATAACAAATGAAATAAAAGACAGAATGGTTGCATTTGATGGCGAAAAAGATTTTGTTCTAATCGAAATTGGCGGAACTGTAGGCGATATTGAGTCATTGCCATTCTTAGAAGCACAAAGACAACTGAACTATGAGCTTGGTTCTGGAAACTATTTGAACATTCACTTGACTTATGTACCTTATATCGCGGCAGCCAAAGAGCTAAAGACAAAACCAACACAGCACTCAGTTAGACAGCTGATGCAATATGGAATAAAGCCAGATGTGTTGCTATGCCGTAGTGAGCACAGCTTGCTCAAAGATATGAGAGAGAAAATTGCTCTGTTCTGTAATGTTGACGAAGATGCAGTATTCGAATCGCGTGATGTAGAAACAATCTACGAAGTGCCTATTTTCTATGCACGTAAGAGGTTGACAGAAACAATATTAGAAAAATTAGACGTAAAAGTAAAAGAAATAAACTTAGACACTTGGAACAAATTTGTAAAGAAAATAAAGAAACCAAGATACGAAGTAAAAATTGCCTTAGTTGGTAAATACACAAAATACGAAGACTCATACAAGAGTATAACAGAAGCATTTATCCACGCTGGCTCTATCAATAATTGCCGAGTAAAATTAGATATGCTCAACTCCGAGGATTTTGTCGATGACAAAACAACTAAGGAATTACTCAAAGACTATGACGGTGTGCTAATAGCTCCCGGCTTTGGTAACAGAGGAATAGAAGGAAAGCTGAATGCAATAAAGCACATTCGTGAAAACAATATCCCATTCTTTGGGATTTGCCTCGGTATGCAATGTGCAGTAATCGAATTTGCTCGCAATGTTTGTGGATTAGAAAATGCACACTCTGCGGAATTTGACAAGAATGACCAGAATGTAATCGACATTATGGCTGACCAAGTTGATGTGGAAGACAAAGGCGGCACAATGAGATTGGGCGCTTACCCTTGTGTATTGACTGAGGGTTCGAAGGCACACCAAGCTTACGGCAAGTTAGAAATATCAGAAAGACACAGACACCGCTACGAAGTCAGCAATCAATTCAGAGAAACATTAGAAGAAAACGGAATGACACTATCGGGCTTGTCTCCAGATGGGAAGTTAGTCGAGATAGTTGAGTTAGACGACCACCCGTGGTTTGTTGGTGTTCAGTTTCACCCAGAGCTAAAATCGAGAGCTGTGACTGGTCACCCGTTGTTCATTGACTTCGTAAAAGCTGTACTAAAACTGAAAAAACAATCTGAATCGGAATGAGTTTAAATTCTATCATATTATTCGACACCGAAGAAAATGATAGATTTTATCCATTTTCCGTGCTTCATCCTGTTTGGGAACTAAGAGTTGGTGCGAAGAGAATATTTGAAAAATATCAGGCACAATATCCTGGCATTAATATCACTTTCAGCTGTGCTAATAGTGATAAACTCAACTCATTCCTGAAACGGTTTGATTTGCAAAACACAATTACTTCTGGAGCATATAACTTAATTCTTTCTTCGCAGCTATTATTTGATGATGTATTGCATTTTGAAATTGGCGAGATAGTTAACCAAAATAAAAATTTCGCAATAAAGCTGAAAGGTGAAGTTGTTGGTATTTTTACTAACGAAGAGTTGGACTTAGGAAATTTAACTACTCTTGATGATATTAACAGTAGTTATGAGACCTACAGTTTACCAGAAGAAATAAAATATTTGAATTATATTTGGGACGCAATTCCCGAAAATTCAGCAGCTATTAAAAATGATAGTAAGTTTTTTGAAAATAAACCTTTAGCAGATTACACTGCTTTTACGGGTGTTTTTCTTGTTGAGGAAGAAAATATATTAATCTCGGAGTCAGCACAAATTAAGCCCAATGTGGTAATAGATGCTACCGATGGCCCAGTAATAATAGACGAAGGCGTAACAATAATGTCTGGAGTTACTATACTCGGGCCTTGCTATATTGGGAAAAACTCTACCATAAAAGTAGGTGCTAAGATATATCAAGACACATCCATAGGTGAAGTTTGTAAGGTTGGTGGTGAAGTAGAAGGTTCTATTATCCAATCATACAGCAACAAACAACACGATGGATTTTTGGGTCATTCTTTCCTGAGTGAATGGGTCAACTTAGGTGCTGATACTAATACCTCAGATTTGAAAAATACTTACTCTGAGATTAAGGTGATTCAAAGAGATGAGGAAATTGCGACTGGAACTATGTTCCTTGGATTAATTTGTGGCGATCATACCAAATCAGCTATCAATACTCAGTTCAACACAGGAACTATAGCTGGAGTTTGTGGTATTTTGGTAAGACCTGGATTCCTATCAAATCACATAAAGTCGTTTTCTTGGGGCGGATTGCACAGCTCACCAACCTATAAGCTAAACAAAGCGTTAGAAGTTTGTGAGATAGTGATGGGTAGAAGAAATAAAGAAATTACAGAAGAAGAAGTTAGATTGCTTACCAAAGCGCACGAGAATGTAAAATAATTTTTGGTTATAGAAGTCTATAATAAGATAAGTTCATTGAAAATTGGGGGTGACATGGATTCGACGGAGTGTCGGATTTTGAATGTTGCAATTCGTGCTGCTATCGGTGGTGCACGCTAATAAAACCGGTAAAACAAACAAATGCAGAAGATAATTTTGCAATGGCTGCCTAAATAACATAACTTTTAGGTGACCCATCTCTTTAGATATGTGCCTGTTCATATTTATATTGAGGTGTCGAAACCTGACAGGATAGCCGAAGTCAGTTCAGTTGGGACTAAGGCGAAACTAAAAGCTGATATATCTTGTGAGCCCTGTCTTTCGGTTACTTACAAGACGAGAATTCATAGAATGACTATGATTGTAGAAGCTTCAAGAGAAGTTCTTCGGACGTGGGTTCGAACCCCACCACCTCCACATTTTTTTTTATTTATAGTAATGCTTACCGGATTTGTAAGTATTCAGATGTGCTTCTAATATTACACCCAAATCCTTAGAATAACCGCCGCCCATAGTACAGCAAATAGGCAGTCCTCTTTTTTTACATTCACTGAACACAATTTCGTCACGTTTTTTTGTGCCGTCTATTGATAGCGATAGCCGCCCAAATTTATCAGATTCCAACACATCTACCCCAGCTTGGTAGAACACAAAATCTGGCTTTTCCGAGTCAAGTAAATATGGAATTTCTTCACTTATAACCTTCAAATATTCATCATCACCAGTCAAATCATCAAGCTCTGTATCCTTATCAGAAATCTCTTTTTTTAAGGGGTAATTATTCTTTCCGTGTACGCTGTAAGTGAATACTCTAGGCTCTTTACCGAATATTTCGGCTGTGCCATTACCTTGGTGCACATCTAAATCTATCACTAATATTTTACGTGCGTCACCATTGTAAAGCATTGAGTTTGCTGCCACAGCAACATCGTTAAATATACAAAAACCCTCACCTTTGTAAGAAAATCCGTGGTGAGTGCCTCCAGCAATATTGAATGAGAGACCATTTTGTTTAGCTAGTAATGCCCCTTCCAAAGTGCCGTTAGTGATTCTTAGCTCCCTTATATAAAGCTCTTTGCTCTGAGGGAAACCCATTCTCCTCTCTTCTTTGGGATCTAAAGTCAAAGACTTTACTTTCCTCAGATATTCTTCAGTATGAGTTAATTGTAACAGATTTTCATCAATTGGCTCTGGCTCAAAGAAATTCTTTTCCTCAAAGATTTTCTCTTCCAATATTCTACTCACAAGCTCACTATACTTGAGCATAGGGAACTTATGTTTTTCGGGTAATTCGTGCTTGTAACTTGGGTGATAAGCAATATGAATCATAATTTTTTCTTTACTTCATCCCAATCAAATGAGAATGAAATTTTGGTGCTGCTTTCTGTTGCGTCATTAAGTGATTTGATTCTACCGTCCGCACCCTTGTGAGTGTGCAAAAAGTTCGGCACACCGTCGGCTTGCTTATATAATTTTGAGTAGAAATTGCTCAATGCTTTTGGCGAAATTCCCTTTTCATTCATCAGCTCAATAGCATAGCCCTCAGCTTCTGATTCCATATCCACGGTGTATCGGTGATTGTTCAGAACAGTGTGTGCTTCGTCAAAAGCCGAACCCATTTCAGAGTGTATAACTGCAATTTTTAGACTATTTTCTAATTCTGCAATACTGTGATTATACTTCAAGTGACCAATACCGTGGCAAACTAAAGCAGCCAGTTGTTCAGCATTATCAATCATCTTAAGTAATCCCCTGCTTATAACTATCATATTGGACGGAAGTGCGAATAAGTTTACCTCCTTACTATTGTCCATATACAGCTTAAACTCAACTTCATCACTCGATAATTTATTTTCAATTTCCGAGAGTGCTTTTACAATATCCGAATTCTCATTACTAATGTGTTTATATCTTAGAGTTGAAATTAATTCTCGGGAAAGATCTTTGCTCTCCCTGGGACTTTCTTCTATTTGTGTTTGTAACGTTGGAGTATCTTCTTCACTATCGTCGCCTTCATCGTTTGGATCCCAAACTGCAAGGAACACCCAAGCAGCAATAAAAAGTCCAGCAAGCACGAAAAAATCCCGTTTCATTCTTTGTTTATTCGCCATAATTCTCTTTTTCTTTTCTAAACTTCTCTTCTTCTATAATACGAACTTTATAGACTTTTTCATAACAATAATTACCAAAAAACAGGAAATAGTACATCCGTCCATTTCTTGCTTTTATTGCAGCAATAATACTGAATATCATATATACAAAGTTAAATATAGCAGTTACAGTAGCGTAGAGAACAAACCAAGCTGAGAAATCAAAATCACTTCTGAACAAAAAGATTACCCACACCACTAAGCCAAAGTTTAGTAAACTCACAGGCAGCTGAGAAAGTAGCGATTGCAATGAGTGGAACTGTACGAATCGGCTTTTGTGTTTATTAGTATGATAATAAATAGCAGCAGCAACTAAGTTCAAGATTGGCAGAGGAATACCAGCCGCCAAAGAAGCAAACATCATAAAATAGGCACTCATTCCCTCTTCTTTTTCTTTAGAAGGCAAATCGTGCGGTTGTTGAATTGGGTAATAATTATTATTCATAGGCATTATATATTAGAGTTATAGCTCCTTAGCTAAGCATATCATAAATTATACGTATATTTTCAGGAAAGTTATAGAATTTTTGAAATTTATTGATTTTTTAACATTCCACAATTTTTTAATTGACTGATACGTTAATTATCTTTGAATAAATTAGATACAGACGGAAACAAAAATAATATGAAAAGCTTTAGGATAATAGAAAACCCATCAGAACTGGGTGCTGGAACAAGAGGTTCGAGCGTAGGAATAGATGGCTTAAGAATAGCCGCCATAAACAATGAATCGAAATTATTTTATGAAAATGAAGTAGTGACAATAGATAAAAACAACAAGTTACTATTCAAAAAGATAAACACCCCGCATGCTATCCGCTTAAAACAGATTTATAAACGATTAAAAAAATTAGGTAACGAAGTAGAGTCTTCTTTAAGGTTTGGAAGATTTCCACTTGTAATAAGTGGTGACCATTCATCTGCTGCTGGTACTATAGCAGGGATCAAAAAAGCTTACCCAGATATGAGGCTTGGTTTAGTTTGGATAGATGCCCACGCCGACATGCACACACCTTATACAACTCCATCGGGTAATGTCCACGGGATGCCACTCGCTATGTCAATGGGATTAGATAACTTAAAGCATAAGAGAAACGATATAAGCGAAAAAGCTGAAAAGTACTGGGAAAAATGTAAAAATCTATTCGATATGTCTCCAAAAGTCAACCCAGAAGACTTAGTATTCATCGGACTAAGAAGCTATGAAAAAGAAGAGCTTGCCTTAATAGAAGAACACAATGTAAAAGCTATTAGCGTTTCGGAAGTCAGAAATGGTGGCATTGATAAAGCATTGGATGCTACGCTTGACCACCTAAAGCAGTGCGATGCTATTTACTTATCGCTCGATGTTGATTCTATGGATCCGAACGTCACTTCCTATGGCACAGGCACACCTGTAGCTAAAGGGTTCACACCCGATGAAGTTATAGAAATGGTGGCAAAATTATTGAAAAATGATATAGTAAAAGCACTTGAACTATGCGAGATTAATCCTTTGTTAGATGATAGTAACAGAATGGCCGAAATTTCGTTGGTTATATTAGAAGACATAATTAATATAATAAATACCGAATGAAGATAAAATCAACTTGTTTTTTTGCTCTATTAATTGCTACTTTTTTTATTAGCAATGATTTATTCTCAAATGAATATATCATTGAAATTAAGCAAAACAGTAAACTAAACTCATTACAAAGTGAGTTAAAGTTAACGCCGATATTCCCAAAATCTTTAAGCAAAAACTCTGAACTTCAATCAGATAATAATGAGCTCCAATCTCTCTATAACTTCTATAGAGTAGAATTAACTCCAGAAGAAGCTGATGATTATCTGAACAATTCAGCAGTTTTGTCCCTCACTCCAAATTATAAATACAGAATAGAACAACCCAGCACCAAAGATTTATCTGGTGAGCAATGGTCACTTCCTTTTTTGGAGATGAGTCAAGTTTGGAATATTGCCACTGGAGATGGAGTTTTAGTAGGAGTTGTGGATACTGGCATAGACTTTAATCACGAAGATTTGAATACCCAACTTTGGATTAATGAAACTGAAGATATAAATGGAAATGGAAAATTTGACCCATGGCCCAGTACAGAACAAAGAGACGGAGTAACTGGTGACATAGACTTTATTGATAATGATGGCAATGGATATGCTGACGATGTCATTGGCTACGACTTTGTAGATGTAACAACAAGAAATGTTGGTGATGACCAAGACCCTGACCCAATTCCTGCTGACGAAAATCGCCACGGGACTAACGTCTCTGGGATAATTGCGGCTAATAGTAGTAATGGATTTGGAGTAAAAGGTATAGCACCAGGTGCAAAAATAGTTGCACTCCGGGCGTTCGATGTCAGTGGTGAGGGCGAATCAGATGACATTGCAGCAGCTATAGTCTATGCTGTTGCCAATGGTGTAAAAGTATTAAATTTTAGCTTCGGTGAAAAGTATAGTTCACCTATACTACATGCGGCTGTTAAGTTTGCTTATGCCAATGGAGTAACAATGGTGAGCTCTTCTGGAAACAACAATTGGTACGAAGAACATTACCCATCTGATTATCAAGAAGTTATAACAGTCGGCTCACTTACCGACAACGGTACAAAAGCTGGGTCATCTAACTATGGGAACAGATTAGATATAATGGCTCCAGGTGTGCAATTGCAAACAACGGACTTCAATAATGCTTATCGGTCGGTTTCTGGTACATCAATAGCTTCTCCTCATGTAGCAGCTGCAGCCTCTCTTTTAATAGAAAAAGACGGTACGTTAAGCCCAGAAACAATCAAATTCAGATTGCTTAGCTCAACCAGAGAAGACAGTGAAACAAAGGGCTGGGACCCACTTTACGGCAAAGGAATATTAGATATTAGGGCAGCGTTGGATAACAACACAACTGGAAAAGTTGAGCTGCAATACCCCTCTATAAAGCAAGCAGTTGATATATCAGAAATAGCTAAGATCCCTTTAGTTGGTACAGTTGCACACCCACTAATGAGTAATTATCGAGTATATATTAGAAAAGGACAAAGCCCTTTCAACGAGTATAATTTCAGAAGCAAACAGGAATTTGCAGAATGGACTCCAATTACGGAGCGGCTCTATGAACAAGTAATAAGTGATACTATAGCTACTATAGACACTGACTTGCTCACGGACTCAATCTACACTATAAGAATCAAGTTAGACCTAATCAACAACAACACTTATGAAGAAAGGTTCTACTTTAGACCTTACAATAACATAGCAAATAGTAATAGATATACGGAAAGTCCAAAACACGTATTTTTCTACGACGACGTTGAAGCAAGAGTAATGATAACAGCTTCAACCAAATTCGATGCTAATTTCTATGTAGAGTTATATAGCGAAGATAATGAATACATCGGCACATATTCAGAAATGATTAGAAGTGAATTAGACCACTCTGTTATATTAGAAGATTTGGAGAAAAATACGAGATATAAATACAAAGCCATGTCTGTTTCTAACAGAGATACTTTAGAATTTAACGGTATTTTTGATTTTGAAAAAAGTAACTTCAGCACATCTGCCTTCCGTCCAAAACCATATAGGTTAGAAGGACTATACTTCAATCAAGAGATGTTAGATTCTACTAAAAAAGTATTTGCAGCAACTAATTTGAATGGTGTAAATTTTGTTGGAGCATCAATCTACAAGAAAGAAGGTGATAGTTTTGTAAAGACAGACTCATTGGATGATCCTCGAATAATTGTTGGATATGGTGATTCTAACGGTGATGGAGTACAGGAAATACTAACTGGCGGCAACGCTGAATTGATTTTATATAATCAATCTGATTACAAATTTGGTGAAGAGATATTCGCTATAAGAAATGATTTGGTTTGGCCAACGAATTTTGTTGACATAGATGGCGATGGCCAATCAGAAATAATAGCTCACAACGATAGTTCCTATTTTGTTCTAAAATACATAAACGGTACTTACGAGGAAATCAACCGAATTGTAATGCCCTTGCAAGAAGGTAGATTCGACAATCTGATGAGTACAGTATTTGACAATGTTGACTCAGACCAAAATATGGAATTGGTTTTCACAAACTCATTCGGAAGATTTTATATATATGAATATGTAAATGGAGAATTTGTAAAAGAATTTGAAGACCTTACTCCTATCAGTGTGTCGAGCCAACACCTGGCAGCCCTCGATATAAATGAAGATGGAATAAAAGAAATATTAGTACTCAATGCTGGTTATCAATTGCCTTATAATTTTAGTAGCGGTAAAGATTTACTTTGGACTGCAAAACTATGGGCACACAACGGGAATGATTTTGAGTCAATATGGCAAGAATCATTTTTTGGAGTAAAAATAGGCCCCGTTAACAACAATAGCAATGGATACAAGAATGGTGTAATTACTGGTAACATGGACGGAAGAATCGGCGATGAGTTGGCAATATCGGCATTTCCAGACCTATATGTTTTCAAATATGACGGTACAACAATGCAGCCATTTTGGCACTACGGCAACACATTATCTCACGATGGATTAGTGTTTGATTTTGATGACAATGGGAAAAATGAATTAGTTGTAAATACATTTTTTGGAACTCAGTTTTTTGAAATCACAGAGAATGAGAAATCAATCAATGCTCCTGCAAATTTTAGAGGAAACCCAGTAAACGAAAGTACTGTTGAGTTGAGATGGGATGCCGCACCCAATGCCGAAGAATATCAGATATACAGGTTACTTAATCCAAACACAGGGGAAGGTAGATTATATGCAGTCACTGACCAAACACAACTAACCTTAGATACTTTAGAAAATTTCACATGGTATGATTTCTATATCATATCTGAAAATGACAAAGGAGTAATCAGTAATAATGCATCGGAATTAGTTAGCTGCTACACTCACCCTGTGGTCATAGCTGAAAGAGCTACACATTTAGGAAAAACTATTACTATACAATTTAGTGGCAGAATGCCAGATTATGGAATTGAGCCAAGAATATTTGAATTATCATCTTCAGAAAATACTTACATCCCTGATGGAGTTATATCATCTCAATCTGGAAAAGTAGAACTGATCTTTTTTGACAATATAGAGCAAGGAAATTACAAGTTTAGTATTCCGAGTATAAATGATTATTACCGTCAGCCCACAAAAGAAGGTTTAATTGATATTACAATTAATTCTAATAAACCTGATGAATTATATTTAGTTAGAGGTGAAGTAAACGCAAAAGATTACACGGTAACATTTTCTGAAGAGGTAGATCAATCAGCACTTGTACTTAGTAATTATGATTTTGGTCCAGTGGGTGAGATTAAGAGTATAGAAAGAACTAGTAAAAATAATCAAGTACGTATGGAATTAAATCTAATTTCGGATAATTCATTAGGTAATAAATATACTTTAACAGCGAGTGAAAATATAAAATCAGTTTCTGGTAATCCTATGACCACGGGAGTAGGAAGTATATTGCAATTCACTTTCTTTGAGGACAATTTGAATAGAGTTTTTGTATATCCACAACCTGCTAAACTTTCAACTGATGAAAGAATAACATTTGCTAACTTAACAGCAACCGCAACTATCTTTATATATAATTCTAAAGGAGAGTTGATTCAAACTTTATCCGATTCAGATGGTGATGGCGGAAAGCAATGGAATATGGTAGATGACAGAGGTAGTAAATTAAACCCAGGCGTTTATTATTACAAAATAGAAGGTAATTCGAGTGATGTGTTAGAAACAGCAATAAGCAATGTTGAGTCAGAATTACATAAATTTATGATAATACGCTAATTACTTTTAAACATCACTAAGTGTGCCCCTTGAATATTATTGAAAAAATCGACAATTTTGTAAATCTGATTTTAACTTTAATTAAAATCAATAATTAGATATAAAAAAACAAAGGAATATCATGTCAAAAGATATTAACTATTCTCCAGCAATAAACCAATCAGACTCATTGAAGTCGGATTTTGGTTTAGAAAATCATGGTCTTAGCAACCTTGGTAACGTATATTGGAATTTGCCTGCTCCTTCACTTTACGAAGAAGCAATACACAGAAGCGAAGGCGTAGTTGCTAACGGTGGTGCATTATCTGTAACTACAGGTAAGCACACAGCTCGTTCTGCAAATGACAAATACATTGTTAGAGAAGACACTTCAGAAGGTCACGTTTGGTGGGACAATAATGCCGAAATGACTACTGATCAATTTGATAGTATTTTAAGAAAAGTACGCTCTTACTTACAAGGCAAAGATGTATTCGTTATGGATGCGTTCGTTGGAGCTGATCCGGATTTTAGAATACCTATCAGAATAGTAACTGAATATGCATGGCAAAATTTATTTGTGCAAAATATGTTTGTAAACTTAGCTAACAAAGATGAGTTCAAAAATCACAAACCTGAATTTACTTTGATAGCAGTACCTGGATTCCACTGCAATCCAGAAGAAGACGGTACGAAAAGTGAAACTGCTATTGCACTAAACTTTAAAGATAAAATAGCTTTTATAGCTGGAACTAACTATGCTGGTGAAACTAAGAAGACATTCTTCACAGTAATGAATTACTACAAACCATTAGAAAACGTAATGTCTATGCACTGTTCAGCTAATGTTGGAGAAAAAGGCGATTCGGCTCTTTTCTTCGGCCTTTCTGGTACAGGAAAGACAACTTTATCAGCTGACCCAAACAGATCACTAATTGGTGATGATGAACACGGTTGGTCGAAAAATGGAATATTCAACTACGAAGGTGGTTGTTATGCTAAAGTGATCAGATTAAGTGAAGAAAGTGAACCAGAAATATATGAAACAACTCGTAGTTTTGGAACAGTATTAGAAAATGTAGTAGTTGACAAAGAAACAAGAATAGTTGATTTGGACAATGATTCATTGACTGAAAACACAAGAGCATCTTATCCTTTAGAAATGATTCCAAATGCTTTACCAGAGAAAATGACTAAATCACATCCGAAGAATGTTATATTCTTGACTTGCGATGCGACTGGGGTTTTACCTCCAATAGCTAAACTTAACTCTGAACAAGCACAGTATCACTTTATAAGTGGCTATACTTCTAAGATAGCAGGTACTGAAAAAGGAATTGGCAAAGAACCAAAGTTAGCATTCTCTGCTTGTTTCGGTGCACCTTTCTTAGTTCATCATCCATTCTTCTACGCAAATTTACTAAAAGAGAAGATGGAACAACATGATTCTAACTGTTGGTTAGTTAACACTGGCTGGGTAGGCGGTAAGTATGGTGTAGGTTCAAGAATCAGTATTAAACATACAAGAAACGTATTGAATGCAGCCCTTAACGGTGATTTGGACAATGTAGAATTTAACACAGATCCAGTATTTGGTTTTGAAATCCCTACTAGTTGTCCAGACGTACCAATTGAAGTATTGAATCCAATAAAAGCATGGTCTAATGAAGACGAGTATATGAGTTCTTACAAAGACTTGGCTAAAAAGTATAAAGAAAACTTCCAGAAGTTTGAAGATGGAGTAGCTAACAACGTAATAGAAGCTGGTCCGAAAGTATAGTATATAGTACTTATTTAATATTACTTCAATCCTCTACATTAATTTGTAGGGGATTTTTTTATGCTAACTTATATAAATAATAAACTGAAGATAAGTAGAGACGTATTGCATTCTTCTTTGTTAGCCAGTATAAACTAATAGTGTAACAGTATACTCTAATATCATAATTACATTACTATGATAGATAGATGTACTACAATACTTATTTTTATATAATATAATAGTATCTTAGTTGTATAAATGCTAGAGTAAGAGGAAAGTAAGCAGCTGTTAAATAATAGTATTAAAAAAAAAGCTCAACCGAAATATCGATTGAGCTTTTAATAAATAACTTGGCGGCGACCTACTCTGCCATAGCGTCTCCACTATAGTACCATCGGCGCTAATGGGCTTAACTTCTCTGTTCGGAATGGGAAGAGGTGTACCCCCAGTGCTAAAACCACCAAGAATTAAATTCTTTGAGTGTTGAAAGTAATCGTTATATAACTATCATTAACATGTTGTAATGAAGCCACGCAAAAATAATGACTAAAAACTTAATATATGTAATTACGGTAAGCCCTCGAACAATTAGTACTTCTTAGCTAAACATGTTACTATGCTTACACTTAAAGCCTATCAACCTAGTCATCTACTAGGGTTCTTACTCCCGAAGGATGAGATACATAATCTTGGAGTAGGTTTCGTGCTTGAGATGCTTTCAGCACTTATCCTTTCTAGACATAGCTACTCAGCAATGCCGCTGGTGCGACAACTGATACACCATAGGTCTAGGCGTTCCGGTCCTCTCGTACTAAGAACGGATCTCCTCAAGTATCTTACGCCCGCACAGGATAGGGACCGAACTGTCTCACGACGTTCTGAACCCAGCTCGCGTACCGCTTTAATTGGCGAACAGCCAAACCCTTGGGACCTTCTCCAGCCCCAGGATGCGATGAGCCGACATCGAGGTGCCAAACCTTGCCGTCGATGTGAACTCTTGGGCAAGATCAGCCTGTTATCCCCGGAGTACCTTTTATCCTTTGAGCGACGGCCCTTCCACGCAGTGCCGCCGGATCACTAAAACCTGCTTTCGCATCTGCTCGACTTGTAAGTCTCGCAGTTAAGCTACCTTATGCTTTTATACTCTTTGCACGATTACCGACCGTGCTGAGGTAACCTTTGTAAGCCTCCGTTACCATTTAGGAGGCGACCGCCCCAGTCAAACTACCCGCCTACCACTGTCCTCGTAGTTGCACACTACCGAGTTAGAATCCAAATCCAACAAGGGTGGTATTTCACCGATGATTCAACAACCCCCACGAGGGCTGCATCAAAATCTCCCACCTATCCTACGCATGTTGGATCCGAAGCCAATAATAAGTTATAGTAAAGGTTCACGGGGTCTTTCCGTCCATGTGCGGGTAACCGGCGTCTTCACCGGTACCACAATTTCACCGAGCTCGCGGTCGAGACAGTACCCAGATCGTTACACCATTCGTGCAGGTCGGAACTTACCCGACAAGGAATTTCGCTACCTTAGGACCGTTATAGTTACGGCCGCCGTTTACTGGGGCTTCAATTCAGAGCTTCGCCGAAGCTAACTCCTCCTTTTAACCTTCCAGCACCGGGCAGGTGTCACACAATATACATCCTCTTTACGAGTTAGCATTGTGCTGTGTTTTTGTTAAACAGTCGCCTGGGTCTGTTCACTGCGATCATGTCATCGACATGACACCCCTTCTCCCGAAGTTACGGGGCTATTTTGCCGAGTTCCTTAACCGCGACTCACTCGCGCGCCTTAGTATTCTCAACCCGTCTACCTGTGTCGGTTTGCGGTACGGTCACCGAAGAAATACACGCAGCTTTTCTCGGCAGTGTGCTTCACTGTACGGGGATAACCATTCACCCCGCACAACTACGCTCCTGCGTCACTACGCTTAACTCTTTTGGTGGTTCAGGAATATTTTAATTGCCTGATTCCCATCGACTACACCTTTCGGTCTCGCCTTAGGGGCCGACTAACCCTGAGCTGACGAACAGAGCTCTAGGAAACCTTAGACTTACGGCGCTAAAGATTCTCACTTTAGTTATCGTTACTTATGCCTACATTTTCTCTTCTATACGTTCCACCAATCCTCGCGAATCGGCTTCAGCACAAATAGAATGCTCCTCTACCATCATACATAGTATGATCCATAGTTTCGGTGATATACTTAGTCCCGAGAATTGTCGGCGCTGCGACGCTCGACCAGTGAGCTATTACGCACTCTTTAAATGAGTGGCTGCTTCTAAGCCAACATCCTGGCTGTCTCAGCATCGCAACATCCTTTATCTATTAGTATATACTTGGGGACCTTAACTGATGGTCTGGGTTGTTTCCCTCTCGGCTACGAAACTTATCTCACGTAGCCTCACTGCTATAGAACATGTATCCGGAATTTGAAGTTTATCTGGGTTCGGTACCGTGGTGACAGCCCTAGCCCAATCAGCGCCCTACCTCCGGCACACTACTATAACGCTGCACCTAAATGCATTTCGAGGAGTACGAGCTATAACCGAGTTTGATTGGCCTTTCACCCCTATCCACAGTTCATCCAAACAATTTTCAACTTGAACTGGTTCGGACCTCCACGTAGTGTTACCTACGCTTCATCCTGACCATGGATAGATCACCCGGTTTCGCGTCTGCCACCACACACTATTCGCCCTATTCAGACTCGCTTTCGCTACGGATCCGACTCTGAGAGTCTTAACCTCGCATGTGATGAGCAACTCGTAGGCTCATTAAGCAAAAGGCACGCAGTCATCACACAGAGTGTGACTCCTACTGCTTGTAAGCGCACGGTTTCAGGTTCTATTTCACTCCCTTCTGAAGGGGTCTTTTCACCTTTCCCTCACGGTACTGGTTCACTATCGGTCACTGAGGAGTATTTAGCCTTACGCAGTGGTCTGCGCAGATTCACACAAAATTTCGCTTGTTTCGTGCTACTCAGGATCCTTCCAGCTGCTTCAAGATTTCGCTTACGGGGCTATCACCCTCTTTGGCTTACCTTTCCAGGTAACTCAACTATCTATTCACATACTTTGTGGAAGTCCTACAACCCCGGTATGCATGCATACCGGTTTGGGCTGGTCCCATTTCGCTCGCCGCTACTCAGGGAATCGCATTCGCTTTCTTTTCCTCCGGTTACTGAGATGTTTCACTTCACCGGGTTGGCTCAATATAAAATTGTAACGAGACATGACTCTCGCTGGGTTGCCCCATTCGGAAATCTCCGGATAATAGCTATATTCCAGCTACCCGAAGCTTATCGCAGGTAAACGCGTCCTTCATCGCCTCTCAGTGCCAAGGCATCCACCGTGCGCCCTTATTATCTTACCGTATAAGTTAAGTTTTTAGGTCACATTTTTGGCGCGCTTCATTACAACATGGTAATGAACGCTTTTGCTTTTTATTATATTATTGCTGATTACTTTCAATAACACTAAAATTAATGTTACTCACTCAAATTTTCAAAGAAAAACAATTTTGTGGACCCTACCGGGATCGAACCGATGACCTCCAGAATGCAAATCTGGCGCTCTCCCAACTGAGCTAAGGGCCCGTCAGTCATTACTGTAGCACGTTAACTATTTAGTAAGAGCTACGACTTTAGGAGTGGGTCTGAGATGACTTGAACATCCGACCTCACGCTTATCAGGCGTGTGCTCTAACCAGCTGAGCTACAGACCCATAGGGTTATATAAGAACAATATTCTCTACTGTAAGAGAAAACAAAGTTCTCTAAAAATAGGAAAAGCAGAAGCAAAAAGATTGATTGCCGATAAATGGAATCTCCTAAAAGGAGGTGATCCAGCCGCACCTTCCGATACGGCTACCTTGTTACGACTTAGCCCCAATTATCAAGTTCGCCTTAAATGTTAAAAACATCTTTGGGCGCCCCCGACTTTCATGGCTTGACGGGCGGTGTGTACAAGGCCCGGGAACGTATTCACCGCAGCATGCTGATCTGCGATTACTAGCGATTCCACCTTCATGGAGTCGAGTTTCAGACTCCAATCCGAACTGAGAATGAGTTTAGGGATTATCTCCACCTCGCGGCTTCGCCTATTGTCTCATCCATTGTATTACGTGTGTAGCCCCAGACATAAGGGCCATGATGACTTGACGTCGTCCCCGCCTTCCTCTCCACTTGCGTGGGCAGTCTCTTTAGAGTTCCCAGCATTACCTGATGGCAACTAAAGATAGGGGTTGCGCTCGTTGCGGGACTTAACCCAACACCTCACGGCACGAGCTGACGACAGCCATGCAGCACCTCTGTAACGACCCCGAAGGGAAGCTTCCTTTCAGAAACAGTCCGTTACACTTCAAGCCTGGGTAAGGTTCTTCGCGTTGCATCGAATTAAACCACATAATCCACCGCTTGTGCGGGCCCCCGTCAATTCCTTTGAGTTTCAACCTTGCGATCGTACTTCCCAGGTGGTATGCTTAACGAATTATCTCCGGCACTAGAACAACAATTTGTTCTAACACCAAGCATACATCGTTTACGGCGTGGACTACCAGGGTATCTAATCCTGTTCGCTCCCCACGCTTTCGTGCCTGAGCGTCAGTAATGAGCCAGAAGACCGCCTTCGCCACCGGTGTTCCTCCTGATATCTACGCATTTCACTGCTACACCAGGAATTCCATCTTCCTCTCTCATACTCAAGACTCGCCGTATCGAGGACATTTCCATGGTTGAGCCATGGCCTTTAATCCTCGACGCACGAGCCCGCCTGCGCACCCTTTATACCCAGTAATTCCGGACAACGCTTGGACCCTACGTATTACCGCGGCTGCTGGCACGTAGTTAGCCGGTCCTTCCTCTGCAGATACAGTCCCGGGCTCCAAAGGAGCCTTTTCTTCTCTGCTGACAGTGGTTTACAGGGCATAACCCATTCATCCCACACGCGGCGTCGCTGGATCAGGGTTTCCCCCATTGTCCAAAATTCCTCACTGCTGCCTCCCGTAGGAGTCTGGACCGTGTCTCAGTTCCAGTGTGACTGATCGTCCTCTCAGACCAGTTAATGATCGTCGCCTTGGTAAGCCATTACCTTACCAACTAGCTAATCATACGCAGACTCATCCTTAACCGCCGTAGCTTTGACCCGGAGGCCTCATCAGATATTAGTCCAAGTTTCCCTGGGTTATGTCTGTGTTAAGGGCAGATAATCCACGTGTTACTCACCCGTGCGCCAGTTTAATAATCTCCCGAAGGAAACGTTCTCCTTGACTTGCATGTGTTAGGCACGCCGCCAGCGTTCGTCCTGAGCCAGGATCAAACTCTCCGTTGTATAAAAATTAACGTGTTGTTTACATGTTTTAATTGATTTTTATCTTGCAAAAAATCTTAAGCTTGCTTGCTTGCTTTTCCTATTTTCAAAGAACTTCTTTTTCCACTTTTGCTAAAGTGTTTCGCAAAAGGGATACAAAGTTAAGTAGGTTTTATTTAACGTCCAAATAAAAAGTAAACTTTTTTAAAGTTTTTTCTGATTTATTTTTCAGTTAATTCTACTTGCTTTTAAAGAACATCTCTTTCGTTTTTCCGTTTCCGAAAGAGCTTACAAACTTAGGGGAATTTAATTTAGCATCCAAACGTTTTTTAACTTTTTTTGAAACTTTTTAATGCTTCATCAATTAAGTTGTGATTATATTTAAAGTTAGATTCCAAAATATTTTTTGGTTCCATTCTTTGTGAATCTAATACTGTAGAAGAGGCTTCTCCTAAGACTAATTTCACCAAAAATGATGGCACTTTAAACATACTCGGTTTGTTGTAAACCCGCCCAATTGTACTCGTAAGAACATTCATGGTTACCGCATTTGGTGAACCTAAATTGTTTTTTTGGCTAATGCCATTTTTTAAGAGTGCGAATATAAGAAACCTTTTCCAATCTGCAAGTGTTATCCAAGAAATATATTGATTTCCTTTACCAATACTACCTCCAACGTAGTATTTGAAGGGTCTCATTATCTGCTCTAACGCCCCTCCATCAGGGTGTAGAACAACTCCTGTTCTAAATATAATTAATTGAATATTTTTTTCAATTTTTTCTGCTTCGGCTTCCCATTTCTTGCAAACCTCTGCTAAAAATGTATTCCCACTTTCACTTTCTTCATCCAAAACCTCATTTCCTCTATCTCCAAAGTAGCCACTTGCTGATGAGGAGAGAAATCTTTCAGGTGGATTGCTACAATTATTCATTGCTTTTACTAATGCCTTAGTAGTATCTACCCTACTATCTATAATCAATTTCTTGTATTCAACTGTCCATCGTTTACCTATTATTGGTGCACCAGCAAGATTGATTACAGCATAACTACCATTAATCTCTGATTTCAAATAGTCTTCATCTTCCATCCATTCCTTATATACAATGTTACTTTCATTATTGTATTTGTCTGGGCTTCTGGTAAACACAACACAATCATATCCTTCCTTTGCCAAATCTTTAACAAGTGATTGACCTAGGAAACCAGTTCCACCAGTAATTATGATTTTCTTGTTCATTGAGATGTAAATATGTGTTTAAAATGACTTATTTGTTTTGTGTAGCTTCGTATTCTTTTATAGCACTATTCAACTTTCGAATATTAACATCTTTTTTCTTATAGTCCATTCTTTCTTCTTCAAAAAGAATAGTAAGATCTTTGTTCGTGCTAAAAGCATTGTAGAAATACTTAGCGGCTATACTAAAACGTTTATTAAAGGAGTGTATTTTACCTATCAAGTAGCTCACTTCTGAGTGATTAGGAGTAAGTGATAAACATTCAGTCAATATATGTTCAGCATAGTCTAGCATATCTAGGTCTAAGTAAAGACGACCGAGATCTTCCATGCACTCAATATTGAATGGATCTAGCTCGATTACTTTCTTATAGGAATCAATTGCATCATAATTCTGATTGAGATTATAGTGGGTATCACCTTTGGCATACCACAAGTCAACTACATTTGGATTAAACTCTATAGCTCTATTATAATCTGACATTGCATTTTCAAATTGCTCCAACGCATCTAAACAGATTCCACGTCCAAAATATGCCTGATAATTGTACGGATGTTTGTCAATAAGCTTAGTAAACAGCTTTATTGCATCGCCAAATTGTTCATTGTCTGCATAGGCACTAGCCAAATTGCGTGCTACGTCCTTATCAAAAGGAACATACTCGGTAGAAAGTTCATAGCATTCTATAGCTTCAGCCAGCTTACCAATAGAAGAGTAGTTATCTCCCTTCTGTACTATAGCAGGATAATAGTCCTCTTCTATAGCCAGAGTCATATCCAAACAATCAATAGCTTTTTCATATTGATCATTATAAGAATAGACTAAGGACAAATTGAACCATTGCTCAAAATCATAAGGGTCTTCATCTATCAATTGATTATAAGCTTCAATTGCTTTGTCGTAATCATTTGTTATTGTGTAGCAAAGAGCCAGCTCTTGTAAAGCATCTAATCTATGATCCTCAGACTCTACTATATAGTTGTATATTCTTATAGCCTCATCAAACTGAGCTTTCTTCTGAAGGATGCTACCATATATTAAGTACGCGTCATCATTGTGTGGGTCTAACCTCAAAACAAACTCAATTGCTTGTTCAGCTAATATTAGTTCATCCATACTTTCTAAAGCATCAGCTTTATATATAAGTATCTCCGAATCATTAGGAGTAAACTTCAAGGCATTATCAAAACTACTTAGTGCAGTCTCGTACATGTCCAAGTTTAGAGCTGAAAGACCTTTCTTCGTATGAGCTTCTGAGGAATAAGGATAGTATTCTAACCAAAGTGAAGCAAACTCGCCTGCTTCGACAAACTTATCATTGTCTAAACAATAGTTTACTAAATCTTCGATTATTTCAGGAGACGGCAAATCATTAGGATTTCTTCTATTCTGTACTGCTCGTCTATACTTTCTAATTCTCCTGTTCATATCATCAGGAGATTGATCATCAAAGTAATTATTAAAATCTAAATTACCCATATATAGAATTCACTTTTAATCGTTTAAAGGAATGGTAATAATAAACAATGTCTCATCTTTTTCCAAAGATTCAATTGTAATATTCCCATTCATACGTTTAAAGTCGGATTCTATTAGTGCAATATTGTAAATATAGTCTTTTTCATCACTAGAAATAATATCGAATAGGTTCAATCTATTCTTCTTGAATTTATCTACAACTTCTGAAAGTGGGACATTATTAGTACACAATATCTCCATTTCCAATACATTTTCGTAGATATTCTTTTCTATCTGTATATTAACTTCTACTTCATTCTGGTCCATAATTAGGGTTTCATGAAGCATAGTAAGTGTACCAACCAACGATTGTTTATTTGCATATACATTCTGGTTACTTAATCTATTGAATTCAATATTATATTCAGCTTTGGTGCTATTATATTTAGTTTTCGCTTTATTGATGCTATCGTCTAATCTACCAACAAAATCAACCTTTTCAATATTATAATTATTCTTTTCGTCAGAAAGTACAGTATTCTCTTTCATACTTTCTACTATACCATATATTCTACTTACATTCTCTTCAACATTAACCAAAAGCTGTTCTTTCTCTTCAGGTAATACTAACTCACCTTCATTAAATTCAGTTAAACTTGAGTGATTTTTGGAAACTAAGTTCAAAAGCTTATCGGAAATGTCTCTTACTAAAAATGATTTTGAAATGTTTGCTTCCTTAGCATAATGTTCAGCTAAGTTTCTTTGGCGACTCTTTATTACTTTCAACGCTTCTGCTTGTTTCTCTAAAGTAACATCTCTACCGATTGCGTAAACCTGTTTATCTTCGTTCGATATTGAGAAATTCCAGCTCAGCCATTTTTGCTCACCATTTGCGTTCATTAGAACAGTTTGGTTGAACGCTTTCTCTTCTTTTGTAGTATCAATCATGTTTTTCAATTCTTGAGAGTCAGAACCATTAACATATAATTCGGTAATATTCTTGCCTGTTATGGTGTCTGGCTCTAAACCTAAAGTTGGTTTTATTGCATTGTTAACAGTTTGCCAATTACCCTTAATATCCAAAATCCCAATAATATCATTAGATGTATCGAATATTCTTCTTTGTGAAGCAGTCAATCTTTCTGCTATTTCGTTAGCTCTCTCACGAGATGTAATCACAGAAATCAAGAATCCAAACAACATTACACCTAACAATAGCGTTGCTACTAGTGCTACGATTGGCAAGATATCATCGAAACCACCACCAAAGTTTGGTGCTGTTGCAAAATGAACATCAAAGTTTTTGCCAGCTATTTGCACCTGAGTCGATTTGGTTACAATCGGATTTTCATGACCCTCTTCATAATTTGTTGTCTTATATACTAATTCTTCCGCGTTTTCTGGATCGAATACACTAAAATAAACTGTAGTGTCCGAAGCGTTACCGTTACCCAGCGCTTCTTTGAAAAACTTATCAGTATCAACTTCTAAAACTAAAGTACCTTGGTTGTGCTCAACCCCTTGGTCCAAAGTTTCTCTGCCCTCTCCTTTTTTGAAAATTGCAGTTATTATTTGAACACCTTTCGCTCCATCTTTGAACTGATAGACTGGAGTTACTAATGTTGAATCCAACTCAGCAGATTTTTTTATGTATTCCATAGCTATCTCGTCGCTAGCATAATCGAATCCACTTCTGTCTTCGTTGCCTTCGAACGGAACTACATATTCCACGATATAATATTTTTCCCTATCAGCTTTGGGGTGTATTTTCAAATCATAATAACCTTGGGAGCGGACTGAGTGGATGAACTGAGGCATTTGTTCATCATAAACTTCATATACATAGTTGATACCTAATAGAGATTCATACGTTTCTACTAAGTTTAAACTATTTAACTCAAATACACTTTTTACAACAAATGTGTTTTCAAACAAACTTTGTACAGAATTTTGAACATACATTATGTTCTGGTTGTGCTTATCTACTCTGTTTACAAGAGAATTAGTTGCCTTTTCGAATGACAGTTTGTGGTCAGATTCGATTGAATCTTCGACAAATTGATACACAAAGAAACTAGCCACAATAGCCAGCAATAGCACTAAGTAAGCAGGATAAGTTTTTCCAAATTCAAAAAGTAAACTCTTTTTACTTTTGTCAGTTCCCTTTACAATAGATTCATAAGTTGAAATTGATTTTATGCTCATATTATCACGGTCGTGTGTTTGTGTATTTTGTAAATTACTAAATTAAATTCAATTATTGAACTATGGTTATCTCAACCCTTCTGTTTTTTCTTCTTCCTTCTGCAGTTTTCGAATCTGCAATCGGACGTCTGTCACCCTCACCCCTATCTAGTATTCTAAATCTATCTATACCTTTAGAAAGCAAGTAATTCACTACTTTATCTTTTCTTTGTACCGAACGTCTTTGATTTTGCTCTGGTGTACCCATATTGTCAGAGTGTCCTACTATTCTTATCTCAGAACTCGGGTTATCTTTCATATATTTAGCAACAGAGTTCAAATATGATTTTAATCTTGGTGTTACGTCAGTAGCTGCTGGGGTTGGAAATTCAAAGAACTGTAATCTATTCGTTTCCAAATTAACAGTTTCTTCTTCCTCAACTTCTTCTGGTTCTACTATTGGGTCTTCTATTTCTTCAACTTCTGGTTCGGGCTTTTTATAATAAGCAATATCAGATGAGTTGAGAGTAGTATCCCTCAGGTTACCAGATAAATTAACATCATTTTCTATGCCAGCTATATCATATTCAGGACCTCTATAATTAGGGTCAAACTTAAGTCGTTCTGATTTTCTTTGGTCACTACCAAACTTAACTGACAGACCTAATCTTGCAGAAACAACATTGACAGACGATTCCGAAACACCAGTATTCTGAGTGCCAATAATAGGTGAACCAAAATCAGCTGCAAAAAATGGAGCTAATCTAAACCTTGTTCCACCTACATCAACTAAAAATAAATCAACTCCAATACCAGCATGAACAAAGAATCTTAATTTTGTTTCATCATACTTAAATTTTCTAAAATCTTTGATATCACCAGAATTAACAAACTTCTGATTTAACTCACTCTCTTGCCCTAAAGGTAAATCTAAACCTGGACCGACAAAGGCATAAAATCCATAAGGGTTCAAATCGAATCGGTAAGCTGGTCTGAACTCTAGATAATCAATTGAAGAATTAATGAAATATCTTCTTTCGTCAGTTTTACTTATTATTTCTGTTTCCGAATAGATAGTTCTATTAGTATAATTTAGTCTAAGCAATGCACCATGCCTACTATTAACAGGATTATACTCTGCCATTAATCCAAAGCCATAACCAAAACCATCACCAGGTTGAAATTTGTATTCGGGGTTGAACATTGGGTTTACTGCTATTCCATAATTAATTGGAGCATAAAAATCGCCCATATAATTAGTATAAGGCACTACAAAACTCGCTCCAAACCACCAATCTCCATACCATCGGGTTACTTTCAGTGTGTCTTTGTCGGCAAGTGGAATCATATCGATAATTGTCCCCTTCTCGTCATAATTGCGGGTAACTAATAGCGAATCAGTTTGGGTATTAACTAAAGAATCAGTCTCTTGTGTGAAACTGATTTGTGTTGCGAGTAGTAATAGTAATATAAAGTATAGATATTTCATATATTCATCGGTGCAAATTTAAGTAAATTAGATTACTTAATTACCTGCAATTTGAAAACCCCAGTTGATTTTTCTACAGATTGGTCATTAATTGGTATTGCTATCATAATTATATCATACATACCAGATGCTAAATTTTCTGGAAGTTCAATATTAAAAGTATGCGTACCAATATTTACAAATTCATCTTCGTGTATGCTTATTATTCTTCTTCCAATCAAATCATAAACTCCAGTAGTCAGATATACATCATCATCTACAGTATATTCTACTTGTGCAGTTTTACTTGCTGGGTTAGGATTAGCTTGTAAGTATGTCAATACCGCATTTGGTACGTTCACACAAGCTTTGGCCAAACTAATTATATTGTCAGAGTCATCTTGATAAAGCAATTCATAACAATAAACGTAATTTCTAAAAGAAACAGTATCGTATCTATAGCGATAAGTCTTACCTGGGAAACGAGTACCCAAACCAGTAAGTGCTTCTTCATCTTTTAGATTTCTATAATCAGCTATTTCAGTATCATAATTAACGACTTCGGGATCAGTTTCATCAAAAGGCATAAGTCCACGTCTGATAATAAACCCTTTGTTGAATGCCTCACTTCTGGTTCTCCAATCTAAAACTACTTTCAGATTTGAAGCATAGCGAGCTGTGAAATATTCCAATATCATTTCTGGTCGCCATGAGCTATCATTCTTGAAGAATACTCTGTTGAAATTTTCACCAACAGCTGGTACATTGTCATTTTCTTGAAACCAACCGGCTACTGTAAGTGAATCAATTGGCAAATCTGTTTTGAATGCAAAGTCTTGGTAATATTCTACTGGCTTAGCCCAAAGGAATCTTGTTCCGTCTTGTTCTTCCCAACTTCCTCTTGGGAACTGAGTGCCATCTTTTGTGTAAACATAATATCTACCAACTGTTACTGTAGTATCTGTATCAAGTGGTATAAATAATGTTGAATCATAAGTGAATGGGCCAAGATAACCAAATGCAATTCTGTCATCAGCTATATCAATTCTTGCAGTGTAATTCCCAAATACTGAACTCGTTGGGTCATTGTAAGGTATTCCACTTTGATCAGGATGTTCAACTACACCAATATTAGCATAGTCAACTACATCGTCAAAGCGAACCATAAAGCTCGAGTTTGCCCAATCTGTTAGGAATGTATCAGAAATTCTGGATACGTGAAACTCTAACATTAGGGTATCGGGTGCAACAAGTGATGATTTGATATCAACTTGTACTGTTGAATCATTCACTTGCGAATACGCAGTTGAACAAAACAGTAAAGTAAAAAAAAATATAAGTATTTTTAGGTTCTTCATTTATTTTATTGGGCTAATTTGGTCACGGTTGTTCCAACTCACATTATAATCGCGAGTAGTTATAATACCATCCATATTGAAATCTTCGTTCAAATAGCGGTTAATTATATTAAAGGAATCCCAAGATTTTTTGTAATCATCTTCCGTTATGTCATCTATACCAGCACCACCGAGCAACAAGTCGTCAATAGTCAATGTTGGATCTGGGTAGTTACCAGCTATCATACCGTATTGTACTCTACCTGTTTCAGTGAATCCAACTGGTCTTGCCGAGCCACCCATTAGCAATATTGGGTTAGAAAAATCATACGCCATTGGAGTGTTCGAAGGTCCAACATATAGTGAATCCTTAGACATAATAGTTAAGTGTGATCTGTGTCTGATTGCTATCCAGTAGTAAGCACCAGTAGTGTCCAAGTTATTCGTACTCATCTTAGACAAGCGAACTGGAGAGCTACCATCAGTATCAACTATCTGACCGTCTTTTTTCAAGAAACATGTTCTGAAGTGACGTTGCGATGGACTAAAAGCAGCATCTCTGAACTCAAGTACAATCCAATCAACTACATCTTCAGGCAGTTCATCGACTACGTGCATATCTTTGTTAGGGTCTAAGTTATAAGGATACATATCTGGTGGAGTCTTAGGTACTAAATTTCTTTTCACTAATTCAGTACTCATTTTATCGCCAAGATAAGGGCCTTCCATAATCACACTTGCTAACAAGAATAAATAGTCCTTTGCAGAAAGTCCAATAGCATGGTCGCCAAACTCACTCAAAGCAGCATTTGCTGTCATCCAAGCTTCTTCTTGCACAGGCACAGTAGAAGTTAAGTTATTATCCCATACATTTTCTGGGTCTTTCCATCTTTGTAACACCAACTCTTCCATTCTCGAAAGTAAAGCAGCAGGTGTTTCGTGTGCTTCAATATCATTCTGATTGCTCGGATCATTCTTCCAAGCATAACCAACATTCAGTGCTGTTGCATTTGCCAAATCATCGCCTTGGGCGTTTTCAGCAGTAAAAGCATAAGTTCTTTGTACTTTAGTGTCGCCACCTCTCGGGTTGATAGACCATCTTCTTCCCGGCTTTACATCGAATGTAAGAGCAGCAATGCCATCGGGATTAGTTGGGTCATCAAAAGTAGCGAATGTTTTTCTGTTGTTAAATAAGTTTTCCGTGCCATCGAAAGATAAGTTAGTTCTTCTGAATCTACCTTCTATCTCTTTGTCACCGTTGAACTCTGGATCATTACTTGCAGTATAATTAAGAGTATGGTTAGCCGTTATCTGATCACCATTGTCAACTTGATATGCTCTGATATCATCTCCAACATATATTCTCTTATTAGCAGTTGCATCTTTATCTAAGATTATACCACCACTATTCTCAACTATAAGCTCTTGTAGTGGAGTTTCGTCAACTGGTATTTCGCCACCAGTTGTCATCTGTCCATCACCAATATAGTTTACATCTACTCTTCCTTCAAAAATAGGATTGTCAGTTAGCGAGCCACCAAAGTTTCTAACTATGGTAGTCGAATCGCCCATTCTAAAATTAGCATCAGCAGAGTTGCGTAACTCACCTGATGTCAATCTTAGTTCTCTTGACACACTAAATCCTTCTGGAGTATCTCCAGTCTTATTATTCACATCTGCACCAGCAGAGTTGTCTAACTCTAAGTTAGTGAATCTACCTTTACCAGATATATTCTGAGCAGCCGTTCCATTCATAACATATTTACCATGTCTGAAAGCAGGGTTAATATTCCCATTGTGCTCTGTTTCACTTAGTGAGTGTATCTCTATTCCTTGTGCATCGTCCCAAGTTATAGGAGTCGTATCATCAGAAAAGAAATAATTTCTTGATTCTAATATTTTAGAACCCTCTCTTAATTGTTTTTCACCTTTACCACGAAGTAATATATTATTATAACTTATTTGTGGTACATTTCTAGTATCTATCTCATTATCTATTATCACAGTACCATTTATCGATGGTTGTGCTATTCTTGTAAGAAAACCAAAAGACTCTATCAAACCATCATTATTAATAATACCATCAGAACTCATAGCTGCATTATTTTCAACTTCTATTTCAGCATTTGCGGCATTATTAATTGTGCCACCTGCATCATTAGTTAAAGTGTTACTCTTAACTTTTATCAATCCAGCATTATTAATCTTACCCGTACCTTTGTTTATGAACTTAGATTGTCCTATTAAAGATAATGGTAGCATTAGAGCTATAATTAATAATATGTTTCTATTGATTTTCATTAAGATATATTTTTTTTGGAATTTGATTTTTTTTTAAATAATTGGGAGACCTAAATCTGATCTCCCAATAATAAAACTATATTAGTGAGTATTAGTTACCTAAACTAAGTACACCACCAACATTAATACAACCATTGTTGATTAATTCACCATCAACAGTCATCTCAGCACCTTGGCCAGGAGTTCCGTTACCGAATACAATTAATCCACCAACATAATCAGTTCTAACATCAGCTACAGGAATTTCCGTAACTATACCAGTTGCCGGTAAATCCTCAGTTGCACCACTAAAGTCACCAACAGTAAATCTACCTTGGCTACCAGTTAATGCATCTAAGTTTGTACCCCAAGTTTGAGTAGTAGCACTACCCATAGTTGGATCTGAATAACCTAACAATAAAGTAGGTGTTGGGTAAGTAGCATTTGGAGTCAAGATATTTATAGCTGCAGCTAAGTCATTAGGAGTAGTTTCATCACCAGCGAAATTATCAACTGTTCTTTCAAAACCAGCCCATACGTTGTGTCTTACTACAACAGAGTCAAATGCGAATGGCTCAGCACCAGTATCCCAAGTGTCTGGGTTTGACCAACGACCAGGATTAATTGAAACTACAACACCAGGACCAGCACGTAAAATTAATTCGTTTGAAGCAAAGAATCCTGCGTCAGCAGTACCGTCTACGTCGTCTAGAGGACCAGCAAATTCCATTCCAGGAAGTGCTACAGTACCAAATGTATTTGTACCATCATCAGCGTTAACTCTGTCAGTATAAGCTTGACCAGTTGCAACTCTTTCAATATCTACACCATTATCAATACCCTCTAAGAATCTGATTTGTGATTCTTGGTATCCAGCAACCCAGTTATTACCATCGTTTACATCGTCTTCTGTATAACCAACTTGTACATCACCTACCCAAGCAGTGTGATCATAACCAAGTCTAACTTGACGATTGATATCTCTTGTATCGTCATAATGTGAAGTCGAACCATCTTTGTCCATATAAACTTCGAAGTAATTACCACCAGAAGGAGCAGTAGAGAATCCAACATTAGTTGCAGAGTTACCAAATACATAATCATCAGAAGTATTCATGGCGTGAGTTCTTCTGAATGTACCAATAACCTCACTTTGGTCTGCATAAGTTACGTTATTAGCAGTTCCAGAAGTTAAGTTAACCATACCACCAGTAGAAGCATCCATATTCAAATCAAATCCACCGTTAGCAGCAAATGAAGTAGCAACGTTTATGTCGTTTTCAGTTCCACCATCATTAACAGGAGAAATTGCAGCGGTAGTTCTTGAAATTTCAAAGTTACCATAAGGATTTGCAGCAGCAGTAGTTACAATGTTTGTTGCACCGTCTTGGTAGTCAACAAGTGAAGTACCTGCGAAAGTTTGGTTAGTTCTAGCAGGATTTAAGTTAGTGAATCCACCATTAACATTTAAAATTGCAGCACCAGTAACATCCAAAGTAGAATTTACATCATTAACAAGGTTTAATGAACCGTTTGTGTTAATAGTTGTGTTAAGTGGGTTAGTACCATCACCTAATACTAAAGCACCACCAGCATTTGCTTGTGTAGTTGCATCAATAATATTACCGTCAGCTAACATTTGTACAATAGCGTTAGTTGCTGAAGCAGATTGCATAGTAAAGTTACCAGCACCATCAAGTTGAGTAAATACACCGTTAGCTGTGTATGATGTAGCATTATCGCCACCATTGTCAACAACAACTCCACCAGTTGCACCGCCTTGTGGAGCACCTGTACCTAATAATGTAGTAGTACCACTAGCAATAGTTTGACCATTGTCTATATTCTTAGCAGCAGCACCGTCGAATGCTACATTAAAGTATCCATCGCCAGCAGAGTTAGAACTATTAGTTCCATTTTCAGCAGCAACTTCTTGAGGAGTTAAAACACCATCATAAGTCACAGTAGTAGAATTATAGTTTCTAGCACCATCTGCAGTAGTATAGTTACCACCGATAAAGTAATCATTAGCAGTTGCACCAAATGCTTTACCTGCATCTCCTTGAACGTCTATATCAGTGTAATATCCTTCGTGAACATTTTGTGTATTCGCACCAACATTGTTTCTATAAGATACAAAGCCTGGTATTCTTAATGTAGGAGCTGAAGTTAATGCACTTCCACCTGTAAAATCTACATCCGTACCAAATATATGGATTTCACCAGTATTTGAAATTAGGCCAATTGCCGCATCGTTATCAATGATAGCATTATCATTATTAATTCTGATAGTACCTTCATTGTTTATCTTACCAGTAGCACCATTGTATAGGTCCTGAGCGTAAGACGTAGTTGTAAATAGTACAACACCTGCTGCTATAGCAAGCAGTTTTGTACCTTTAGTTAATATTGATTTATTCATAATTCCCTCCAAAGGAATAGTTAATAATTAAACGTATTTATATTATAATACTAATTTATTGTATATCAAGTTTTTTTTCAATAAGTATTACTACTGAAATTTAGTTTCCAATGTCAATAATACCTTTATTTTCTATTGTTGCTTCATTATAAACGCTTCCATTCACTTGTAGCGAGTTCACTCCTACTTGGTTATCAAGTGTTGCGTCATTTATAATTGTCAAATCACTTCTTATTAGCAATGGTGCATTCACTGTTTTCAAACCAGGGTTATTTAGTACACAGAACCCAAGTCCAGAAACTAAGTTAGTCGGCAAATTAGATACTGTTTGTGCAGTACCGTAGAACTCGACTATACTTAGAATATCTAAATTGTAAGTAGCATAGTTATTAGCCGAAGTTACTAAGTCATTTGTTCCGCCAATTCTCAATCTTGCATTAGCAGCTATTGACATATCGCCAAGACTATTAGACGAGTTAGCAATTTGAGTTTGGAAGTCAGCCACACCTTGAGTGATAGCCAAATCGCCTTGAACAGCTATGCTCGATTGCAATGTAACTACATTGTCACTCGCAGCACCGCTATTGTCAACTTCAAAGTTTTGTACTGTTGCAGGAAGCCCAGAGCCAGTTACTTGGTTAGTAATCCCATTGTAAATAAAGCTTGTGTTCCCAGGTACATTCGTATAATCTCTTGTCAATGTTGTTTGTATATTACCAGCAGCAGTACCAAGTGGAGTAATACCAACAGCCGAGCCAACTCCAAGAGTTGAAAGCTCACCCATATCGAAATACTCACCATTGATTACATTTGGTCCAGTCATTAGCGTACCAGTATTAGCCGCTGCAGTACCGAGTGCCAATCCACCTATGGTTACTGAGCCAGCTACATCGAGAGTAATAATGTGATTGTTCACACCAGCATTACCACCACCAATCACAACTGAATCTTGTGCCATGTTAGGAGTAATTCCCGCTCCGAATATCGGCCCAATGTGGGTTGAGTTTGGAGTCCAAGAATTAGCATCAGTCCAATTACCAGTTTGACGAGAGAAGAATATTCTTCTGAACGCAGAAAGCTCTGCCAATGTCCAGTCACCAACCATATCTGTTGGATCAAAAGTAGCAGGAGTAGAGAAAGTGTTGTTCGCTACATCAATTCCTGTGTTGTAAGTTGTCCAGCTACCCGGAGAAGCTTCCTCTGGGTTAGACCAATTACCAACTCTATCAAAACTATTTTCATTTCCTTGTATATCAGCATCATTATATATAAAGTCAAGTTGACCAGTTATAGTCGTTGTTGTACTATTTACAGCCCAATATCTTGAGATATAGTCATCAGCATCAGCCGAAACTTCATTGTGTGAGTTAAGTGGGTCAGTGTTTGTACCCGAATTTGTTTTCAAGCATACATCACCATCAGTACCAGTTGCATCAGTAGTAAGAACAGCAGGAGCATATAAATCATTCCCACCTTCAAGTGAACCAATTGGCCAAGTATATGAGCCATTAGTTGTAACTGTTCTACATAGTGAGCCACCAGCTTTGGAAGTTCTAATCATTCTTGGGTTAGCACCACCAGTGCCACCAGTCATTGCATTAGGGTCAGTATTAGTAACACTTAAGTCACCACCAACCGCTAATTCAAATATTTGCGAGTTCGGATTAGCACCAACTAACAAGTTGACTGTACCAGTAACTGTAGCAGGAGTATTTAACACTCCAATTCCAGTACCAACACCTCTATCCATATTCAGATTACAGAAAGTAATTGCACCAGGGCCGTTTACATTCTGATTGTTTGCACCACTACCACTCAAAGTTAAGTCAGAGCAGATTGGGTTGCCGTCAACATCTTCGTTCAGCACTAATGGTTCAGATGTTGTAATATCACCTTCAACTGATAATTCGTTTCCATCTCCAGAATGACGCAAATCACCATCAGTAATAACTAAGTCAGTAGCAATATTGTAATCATCATCACCAATTGCAACAGTGTTATCACCATCAGGTCCAGTATTCGAAATAGTCAATGAATTAATATCATTAGGGAACTCATCACCAAATATTTGGTCAGTAGTACCAGAGAAGATAAAGTCTATGTCTGTGTCAATATTCTTAGTTGGGAATCTTACCCAGCTCTGATTTGGATCGGAATCTATACCGAACTCAGATTTATTATCAATAGTACCACCAGTTAGGTCAAATGTACTAGGTACATCTGGACTTTCAGAAACATATTGTCCTAACCCAATTTCAAATGTAGAATTCTCTTGAATAGTCAATCCAGCTACCTGAGGAATTGTATCTAGCGCAATCTCATCACTGTCATCCACTATAACAATATCTTCCATTTCTGTAGGGTCATTGTTCGGATAAACACCAGGAGGTAAGAATATAGTTCCTGCCTCATCCAGAGCCCAAGAAGTATTGTCAGTCCAGTCGCCATTGTTGTTACTATAGAATATACGTTGTGGTTTTTCACCGATATAGAAATTACCGAAGTCATTCCATAAGTCTGAAGTTGCAGATAATTCTACTTCTGCATTTGCAGCAATCCAATCCAATTCTGTTCTCTGTCTTTGGTACCAATGTGGGTTTAGTCCAACTTGTAAAGTCTCTCTTCTGATAACTGCATCAGCAACTGTAATAGAAGCCAGCTCAGAAGCAGGGAATTCAAACTTAGTGTCAAACTTACGAGTACCTAAATCAACTGTACCGTCGCCAGCAGATATTTTCCAGAATCTTTCAATTCTTGCCGCAGGGTCTAATCTATTACCCCAATATGGCTCATTTGCAACTGGCTCTAAAGCAATTGCATCGAAACCACCAGCAACACCACCAGTACCATTGTCAGTAGTAACTGTAACAGGAGTGTAAATATCATCAAGTCCAATAGCAAATTCCTTGCTATCAACACCCGCTTCGAAATATCTTTGCATAGTTCCATCAACGAAACCAGTACCTGTTCTATTTACTATCGCATTTTGTTCTAATATTACTTTTCTATCATCAGCTCTAACCTTAATCTGAGTAGTATCAAGTAAATTCAATTCGCTATCTACATATAGATGAGAATTAGCTCCACCAGTAGGGAATAAATTAACGTTTATATCACCACCAGTTACATTCAACTCATGGAATGATAATCCATCAGCGTTACCAATATTGAAGTCTTTCAGATTATCACCTGCAACTAAGAACTCACCCAATAGCGGTTTCCACATTCCATTTTCGTACTGACTAAAATTACCATATAATCTAAAGTTTCTATTACCAGACTCATAACTACCTTCTTTTACTGAAATCGAATCCCTTACCTTTATCGGAGGGGCACCACCATAAGTTGAAGTAAATACAGATTCAGTAGGGTCAGTAATATCAACGGTTATTGAAGCTGTTGTATCAGGGAATCCTTTCCCAGAAATCATACTCGCATTTTCGGCTTTGAATATATAATTAGCAACACCGAATGATTTAGTATTTGTTTGCAAAGCACCTTGGGTGTTATTATCTGCAATACCACCAGTGTGGCTAAATGCCAATGTACATTCATCATCAATTGTAAATGCACTAGCTTTCAAACTACCGAGAGAACCTAATATATATAGTTCACCAGGAGCGTTGACGTCCTCTACTATAACAGCTCTTACTCTATCATGAACAATACCAGAGGGCATAGTAATTCTCATACCATCACCAATTCTTACAATGTCAGAATTCAAGTCTGGGTATCTTGCAGCAGGTGCACCGCCGTAGCCAACAGTTGACCAATTACTTGCAATTTTCCAGTTACCATCGGCAATACTATAGAATGTAATACCAGACGGTTCACTAATTACAACATCTCCATAAAGAGAATTTTGCTCTGAAGTAATTGAAGTAGTCGTTCTTTGTGATGTAGCAAGTGCAGTCCAAGTACCTGTTCCCGGAGGACAAACAGCAGGTGGTGGAGGACAAGCAGGATCATATAAAAATTGTTCGAACAGTGATGTATTAGCACTGTTTCTAATATCCGCAGGGTTAAGGTAATCTAACTTTAACTCATATTTATTTCCAATACCAAGAGCAAAGCCGTTTGTGTTAATATTCCAGTAATTAAGAATATTAACTGCAGTGTTCATTATGCTATTGTCTAGATTCGGGTGATCAATATTATAGTGTGCAACACCAATTAGTCCAGCAGTGTTACCATTGCTAGTTGTCTTGACATTAGCAGGTCTATATTCATCAATATCAGCTGCTCCTACCGCAAATAATCTATTAGCAGTGTTAGCAGGGAATCGTCTGTACATACGACCGTACATGTGACCTTTACCATTTCTAATTATAGCTGGCGAACTACCACCTGATGGACTAAGCTCAACAAAAGGATCAAATCCATTTGAACTTCCATCAATATAAGCGTTATTGCCTGTCGCAAATTCTAAGTTTCTATGAACTACTATATTCGAGTTACCAACATCAGAAAGTAAAACATTACCACTTGGCTTGTTAATTGTTAAGTTGTGCAACTCTAAACCAGAAGCGTCATCATTGAGTATAACTTGGTCTCCAGTACCATTCAGAGTCAATAATCTAAAGTCAGCAATATTTCCATTCGAAGCATCGAACAGTCCATAGTTAGTAATATCACCACCAACAGCTAAACTGTTAGTAGATAAATTATAAGTAGCATCATTGTCAATTTCTAATTCATTTCTAACAGAAACATTTGCCCCTACTTGCAACGCAGTGATTGTAGGGCCTACTACATGTAAATTATTTATTGGAGTAGTTCCAAAAACTTTAATTTCTGCATTTGGATTAGTGTCTGTCGAATCACCTATCTGAACTGTTCCACCAGTAAAGCCAGATCCAACAGCTGAATTAACTCTATAATCTGCATTAGAGCCAGGAATTGCATTAGCAACAATGATTCTACCTGAGTTCATATTCAACTCAGAGCCAGCATTAATATTTAGACCAACTTTACCTGGGTCGGTAGCACCTATTTTTAGTACTTTTAGTTCAGAATCATTTTCTACATTTAATCTAACTGTAGCACCAACGAAGTCACCATCGAATACACCAGCGACTGTCATTTTGCCACCATTCAGATTAACAAGTGTATTATTTTGGAAAATAAAGTTCTCATCAGGTTCATCCCCTATAATAAATTCTCCACCACTAACTTCAATAGTATTATTTACATCTGTTTTAACTTCATCTTTTGAAATCAATCTACCATTCTCTACTTCTATTCCAGCGAACTGCCCCATCTTTATCCCAAGACCATCATCATTTGCAGCAGTAAAGTCATAGTTATTATAATGCTTCAGAACACCCGATATTAGGTTAAATCCATAATCATCAAATGTAGGTGAAGCGGCACCTAAAGTAGCAGAGTTAATGAGGAGTGAATCTAATAACCCACCATCTTTATCCAAATTAACAATAGAAATACCGTCCCAGTTTCCATTACCGGCTAATGAACTATTCTCATCACCATAAAATTCTAATAATAGGAAATCATTCTCTGAGTTGTGGAAATCTACACCTGCCGAGTTAGCAGCCAACCCATTATTTATCAAATCTTGAGCTATAGACAATGTATCTGTACTACCTAATTGTACCGATTTTTCAATTTTACCATCAGTATCTAAAAATAATGAATTATTAATTACTAGTTTTTTGTCCAAAGGAGAAACATCAAAATCTAAAATACCCCTGCCCGCAGCGGAAACACCACCAAAAGTACCACCTATTGTAATAGTGTCAACTTGTGAGGTGTCAACATTGAAAGCTATTCTGTGACCATCAATATATACAGTGTCTTCTAAAGTGATTTCACCAGGGAAATAAGAAGATGGAGGCCCAGCGTGTCCTACAGTTGACCAGTTCGAAGGTATATCCCAGTCACCAGTATTTCTACTATAATAATTTCTACCTAAGAAGAACGCATTCGATTCTCCTGCAGTCCAATCACCTTCAAAATAGATTGAATTTACAGAATTAATCTCATCAGGATATGCCGTCGGGTTAGTACCCAAATCCATTTCCCATTCATTGCTCAGTTTGTATAGTGACGGATAATATCTTGGTGCATTACCGCTAGTATCTTCAGGAATGTTATAATCAAAAGTGAAATCCATTGTATTCAATGAACTTATGTTCTCTTGACCAACAGTCCAGTACTTTTTCAAAGTATTTTCACTTATTCTCTGTGGGTGTTTTGCAGCATTAAGCTGAACCGAAAGTGATGGTACGCCTGAGTAACTTCCATCAATTTCTAATAACGCAGGATTGTATAAAGTATCGACAGCAAGAGGATATTCGAATGATTGAGTACCACCACTATTGTTAAACTCTTTATTAAGAACACCGGCTAAGTTTTCTGTTCCAGTAACCTTATAATTTCTATCAATACCGAAGCCACCAGGGCCAGCAGTCAAAGTTGCATTGTTCGTGAAAGTAAGTGTATCACTATCAGCGATGTTTACTATTGTTTCAGAAGTATGAGTTGTAGGCCCATCTATTCTTACATTAGTATTTACATTAATATCGTTAGAGTCTTTGTTTATAACTACATTTCCTAAATCGACTCTTTCAGTACCACGTAAGTTTTGGTCCTTTCCTTCGTAAAAAGTAATAGTTCCAGTGCTTGGGTCAAAACCATCAGTAGTATCTGCAATTATATCACCAGCAATATCTATATCATTTCCATTTGCATCTAAAATTCCACTTGTAAACAGTAAAGAGTCAATAATAGTTACATCATCATTTAATTCAATAACACTATTGTGTTTTACTCCTCTTGATTCAATAGAAGCAACTGTAGTAGGTATTAAAGTACCTATATTTTGAGTAAATACTGAATTCGGATTTCTAACGACTATCGAATAATCTTCCGCTTCACCAGCGTTACTACTACAAGGAGTGTTATTGTTATTATCTCTATACATTACTCTCATTTGGGTATAACCCTCAGCAACATTAGCTGGAACAGTAAAAGTATTCGAAGCAACATTTGAATTAAAATTCATTGATATTACTCTTTCACCACCATCGCTCCAATCTCCATCTCTATTCCAATCTATAAAGACTCTTAGTCTTCTGTTTCCACTATTTGACTCTCTTTCGACCTCTATCGAATATGTCTGACCTACTTCCAATTCAGCTACGTAGTCATGGAAAGACAATATATTTACTAAACTATCTCCAGTGGAGTTAGTCATTACTATGTTATTAGAAGCATCTCTTACAGTTACTCTTTCAATATATCTTCCATTATTGCTCATATTAACTGAACAATAATTGTGATAGAAAGGAAAACTTCTATTTGCATTCTCAGGATTGTCACCTTCAGCTGTGAAGATAAAGTTCGAACTATCTTCTATAGCTCTTGCATAACTTTTCAAATTACCAAGTCCCCTTACTCCAGATGGTGAAATATCATTCAGACCATCAGTCGAACCTATTATAACAGTACCACCTTTTTCAACTTTGAATGAATTCCCTCTCAATTCAAAGATATCCATATCTAGTGTACCACCTGGCTTAACCACTGTGTTAGGACCAACTTTTGCTAAGTATCTAAATGGATTACCTCGGGCTGTATATTCGCCCATACCAATTGCAGCATCTAATGTTACCGTATGACCTGAATCAATAAGTACATTATCATATTGTCTTAAAGGGAATTTTCTAAAATTTACAGTTGGTGAGACTGTATCAGATACATTTATGCTACTATTGTGACTTACAGTTGACCATGTATTTTCATCAGTCCAATCTCCATCTTGTCTAGAATAAAAAGTAATAAACTGCGCCTTACCATTCTGGTTACCCAAAACAAAGTCACCTAATAACAAATTCCCATTATCTAATGTTTTTGTAGTTCCCCAAGGTTTAGTGATGTCTTCAACGTCAGTATAAACCAAGTAGCCCTCTGTACCATTACCAGATGTATTGTTAAAGCTTGGAGTTCTTGACATATCTCTAGTGTCAGTACAAATACCACCATTATCTGGCCAAACTGATTCCCAAAGAACTGTATCGCCAAAGTGTTTGTTGAATGCAAAATCGGCACAACTATAATCGTCTAATTGTTCCCAATCTTCTGAATCTCTATACTCTCCACGAATATCAAAATTCCTTGTACCTCTTACAAAACTTGACCAATCTGGCTTAGATAGTCTCCAGTATCTATGAACTATACGACCTGGATAAATAGGAGGATAATCTTCTGTAATAATTGAACCATTCATATAAGGATAATCTTCTGGCTTTACGTCTAAGCTTAAATAACCAGCAGTTGAACCTGTACCACTTCTCATATCCAAATAGAATGGAGAGTAGTAGAGAGTATCACCAACTTCAAAAGTTATGTTACTTGCATCGCCAGCAGGAATGTTCTTTATCAATGGACCATTTATATGTCCTTCACCAGTTCTAATTACAGTTCCTTCAACTAAAACAAAGTTGCCTGGCTTTCTTGCATATATTATACCTTCATTTGAACCATTGAATCTAAGTTGATCAACAATATTTAATGGAGAATTGTCTTCTAATATAATATTACCTGTTGGTTTATCAACTCTTACACTATATATTACTAATGAATCAGTATCTTCATCATTAATATATTGAGTTGAATCTCCACTAAATTCAATAATAGGTGTACTAGAATAGCTAAAATCAGCACCTAGAGCCCTTCTCAGGTTTCCTTCAATAGTAAATGAAGTATTGTAATCAAACTCACCATCTTTAATGTAAAGGGAGTCGAGTATAGTTTTGCTTGGTTGATTAAAAGTTAATGAGTTAGCTGTTTTGTTAACATATAATCTAAATACATTGTCTGGTATTCCATTACCAATAAATTGGTTTGAAGTCCCTGTATATTCAAAAGTACCAAGATTGTGGTTGTTAAAGTTATAATTTCTCGTACTCATTTGTACAGCACCACTTGGACCAGTGGTTATACCTTGGAAGTGTGCCAGTTGAATAGTTGAATACTCATTCAGTCTAAATTCACCTGTACCACTTATAAAGTGATTATCTGTAAAGTCTATTGTTCCTGATGAATCTACATTTACAAACTGGTCATTAGTCTTATCAGCACTTAGTGTAATTGTTTTATCATCACCAATAAATACATTCGAAGTTAAAGTCGGTTCTATAGAAGTGGCAGCACCACCATATCTTTCGATAGACCAACTCGCTGGAGTTGACCAATCACCATCAGCAATACTATAAAAGCTATAGTTCGAAGGTTCACCAGTTATATAAGTTCCAAAATCCTGTGTTTCAAAAAATGTAATACTTGAAGCCGTTTTAGCACCATAGTAAGGACTGCCTTGTCTTTCAGGGAATATCCACTGTCCACCATCCCATAATCTCATTTCAAAGAATTCAGGGTCAGCACCATTTCTTAAATCATTAGTAGCAACAAAGTTTAAAGTTGCGTTATAAGTTCTTGTTAATAAATCAAAGCTTGAGAGTGAAGGAACAGTCACAGACCATTGTCTTCTAACATTTCTATCATCAGACATCAAGCTATTAGCAGGTAAAAGACCGTTAGACACAGGGCTGGTAGATGCTGTAATTGTGTCTGCCTTAATGCTAACAAGCCCAGCAGTACCTGCAACACCATTTACTTCAAAGTTTACAGGAGTATAAGACTCAGCCGTCCCAACTTCGTATAACGTAGCAGAAGCTGCTGTAGAAACTTGTTTCCACATTGTTCCATCAATATGACCTGGAGTTGCACCAGGTCTGATCACATTTCCTAAAGCTGTTAATCTTTTAGCTCCAGTAATTATATTACCATCTTCTAAAGTAAGGTCTCCATTAACATTCAGCCCACTTTCTAAAGCAATACCAACAGCAGTTATATCCACTCCATTGGGATTACGAACTATCATTTGGTCAAATTCTTCATCCTCAACAGTATTAGTAACTGTTTGAGTAATGCCACCATTAAAATATAATTTGGCATCGTTTGTAGTGTAAGTACCACCCAAGTTCAACCAATTTCCTAAAAGTGTTACATTCGTAGCTTGTTGTAAAAAAGTAGAAGTAGCGTTTATTTGAATATCATTAGCTATTTTTAACTCATCTTGTGGTTTTACAATACCACTTCCTGCAATGACTAAATCATAGAAGTTGTTTTCTGAGGTATCTCTACTTATTATATTAATCGTAGAAGCAGTGATTGGTGAACGCATCATGACTAAATTTGTACCAGAATTAAACATACTTCCAGCATCTTGGTTAACCCAATCACCTTCAACAACCAAATCATAGCCATTCAAATTGAAAGTAGATTGATTTCTTAAAGTCAAATCACCTCTAACTACATAGAAAGGGTTTCCAGTTTCATCCAAATTTTTATTTCCAGTACTGTCAATTATCAAGTTATGATATGTTAGGAATCCAGATGAATCAGTAGGACTTTGCGGTCTTATCGGAATTGTTTGAGTTCCACCATTCTTGTTGAATATAACTGTAGAGTTACTAGTCAAGAACTGATAAGTTGTTGAACTAAATATCAAATCTGATATTTTGAATAATTCCTTTATCTTTATTTGACCATTAGAAGGGAAAGTTACGTTACCACTTCTATTTCCAGATATTTCCAAATTGTGATATTGCAATACAGCAGGAGTTGTTACATTCGTCGGTATTTCTGCAGAACCAGAACCCATAAAATGTATTAAACCATTTGTAAAGTAAGGTGCAGAGTAATTTGCTGGAAATGAGTTTCTTATCCTCAATTCACCAGCATTCATTTGTAGCAGTCTATTAGGTGTAGATCCATTTATTGAATATGAACCAATATCTAATATACCATCTTTAATTACAAGGGAATCTTTTATAGAAATAAATTCATTTATCTCTAATATATTAGAAGGTGTCGCTTTATCTAATATCAAAGTTCTAATTGTTGCTGGTAACCCGTTACCAGTATATTGCAACGCGTCAGTACCTTCATATATATAAAATACATTTTCAGAGAAATCTTTCTCAGGAGAACGCATATTACCAATTGTATTCCCAGCATCTATACCATCAGTACTAGTAATTCTCAAAGTTGCTTCATCTAATACTTTTATAGTGTCTGCAAGAATGTAGTTTTCACCAGTAAATACTATTTCAGAATTTTCTTCTATACTGATAACATTAACTTTATCTCCATTGGCATCTACAGTAACAGTGTTATCTCTTATTCTAACTCTGTCAGAACCAACTGTTGGTATAGTAGTAGATGGCGCACCACCAAATCCAAGTTTTGACCAAGTATTCGGGTCATCATAATCACCATCTGCTCTACTGTAATAAGTAGAAATAGCTGCATCTTCTATACCTGCAGTCCAATCGCCTTCTATATCATCAACTTGTTCTGAGTAAATCAAATCAGCGTTGATATCAACTACTTGGTTTGCTGCACCTGGATTTACTAACCAAAAAGCACTACCATCAGGAAAAGGAGGAGTATATTCCAACACCTCATAATTACCCTCATTAGTTGTTACTTCCGAGTTGTGATACTTAAATAATAAGTTTGCTCCTTCTGAGCTAATATTGATATTTTCTTTTTCTAAAACCCAGTACTTTGAAAGAGCGTTATTAGCTATTTGCAAAGCAGGGTGTTCTGTTGCTACTGCTTTAGTTTGTACATAAGCATCAGCATTAACTGTTACTTTACCCAAAAGAAAAGTAAAATCTACAAAGTTATATACATTTCCCGATGGACCATCAGTAACTATTGGGAATCTATAATTATATGGAAGAGTCGCGGTAGTAGGAATTTCCTTCCTTACGAATCCACTATTGATACCATCATCACTAAATATACTTCTATTTAAACCATAAGCTTTTTGGTTGGCATTATTTGTAAATATATTACCTGCTTGGCCAATAGTTAAAGTATCATCAGCAATATCTACTAAAGTGTTTTTTAATAGTCTTAAGTTCTCATCGACTCTTACATCACCAGTTAACCTGATGTTTCCACCAGCTTTATCGACTGTCAGCCCATAAAATTTAGATTCATTGGAACCACCAATTTGTTGGTCGGCATTTGAGTTGAAAAGCGTAACACCACCATTAGCAGTCATATTACCGTCATTTGTCCAATCTTCTGTTACTACAACAGAGTCATTGGCATTAACAGTAAATTGCGAGTTGGCGTTTAATACCACACTTCCATCAATAGCAATTTTGGCATTGTTCGTTAAGTGAACAGTACCATTACCACTAACATTTAGCCCAGCTTGCGAGTAAGCAGCAAAGCTAAAAAGAACAGAAAGTATAAAAATTTGTATAAATCTTAGATTCATTTTTTTGTTTTATTTTATTACAGTAATGTAAAAGTCTAAAGTATTGGGTCCATTCAAATCTGTGTCTGTGGCATTGTGGAATGTGATCATTACTTTACCGCTTGCCGAAACTCTTGAATAAGCAACTGCTAATCTACCGTTAGCATAACCATCGCTACTCGGATTTACAATTACTGTAGAGCCAGTTTCTGCACCAGTAAAGTTCACTTCAACTGATTCTTGTTCATATTTATCTACGTCTGGTATTGTTACACTTACTGTTCTTCTTATAACGCTTGTAAATACAGTCCCATCATCACCTAATTTAAAGTCACCCTCTACATCAAGTGAAGCAGTAGGTGCGTTTGTTTTAACACCAACATTTCCAGCATTATCAATTGCAAAAGGAGTAGTGTCACTTGCTTCATCATTTACTAATAATGTTTGGCCAGTACCTGTATTTTCAATAAACAATGCACCACCGTTTCCAGAGTTAGTAATTTCTACTGACTCATCAGCAGCATTAGTAGAAGTAAATTGTACAGCACCATCTGTTACATTAATAGTTCTTCCACTACCTGCACCACCTTGATCGTAAGCTTGGTCTAAAGTATTTCCACCGCCGCTACCAGCAGGGGTTGTTGGTACCCATTCGCTTGCAGTTCCATCCCATTGTAACACTTGCCCATTGGTCGGAGCCGTGTTTGAAACAGCTCTAGTCTGAATACCAGTTACTGTAGCAACACCAGCAGTTGTCGCACTCAAATCTTGACTAAAGTCAAATGTTTGCAAGTTGCCCGAAGCGTCTGTTGAAACAAATTGATCAACTGTATAGGTTGTAGCATCTGCTAAGCCAACCCAAGTAGTTGCGCCTGCATCATAATGTTCAAATTGATTTGTAGTTGTATTGAAGATAAGCAATGCGTTTGCTATTGGAGCAGGGATATTTCCTCGCTGAGCAGTTGTCATTCTCGGAATCAACATACCTTTAGGAGTAGTTACATAAGTAACGTGGAGTGCCGAAGAATTATCAGGAGAAGTTGTATTTATACCAATATTTTCACTTTGTGAAAACAAATTGGGTGTTAAAATAAATACTAATAGTAGCGAAAGAATTAGATGTTTTTTCATGTAATTAGCCGATATAAAATATATTATCGTATCTGTTTATTTATAATTAAAACAAATATACATTACATGTCAAATTAAGTAAATAAGTAGTAATACCTAATTTCATTTTTTGTAATGTTATTACTTAGCTACCCCTTGATATAGCGTACCTTATAAGCTCAGCTACATTATTTACATCTAATTTTTGCATTAAGTTATATCGGTGGGATTCTACAGTTCTTACACTTATAAAGAGATTATCCGCTATTTCTTGGCTCGTTTTGCCTGTTGCGACCAAATCTAATATTTCTTGCTCTCTTTTGGTGATAACTATTGGTTCTGGGTCTAATTCAGCAGAAGACACGGCTTTCCGTTGTAACAAACGAACAACACTTTTACTAAATACTCTTTCCCCTTTGATTACATTAAATACAGCGTCAACTAACTCTTTTGACTTTATATCCTTTGAAAGATAACCATCAGCCCCGGCGGCCAATGCATTTTCTAAGTGGAACGAATCTTCGTAAGCGGTGAGCATAATAACTAAGCAATCTAATTTCTTTTCGCGTATTTTCTTCAGTGCCTCTATTCCATTTAACTTAGGCATTAGTATATCACTTATTACAACATCGGGTTTGTGATATTCAACAATATCGACCAAATCTTGACCATTGCTCGCTTCATCCAAAATTCTAATTGCTCGATTAACAGACAGTAATCTTCTTATTCCAGCTCTTACTATTTCGTGGTCGTCGGCTAAGACTATTCTCAGTGGGTTACTTTCCGATGGTTCTTTCATAAATCCCTTTTCATTTTCTTAATTTCATCAAGCCAAACCTTTCCGACTGTGTCCGATGGCATTCTCCAATCACCTCTAGGTGAAAGGGAGACCGAACCAATCTTAATCCCATCTGGCATACAAGAACGCTTAAATTGGCTTCCGAAAAATCTTCTGAAAAATATCTCGAGCCATTCAATTAATTCTTCATTGCTATATTCTGACTTAAATATCTGTTGCAATATAAAGAATATTTTATTCGGTTTGTAAGAATGTTTAATAAAATAGTAAAGTATAACATCATGTACTTCATAAGGACCAATAATCATTTGAGTATCCTGAATTGCGTCGCCCTCTTGTGGTAATAACTCTGGACTGATTGGGGTTGCTACTATATCTTTTAGTATTTTGCTAACTTTACCGTATTTCTTCCAATCTGATAGAACCGTTATCATAAACTGAATAACTGTCTTTGGCAGACCAGCATTTACATTATACATTGACATGTGATCGGCATTGTAAGTTGACCAACCCAAAGCTATTTCAGACAAATCACCTGTACCAACCACTATCGCACTGTGCTTGTTCGCATAGTCCATTAGTATCTGAGTTCTCTCTCTTGCTTGTGAGTTCTCATACACAACAGTTTTTTCATTTTCGTCGTGTTCAATATCTCTAAAATGTCCACGAACTGCGTCGCTAATATCAATTACTTTCCCTGTTATGTCTAACGACTCTATAAGCTTATGGGCATTAGTGTTAGTCCTTTCGGAAGTTCCAAGCCCTGGCAACACAAGCGCGTGAACGCCTTTGGTATCTAACCCCAGCTTTTCAAATGCTTTGACTGCTACTATAAGTGCCAAAGTAGAATCCAGCCCACCCGATAGACCTAACACCACACTCTTTCCATTAATATGCAATAATCTTTTTGCTAAACCAGTAGATTGAAATTCCAGAATCTCATTTACCAAATCATCTCTTTGTGACTCTTCGTGTATTATAAATGGGTTTCTTTCAAAACTCCTATATAACTTATCTGTAACTTTATCTTTAATGCTAAATTTGATTATCCTATAATCTCGTTCTGGACTTTCGAATCCATAGGAGCTATTTTTCAACCTCGCATTGTAAACCTTTTCCAGATCCAAATCACTGATAGTATAGTGTGAGTCAAAGTCAAAATTCCTTTCTTCTGACAACAGCTTCCCATTTTCAGCAGTAATCAGATGACCAGAATAAATCAAATCAGTTGTAGATTCACCAGGTCCACAAGAAGAATAAATGTAGTTAGACAAAGTTCTTGCAGATTGTGTGGTTACTAACTCACGTCTATAATCAGACTTAGAAAGCAGCTCATTACTTGCACTCAAGTTAAGAATAATATTAGCACCAGCCAGAGATAAATCTAAACTCGGTGGCTTAACAGCCCACAAATCTTCGCAAATCTCTATACCAATCCTTACATCGGGTCTCTCTTCCGATTGGAAGATAATATCGCTACCGAAAGGATAGATTTCACCGTTTATCTTAATAGTGTCAAATCGTCTATCAACATCAGAAGAAAACCACCGCTCTTCATAAAATTCATTTGTACTAATTATATATTTCTTAGCTACAATACCGAGTATTTTACCACTATTAATTGCAACAGCACAGTTGAACAATCGACCAGAGCTACGAAGTGGTGCACCCACTACAACTAATGAATCTGTGTCCTCTGTTTTCTTTCGGATTCTCTCTAAGCCACGCTCAACAGATTCTAACAGCTCAGAGTGAAAGAACAAATCATTACATGAATAAGAAGAGATAGATAGCTCTGGGAATAGGCATATATCAGCATTTTCCTCATTCGCTTTGCCAATCAAATCAATTATTGCATCAGTGTTATAATTTACATCAGCCACTCTCAACTTTGGTGCGCAGTTGAAAATTCGTATGTAATTGTACTGTCTAAGGTTAATACTCATATTTTTCAAACTTGTTTATTCATTGACATATCTTGTAGTTATCGCTCTTATTCAACACAAATAATTATCTTACTTCTTGCCCATCTTCCACTTCTTTTTCGGGGCTAACGAGTGCCAACTGCCCATCGTCAGAGTTCACCGCCAAAAGCATTCCTTCCGACTTTTCGCCCATCAACTTAGCAGGAGCTAAGTTAGCCACAACTACCACAGTTTTACCAACGATTTCCTCGGCGGAGTAGTGCTGACTTATACCAGCTATTATCTGTCTTTGCTCATTGCCAATCTTCACTTGTAGTTTCAGCAACTTCTTCGATTTCTTTATTGGCTCTGCCTCTATTACCTTAGCAGTCTTTAGCTTCACTTTCATGAAGTCATCAAACGTGATTTGTTCATCTTCCTGCTTATTGGCAGCTTTCTTATCACCTAATTTTTCTTTCTCTGCTTCCACCCACTCGTCCTCTATTCTTGTAAATAATATCTCTGGTTTTCTTATTTCCGTCCCAGTTTCTAACATTGGAATCCCCGCTGAAGCCCATACATTAGATAGTATTATGTCATCACCCACTACTATATCTTCACCAAAAAGCGATTGGATATAGGCGGAAGTATAAGGCAAAATAGGTGCAAACAGTATAGAAAGTGAACGGATAATCTGACTACATACAAACATTGTCTTTTCGGCTTTCTCGGGGTCAGCTTTTCCTGATTTCCATGGCTCTTCATCATTGAAGTATTTATTTGCAGCTCTTGCTATATTCATAGTTTCTGTAATAGCATCACGGAATCTGAACTTATCATAATTCTGTGAAATCTTATCTATTCCAGACTTCAAGCTATCAATCATCAATTTGTCATTTGCCTCTATCTCTATACTCTCATCACCAAACCAATAGTCCATCACAGGAGCATACTTTGCGGAAAGAGTAGGCACTTTCCCTTCATAATTCTTGTGTAAGAATGTAAGCTGCCTGTTGATAAAATTACCCAATATTGCGGCTAACTCATTGTTAGAGCGAGCTTGGTAATCCTTCCAAGTGAAATCAGCGTCCCTTGTTTCTGGGAAATTCATTGCCAGCGAGTACCTAAGAGCATCAATCATTGATGGCTCGGTATAAGTATCAACAAAGTCCTTCAAATCTATAGACCAATTTCTTGATTTGGAGAATTTATTACCCTCCAAATTCAAAAACTCATGTGCAGGAACATTTTTCGGTAAAATATAAGGATTGTCGGAATCTTTACGACCGTGAAGCATAGCAGGGAAAATCAACGTGTGGAAGACAATGTTATCCTTTCCTATAAAGGCGTAATACTCTGTGTCCTCGTTTTGCCACCATTCTTTCCACTCATCAGTTCCACCAAAATGCTTCTTTGTTGCCGAAATATAGCCCAACACGGCATCGAACCATACATATAATACTTTGTCCTTAGTCTTTTCCTTGTCCATTCCCTCTATTTTGTCTAAGTGAACACCCCACTTCAAATCGCGAGTAATAGCTCTGTTGCTCAGGCCCTGCTTAAGCCAACTTCTAGTTTGTTGCAACACATTGTCCTTCCACGCATTTGAATTGGACTCGATATAATCTTCCAAAAACGTTTGGAATTCACCAAACTTGAAATACCAGTGAGTGGTCTTTCTGAGAGTTGGAGTCTTGCCACTAATCAAACTTATTGGATTTTTCAGCTCAGTCTGATTGTAGTAAGCACCGCAACTATCGCACTGATCGCCACGAGCATTGTCCTTACCACAGTTGGGGCAAGTCCCCTCCACGTATCTGTCAGGTAGGAACATATTCTTATCTTCATCATAGAACTGCTCTGTTTCCTCTTCGTGCAAGAAACCCTTGTCTAAAAAATGCTTGAAAAATTCCTTAGCTACCTCGTGGTGTTCGGGGATGGAGGTACGCGAATACACATCGAACGACATTCCGAATTTATCGAAAGCTTCCTTGTTAGAATTGTGGTATTTGTCGATTATATCTTTGGGGGTAACTCCTTCCTTTTCGGCAGCAATTGTGATTGCCACACCGTGTTCATCTGAACCAGACACAAAAAGCACATCATCGCCAGTCAATCGCTTATAGCGGACGAATAGGTCTGCCGGCAGATATGCACCGGCACAGTGCCCTAAGTGAATATATCCATTTGCATAAGGTAGGGCTGAAGTTACGAGTATTTTCTTATTCATATTAGTTATATAAGTGTTTTTATTCTTGATAGAATACAAATATAACTAAGCTTAGTTGGAATTAGTAATAAAAAAAATTAACCTTGAAAAAGTAAAGTTAGTTTCTTCAAATAAAGTTTCGTCATACCTACCCCCTAAACTCAGATTTAACATGAGTGCCATCACAATAAGGTTTGTTAGCAGAATCTCCACACCTGCAGAATGCGGTTTGTTTAGCTCTGTTTTCGGTTTGCCCATTGCTGTTTGTTACTTCTATGTTTCCTTTAACTATTAGTGGTCCATTTTCTAATACATTTACTTTCACATTACTGTCATTCATATCATTTTCCTCATTATTTAATCTATAACTCAACGCACCCGAAGGACACATATCTATTTGCTCCTTTAATTCGGCAGTTGTTGCATTTTCAACCTTTATCCAAGGACGTGCTTCGGGGTCGTAAACATCTGGTAAAATCTTAATACATACTTTAGCATGAATACACTTACTGGCATCCCACAATACGGTCATATCATCGTTCGAATACTCTTTTACTTTTCTCACTTCCACCTCTTTTTTATAATTTTCACAACTATTTTAAATTTGTACTCAATTCTACACTACCCACCCATCTGCTCTTTCAAAGTAGTAATCAGCCCTTTACCTCTTAGTTCATGACTCTTTAGCTTTACAAACTTACCATCAGGGTCAACTAACATCACTGTCGGGAATGAATTAATACCATATTGCTTCAGAACTCCCTTTGCGTAGCCATCTATGTCAATAGTGTTTGGCCATTCCATTTTGTTTTTTTCCATATAGTCTGCCACTACCTTCACTGACCTATCGCTGGACACCCCTATTATCACAAAGCCATCATCTTTTAGCTCGTTATAAGCTTTGGCTAAGTGCGGCGTTTCCCCACGACAAGGACCGCACCACGTACCCCAAAAATCTAACAACACCCACTTACCTCTGTACTCGGAAAGTTTAGTTTCTTTGCCATCCGTAGTTTTGAATGCGAAGTCAGGTGCGTGGGTCATTGATTTCAACTTCAGTTTAGCTAAATCTTTTGCCACACCATCTCGTGGCCATCTGTCCAAATCATCAAACTTACCTATTTCTTTTAATTCAGTTCTTAGGGCTTCTACATACTCTGGATTGTCTGCAAACTCACTACCTGCTAATCTCGAATAAAGACCATATCTCAAATAGTATCTATTCCTTTTATTTAGCGATTTTAAATATACATTTTCTAAAGCTTCAATGTATGGCTTAGGATTCTCTTTGAAAACATCATCATAGATTATATCATTAAAGTTTGCATAGAACACTGTTGGTAACTCTTGCAGAGACCTCAACAGCTTTTTATTATGCTCCCAAGTATCGAGCGAATCAGCAGCTTTCATTAATTGTTGTTTTGTCAAACTGACAAAATCTGTAAGATACGGAGAGTCATTAGCAGCCAACAGACTATCACTTACACTTACGAACCTGTTGAATTTAGTCAAGGTGTTATTCTTTCGTTTTTCTAATGTCTCCTCACTGAGATTTTTTATTGCCCCCTTGCTTTTTTGCTGGACATAGTAATAGTAATCTTGCCTTAAGTTAGCCACCTCCATAGACGGCACTTGCTCCTCATACAAACTATACGCCTCGTTCACAGGGGACTTTATCCATTCTCCACTGGTCATGCTCAGTTCATTTTCATCTTCCGATGTACTGTAATCATTAACATCAATAGTAACATTCCATTTCCCGTCGTCAGTCTCTACAACTGCATTGTAATCACCATTGTGATCATACTCCCACTCCCCTTTGTGGTTCTCAGGCGAAACAGCTTGCTCTCCTATTATAACTACATAAGAAACAGATCCATCTTTTTTGTAAACCTTAGAATACTTCTCATCATTCAAATCAATATCAAACTCAACTCTTCCATTTTCATCAAGCACTTCCTTCTCCATTACCCTGCCTCGGCTAAGAAACATATATACAGCAGCAGAATCTGTAGTTGGTTTCACTTTTCTTTTGTGCAAAGTTGCTTCTAATCGTGGATTCTCATCGCCCTCTATATACTTAGTCATAAATGCCTCATACCCCTCGGCCGCTAGGTGAAGCTCGGCGTAATTAATACCGTCGGGTATTTCTACAATGAACTCACCACTTTTGTCAACTTCCACAATTTTCAGCAAGTTGTCTTCGTTATTTCTGAAGCGATTATAATAAACATAAACTTCCATTTTGGCATCGCCACCATCGGATAAAGTTATTTTTCCAGTGATGATGTCCATATCCTCTGCGGATAGAGTTAATGTGCCGATTAGCAAAGCCAACAGGATAAATAGTACATTTCTCATAGTCAAGTCCTCATAAATGCTTGTGTATATAATTGCTTAGATTTATCAAATTACCATATTTTAGTCAATTCTTCAAATGTAGATTTGATTTAATTTTGTAAGTTTAGAGTCCAACAATGATTTATTCTATTAATTTATAATCAAAAGAACGAGGTTAAAATGACACCAGAAGAGAAAATGGTACAGAGCGTAGAAGAAAAAACGGGTAAGCCAATAGCTCATTGGATTAATGTAGTTAAGAAATCTGGAATTGACAAACACAAAGCAATAATCAACCACCTGAAAGATGACCACGGCTTCACTTATGGATTCGCCAACTTAGTAGCACACAAAGCAAAAAAATCAGATGCAAAATCAGTTAGCGAGACTACCGATTTGGTTGAGTTACAATACAAAGGCAAAGAATCACTCAAACCAATATATGACAAGTTAATGAAAGAAATAGAAAAATTTGGCAATGTAGAAATAGCACCTAAGAAATCTTACGTTAGTTTGAGAGGAAAAAAGCAATTCGCACTAATACAACCATCAACAAAAACAAGAGTTGATGTAGGGATAAATTCAAAAGAGTTGGAAGTGAGCGACAGATTAGAAAAATCAGGCAGCTTCAACTCTATGTGTTCCCACAGAGTAAGACTGACTGGCGAATCAGAAGTCAATAAAGAGCTCATAAATTGGATAAAACAGGCTTATGATGAAGCGAAGTAGAAAAGGGACATATAACCAATCTCTATGCCCCTTTGGAGGGGCTGGCAGAAACTTGTTTCTGACTGGGGAGGACTTGAAAATGTCACAGCGAGGACTGAAAGGAAGTGGCTGTCTCATTTGAGATTGCCGCACTTCGTTCGCAATGACTTATTCCTCCACCTCCGTCTTTTGCCTTCAGCAAAAGCCACCTCCGCCAGCGGAGGACAATCGCACCTGTGTCTTTTGTAGAGACGGATTGTGGTCGCTGAGCCTGTCGAAGCGCATTCGTCTCTTTAGCCACATAGTGGCTAAACATCTGTAGTGTTTCAGAATAATATATGCAATGGCCGCGTAGCGGTTATACAACCACACTTGATATACTCTACTCCTTCGCAAAACGCTTATAAATCTTGTTATTAATCCTAATGAAATAAGTCCCGGTACTCAAAGCATCAACATTTATACTTTTTTCATTTGCTAAGCTAAGACCATCTAAGCTTAACATATTCTTACCACTAATATCTATTACTTCAATTGATTCCAATCCTTTCTCATAAGTAATATTCACTTCTGATTGTGCTGGGTTGGGGTAAACAGATAGGTTTATTAGTTCAGTTTCTATGCTTGCTTGTATGTCGAGTTTGTATCTATATAGCTTTCGTATTGAATACATTAATCCATCATCACCTTTTAGCAAAAAAACTCAACCAAACTAAAACATACACAAAATAATAAACCCAAACCATATCCGTTTTATTCACGAATTTTAGGAAGTTAATATTTCAATAACTATATTGAATTTGAATTAAAACAATAAAAAAGAACAATAATTATGTCTTGGTTTAAAAGATCAGAAAAGAATATAAAAAGTGAAGAACACAGAAATATGCCAGATGGGCTGTGGACAAAAGCACCCAACGGTAACGTTATTTACAAAAAAGAATTAGAAGAACACCTATACACCGACCCCAATAGCGACCACCACTTCCGTGTTGGCTCCAAAGAATACATAGAAATATTATTCGACGAAGGGACGTTCAAAGAAACTGAGAAAAAAATAAAGTCTGCAGACCCTCTCGAGTTTGAAGACACAAAAAAATACACGGATAGATTAGCAGCGGCTTACAAAAAAACTGACAGCAAAGACGCACTAACCACTGGCTATGGCAACATAAACGGACACAAAGTGTCATTCGGTTGTATGAACTTCGACTTCGTTGGTGGAAGTATGGGCTCAGTAGTAGGCGAGAAATTCGTCCGTGCAACTAACTATGCAATTAAGAACAAATGCCCACTAATTATCATCTCTACTTCTGGTGGAGCTAGAATGCAAGAAGCCGTTATCTCACTTATGCAAATGGCTAAGACAAGTGTAGCACTTGCACAATTAGAAGAAGCTGGATTGCCGTTCATATCTATACTGACTGACCCAACAACTGGTGGTGTAAGTGCCAGCTTTGCAATGCTCGGTGACGTTATCATAGCCGAACCGGGAGCATTGATTGGTTTCGCTGGCCCAAGAGTAGTAGAGCAAACAATAAAACGTAAGCTACCAGAAGGATTCCAAAGAGCCGAGTTCTTACTCGAGCATGGATTTGTAGATATGATAGTCCACAGAAAAGATATGAAAGAAGAGCTAACTAAGATAATATCTTGGTTTGGTAAGTGATAGAATAAAATATCTCCCATTTTTACTAATAGCCCTCTTAGTAGGAGAGCTAAAATCTGAGCAGTTCCACTTGCGAGAAATGGTTTATGTTTCCGCTGGTGGAGTTTATGGAGCAAGCTCGGCAGAGTTTATGTCTATTTATGAGAACCAAATCGGTGGGAACAACGTCAACTTCAAACACACTCCTGCGTTCGGATTGGGGCTAAAAGCTTGGATAAACGATAATTACAGAGTTAGCTTACACTCCGAGTATTTTGATTCCAAATTGCAAGACAGCTATTTTGAATTTGACTCACTGCAACTTGGAACAGTAGAGCGAAATATCATTCAAAAAATAGAATCCACTACTATACCAATTATCGCCTCAATAGACTACATACCAATAGAACAACAGTTCAAAACTTACCTGACTTTTGGTGCAGGAGTAGCTATATCAAAAGTAAAATGGCAAGAAAACGTAAGCAGCAGCAGAGTAAGTGATTTCAGAACAGGTGGCACACACTACAACACAACAGACATAGTGCCAATGCTACGTGGAGGTTTGGGGGTAGAATTAGACTTTGACAAACCAGTGGCAGGCGAAGTAATTGGTAGTCTCACCTTTGAACTCACATATTCCTATATGTTCAGAAATTTGGCAATGTATGATAATATTAAAAATCAATTGGACGATGAATCGTTTACATTACCAAATACCGTTGAGTTCTTACCAGGATATTTATCACTAAAATTACAATTCGGTATAGAATATTTCCAAACAATTGGTAAATAATCAAAATTTGATTAGATTGTTTTGGTCACAGTTCTTTAAATTAATACATAATGCTAAGGAGGCAAACATGACTACGGAAGTAACATTCAGACACTTTAAATCGAAACACCCACAATTACACGACATGGCTTTGGAAGCAGCCGATGGGTTCACTCAATTCAATGGCTCTATTTTGAGTACTCACGTAGAGTTCATCAATGAATCAGAAGAAAAAGTAGTGAAATTCACTGTCAACGCTAATGGTAAAGTGTTAGTGTCGAACGACAAAACAGATGATTTCAAAAAGAGTTTAGCTGGAGCTGAAGACAAATTAATTAGACAATTAAGAAAGTTGAAAACTAAGCAACAAGATCACGATCACGAACGATTTGAACCAGAAACAGACAAGCCTGAATATTAAATCGAAATATTTTTTTCAGTAGGAGGTATATTTATTTATACCTCCCTTTTTTATTATAATTGATAATATGTTTGACAAACTAAAAGAAATAAGAAAAAAAGAAGTAGAAGTTTCTGCTATCCTCAAATCACCAGTAAAGTTAAAAAACTTAACTGGCGAAATTGGTTTGGAAAACGTAATATCAGAAGCACACGTACACAGACCCCAACTCGCACTCGCTGGCTTTACTGATTTGTTCAACTATTCCGATGTTCAGATAATAGGCAACACCGAGATTTATTATCTCAAATCTATCGGAGCTGTAAAAGCAAAAGAAAGTTTTAACAACATTGTGAAGTTTGACATTCCTTGCCTTATCGTTACTAACAACAACGATTTGGAAGATGATTACATAGACATAGCAAAACAAAATAATGTTCCTGTATTCAAAACTGAGTTAGATACTACAACAGCAATTTCAGTTCTATCTGTATTCTTGAACGATATGTTCTCTCCTCACGTCAACTTACACGGCTCATTTATTGATGTATATGGAGTAGGGTTACTGTTCACAGGTGGTAGCGGAATAGGTAAAAGTGAAATTGCTCTTGATTTGGTAGAGCGTGGGCATCGGTTAGTAGCAGACGATGTGGTAATACTCAACAACAACACTGGCACTGCACTAATGGGGACTGGCACAAACTTAGTCCAACACTTTATGGAAATCCGTGGGCTTGGGATAATAGATGTGAGGCGAATGTTCGGTATCCGCTCTATTCGTTACCAAAAAAGATTAGAAATAATAGTAGAGTTAGAAGTTTGGGACAGTAAGGGCGATTATACCAGAACGGGACTGGAAGAAAAACACACTCAAATACTTGGTGTGGACATTATGACAGTCAAACTCCCAATATTCCCAGGTAAAAACATAACGGTGATTGCTGAAACTATTGCACTAAACTACTTACTCAAAACGTATGGGTATAATGCTTCGGAAGTTTTCACAAATAAGTTAAATGAAACTATTCTTAATAAAAGCACTAAGAAAAATAATATAGATGATAGAATAATAAACTATTTCCAAGGTGACTTGGAATAAAGAGAGACACTTTATGAAAAAAATAATAATCCCGTTAATTCTGTTTTTTGCACTATTTGCAAATTCACACTCACAACAAGGCAGCGAACACCTAAAACTCGACGCTCAACCATCACAAACTGAAGTAAAAGAAGGAGATGAGTTCTTCTTGAAATTCAATTTTGATGTTGCAAAGCATTGGTACACCTACGATTTTGTAATGCAGGTAAGCGATGAAGGTATTGGGCCAATGGAAACACAATTGGCAATACTCAGTGAGGAAATGGCAGAAATAAATGGCGAAATTATTAAGCCAACCCCAGAGAAGAAATTCGACGAAGGATTCCAATTCGATGTTACTTATTACAAAGGTAACTTTGATGTAATATTACCAGTCAAAGCTCTGAAAGACATCAACTTTGAATCAGACGAGATGATGGTAGAAGTTTACATTCAACTTTGTGATACCACACGATGCTTACCTCCTGAACCTTATGAGTTAAAAGTTGGTAACGAAGTATTTTCTCCTCAAGACTATGATTTCTTTGTTAACAGAAACGAAGCCGCATTAGAAGGCACTGATGATAAGAAAGAAGTAATAGTAACAGAGTCGAGTGCAGAAATAGAAGAAACAAAGAAGAAAGGCATTTGGTCATTCCTTTGGTTTTCTATGTTAGCAGGGGCGGCTGCATTGCTAACTCCTTGCGTGTTCCCAATGATTCCGATTACTGTATCATTCTTTACAAAAAGAGCAGAAAATTCTAAAGCAAAAGGACTAAGAGATTCAACAATCTACGCTTTGGGTATTATTATCACATTCACAGGTATTGGGTTTGCATTAGCGGCTATATTAGGGCCATCCGGTATTCGTGACTTTGCCGCCGATGGGTGGGTAAATATGTTCATCGCAGCCATATTTATTGTATTTGCATTGAATCTATTCGGTGCATTTGAAATACAACTACCTACTGGTATGATGAACAAGCTGAATAAGAAAACTCAAGGTGCTGGCATAGGGTCTATTCTTGTTATGGGGCTTGTGTTCTCACTTACTTCATTTACTTGTACTGTGCCGTTTGTTGGTTCAGCATTGATTTCGGCAACTGGTGGTGAGTGGTTCTATCCCGTTATAGGTATGTTAGGATTCTCTACCGTATTCGCACTCCCGTTCTTCATCTTTGCACTAATTCCTTCGGCTATGAACAAGCTACCAAAAGCTGGCGGTTGGATGAACAACGTAAAAGTAATTATGGGATTCTTAGAAGTAGCAGCCGCAGTCAAGTTCATTTCCAATGCTGATTTGGTTTGGGAATGGGGAATTATGCCAAGAGACTTCTTCCTTGCAATATGGATTATATGTGGTATCCTTATAGTTGCTTACCTTTTAGGTGCATTCCGTATGAAATTAGATTCTGAAATATCAACACTAAGCGCAGCAAGAATCGTTTGGGCGATTATATTTGGGTCAATCACTGTTTACCTAATTCCAGGTATGTTCGGTAAAGGTCTTGGTGAATTAGATGCATTCTTGCCACCAAAAGGTTACCTGAACGCAAGTGCAGCATCAGTCTCATCAGCAAGTGGTGGTGATATGTTTGGAGGTGGTACAAATGCAAAAAAATCTGTCTGGTATAATAATTATGAAGAAGCACTTGCAATAGCTAAAGAAGAAAACAAACCTATTTTTGTAGATTTCACTGGTTGGACTTGTACTAACTGTAGATGGATGGAATCGAACGTATTCCCTCTACCAGAAGTACAGGAATATTTCTCAGGGATGATAAACGTGAAGCTATATACGGACAGAAGAAAAGAACCCGAGTTGAGTAACAAGAACTTTCAGGAAGAAAGATTCAACTCAATCGAATTGCCACTATATGTGATATTAACTCCCGATGAGGAGCTAATCGGTACAAAAGCATTCACTCGTGATTTGCAAGAGTTCTTAGACTTTTTAGACAAAGGAAAGCAGTCAATCGGCAGTTAGCCACAGTATAATTAGAAATTTTTACAGCCCTTCTACAAATCTAGTATCTTCGTTATACTTTGTAGTGGGGCTTTTTACTACCATATTATCAATCAATCTTGTCTTACCCAATATAGCACCTATAAGTAATACTATCTTCTCCCCTTCCTCGAACACAGTTGGTTCAGCCATATCATCGCCATTGGCAGATACTGCATAATCAACTTTCAATGTATCCAGTCTGCGAAGCCTTTCAAGCAAGAAAGCATTGATTAATTTTCTATTTCTCTCGCCTTTATCTATGTATTCTTTAGTTGCGAGTAGTGATTGGTGTAATATCTTAGCGTTGTCTTTCTGCTCTTCAGTCAGGTATTTGTTCCTCGAACTCATAGCCAAGCCATTTTGTTCGCGAACTATAGGAGCAATAACTATATTGACACCATATTTCATATTAGATTCCAATCTCTTCACTACCAAACTTTGCTGGTAATCCTTTTGACCAAAGAAAGCATGAGTTGGAATAGCCGCATTGAACAGCTTTGCAACTACTGTAGCCACACCATCGAAAAAGTGGGGGCGTGGTTTCCCTTCGAATATATATGCTAATTCACCAACAGACACAGTAGTGGTATGTAGTTCATCATACATCTCATCTCTGCTCGGAGCAAACAGCACATCGGAGCCAGCTTTCTTGGCAATATTATAATCGTGCTCAAAATCCCTGGGGTAAGAATCGTAATCTTCGTGGGGAGCAAACTGAGTTGGATTTACAAATAGAGTCGTTATCACAATGTCGCATTGCTCAATGGCTAACTCAACCAAAGAAGCATGACCAGCGTGGAGAGAACCCATAGTAGGTACAAGCCCAACCGAATTGCCTTCACTTCTTTGCTTTATTGAATATTCACGCAACTCGTTGATTTCCCTAATTACCTTCATTGTACCTCTCTGCTGCCCGACCTATCTGCCGTCATTTCTGTTATTTTTTTTCTAAATTCATCTACTTTTGAAACTGGTATATCAGCCACTATCTCAATAGTATCAGTGTAAACTTCCTCGAACGAAACCGCATACTCATCTAACAATCTCTTGATTGTATTTATATCATCGTAAGTAGTGAACACATTTACTTTCTTAGTAATATCTATTTTCTTTCGAACACAAGTTTTTATCACTTCTTCTGCTGTACCACCATAAGCTCTAGCCAAACCGCCAACACCCAGCTTTGTGCCACCATAGAAACGAGTCACAACGACCAACACATCAGATATTTTATACTTTTTTATAGCGAATAGTATTGGGTTTCCAGCTGAGCCGTTTGGTTCACCATCATCATTAGCCCTGTATTCCAATCCATCTGAACCAATAATATAGGCATAGCAATTGTGGGTTGCGTCATAGTGTTCTTTACGTACTTTTCGCAAAAACTCGTCAGCCTCTTCTTTAGAATCAATTGGAAATATAGCAGCAACAAATCTGCTTCCCTTTATCTTATCTTCGTAAGTCTTTGGCTCTGCTATTGTATAGTAATAATCCATATCACTTAGATTTATAAAATCCTTTGTTCCTTAAAAATTGTTCAATCTTTGGTTCTAGCCAAAGTGTAAGTAGTGCAAATGCGATACCTGCTATAACGTCAACTACATAGTGGTAGCGGAGATAAATAGTTGAAAATATCAAACTACACCCAATTACCAACACAAACCACTTGTATTTAGATTTGAATTGGAATGCCAGCACCATAGTTATAAAAGTCATCATAGTGTGACCACTGGGCATACAATCTCTGTTAACTATATCAGCTGGATTTGCCATTCCTGGCATTACCCCACCACCGGCATTGACCATATCTCTGAATGTATTAGTAAGCCACAACCCCGGCAGTTCAGCATTTAAACTACCAAAATCATGGATGATAAAACGAGGACCAATTGCTGGCATAAAGAAATAAAGCAAATAGGAAACAAAAAATCCAAATATTACCATTCGGGCGAATTCAAAAAATTTATCATCTTCTCTGTTCGTAAATTCAACTCCCAAAATAAATGGAAGTACGTAGAACATCATATAAGTAATCTGCAGATACTCCGTTAGCAATGGGAATGAGAACTGAGCCATCCATTCCGTAGGGTTAACCCCGAATAAGAAATAATCCCATTCTATAAGGAGTAAATCGTAATCGTTAGGATTAACTAAGGGGATAAACAGGTGTATATTGCTGTAAATAAAGAATATAATTGGCATTATGTACAGCCGTCTAACCAGCTGAAACACCTTACCTCCCCTATACTTACTACTAAAGATAGCAAAAGAAACGACAGCAACTGAAACTACAAGATAAGACAGTACATTCAAAAAAGGAGTTTCTAACTGACCCCAAAACACAAGGCTCAGGATAGTATAAAGCACCAGCATACCCAGCGTATAGGCATCAGTAATGGTTAGTACATTTACTATATTTTTAATCTTATCCAATATTACGTTCTGTTACGCTTTCATATAATAATTTAAAATCTTCTAATGTCAGATTTTCAGCACGCAAATTTAACATTTCTTTTATATTTTTATCTAAACTTGGGTCATCAACGAATTGCTTGTAATCTTCCTTTGAATTGAAATAAGATTTTATTGAATTAGATAGCTTTTTTCTTCTATTGTTGAACGACGCTTTGATAAACCTGTGTAATTTATAATCAAACTTACCTTTATCAAAAGTAATTTTCACAACAGAAGAAGTCACCTTGGGTGGTGGTTTGAACGCTGAAGCTGGTACATCGAATAGCTTTTCTGAAGTGCCACACATCAAAATAGCTAGAGTAAGAATGCCGTATTCACGAGAATTAGGCCCCGAGACTATCCTGTCAGCTAACTCTTTTTGTATCATAAAAGTGAAGCTTTCTATTTTGTCAGAATGTTCTAATAATTTAAAAATAATCTGGGTTGAAATATAGTAAGGCAGATTCCCAATTATCTTGGCTTTTTTGTCATCTTTCAATAGTTCAGACATATCCTGCTTTAGTATATCTATGTTTATAATATTGAGCTTAGGATATTTCTTAGCTAATATTCTGACTGCCCTCTGGTCTATTTCTATACATACCAAATCATCAGTCAAATCAATCAAATACTTAGTCAAAGCCCCAGTACCAGGTCCAATCTCTATCAAATAGTCACCTTCTTGAACTTCTGGTGCTTCTGCAATTCTTTGCGAAACAGACTCATCAATCAAGAAGTTCTGCCCTAATGATTTTTTATGTTTTATTTTATCCAAACTTCCCTATCTGTGTTTTTCGAATGCTACGATTAATTTATTTCTCGAATCTTCCATAGATTCATTTATTACTTTGTAATCACCGACAACAGCCGTGAAATTAGTGTCACCACTCCACCTCGGTACTACATGAAAGTGCAAATGCCCCGGCAAACCAGCCCCCGATGCTGCTCCAGAGTTTAGTCCAACATTATAGCCCTGAGGACTAAATGCCTCTTCTATAACTATTGTAGAAAGGTTAATCACCTCCATCAGTTCTGCTCTTGTTTCTGCACTAAGATCTGACAAACTCGGCTTATGTTCCAACGGGGTTATGAGCAGATGACCACTATTATAAGGGTATCTATTCATAAGCACAAAGGCATTGTCAAAGCGAGCTATTACCAAATTTTCTTCATCTTCATCAGGGTTTTCAATAGCGTGGCAAACAAAACATTCGTCTATTTGTTTCTTATTTTTGAAAGAACCAATATACTTTGATCTCCACGGCGACCACATCTGTTCCATTATTCTATTGCTGTTTTTGATTAATAATTATGCTAAATATAAAAAAAATGCTTGTAATTTTAGTCAAACTACAAGCATTAGTAAATTTACTTTTATTCAAATTTAGAATATAGTAGATGGGAATCTAATATCAACACCAAATTGCATTGCACTTACTCTCCAGTCATCGTCAGCAGACAAGTTAGTAACACCAAAGTTATAGTTGAAATTAGGTACAACATACATACCGTTATTTAAAATAATCTCATATTGAACACCAAATTTTAAACCGAAACGGAATGCTTCTGAATTTTCTATTTCGCCGTCTTTTACGATTAGCGTTCTACCATCATCAGAATAAGTCGCACCAGCTTCTTGTTCAAATCTTGCATTATCTGGAGTAACCAATTGAAACAACTGATTTTGGTCTTTAGTCATAGCAAAATCAAATGTTGGACCTACGATTACACCAAATTCAGTGTCAAACAAATTCAACTTGTACTGAGCTTCAAATGTTATCATATCATAAACAACTTCATTTACGTGATTAGTTGAACTATTAACTATTTCCGATTCGCCAGTATCAGTATTTATTAAGTTAGATGGGTATTCATCACCAGTAACTTCAAAATTCGCTGGCATAGAGTTATAAAGCAATCTTGCAATTATTGACTGAGTTGAATTTTTTGCTCCACCAAGTAGATATTCAAATGATATACCAAAAAAGTAACCATTGGCAGACCCATTTTCAAATACTGGACAAAGAAAGTCTTGCTCACCAAACGAACTCAATTCGGCAGAGTGAAGTACCCTATTATAACCTACTACAGGACCAAAATAAAATGGTATTGCCTCTTTCTGAGGTGCTAAGGGGTTATTTTGACCAAACGAAGGTGCCGTTCCAGCCATAATTATTATAAAAATTGTCAGTGTAAACTTTTGTAAACCATTGGACATAATTTAAACCTTGTTACTTAGTAATAATAAATTCTTGTTTTGATATTGAACTCTGAGAGTCAATAATTAATATATATTTTCCATTAGCGTAATCACTAAGGTTTAATATAATATTATTTTTTCCTTTATCAAACATTAATTTATTAAATACGTAATATTTTTTTCCTAACATATCCATCACATAGACCGAAGCACCTACTTCACCACTGCTTGTTACAGTCAGACCTAGCTCGTTTGAAACAATGTTAGATTTTAATGAAACATCTGATATTGATGAACTTAATGCTACATTTCTAAAAGTAAAAGCACATATTTCCTCAACATCCAAGGTAGTTGTTCTGTCATTTTCTTCGTAGCAATCATCTACATTAATACTAATACTTATGTCACCTTCCAAATCATTGGTCAATAGAGTTAAAAACCTCAACTCAAAATCCCAGCTTACCACTTCATCAAAATTAAATGAATTAAATTCTGGAGATTCTAACACAATGCTTCCCAAATTGCTCAGTAACTTAGAATCGACTGTTTTAACAATCTCCCCTAACGTATTATAAAAAGTAATTACGGTATTCTCGTCAGTCAAATGGAAATTCGAATTGTCTATATTTAACTTAAAGCTTACATCAGCAGTCGTATCTATAAAGTGAGGAAATGCACCACTAAACCTAATGTCGAACTCATCACCTATATTAACGGCTTGTATGTCGTAAGGATTGATTGTGATTGATTGTTGCACGGACTGCACTTCGCTCTGATAGATAACTGTTGAGTCCAAATCTTGAGTAATATCATATATATCAATTTCGTAATCAATTAACTGTTGTTTTGCTCCAGTCAAAAAGACTTCAACCTTCTGAATAACAGACTCTTTTTCTGATAATGTATCTTTCTCTAATGTAGGAATTAACCTAGCACTTCCTTCAGAAATAGTTGTCTTAATATCATTAATCACAAATGTCGTGTTGCCACTATTCGTAATTCTCAAGTCCAAGGTGTCGTAATTACATGACCGGAATGTTATTGCCTCGGCAAACACATCTACACCCAAAGTATCTAACTCTTCCACAAAACCAAATATTACGATAGTATCTAATTTTGTACTATAGTTTGGCAAAGCATCCGATTCTACAACTAATTTCATTTCATGGTAACCTAATTGCAACCCATTAAATCTAATGTTCAACTCTTCTGTGGTTTCTTTGGGAATTATTCTTTGGTTGTAAAAGTTATTGTCAAACTCAAATATATTCTCATCACCTTCTAATTTAAAAATTCTCTTTATCTCCAAATCCTCATTACCCGAAGATTCGAGTACAACCAAAGTTGAATCTCTGTTCGAGTTAAATTTGATAGTATCCATATCAATATTTACGGTACTTATTTGTGGTAGTGTTGGCTGTCCCTTTAATTGGACCAAAATTGTATCATGCCCAGACCACCTTTCAACAAATTTGGCTTCCAATTCATATTGATTGAAATCATCTATATCCATTGGATTATAACTAAAAGTAAGTGGATAATCTTCTAGCTCTTCTAATTGAATGTTAGTTAGGTTTTCGATTAATACTTTATTCGCATCATTATCAATATTTGACTCTACACTTATTAAAGAGAAATCGGAACTAAAAGTACCAACATTTTGGAAACTTAGCGCCGTGTCTTTTGTAGTACCTATTCGTGTATCACCGAAATCATAAATTAAGTTGTGAACTTCGGGAGCTCCTATATAACCTGTAATAGTTGCTTGTCTGTTTATTGATTGATTGTCAATTAATATCACTGTATATATATGTTCTCCCAACACAGTATGAGTAAATGCTATTTTATCAAATCGGATAGTCCCACCAGAACTTAATGTTTGAGGGAACATACCTGTTGTATCAATATAGAAATTACTACTTACTGGCATTTCTAACTCTGTAACTATAACTTCAGCGTTGCCATCATTCCTAAATTCTATGTATTCCTCTTCTGTCGAGTTATGTCTATCTCCGCTCAGTATTTTTTGGAACACCAAATTGCTCGCTGTCAAATTATAACTAATTACATCTGCATCAATATAGACTATTTCAGAATAATCGCACCCAAAATTGAAATTCATTGAGTCCAATACTGAATCAAAATTTCCTGGTTCATTATTTAGACACAAAGTGTATGTGTAATTCTGATCTTTGTATAAAGTTTTTGGTAGATCCAAAATTGGAGTTAGTTTCAACCTTAAATCAGTTGGCAAATCTATACTTTCTAATATTACAGAATCGGCGTTTGTTTGTAGTACAAAACTAAAACAAGAATCTTGCTTTGCGTTTATCTCTCCAAAATCAATATTATCTATTAGAGTTATCAACGCTCCGTCATATTCAAATGTGTATGTGTCAGAATTGCCACTATAATCGTAAGCGGAGAGTTTAAACCGAGCAGGTCTGTTTTTATCTATCACCTCTGCATCAAAATCAACAACAGTTGTTGTATCTGTTATTTCAGAAATATACCAGCGGATATTATCAGAGTAATCTTTATCTACTTCAACATAGTTTATTCCCGATATACTGCTGACCTTGTTGTCAATTATAGTCCCTTTCACAGAAGAGCAAGTCTCAGTATATTCTATTATCGGTTTTGCTGTTTCTAAATCTTCCTCGTCAATCAACGAAGCACCCACAGTCATAGCATAAGAGTCATAACCACCATTACCAATAGCAATAGCGTGGAATCTACCTGAATCTGCTTTGATATGAACTGCCTTAGGGTCAGAGCCAATCAATACCCGTTCCCAATATAATTTTTTACCATTTGCCGTAAATTCGTTGAACCCTAACATTGTTTCAATGTTTATACCATTTACAGTTATTGACTCATAACCTTTTTCATCGGCAATTAACAGTACTGATTGTTGCAGATACTGCTCTCTAAAAGTATTATCGGGAAATGCAAAAACAGAGTTTGAAGCATAATAAGTTACATTGCTTACCATTTTGTCAATAGGTGGAATTACTACCATAGCTGGGTCATATCTGTCATAGTAAGGGTGTGGTACATACTTAGCCATTAATTGAACCAGTAAAAACTTGCCATCTGCTACCCAACTTGTTGGCACTTCAATATTTTCAAAAGTGTGTACTTGACCTGGCAACAAATCGATACTGTTCGTATTCAATTCATTTGTAATCGTTAAAGTAATACTATCCTTGGCTACCACTTTAAACATTGATTTTATGTAAGTCCCAAAAGGTATTGACATATATTCATTGCTCCAAGTTGCAGCAGGTGGTATCATCTCCACTATATGATCTTTAGTATATAACGCATTGAGGATTTCGTATTGTCGAATTGATGTTCTCATGTGTCCACTTACTACACCAACTGGCTTATTGCTTCTTATTCTTGAACCTGACAAATCGTGAATACCAATTACTCCGTGTACAGCTTTAGATTTGACCAAATAACTTTCACCTCTGTCTAAGATTACCTCGAATATAGAGTCTTTGGGGACACCAGCATAAGAATCAGCCGCCATTTTTATTTCAACAGTGGTATAATCTTCTTTCGCCATCACCAAGAATTCTCCTAATCTTGGTGTTTTTTGAGTTTCAATTATAATTGGATTTTCGTCTTCTGGCTCAATATAATAATCGTTGGGCATTGAAACTGCATAGTGTTCATAACCCCAGTTTCTTGTAGGAATTATTGAAAATTTATCACTTGATTGGACTGACGAACTTTTAGCAACACATGAAACAGGTTGTGTTGATGTTATCTCCATAAGCATACTATTATGCACAATTTCCGATTGTAAATGCTCATAACCTCTAGATACTTCAATTGGTGCCACATCGTCTTTTTTTAATACAAATGTATAGATTCTATTTGATTGTGGTTCTCTTACAGTTACTTCTGTGTCAAATTTTGAAGTAATATAGATAGTCATATAAGGAGATGAAGCCCAAATTACGTCGGCTTCATTATCCATAAAACCTACAAAGAAATGCCTTCCTTCATACGAAGATAGTGCACCACTTTGGGCTTGCAAAGCACTAATATTAGTTAAGGTGAGTAGAAATATAAAGATAGTAAAAAAACGTATCATAAAATGCCGTTATTTAGTTTGAACTAACATAATTAAATAGTTAGAATTATACAAATACTAACAGCTATAATTCGAAGTAATTACTTTTATACTCAAGTTTTTTTGTTTTCGGGGTTTCTTCGTTCCATTTGTATCTTGGTAAATAGAAACTTTTGACATTGGTTCTAATGTCTTGATAAGGTATTGCAGAGGCATTAATATTACCGAGGAAGTTGATTTTGTCAATTTCATCATTAGCAAAAAACATCTCTATCCTGTTGCAATCGTGTTTGTGGGCATCTATTGCTCCTGCTTCATTTTGAGAAAAGTATAAGCTCTTGGCATTGTCCTGAGTGATAATCTTATTAATCTTTCCGTCTTCAAACTGCATTTCTATATAAAAGCCAGAAATCTGATTCAAGAAACTTGCATACTCTTCTATCTCTTTTGAAACAGAGAACGCATCGCCCATAGCCATAATTCTACTTAGCTTCTTCTTCTCTAAACTAATATGAATAGAATCGCCATAGAGCTGCGAATTGTCATACCAAATCAGAGGTGACTCAGTTAGTATAAATGTCTCATTCGTTTGGTTGAAGAGTGCAGCATCGCTCATTGCTTTTATATTCTGTCTAATTATCACTACACTATCTGTGAACTTGTAGTGTTCATCATCGATATATCTGAACGCCTCCATTGTGTCAGAAGCTATACTTAATGTATCAAATTTTGGTTCTTCATTGTCCGATTCCAGAGTATCTATCTGATACAAGGTTGGCTTACCATAAGATATACTATACTTTCTTTTGGGGAAGTATTCCAAAGTGTCCGAAAGTAAGTAAGAATTATTAAATTTCCCCTTAATCAATACATTATTATAAGCGTAAGATTCTTGGGTATTCTTATTATACTGCAAATAATTAGAATTTACTATCACCGAATCATCTTCAATAAATACTTGCTTGTAAAAATTAGCAATATTAGTAATACTATTATAATCACCACTCATCGCCTTCAGATAGGTTTTACTATCCGTAATTTCTAATTCTACATCGGACTTAGTAAACTTTCTGTTGCCGTAGTAAGTGGCTTCTTGGGTTTCCATAGTCAAATCTTTTTGGACTAATTTGACATTGCCCCGCAGATAAGAAATATTAGTATTCTCAAAAAGCTTTGCATAATCACAAGTGATGGTCACATCGCCTTGAACTAACTTCACACTTCCGAAATACTCCTTAATTGGACCTTCGCTCGTTTCCGAACCTTGGAACTTATCAGCAGAATAGAATATCCTCTCTTGCCCGAACATCAGAGTTGGTAAGAGTAGTGTAATAAATAATATTTGAGATAATTGCTTCAAATCTAAGATATATTAACAGTCTTTGTTTCTATATTGTATTGGAGTTCAACCTTCTTTTTCAGCTTTTGTAAACTTTGTTCAAAGTTGGGACCCATTACATTTTCTAACATACTGCCCAATATTCTCATGAATGGATTCCACCCTACGTCTTTGTAATGAACCCACACAACCTTGGTCTCACCACCTTCCAGCTGCTTGGTGCTTATGTAACCAGAAAATGATGTCTCATCATTGTCCCACGACAACTGAAATTCAATCTTTTCATTTGGCACAATGTTAGTAATCTCCAACGAAGCTTTTTGTGAATGCTCACCATTCCAAATCTGAATAGCACCTACACCCTCGGTCTTTCCTTTGTAACTATAAGTCAAAGTAGAATCAAAATCCTTCCACACAGTCCAATCTTCCCAATTCTTCATATCATACAGATAATCGAAAGTGTAAGTCTGAGGAGCATTAATCTTTATTTCTCTTTCAATTGATATATCGCTCGGAAGAGTCATAGCAAACACCAAAACAGCCAAAACTAAGGCCGCAATAATCGCTAAAAGTACTTTCAAAATTTTCATAATAAACTAAACGGTTTTAGATTCGTAATATAATAGAACAACAAGTTAAGTTATTTTAAAATTATGATAAAAAATATATTAGTTTTCACGTCGATTTTATTCATTTCGCTCAGCCAGGTCTATGCTCAATCTACGTTAGAACGTAAGGTAAGTTTGGCTCAGAACTATGAAAAATCGAGGCAAGTCGATAATGCCATTCGTCTTTACGAGGAAGTACTACAACAGGACGGCAAGAACACCGAAGCATTCCAAGGGTTAGTTCGCTCTTATAGATATAAGAATATGAACACGGAATTACTCGAAATACTCCAAGCACGATTGGAATTTGAGAAAAGCTCGCTTAATTATATTATGCTAGGTGAAGCCCACTGGAAAGCCGGGAATCCCAACAAAGCAGATGACGCTTGGGCTCAAGCAATTGAAACCGAAAAGGGCAATCAATTTACATACGAACACTTAGCAGACATACAATCGAAATTGCAGCTCTATGAGAAGGCAATTAACACTTACGTTAAAGGTAGAGAGGAGGTTGGTCAAATAAACGACGCTACACCATTTGTTGATGAGTTAAGTAAGCTCTACGTAGCAGTAGGCAATGTAGAAAAAGCAATGGACGAAAGTCTGACAATGTTAGTAGAAACTGGTGCTTTGGCAGAAGTAGAGGCAAGAATATTTGTTCTTATGCAAGACAAAGAGAATGAAAAATTGATTGACTCAAAGCTCGCAGACTTTGCAGACGATTACAGCTCTAACTACATGGCTATGGAGCTTTACAGTTGGTACCAAACCAATATTGGTAATTATAAAAAAGCATTTGAATACACCATCAAAGCTGATGACATTTCTGAATCAGGTGGCAAATTAATACTTACTTTCGGTAATAATGCTAAGCGAGACGGTGAAACAGACATTGCCTTAGATGCCTTTCAGTATCTAATAGATGAAGGTAGAGACAACAAATATTTCTCTTCTGCCACTTATAACTTCACTAAAACTTTGGAAAGTAAATTTTTATTTCAAGAAACAATTGATGAAAATAAAGTAGTTGAAATAATAGATAAATACGAAACCATAATTGATGGATTCAAGAATACTACAACCGCTGCAGATGCTTATCTGGAGAAAGCGAGATTAGAAAAAGAATACCTCAATGATTTAGACGCAGCTGACCAAACACTTAAGGATTTGATTAACAACATACCTGGTGCAAGGCAGTCGGGTTACGCATTAATCCAACTTGGGGATATATATATAGTAAAAGGGAACTTAAACCTTGCAATGGATTACATTGACAGAGCTGTTGCAAGATATAGCAGAACTGAGATTGGATTAAAAGAAAAAGCCGAATATAAATTTGGAATTATACAGTATTATAAAGGTGATTTGGATAGTGCCCAAGCAATATTCAACCGATTATCAAAAGCTGTTGATAGTGACATTGCCAACGATGCACTGGAGAAAAACTCAATTATCGCAGACAAAGAGAAAGAAAGAAGTATGACAGAACTATTTGCAAAAAGTGAATATGCTCTTGTACAGAAAGATACGAGCACTGCAATTGACAACTTCATTACAATAGTTGAAGACCTAAGCAACTACGACACCGAAGTTTGGCAACGCTCTAACCTAATTTTAGCAGATATTTATCAAAATAAAAGCGAACCTGACAATGCTGCAAAGTACCTCAAAAACTTAGCGACTAATTTGACTGATGGTGTTCACACCGACAAAGCAATATACCGGTTAGCTGTAATAAAAGCAGAACAAGGGAACAACCAAAGAGCAATAGAGCTATTCTCAAAAATCTTAGTTGATTTCCCCGATTCTATTTATCTAAAAGATGCACGTGCAATGATAAGAAAGCTGAGAGAAGAGTCTTAGTCCATTAGTGCAAATGAAGATGCAATCACGGCAGCAGTCTCTGTTCGCAACCTATTGTCATTTATTCGCCAGTTGTACTTTGCCTTATTCTTTATTCTTTCTAACTCTTCGGGAGCAAATCCGCCCTCGGGGCCTATAAGAATAATAGCTCTTTTCTCATTTAGAGCATAGTCCGTGCTACCAGCATAATCAGTATTGATGATTGCACCCTTTTGATTTTTCATAAAGTCTTGTAGTTTCATCGGCTCGTTTATTTTTGGTAACAATGCCCTTCTCGATTGCTTCATTGCTGCAATAGCTTTTTTCTCAAATCTATCCACACGGAATGTCTTTCTTTGTGTGTGCTTAGTTTTTAGCGGTTGGAACTCAGAAACACCAATTTCGGTACATTTTTCTATCAAGTATTCAATTCTGTCTCGGTCTAAAATCATACCGAATGCCAATGTAATATACTTGCTCGGTACGGCTTCGGTTTTACCGAATATATTTAAGTAGCTGTGCTTGCCTTTGAATCTTATTTCACAAAGAGTCTCTAACCCCTTGCCATTCACAGCCAATATTTGGTCACCAGAATTTAATCTAAGAGCCTTAACGTGCTGTTCTTCTTGCTGCGGAACATCAATTTTATCGTGTTCTATCGTTAACTCAGGTATGTATATACATTCCATAACTTTCTAATCTCATATTTATATATTTATACAAAGTTAAGGAAGTATATATATTAATGTCAACTTATTGTTTTTATTTATCCAACTCTTCTAATATTGAACTTTTGAATGAGGCAGATGAAGGATGAAGTGATTTAACAACTTTACCTTCCTTACTAATCAGATACCCAGTAGGAGTTCCTCTTATTCCGTACTGGTAACCAATAGAAGTGCTAACAGACATACCATCATATATATTAACAAAATTACTCATATTATAATCATCTATAAATTCACTGACTCTCGATTCTGACACATTATCAGTAGCATCGGTCGAAACTGCTATAACCACAAAATCTTCGTCTTCTATACTGTTTGTTGCTTCTACCATACCTGGCATTGCCTGTACACAAAAGTGGCACCTAGTTCTCCAAAATTCCATATACACTACTTTGCCACGCAAATCAGACAATGAAAACTCAATATTATCTCCAGTTTTGATTAAGAAATCTGGAGCCAAATCACCTGAAGAAAGTATAGATTCAGCTGGTGAACTAATCAAATCAACGTCATCGTGCAAACCATATAGCTCTGATACTTTATCGAAACTTTTTGCTGGTTCATCATTATTATCTGGTTCCGTCGTTTGAGTACACGACGCCAAAAGCAAGCTCAATAATACTGCTGTTAATACACTTTTCATCTTTTTTATCCGTTTTGTTTTCTTTAAAGACTGATGAATAGTTGTTTTGTTACTTAAATAATGAAATAATTATCATCATTGTCATATTATTTACAAATTATATAGGAGACAAATGGAAGATTTTAATTTTGATTACTTAGCGGCACAGATATGGGATATATTGTTTTTAGCTGTCTATGCAGTAATAGCACTTATTGTTGGCTTTTGGATTGCCAAAAGAATCACAAAAATCGTAGAGAAAATATTAAAGAAAAAAGATGTTGATTTATCATTACAGAAGTTTTTAATAAAACTTGTTAATATTGGTCTAAAAGTATTAGTTATAATATCTGTTGCTGGATTAGTAGGAATCCCTACTACATCATTCGTAGCAGTAATTGGTGCCGCAGGTTTGGCAGTCGGTTTTGCTCTACAAGGTTCACTTGCTAACTTCGCTGGTGGGGTATTGCTACTATTCTTGAAGCCATTTGAAGTAGGTGACTTTATAGAAGGTGATGGAGAATCTGGGACTGTAGAAACTATAAGTATTTTCTACACATACTTAAACACCACTCAAAACCAGTTAGTTATTATTCCTAATGCACAGCTATCGAACAACACTATCACCAACTATTCAAGAAAGCCAATCCGTAGATTGGACTTAGTTTTCGGCATTGACTATGGTGATGATATAGTGAAGGCAAAATCTATTTTAGAAGGTATGCTATCGAGTGAAGATAGAATACTTAAAGACCCTGCACACATGATTGGGGTTGACGCCCTGGGTGATAACGCAGTAAACATAGTTACCAAATCTTGGTGCAAAAACGAAGATTATTGGGACTTGAACTATGAATTATTAGAAAAAGTAAAATTAGAATTTGACAAACAGGGTATTTCATTCCCTTTTCCACAAAGGGACATACACATTATAAAGGAAGGCAATGAATCATAATATTGATTTTAACAACCACTTACTCAGTGACGAAGCTGAGAAAGGCGGACTAAGAAAAAGATCTGATATAGATGAAAAATACACTTGGAACCTGCTCGATATATACAAATCTGAAGAAGATTGGGAAGCAGACTACAAAGGTATAGCATCGAGTATAGAACAATATAAAAAATACGAGGGGAAGATAGGCGAATCTTCCTCTTCGCTTTTGAGCTTACTAAAGTTCGACGAAGAAGTCGGCACTAAGTACGACCGCCTACACCTCTACTCATTCCTGTCGAAAGATTTGGATTTGGCTAACACCAAGTACCAATCTATGTCTGGGCGATTGCAAACACTCGGAGTGAAGCTAAGTAGTGCCACTGCATTTATCAGACCAGAGCTAATAGCTATCGGTCACGATAAGATAAAGCAGTATATGAGTGAGTCGGAAGAGCTAAAAACTTACGAGCATTACTTCAACAATATGTTCCGTACTGCAGAGCACTCACTTGACAAAGAGAAGGAAGAAATTCTATCTCAGACAATCCAGATGAGACACAACCCGTACCAAACATTCAGCTATTTCAAGAATGCGGATATCAAATATCCAACTACTACTAATAGCGATGGCGAGGAAGTACAGATAAGCGAAGGGCGATATTACTCTGCCCTATTCGACAAAGACAGAAGCTACAGAGAGCGAGTTTACAAGGGGTATTACAGCCCTATCATAGAGCACAGAAACACAATCGGCTCCCTATTCAATGGGAACATTCAAGCTCAGATATTTGGTAGCAGAGTAAGAAAATACAAATCAACCAGAGAAGCAGCACTAAAGCCAAACAATATACCTTTGGAAGTATATGACAACTTGGTGAACGCTGTCAATGACAACTTACAGCCGCTACACAGATGGGCTGCAATTAAGAAAAAGCAACTCGGAGTTGACAAGCTACACCCTTACGATAGTTACGTATCTATCTTCGAATCTGACGACAGAAAGTATAGCTATGACGAAGGTGTGGACATTACTCGCAAATCGTTAGAAGTATTAGGTGATGAGTATCTGGAAGCACTTGACAAGGCATTCGACAATCGCTGGATTGATGTATATGAAACCAAAGGCAAGCGTGGCGGCGCATACTCGTCGGGTACGAGCTATGGCGTGCATCCTTATGTATTGCTCAACTGGAATGACCAGATGAACGACGTATCAACTCTGACCCACGAAATGGGACACAATATGCACTCCTATTTCACTGAGCAAACGCAGCCGTATGTTTATGCTGATTATCCGATTTTCTTAGCGGAAGTAGCTTCCATAACCAACGAAGCCCTGCTTATGGAATATCTGATAGCAAACTCTAAAACGAAATTAGAGAAGCTGAACCTAATTCAGATGTACCTGAACAAGATTGTAACTACCTTCTACAGACAAACAAGATTTGCTGAGTATGAGCAATTGGTGCACGAAAAAACTGAAGCAGGTGAATCGCTAACTCCTGATGACCTGTGTAAGCTCTACTCCGATATGTATCAGAAGTATTGGGGACCAGATATGGAAGTAGATGAAGAGGAGTCATACACTTGGGCAAGAGTGCCGCACTTCTACTATGGATTCTATGTTTACCAATACGCAACTGGTCTGGCTGCAGCCGAGCTGGTAGCCAAGAACGTAAAAGAGAAAGTCAAAGAAGGCGTGGATATGCTAATGCAATTTCTGAAAGCTGGAAAGTCTAAATACGCGATAGATGTGCTGAAAGATGCAGGCGTAGATATGACCAAGCCAGAGCCAGTAAATGCAGTAATCGACACTATGAACAGACTATTAGACGAGTTAGAAGCAGAGTTGTAATACATATATTCCCCTCTTTCATAAAAGAGGGGATTTTTTATCAATTAATGTATTCTACCGATAGAGCATGCCCAATCTGAAACGTGCCAGATTATGCATTTGCGAGAGTACTAAATATAGAGAGTCTCTGCTATTTACCTTCATATCCTCCGCTATTAACATAAAACTTATTGCCGAGACCATAAAAATATATGAAAGAAAACCCTATACATATCAAATTCCAAAATCGTCAGAATCCAAAGTCTGAATTTGATGTAATAAGATTAGAAGAATTACTTAAAAGAAAAGATTTACATAATTCTCCTTTTCAACTTCATTTAGTTGAATTTTATATGATAATATTAATCGAAAAAGGTCAAGGGAATCATACAATTGATTTCACAGACTATTCCTATGAAAAAGGAACTTTACTAACAATAAGAAAAGATCAATTACATAGATTTCACATTAATAATTTTTCTTCAGGATCAATTCTACTTTTTACCGACGAATTCTTGGTAAGTTATCTCGAAAAACTAGAGTCATTGAAGTCATTGCAATTGTTCAACGAATTTTTGGGCGTTCCAAAAATACAGTTGCTCAATGCGGAACAAAAAGAGATTTCAAATATTATCAATCGAATAACAAAAGAATACGTCAATGTAAATGATGACTATTCAATGGGAATTATTCGGAGTGAGCTACATATACTTATTGCCAAATTATATCGAATAAAGTCCAATAATAATCAGATAATTTACAATCGTAGATATCTAAGTGAGTTTATTAATTTTCAAAATCTAGTAGAACAGCAGATCACCAAATATTCTAAAGTTAAAGATTATGCCAAAATAATTGGTATAAGTACCAAAACATTAAATACAATTACAAAAGCCATAGTAAACAAATCCGCCAAGGATTTTATTGATGATATTTATACGAAACAAATCAAACGCCTGCTAATTAACACTGAGCTATCTATAAAAGAGATTGCTTTCGTTTCTGGATTCGAAGAAAACACTAATTTCTACAAATATTTCAAAAGACAAACGCAAACAACTCCAGAACAATTCAGAAACAGCACTCGCTAACTTTCCCATTTTTACAGTCTAAATACTTTTTTTTATATCTAGTAAAACTCAAATCATCTGCATTTTTGTATACAATTTTATCAACTAAAATAATATAAAAAGATGAAGACAATATCTAAACTCAGTTTACTAGCATTTGTGATTGTTCTATTCAGCTGCAATTCAAACAATAAATCATATTCAAAATCTAAAAGGGGAGTAAAAATGGAATTAACAAACAAAGAAAAAGCAGTAGCTTTAATCGAAAGTCTCGAAACAGGTGCACAAGAACCAATTGGTTACATCAATTCAGACAAATACATCCAACATAATTTAGCTGTTGGTGATGGACTAGAAGGCTTTGGCAAAGTTGTGTCAAATGCTCCCAAAGGGGGATTCAAAGCTGAAGTGGTAAGAGCATTTCAAGATGATGAATACGTATTTCTACATGTTAAGTATGATTTTTTCGGTCCAAAAGCTGCGATTGATATTTTTCGATTTGAGGAAGGAAAGATTGTTGAGCATTGGGATAACCTTACAGAAATCACTCCATCAAATCCGAGTGGAAGAACCCAATTTGACGGTGAAACCAAAATCGTAGATTTAGATAAGACTCAAAACAACAAAACATTGGTAAAAGAATTTGTAAATGATTTTTTGATGAATGGTAAAACAGACAAAATAACAGACTACATTAACCCTGAAAAATACATTCAACATAACCCTCAAATTGCTGACGGATTAGGTGCTGCACTAAAATATTTTGAAGAAAATGGTTTGGTTTTGCAATATGAAAAAGTTCATAAAGTATTAGGAGAAGGCAATTTTGTATTGACAATAAGTGAAGGTAAATTTGGAAAAGGAGACCATGTGGCATATTACGATTTATGGAGATTAGAGAACGGTAAAATCGTTGAACATTGGGATGTAATACAAAATATCCCTCCTAAATCAGAATGGAAAAATCAAAACGGAAAATTCTAAGTAGCAAGACGTTAATCATTAGAAGTCAAGCTATAAGCTTGACTGACGGAGGTGGATTCCGATGAAATCGGAAGACGGAGGTGGACGAAAGAGTCATTGCGAAACGAAGTGCGGCAATCTCAAATGAGACAGCCACGTCCTTACAGTCATCGCTGTGACATTTTATCCTCCTCAGTCAGAACAAGTTCTGACAGCTCCTCCAGAGGAGCATAATTTGCAACTCACCTTAGTGGTTTGTTATCCGTTGGATATTAATACAAGCAGCCGAAGTAGAACTAAGTGTTCTTTTCGGCTGTTTTTTTTGTTATGATTTGATTGCTTGTAATTTACTAAAGGAGCTTTCCAGTAAGTATTTCTTCAAAAAAGTCAATTAACAAGTAACATAACAATCAAAAACTCGTTTTTCAATACATCTCTGATATTTCTTAAGTTATATCAATCTACCCTGAAACAAAGGCAACTACATGAAAACATTGAGTACTGTATTATTAACACTTTTCATAATTAGCAATTCTTTTGGACAAAATATTGAAAAGATTTACCTCAATGAGAATGATGGAACAACGAACCGCTATTTGGCAGTTTTGCCTCAGGAAGCACCCTATCAGGGATATATGTTTCTTATACCAAGTTTCTATGAATCGCCCGAGCACGTTATGGAACAAACTGACTTAGCTATTCTAGCTGCTAAGCAAGGTTTACTAACAATAATACCGACATTCAAAACAGGGTTAGCATCGTTTGGAATAGATAGCTTGACTCAACTTTCCTTCAAAGAAATATTAGATGATGTACATGAAAGATACAATCTGAAAAACTTAAGTTTCTATCTCGGAGGTTTTTCAATCGGTGGAAGCTGTGCTGTAAAGTATGCGGAAGATGCCGTTAAAAACAGCTACGAGTATCAGCCTGATGCAATATTTGTAGTTGACCCTCCACTCGACTTTATCAGATTTTACAACTCCATGAAACGTACTATAAGGATTGCTCCAGATTCCAAGCTTGCAAAAGAAAATGTTTATTTTACTGAAAGAATAGAAACTGAAATGCAGGGAACTCCGACCACTGCCTACGATACCTACATTGAGAAATCTCCTTATTGCTTTTCCGACACTAACCAAACAGCAATAAAGCACATAGCCAATATCCCAATCCGTTACTATACTGAACCAGAATTACTTTGGAAAATGAAAGACTTCGGTAGTGCCGACTATTCTGACATTAACGCAATAGACGGCTCGTGCGTGATAAATGAATTAGTGCAATTGGGCAACAAGAATGCAGAATTGATACTAACTAAAGACAAAGGATACCGAAGACCAAACCACAGAAAACAACCTCACTCATGGAGCATTATCGATGATCAGGAATTACTTCAGTGGTTACAGAGCTTTTAAATAAAAAGAATTGATTGTTTGATATTTGGTGGTTGGGTTGGGTATTGGTATATTGTGGTTGTTAACTATTAGAGATGTGATAGATTTTTTGAGTTGAAATATAAAAACGTTACAAACCATTATCAGAAATTAATGATTAGAAAAATCACTTTTATTTTAATTGCATTTATAAGCTTGACTATATATGGTCAAAATGCAAATGAAATTAATGAACAGTCAAAAACATTCATTCAAACTCAAGAGTTTGACAAAGCTGCGCCCTTGTTAAAGCAAGCTGCTGATTCTGGCATTGCAGAAGCTCAATATAATTTAGGAGTTACTCTTGAATATGGTTATGGAGTTGAAAAAAATATTGATTCTGCTTTTTATTGGTATTTAAAATCAGCTGACCAAGGATGGAATGACGGTTTATATAAAATGATGATGGCACACGCTGAGGGAGTTGGTGTATCACAAAGCAACAAAAAAGCATTTGAATATGCCTTGGCATGCGCTTCAAACAATGATATAACATGCATGTTCAATGTTGTTGGGGCTTATCAAGATGGACTTGGTACAGAGAAGGACTTGGATAAAATGCTCGAATGGGCAATTAAGATTGGAAAGCTTGAGACTCCTGAAAACTTAATGAAAAGTGGAAAAATCACATCTGCCAGACTCAATTTAGCTTACATGTATAGAGATGGTAGAAATGTCGAGAAGAACTTAAAAGAAAGCTATACTTGGTTTCTAATTTACAACGAATCAAAACGAGATTTCTCAATCCTAAAACAGCAGTCTGTTATAAAAGAAATTCAAGAATTAGAGAAAAACTTAACAGTTGACCAAAAAGAAAAAGCTAAAACGAAAGCAGAGTCATTACTTAAAAGACAATTAACTAATTTAGAGAAACTATATGAAACAAGTAGATAAAAGGCCTTATGTGACTATATATAATAACCAGGTTATGAAGAAATTTTTGATTATTGTTGCTGTTATTTTTGGGATGAACAACATTAATGCACAAGAGATACAAACAATAGAAGCTGAAGGTAATTTAGAATCTCCAAACCCTTGTGATTGTGTTGAACTATCTGAAGTAACTAATGAGCATAATCCTGCCGATATATTGACAGGTATGGGGAAATGTATTGAATTGAAAGACTTCGAAAAGGCAGCAAAGCTATTTGCTATTTCAGGAGTGTATGGTACTTATGACACTTATCGAGTAAAAGACAAGAGTGCACATCAAGCACTATTAGTTCTACAGCAAAATATTTTTATGAACGTAGATGAGGACGACAAGAACTCTTTACTTAACAGTCTAAAGAAAACTTTAGAGAAGGGTTCTGATGAGTTAAACGATGTTTGCCAGGCTATTAAAGAAATAGGAGTACCTGCTTATCACCCCAGATATATGATTCAGCATGGGATTAAGGCTTTTATGGATAATAAAGGTGATGGATTAGTAGAGGAGTTTGATGAAGAAGAATCATTGGAATTAGCTTTAACAAACTATTTACATTGTGGAGAATAATAAGTCTTCTTAAAACAAAGGATATAAATGGTTAAAACAACCCCTTAACCCGGTTCTCATACTTAACTAAAAAGCTATTGCGATGGATAGGGCATTTGCCGTGCTTGTCTATCGCGGCGAAGTGTTTTTTGCTACCATAGCCCTTGTGGGTATCGAATCCATATTGGGGGAACTCTGTGTGGTAGTCTATCATCATTCTGTCCCTTGTCACTTTTGCTATTATCGATGCGGCAGCAATAGACATTGACTTCTGGTCACCTTTGACTATTGGTTGGTAGTTGGTGTATTTTAGCGATTTGAATCTGTTGCCATCTATGAGCAGGAAGTCGGGCTTACTTTTCAGCTCGTCGGCAGCTAACTCCATCGCCATATAAGTAGCGTTCAGTATATTAATCTCGTCTATCTTCTTGTGGTCAACTACCCCCACTCCGTAGGAAATATCATCACTATTCGTAATAATATCAAACAGCTCATTTTTCACCTTGTCCGATAGCTTTTTGGAGTCATTGAGTTGTGGTATATCGAATTGATTGCGGAACACAACTGCGACAGCTACCACTGGCCCTGCTAGTGGCCCTCGCCCTGCCTCGTCTATCCCAGCTATGCAAGCATAATCTCGGTGGGCGTTCTCATATTCAAAATTGGGGATTGCCATCTACCCTATCAAACGCATAAATTCTTGACGCAAATTCATATCAGATAGCAACCTACCCCTAACTACCGAAGTCACCATTTCCGAGTGGCTTTCGTCAGCAGACACACCACGAGCAATCATACAATAATGCCTTGCATTAATCACTACTCCCAGTGCTTTTGGCTTTAGCAAATCTTCCAGAAAGTCAGCAATCTGTTCGCCGAGCTCTTCTTGTATCTGGGCTCTTCGGGCAAAGTGTTCCGTCACCCTTGTCAGCTTCGACAGCCCAATTACCTTATCATTTGGGATATAACCAATAGCTGCATAGCCGGAAATCGGCTGCCAGTGGTGCGAACAAAGCGACATCACTTTTATTCCTTTCGAGATTACTAACTCATTTACCTTCGACCTATTTGGGAATACTGTAAGCTTAGGCGGCTCGTTGAATCTTCCTTTCAGAAGCTCATCCACATACATTTTCGCCATTCTCCTCGGAGTATCAGCTGAGTTCGGGTCATTCGAATCAATTTTCAATATTCCCTGTATCTCCGTAAACTTCTGCTCTAACTCCGCCCTCATTCTATCTAACTCTTCAGTTGTTTGAGGTGCGTTGCCATTTGCGTCAAAAGCATTTTCTAATCTGATATCACTCATAATTACCCAAACCTTTTTACATCAATATCACATCCATAATATTCCACCCAAGAGTCCGGAGTTTCATTCAACTTTAGCTTATATAGCTTACCGTTAGTGATTTCTGGCTCTAATATTCTCCATATCAACACTGCAATATTCTCGACAGTGGGTATCACTCCCTGCAGAAAATCCACATCCATATTCAGATGTTTGTGATCCAAACGAGAAACTACTTTCTCTTTCAATATCATTTTCAATTTCTTCAAATCAATAACATAGCCCGTTTCTGGATCTGGTTCACCTTTTACAGTAACTTCTAAGACATAGTTGTGCCCGTGACCATTGGGGTTGTTGCACTTGTCGAATACATCTTGGTTTTTATCAAAATCCCATTCTGGGTTAAATAACCTATGGGAAGCACTAAATTCCACTCTTTTTGTAATTTCTAACATTTATAACCTTCTTCGTTTTTTCAAGTATTACGGATATAGAATATTTATATTTGTAAATTAGATAGTATCAATAAAACAAAGTTACAAAAATGAAAAAACTAATTATCGCATTATTATCGCTAACCATTTTGTGGGGCTGTAGTAGCGTTACGGAAGACACTGGCAAACTGGACACCAAATTCACTGAACTTAGTACCAGCACTGGTCATTTCCTTGAGCTTTCGGGCAAAGTAGAAATTGATGTCGATGGTCAGATCTTCAATTTGAATACTGATATTTACTCAGCCAAATCAGACTCAGTGCTTATGATACTCAAAGCATTTATGGGTATTCCTGCAGCAAAAGTATATATGACACCCGAGAGCTTCAAAGCGTACAACGCTCTGGAAAACAAAGCATTCTACGGCGTTCCGACTAAGGAAAATATAGAAAAAGCAGTAAATATTGGCTTTTCATATAGAGATATAGTAGCACTGATGAGAAACGAACCAAACTCTGTTGAAGGATATAAGCTGAACGAAAGTGAGTCGAATGAAGATGAAGCTCTTTACTACAGAAATTTCCAAGATGAATACATTGAGTTCATCAAATTCAATCTCAACGAAAAGTATATCACTCAGTATCAGCAAAAATCAGCGGACAATGAAATGCTTCTCAACGTATTTTTTGAAGAGCCAATAAGCGTAGGCGACAGGAATATGCCAAGTAAAGTAACGGCATTGATTCCTCAACAAGATGGAAAAGTGAAATTCAAATTCGAGGAAATAAAAGTAGTAGATAAATTTGGAACAACTTTTGATTTCTCTATCCCAAGTAATGTAACTAAGATAAAGCTGTAATATATTGCGTCAGATTAATATAAAGATTATATGTACACTTGCACTTGCAATGATACTATGTGTTGCCAATTCACATAGCATATACTCTATGCAATCTGACACCCTTACGCAAGAGCCAATTACTGTTGATTCACTAAGTCAAGCTTCTGAACCAGACAGCTCCGAAACACTCAATGTCAATGTACAATCCGATTTGGAGCGTAAAGTAGTATATTCCGCCAAAGATAGTGCCGTGTTTATGCCCGGCAGCAGTATGCTTCGCTTACGTGGCGATGCAAAGGTTGACTATGGCTCTGACAAATTAGAAGCGGAACTTATAATATTTGACATGGGAGCTTCCAACTTAGACGCTATGGCAATACAAGACTCTGCTGGTAATTACTATGGCTTTCCGAAGTACAATCAACAGGAAAATGAATACTTTGCTAAGCGATTGACTTTCAACTTCAAAACAAAGAAAGGAGTGATTAGCTCGGGAGAAACGGAGCTAACGGAAGGGTTTTACTATGGCGAAAAAATAAAGAGAATAAACGAAGAAGATATATTTATCCAAGATGGATTCTACACAACTTGCGATGCACCAAAGCCACACTATTACTTTGGTTCACCCGAAATGAAAATAGCCGGTTCGGAGAAAGTATTTATCGATCCACTGATTTTCTATGTGGAAGACATACCCGTATTTATCTATCCATTTGGAGTGTTCTTCCCTAACAAGGGAGGTCGTCAATCTGGACTAATGGTTCCGTCGTTCGCATTCTCATCAGGTCGTGGAGTGGTTTTTGATGATTTGGGATTCTATTGGGCTACTTCAGAGTATTTCGATATGCAATTCACAACGGATTTCTACTCAAAAGGTGGCTACCTATTGGGTACAAGTGCCCGATGGAACGTAAAAGATGAGTACAACGGTAATGCCAGTATGGAGTATGGGAATACTCGATTCAACACTGATGAAGAATACGTCAAAGCATGGAGATTTACACTCGACCACCGACAAAACATAACGCCGTATCAAAACTTAAGTGCTAATCTTAATTTCTCCTCTTCTGATTTCAACCGGAATACCACTGCTAATATTAATCAGCGTATAAAGCAATCGATTACTTCCAATGCTTCTTATAGTGTGTCATTTGACAATGGGGCTAACCTTTCTGCTGGTTACAACAGAGAGCAGAACATAATAACTGATGAACACGTTCAGAATATACCAGTAACTTATAGCATACCAAACTTGACGCTATTCAAGATGTTCGACAAAGATGTAACCTTCAGAAATTCGAGTCAGTTGAACTACACACAACAAAAGCGACAAGATATATCAGTAGAGCAAACAGAAATAGACACAAGTTTTACGAATGAGGAGCGAAAATACCTGAGTCATTCGCCTTCAATCACATTTAGTTTACCGAGAATTTATAACTTTAATATTACACCAAGTTTTAATTTTGGTGTAAATAATTACTTCCGTAAGATGACTCAAACTTACAACAGCGAAACTGACGAAGTAGAAAGAAGCTTTGAAAAGGGGTTCTTCTCTGAGTATTACTACAACTACGGAGTTAGCGTTCAGACCCGTCTTTATGGGATTATGAACTTTGGCGAAAGCGGTCTAAAGGCATTCAGACATACATTTGAACCAACAGTAAGTTATAGAATAAATCCAGACTTTTCGGACAATAGCTATGATTTTTATGATTCATACTATAACGATGAGCTGGACCGAGACATAATTTATAACAGATTCGATGCTGATGGCGGAAGACACGCCTCGTCGAGCTTACAACAGAACATAGGTATTAACTTAGTCAACCGTTTTGAAGCAAAAGTATCATCGGATAGTGTTGATAAGAACTTAGAGTTACTTCAATTCAACTTGAGTACAAACTATAACGCAGCGGCTGACTCTCTCAATTGGAGTGATGTCAGTACATCGTTCAGAACGCCTGCTGTCAGCTTTGTTAGTTTTTCTGGAAATGCTAATTTTACTCTATATGACGAAGCTCCCATTTTGAATGATGAACAAAATGTTGTAGGTTATGAGAAGATAAACACGTTTTTATTAGAAAACAACAAAGGCATTGCTCGGCTTACAAACCTTAATCTATCGCTTAGTACAAGCTTCGATGCAAATGGCATAGAAGTTGCAGATAGTTTTGGTAGAGACGAAGAGGAAATAGATTCTACAGAAAGTGAAAGCTCACTCGGAGACAGGTTTTCAAGAAGAATAAACCTCAATCATGATGAAAGAAATCTATTTGGCGAATGCAACCCTGGGTATCAACCGATTAGCGTACCTTGGTCTGTGACTTTGGGTATTAATTTCCGATATTCACAACCGTTTGAAAATAGAATAGACAGAAGCTTGAACCTGAATTTAGGTCTTCGTTTCCAATTAACTGAAACTTGGCGATTCGATGCTAACGGATTATATGATCTGATTGACCAAGATTTGGAAAATACAAGTTTGAACATAACTAAGGATATGCACTGCTGGGATTTATCTGTAAGATGGTACCCAACAGGAATAAATCAAGGGTTTTATTTGCGATTTGGTATAAAAGCATCTCAGCTAAGAGATTTGAAATTAGAAAAACGAGACAACCCAATATTTAGATAAATATGAAAAAAATATTAGTCATAGAAGATGAAGACTTTGTAAGAGAAACCATAGCCGATATGTTGGAGATGAAAGGTTACGTAGCAGTAACTGCTGCCAACGGAGAGTTAGGAATGGAACACTTACAACAGTTCAAACCAGACCTGATACTGTGCGATATCAATATGCCAGTTATGGATGGTTATGAAGTGTTGGAAAGGCTGAACTCTATGAACTACCTCAACAATATCCCATTTATTTATCTTACGGCAAAGGCAACTAATGACGAAATGCGTAAGGGTATGGAATTAGGTGCTGATGACTATATATTCAAGCCATTCAAAGCAAATGACTTGCTCAACGCAATCAGTGCTCGGCTCGAAGTTTATGACCGAAGTAAACTAATGTCTGAAACAAAGTTAGATGAGCTCAGATTGCAACTTGCATCATCACTACCCCACGAATTTAGAACGCCACTCAATGTAATATTAGCTACTTCTCAATTCCTCCACAAAAAAATGGATATGATGGAGAGAGATGAGATTAAGGATATGATATATAACATAGTTAACTCTGGGAACAGACTTAGTAAATTAATATCGAACTATTTGGTTTACACAAACTTATTACTACGAAAAGATGAGCTGGATTTCCACGATAAAGTTTTTACTAACTTTACCATGGATCCCGAAGAAATGATTGAGAACTCGTTCCACAGAGTTGCCACTGAGTTCGAAAGAATTGATGATTTGAAGATGGATTTAACTCCAGCCGTAATAGATATTTTCCCAGAATATTTTCTGAAAATCTCTGATGAGTTAGCTAGCAACGCATTCAAGTTCTCAAAATCCTCAACTCCAGTAACAATAAAATCTTATGTGGAATTTGATAAATATGTAGTTGTAGTAGAAGACAAAGGAATTGGTTTTGATTTATCCAAAACTGCTGAGATTGGTGGATTTAAGCAATTTGGGAGAAAAGAGTTAGAACAACAAGGAATGGGATTAGGACTCGCAATAATCAAACTCGCTTGTCATAGATTCGATACTGAGTTAAACATAGATTCCGTAGAAGATAAAGGCACAATATTTACACTAAAGTTCCCGATAAAGGAAGATGGTGTCCCTACCGAATAAGTGATTTGGGTCTATTGCTTCTTTTACTTTTCGCATACCATTTAGCTCCTCTTCGCTATACATTTTAGTCATAAACGGTCGCTTTATTTTTCCCACTCCGTGTTCTGCCGAGAATGTTCCATCGTTTTCAATTGCATTATCTACCATATAATTATAGAAAAGCTCAGCTTTGCTCTTTTCCTCATCTGATTTGACAAACAAATTTGCATGTAAATGGCAATCACCAATATGCCCAAAAACTACATAATCCAACTCCAACTCTTCTAACTTTTGATACATCAGTCTGTAATAAGTATCAAAATACTCAACAGGAACTGCCGTGTCAGTATATATCTTTCTTTGTCCATATTTGGTGAGTAGCTCATTAACAGAAAGTGGTAAATTATGGCGGAAATTTGTTATTCTTTTTCTGTCTTTTTCGCTCACTGCTATCCACGTCTCATCAGACAACGCTCCTGCTTCAACGCTAATACTATAAATATCTTCCATAATCTGTTCTACCAAATCAGCATTTGTTTCTACTTCAATCCAAACGGCAGCTTTTGCTTTTGTAGGGATATCATTCTGATGTTCTGACAATAGCTTAAGCGAGTTGTGATCAAAATACTCAATCAATCTTGGTTCTACTTTGTTTGTACTTCGCAAATAGGACACCAGTTTCAAGGTAGAATCGTAATCTTCCATAAACAAAATAGCAGACACAACTTCCTCGGGAGCTGGAAGTAAACTTAGACCAATTTTCGTAATTATACCTATAGTTCCCTCCGAACCGATGAACAAATCGATTAAATCCATATTTGCCCTAAGGAAAAGTCCAGCCGCATTTTTAGTTACCTTTGGTTGTCGGACTAATGGAATTTCAATTTTAATTATATCCCCAGAAACAGTCTCTAATTCAGCACTATTACCATTTGCTATGCACTGCCCTCTGTTTAAATGAACTTCATCCCCCGTTGGCAAAACTATTTCGAGATAATTAACAAACTCCCTCGTAGCACCATACTTATAAGTCTTCGCACCCGAAGCATTGTTAGCGACATTGCCACCAATTGTACTCCAAACCTCAGTTGGATTCGATGGGTAAAACAAACCATATTGCTTCAATTCATCGTGGAAATTTTGCAGTCTAACGCCTGGCTCCAAAACAGCTGTCTTTTTCTCTACATCAATCGATATAATCTTGTCCAAACGCTCCGTAGAAATAATGGCACCCTCGCTAGGAACACCACCACCAGTTAGTCCAGTCCTTGCTGCAGAAACTGTAATTGCTTCACCTGTTGTATGAAGTTGCCTAACTATTGTAGCTACCTCGTCTATAGTTTCTGGTAAATAGACAGTGGCAGCAGAACCGATATAATTAGCAGCATCTTTCTCATATTCTATTTTTGCGTCTTTTTCTGTTATTACTATCATTTGTAAAGCTCATCAATCATTGGCTTATACTTTTGCTCTATTTTGCTTTTCTTCATACTCATTTTAGGTGTAAGTTCTCCCCCATCTATACTAAATGGAGTGGCAACTAAACCAACCTTTCTCACTCTTTCAAACTTTGACAATGATGACTGATGTAAATCAATTTCTTTTTTCACAGCAGAAATTACTTTTTTATTTGAAACTAAGCCTTCTAAATCAAAGTCATCTAAGTCAAGTGTTTTTGCTAAGCTTTTGAGTTCGTCTTTATCTGGAGAAACTATACCAATCAAATAATCTTGCCCCTCACCAAAGATAGCAATATGCTCTACATAATCGCTCATTCTTATCAAATCTTCAATAGGAGAAGGAGATATATTCTTACCACCACTAGTGACGATTATACTCTTTATTCTACCAGTTATCTTTAGTGAACCCGACTCCGTAAATTCACCAATATCACCAGTGTAATACCACCCATGATCATCAATTGAGCTTTTTGTAGCAAAATCATCGTGCCAATAGCCCTTCATGACCAAATCCCCACGCACCAAAATCTCACCATTGTCATCTATTCTCACTTCAACATCATCAAGTGGTGGCCCAACTGTACCAATTTCTAAGTGAGTGGGCCTGTTAACAGATACAACTGGCAAACATTCGGTCAGCCCGTAACCTTGCAATATGTTAATTCCAACAGAATGGAAAAACATTTGCACTTCTGGTTGTAGTGCAGCACCACCCGAGATAATATATTTCAGATTACCACCCAGCTTTGCTCTCACTTTAGAATAAACTAATTTGTCATATACTTTTAGTTTCAATTTCTCTACGACACTAAGTTTTTTGTCCAACCTAGTTATAGAATAATCGAGAGCTTTATAAATAATCTTCTTTTTAGAGTCTGTTTCGTTCTTGAATGCATTATTGACTTTATTTCTAATAGTTTCCAACAACTTAGGCACGGCTGTTACTATCGTTGGTCTAACCTCATTGATATTGCTTGTGAGTGTATCCAACGATTGAGCAATCGTTACCAATGCACCAGTTAGGAAAAATGTGTAAACTACTGTCCTTTCGTAAGCGTGGCACATTGGTAAAAAGGACAAGAATGAATCAGACGAATTTATCACATTAGCTTTCTGAATTGATGTTACATTACTAACTGCATTCTTGTTGAGCAAAGTTACCCCTTTCGGATTGCCCGTTGTCCCAGAAGTGTAAATTAAAGTTAATATGCAGTCCAAATTTACACTTTGTGATTTCTCAATAAAACCTTCTACTAACTTATCTTCTTTGAATTCATCGGCATATCTCTCCAATACTTTATGGAATGAATAGACATTGTTATCCAAATCCTCTAGCTCATCGTCCATCACTAATATTAGTTTAAGATGCTCTAACTCAGATTTTATTGATAGTATTTTATCTAATTGTAGCTTGCTAGATAATATAATAGCTTTCGCATCGCAATCATTGAAAATAAATTTTTGTTGCTCAGCAGTGAAATTCGGGAACGTAGGAACATTTACTATACCAGTAGAAATAGTTGCTAAATCACTAATGGTCCACTCTATCCTATTTTCTGATATTATTCCAACTCGGTCTTTAGTATTTATTCCATTATCACACAAAAACTTATTAACTAAAGCAGCCTTAATAATTAGCTCACCATAGCTCATTCGGCATAACTTTCCTTCAGAATAGTATTGTATTGCTCTACTATTTAGCCCTTTTGATTTTGCTACTTTGTAGAACTCTTTGAATAATGAGGTATCTTTGTCTGTCATATTACACTGTTTTTATAAGTAATAAACTACTTTTTTTTGTATGTTTAAGAAATAGAATATAGTAGAATTTAAAAAAAATAGAGTTAAATATGAAATTTTTGAAATATATACCTATCGCAATTGTGCTTTTCTCAATGAATTTAGTTGCACTATGGGAAGAAAAAGGGGACACAATAGTAGTCCAAACGTTGTCCTATGACTCAATCACAACCCGTTCTGGCACTTGGCAATTCCCCCCTGCTGATAGCTATGAGAAAATATTGATGCACTATTCACTAAAGTGTGACCCCCAAACTACGAGGGATGGTTTCGACTGCGGTGAGTGGGATTACCTGACTTACACTGTTGTTACTGATTCGAGTGGTGCTTTTGATTCTACTCGATTTAGTTCTCCAAATTACTTAGTTCGTGGTAATTCTCCAGAAAAATATTACTACACAACAGAACCCTACAATTATAAAGAAATTGATATTGTTTATGAGTCTGGTTACGGCGAAAGCTTTACTGATGAAATTGAATACTTACCAGGGCTTGATTATAATGAAACATTAACAATTAAGCCAAAAAGTAAATCCTTCAGATTAGATTTTAGCTTAGAAGAACTTTATGTGAGTTCTATAAAGAAGACTTGGGGAGAACTACACGGTTTAAAATTCAAGTTTTTGGAAGATGTAAAAATCAACAATTTTAGTATTAGTTTATCTAATGCAAGTGGCCCTGTTAGCTCTCAATTCTTATTTCTTGATGAAAATTATCTGAACGATATAACAGTTGATGCTAATGAGACCAAAGAGTTTATTTTCTTCAAACCTCATGATTTGAATTCGGGTGATGGACTACAAGTAGTAATCCGTGGTGAAATTGTAAGTGGTGAATTATCATTAGAAGCTATAAAAGATGAATCATCGTTCAGAGCTGGCCTCGAGTTAGGTGCTCAAAATCACTTGAAATTTTCTCAAGGAAGCTATGTAGATGTCCCTAAAGAAGCATTCGACGATTTGACAAATGAAATCACAATTGCATTTTGGCAATATGGTGATGACGAAAAAATGCCGCAAAACTCTTACGCTTTCGAAGGTGTCAATGCCCAAAACCAAAGAGTTGTAAACTCTCATTTACCTTGGAGTAATAGTGAAGTCTATTGGGATGCGGGTAACACAGGCGGCAGTTATGACAGAATAAACAAAGTTGCTAACCCAAGCGATTTCAAAGGACAATGGAATTACTGGGCCTTCACTAAAAATACTACTACAGGGGAAATGAAGATTTATCTCAATGGTGATTTATTCCATGAAGGCACAGAAAAAACAAAAGAGTTTGACAAAATAGAAAAATTCAAAATAGCTTCTAACGCCAATGGGTATGGCAGATATGACGGCTCAATTGACAACTTTGCAGTATGGAATAGGGTACTCAGTGATATTGAGATAAGACCTGCTATGAGATTAGACTATAATACTAATAAAGAAAATGATCTTTATAATGGAATACTGTTTTATTATGATATGAATGATGTTGTTGATAATATTATTCCAGATGTGAGTGACAACAACCACAATAGTGAAATGCATGGCTTACCAGAAGTTAGAAATATTGATTCAAAACACTTACTCCTCAGTAGTAAAGTTGAAATCGTCCCTCAACCTAAAGTTATATTTCTAAAAGGCGAGTTCGACGGTGAGCAACAGCTTACGAAGAAAAGAACCGAAGTACTAAGAGAATACCCTGTACCAATGGACGAAGTTTTAGTTTTTGACTATGCCAGTAAAGATGAATCTATGCCCCCTGCTGAGATAGCTGATTATGAAGAAATGATAACTACACCAACTAAGGTAATGCAAGTTTACCCAGCAAATAAGACTTTTTATACTTACGATTCTTTTGGCAGTATAGTTGATTCAGTACGTGTCGCACCTACAGACTCTATGGAAAAAAGTGATATTGTTTACTATTCACCCGTTGTCGATTATGAAATACATAGGTTTATAACTCCTTATGGTATTGGGTTGGACTTAGGCCCAGACGGATTTACTTGGGTGGAAGACGTTACTGACTTTGGCCCAATATTGAAAGATTTTGTAAAGTTAAAAGCTGGAAATCAACAAGAACTAATTGACTTAAAATTCCTATTTGTAAAAGGTACGCCAGCGAGAGATGTAAAAAGCGTACAACAACTTTGGGGCAAAGGAGGTACATACCAAGATATAGTAGATGACAAAAGCGTCTCATCTTTGAATATAGCTCCTAACCCTGACGCAAATATGTTCAAAGTATTAACTCGCTCAAGTGGACACGGATTTGCAGGACCAACAAACACTGATAACTGTTCTGAATTTTGCAAAAGAACACATCAGCTATACATAGGCGAAACTGGACTTTTTGAATGGGAAGGATGGAAAGAGTGTGGCGACAATCCAGTATTCCCACAAGGTGGTACATGGCAGATAGACAGATCTGATTGGTGTCCTGGAGCTACAGTCAACACCTACGAACACGAAATAACAGATTTGGTTACGGCAGGTGAAAATATTCCTGTTGATTATAACATAGTCAACCCAGCAGGTTTTGTACCATATGGTAACTATCAATTTACAGGTTATATGGTTGGTTACGGAGAACCTAACTTTGCTAACGATGTGTCTATAGAAAGAATCATTACCCCATCGCTCGAACAAGAGTTCGGAAGGTTGAACCCAATTTGTGCAGAACCAAGAATAATCATCAAAAACAATGGTAGCACCAAATTAGAATCAGCAACAATAGCATACGGTTTAGCAGGAGAAGAAAAACAACAGTTCATCTGGACTGGGGAGTTAGAATTTTTAGAAGAAACAGTTGTAGATTTACCTCCATTGGACGTAAACTCTCTTAATCAAGGTGTTTTATACGATTTTGAAGTAACAGTTAGTAAACCTAACAGCGAAGCAGACGAGTACAGTAAAAACAACTATGCAGTATCACAGATGCAAGGAGTAGATGTATTGTCTTCTAATTTCAAATTGAATATTAAAACAAATAACCAAGCTGGTTCGCAATATCAATATGTACTCCGTAATGCAGACGGAGAAATAATAGATGAGATTAAGTTAGGTGAATTTGACACCCAGAAATTATATGAATTAGAATATGATTTAGAGAATGGTTGCTATGAGTTACTGTTTGAAAATGCACAAGGATATGGATTAGACTTATGGTACGTCAGAGACCAATTAGGAACTGGGTATATCAATTATTCATCGGGTAGTAGCAGCAAAACATTCAACCCTGACTTTGGTAATTTTATTAAATACCAATTCTCAGTTGGCACTTTGCCAGAAATAGCTGTTTCGGCTGAGTTTGACATAGTTGACTTTGGCTTTGCTTCATCGGGTGCAAGAATAGAGAAATCAATTTTCATAGAGCCAGCTAATGAAAAAGGTATAATTCTAAAAGATATAATTATGGGAATTGCTGCCGTAAAAGGAATTTCATTGGTTAGCCCGACTGAATTTGGTGACGGTATTGAAATTAAGTTTGGTGAATCGCAAGAGATAGTTTTTGCTTTTGAACCAAAGAATGACGACCCCAAAGAACACAAAATCACAATAAAGACTAACTCAAACAAAAACCCTAACTACAAAATAACACTTTTCGGTAACAAAGATATAACCTCGGTTAAAGATAATAGCTTACAAAACTTGGAAACAGAATTAGTGGACACTGAAAATGGGAAATCTCTTATATTAAGGGACAACTCAGAAAGTAATGGTGTTTATAATATTGATTTATTTAGCTCTACTGGCCAACTAATTACAAATTTATATAAAAGCACATTAGTTACTAAAAGTAAAATTATCCCGATAAATGTAACAAACCTTAACAATGGCGTTTATTTGATTAGAATAAATGGTGAAAAAGGGAATAAGACAATCAAGTTTATAGAGGTGAAATAATTTTGGCGTAGTTTTTGCTTTAATATATAAAGTTGAGAAATGTCACAACAAACTGTTCATTTTGAGTGGTTAATTGTGCATTTATTTTATTTGTTTTTTATAGTAAGAACTGTTAATTTGAAAAATGGTGTGTAATTACTTTATAATTAGTGCACTATTGAAAAAACAAAGACATACAATAATTTAATTTTTAATTAATATACAAGGAGTAAGTAATGATAAACTCTACTATTAAAGGAAAGGTATTTCAAACCTTCCTTGCTTCGATATTATTCCTCGCAAGCGGAATGATGTTACAAGCACAAAATCCAGAAGTGGGCGATATAACAAGGGACACACCCAGCTCACAACTGACAAACTCAAACTCTTTAGTTTGGGAAATTCAATTTGATGAATTGATTGATAACAATTCATTTACTAATGATGATTTGGAGCTGACAACGCTTAACGGCGATGCCGCAGGAACAATATCATCAATTTCAGGAACAGGGAATACTTATACTGTGTCTGTAACTGGTGTAACTGGTGATGGTGATTTGAGACTTGATTTTACAGGTGAAGTCGAAGATTTTAATGGCAACACTAGTCAGAATAACTACACAAGTGGAGAATTTTACACACTTGACAATACAGCACCTGAGGTGTTGAGTATTACATCTTTCAGCCCTGCAACTAGCCCAACAAATTCTACTACAGCTAGTTGGACAGTTACTTTCTCTGAAGATGTTTCTGGTTCAGTGTCAACTGCAGACTTTTCAAAAAACGGAACTCCAACTGGTACTATTTCAAGCGTTTCAGTTATCTCTGCAACTCAATTCAGAGTTAATATGACTAGCATTGCTGGTGATGGTGATTTAACAATTGATTTTGATGGGACAGCAAGAGACCAAGCCGGGAACAATTCTACTTTGACATTTGAAGAAGGAGAAACAATTGAAATTGATAACACTCCTGCAATGATTGAAGAAATCAATTTAAGCAACCCAAGTTCTCAAAGAACTAACAGCACAACTGTTGTATGGGAAGTTGTATTTGATGATGATGTCCAACCAAGCTCAGTTTTACTTACTGATTTTAGTTTAAGAGGAACTCCAGAAGGAACACTTTTGTCTGTTACAGGTAACGGTGATACTTATTTAGTTACAGCTAACGACATTTCAGGTGATGGTAACCTATACTTAGACTATAAAGGTGAAGTTACAGATGTTGCTGGAAATACAGAAGTAACTAGTTTCACAAAAGGTATGAATTATATTATTGATAATACTGCACCTTTCGTTTCATCTATTTCAAGAGATACACCTTCAGGTTCTGCTGTAAACACAAGTAGTGTAATCTTCTCAGTAAGATTTTCTGAATCAGTGACTGCTGCTTCTGTAAGCACTGCTGATTTCGATGTTAGAACAACAGGAACGGCTACAGGTACAGTAACTGCTGTTACTGGTAGTGGCTCAAGTTATGATGTAACAGTTTCTAATGTTTCTGGTGAAGGAAACTTATATTTAGATTTTAATGGTACAGTTACAGATGTTGCTGGAAATAATAGTACTGCAACTTATAATAGAGGTGCAAATTACATTATCTCTAAACCATTTGTACAAAGTATAAACCTATTTAATCCAAATAGCACTTACACAAATGCTAATAGTGTAGTTTTCCAAGTTGTATTTAGTAAATCGGTTAATCCGGCAACTGTTACAACTTCTGACTTTACGACTGATATGGATGGAACTGCTATGGGAACTATTACAGCTGTTAGTGGTTCTAGTTCTATTTATTTAGTTACTGTTTCTAATGTTTCTGGTAATGGAAGATTATCAATTGACTTTACTGGACAAGTAGATGACCTTGGCGATAATACAAGTAACAGAACATTTACAGCTGGATCATCTTACATTATTGACAATGTTTTCCCAGAAGTTGAAACTGTAACTATATATGGTGACAACGGTAACGGTGAAGTTTATACTGGTGATGATGTTTATGTTGACTTTACAACTGACGAAATTACATCATTCATAGTTGCTTCAATTGAAGGTGACACTGATGTAAATACTTCAACTGATGGCATTAGAGGACAAGTTTCTTATATGGTAACTACTTCTAACGCAGAAGGTGTAATTGAATTTAGTATTACAATTGAAGATAGAGCTGGAAATAGAGTTACATTTACTCAAACAACTGATGAATCGGAAGTTGTATTTGTAAAGACTCCTCCGAATATTATAATTATAGATCAACCAAATGATGTTGTTGAGTGTGTTGGTTCTACTGACAGATTCTTCTCTGTAATTGCTGCTCCTTCAGACAGATATTTTGAAATAGCTTACAGATGGTACAAAGATGGCAATCCTGTTTCAGCTCCAAGTATCCAAAATGGTCTTTTATCATTAGATACATTAGATTTCAATATGAGTGGTCTATATACTGTTGAAATATGGGCTATCGATACTATGAAAGCTGGAAATGATGCTGAAGGTCAAAGAATATCAGAAAGTGTTTATTCTACTCCTGCTAACTTATATGTGCTACAAAAACCAGAATTCATGAGCCCAGTACCAAGTGTAACAGCTGGTGTTGGTTCTAATCTGACTTTCACTATTGATGCACACACTTACGGTGAGCACAATATGGAAAACCCAACTTACTGGACTCAAATCGATTGGTTCAAAGGTGATGTGGAATTAGAAAACAATGACAGAATTGCTGGTGCTGATGCTTCTATTATGACAATTGAAAATGTTATGGCTGATGACTATGCTACTGATTACAGAGTAAGATTAGTTGGTGAGTGCGATACAGTTTGGTCTAACAACTTTACTATTAGTGCTGAGCCAGTTGTAACAATAACTGCTCAACCACTTAGTGTTGAAGGATGTGTTGATGATGTTGTAGTAATTAATGTTGAAGCTAACTCTACTGTTCAAGGTGTTGATCTTAACTACCAATGGATGGTTAACGGTTCTCCAATTGCAAACGAAGCTGGCAAATTCTCTGGTGTTAATACTTCAGATTTGAATGTTACTTTAACTACTGACTTAGGTTATGATGGAACTGAAGAGTACACATGTATGATTTACCCAGAAGGATATCCTAACAACTCTGTTGTTACTAATCCTGCGGCTATGATTACTTGGAAAACTGCTCCAATGATTACTACTGACTTAGATGCTGCATACTCTGTAGAAGAAGAAAAAGCTATCACTATGACTATTGCAGTTGATGGTGAGAACTTAACTTATACTTGGATGAAAGATGGTACAGACTTAAACAACAATATGACAAGCTACGAAATAGCTTCTGCTACTTCTGATGACGCTGGTGAATATACTGTTACTATCAGCAATGATTGTGGTGAAGTTATGACAACAGTCGCTACTTTAACAGTAACTCCTAAAACAGTTGCTACTTCAGTTGCTGCTGACAATGGATTAGGTTTAGAGCAAAACTATCCTAACCCAGTTATTGGTAATTCTACTATCAAATTCACTTCTGAAATTAGTGGTCAAGCTACTTTGACTATGACTGATATGATGGGTAACACTGTTGCTAATATTTACAACAACATCGTTACTGCTAACCAAACAGTTGTAGCAACTATCAATTCTAACGACATGAACCTAACGTCTGGTTCTTACTTCGTTACTTTAAGAATTGCTGACAGAGTAGAAACTATTCAAGTTAGTGTTATTAAGTAATCAAATGATTACGGAGTATCTAATTTAGATTAGTACTAGATTATAATTTACAAAGCCGAGAATGTCTTCATTGACTTCTCGGCTTTTTTTTATGCAAATATTGAATTTGTTACTACATTCAAAGTATCTAAAGTAAAAAGTAACAATTTTCATATTTTCTTATAAATCCTATATAAATCATTTGCTTATCCGAGCTATTATCCTTGCAAGATATTATCCTTATTAATAAATTACGTGGATAAATATATAATTAACAAATTTATAAATTATAAGGAGTGTTTTTTATGAAAAACACAATTACACAAAGAGTATTATTATACTCGGTTTTCTTATTATCTACGTTTATATTTTCGGGAGCTGATTTATTTGCAGAACCCACAATAGAAGATATAATAAGAGAAGAACCAAGAGAACAAAATGTTGAAGCAGGTACGGATCTTTATTGGAGAGTAATATTCACAGAACCAATATTAACAGAAACAATAGACCCACAAAAAGATTTCGAACTAAATACTGTAGATGGTAGCTTTGCGAGTATGGAAATTATTCCAGACTTCAAAGAAGATGGCGAATATGAGTTCATTATTATCGCTCAAGATGTACAGCCAGAAACAAAGTTCGCCGAAGTAAGGTTAGACTTTGTTGGTGAGGTTTACAACACTAAGAAAGTACCTACTTCTAAAGGATACACTTTCACAAAAGGTGAAACATATACTTTTGGTGAAAAACCAGCAGGTGCTGAGATTACTGCGCTAAGAAGGAACAACCCTAGTGGCATAAACACTTTAGAAAGGGAGGTTACTTTTTACACATATTTCAGTACTTCAATCATTGCAAAGTCTGTTACAACCTCTGACTACAAGACAGTTAGATTAAATGGAAATGTAGGAGGTAATGTACTTTCAGCAAAAGCGGTATCTCCTAATGTAATTGCAGTTACAGTAGGCAACGTTACTGGTTATGGCGCACTTAGATTAGAATTTGCAGGTGACTTTACAGATTCTGAAGGTAATGATATTGAAACCACTTACGTTGGCGATTACTATAATTTTGTAGAACCCTTAACAGCAGTGTCTATAAAACGATTATCACCAACAGTCCAATACACAAATAGCTCAACTGTTACTTGGCAAGTGAAATTCTCTGGTAATGCAAATTCAGTTTCTACTAATCATTTCCGGCTATCAGCAATTACGGGTAGTGTAACTGGGGCTGCAACTTCAGTTTCTGGATCTGGTACTACTTATAACGTAACGGTTACCAATGTTGAAGAAGATGCGGAATTAAGATTAGACCTCAATGGTTCAATAAGAGACAATTATGGATTTAGTTATAATCTTAACTATAACAAAGGGGAAACATATATCTTTGATTTCACTGCTCCTGGTGTTAAGTTCATACATATAGAAAGTAATCAAGACGATAAAACGGTAGTAAACCCTAATGGAATTGCAACAGTTACTTTTGAAGCAAATGAAACGATACAATTCACTTCTGCAACTATGGAAGGTACAACAACTTCGAATAATCAAACCTCTCCAATAGCAGGTAGAACTAGTTATACTTTCACAGTATATAATACTGAAGGTCCTGTTGACTTTTCTATTACTATTACAGATTTGGCTGGAAACGTTAGTACTTTCAATCAAACTACTGATGAGTCATTCGTAAACTTTATGATTCCTCCACCAGAAGTTTTAATTATACAACAACCTAATGATGTTGTTGAATGTGTTGGCTCTACAGATAGATTTTTGTTTGTTGTTGCTGCACCAAATTATAGAGAGTTTAACATAGCTTACAGGTGGACTAAAGATGGAAATCCTATTTCTAACTGGGTAGCAGATTTTGGTCAAATATCTTTTGATACTTTAAAGTACAACATGAGCGGAACTTATAGAGCAGAGATGTTTGTTTACGACCCCATAGAATTAATTGGAAACGATTACTTAGGTGCTAAAAATTCTGAATTTGCATATTCTGAATATGTAAATTTATACGTGCTACAAAAACCAGAATTTATAAATGATATACCAAGTGCAACAACTGGTATTGGTTCTAATCTGACTTTCACTATTGATGCACACACTTACGGTGAGCACAATATGGAAAACCCTACTTACTGGACTCAAATCGATTGGTTCAAAGGTGATGTGGAATTAGAAAACAATGACAGAATTGCTGGTGCTGATGCTTCTATTATGACAATTGAAAATGTTATGGCTGATGACTATGCTACTGATT
>JAXMOE010000005.1:0-267848 GCA_034670025.1 Chlorobiota bacterium
TCAGAGTATCGCCTTCTTTAGGAGTTTGGAACTCACCAGCAGAAAGTTGATCATTGTACTGAATCTCAAAAAAGAATTTTGAAGTTCCTTCTCTTGGAAGATAGTTGTTAAACTCTTCTTCATCATATTTGTAATCTACTTCAAATACTATATAGTATTCACCTACATTATCTTCTTCGAATGCTGGGAATTCAACTTCCATTTGCTGAATAGAACCTAAAGGTAATACGTTTGGATCACTATCAGCGTCAAAAGTATAAGTTGGTAATTCTTCAATCATTACATCTGTATCAGCATCATAGATCTTAGCCATTACATCAAACTTGCTTACTGGATTCAAACCAGAGTTCTGTACGATACAAGAGATTCTAATTGGAGTACTAATGTCATACTTAAAGAACATTGGCTCTCTACTTGTAGTAGGAGATTCAACCTTAACAACACTCATATCAAAATTATTAGCAACTGTAAAAGTATTGATTCCTTGTGCTTTTTTACCAGATGCTTTGATTAAAGCAACATTAACTTTATAGATTCCACCTTTTGTAGGTAAGAAAGTACCTTCATTAATGTCAACAGAAGCAGAACCAGTTGCAGATGCGATATCTATAGTTGTAGAACCTTCTGCAATATCAACTTCTTCTTCACCCGTTACTGGGTCTAATGCTGTGTAAACAACTTCGTTAGAAGGGATTGGACCAGAGATACTGTAAGTAAACTTATTACCTTCTGGTTGAGGGCCTTTGAACTCTACTGCAGGTAGCTTATAATCAACTAACATGCCATCGCGCATTCTTTGTGTCCCATCATACTCTTCATTATTAAATAGTATGTTTCCATTTGTTGGATATGTTTCTGGTATTGGAGCTGAGAAAGTAATTGCATAATCTTCTGCTTCTCCATAAGCATAAAGACCACCAGGTCTGAAGTATAACTCACAAGGGTCATTAATTAACCAGTTGTAGTTACACATTACTCTTAGTACAGATGGACCTTCTGGAACATCGTCACCAATTGTAAATTCAAACTCATCATAAGTATCCGCTCTTGCAGGATAATTAAATCCAAAGTATCTTCTTATCCAACCAATGTACTCTTCGTCTGGGCCAACTTGATCAAACTCCCATCTTTGGTCATCATTTCTGTCGATATAAGCTCTTAAGTATTCACCGTAAGCACCACCCCAATAAACTTCAATCAAGAAGTCATTACCAATGTTCATTTCGTAAGGGCCTTCAGTTATTGAAATATCTGCCCATCTTTCATAGTTGCTTTCTCTATCTATTATTGTAGTACCTTCAGTTAAGTCTGTAACTGTTACTCTACCAATCATAGAATATTGAGTCCACCAACGTGCATTTTCAAATCCGCAATACTGTGCATCAGCATTACTTTGTGGCATTGCCATCATTGCTATAACAAGTACAAATAGACTTGTTGTTATTTTTTGTATAAGAGTTTTCATCTTAAACCTCGTTTTGTAAATTAATAATTGTAATTATGTTTCGCTTTCTTATATACCATAACAACACTTGTTACTTTTTGTTACAAGTATTCATACATAATTCACTACCATACAATCACTTACGGAGGGTGCAAATGTTACTTTTTTATTTCTTTTTGAGTGTGTTTGTAACATATTTTATCTACAATTTGTTTCCAAATTGCTCTTTCTTCATTATTATCGATGACTTAGCCACTTACCACTCTTAGGTGCAACTGTACTGCGTTATTAGTTATTTAAGATGTAATGTAACATAAAAAAAGGTACAATTATTTTACTAATTGTACCTTTTTAACATTAATAACAGTAATTGTATAGCTGATTATTTTACTACATTCAACTGTCTTGTTTGTACTGTGTTTCCACTTCGTACTACTATTGTGTAGTTTCCTGATGATAAGTCTGATACATTAAGATTGTGAGTCGTACCTTCTACTCTTCCTGTCTGTACTACATTACCATTCATATCTACTACTTCTAAGCTCAATACTTCATTAGACTCATTTGTGAAATCTAATTTCGTTGTAGTCATCGCTGGATTTGGTGTAATGTTTGTGAATGCGAATAGCTCTGCATTCTCTACCACTACATTGTTGTTATTATCATCCGATGGATTCTCATTCGATACAACATCATTGTTTGTTACTTCAGTTAGTGAGTTTGTTTCACCTACTGTGATTGTATCTTGGATTCCTTTCTCTACATAGAATGAAACACATACTGTATCATCACTCTTAATTGGATCAGCTAAGTAATCTACCCAAGCACAAGCTGTGTAGTTACCTTCTTCAGCTATCAATAAAGTAGGGAACTTAACTATTCTGTCATTGTATCTACCTTGTGGTAAATCTTCTAAGAATGAAATGCCATTGTAAACTTCATCGCCATTCTCATTAGTTACTACCATTCTGAAATTGATATTTGAAGCATCTGCAATACCATTGTTCTCAAAGAATACATTTGCGTCATAAGGCTTATTTACTTTCAAAGTATCGCCTTCTTTAGGAGTTTGGAACTCACCAGCAGAAAGTTGATCATTGTATTGAATCTCAAAGAAGTGTTTTGAAGCGCCTTCTCTTGGAAGATAGTTGTTAAACTCTTCTTCATCATACTTGTAATCTACTTCAAATGTAACATAGTATTCACCTACATTGTCTTCCTCGAATGATGGGAACTCCACTTCCATTTGCTGAATAGAACCTAATGGTAATACGTTTGGATCATTATCAGAATCAAAAGTATAAGTAGGTAATTCTTCAATCATAATATCTGTATCAGCATCATAAATCTTAGCCATTACTTCAAATTTACTCACTGGATTCAAACCAGAGTTCTGTACGACACAAGAGATTCTAATTGGAGTACTAATGTCATACTTAAAGAACATTGGCTCTCTACTTGTAGTAGGAGATTCAACCTTAACAATACTCATATCAAAATCATTTGCTACTGTAAATGTATTAATACCTTCTGCTTTTTTACCTGATGCTTTAATTAAAGCAACATTAACTTTATAGATTCCACCTTTAGTTGGTAAGAAAGTACCTTCATTGATGTCAACAGAAGCAGAACCGATAGCAGAGGCGATATCTATAGCAGTTGCACCAGCTTCAATATCAATCTCTTCTTCACCTGTTACTGGATCTAATGCAGTGTAAACAACATCATTAGAAGGGATTGGACCAGAGATACTGTACATAAACTTATTTCCTTCTGGTTGAGGCCCTTTGAACTCTACTGCAGGTAATTTGAAATCAATTAAGTTTCCATTATACATTCTTTCTGTTCCGTCATAAGCTTCCTCATTAAACAAGATGTTTCCATTTGTTGGATATGTTTCTGGTATTGGAGCTGCAAAATTGATTGCATAATCTTCTACTTCACCATAAGCATAAGGTTGGCCAGCTACAAAATATAGCTCACAAGGGTCATTGAGAAGCCAGTTATAGTTACACATAATTCTTAGTACAGATGGACCCTCTGGCACATCGTCACCAATTGAAAATTCAAACTGGTCTATATCTGTTGCAAATGCTGGGAAATTAAACCCAAAATATTTGTAGATATAACCAATATACTCTTGATCTGGACCAACTTGATTTGATTCCCATCTTTGGTCATCATTTCTGTCGATGTAAGCTCTTAAGTATTCACCGTAAGCACCACCCCAATATACTTCAATCAAGAAGTCATTACCAATATTCATTTCGTAAGGACCTTCAGTTACTGAAACATCCGCCCATCTTTCATAGTTACTTTCTCTATCTATTATTGTAGTTCCTTCAGTTAAGTCTGTAACTGTTACACGTGCTATCATTGAATACTGTGTCCAATATAATTTATTCTCAAAACCACAATATTGAGCATCAGCATTACTTTGTGGCATTGCCATCATTGCTATAACAAGTACAAATAAACTTGTTGTTATTTTTTGTAGAAGCGTTTTCATCTTAAACCTCGTTTTGTAAATTAATAATTGTAATTATGTTTTGCTTTCTTATATACCATAACAACACTTGTTACTTTTTGTTACAATCATTCTCGCATAACTCACTCTATATCAAGGGTTTATCAACACCTAACGAGTTACTAAAACACTATTTATTTTACTTTTTGTAACGACATCATTTTAGTTTATAATATGCCATCCTCCTTAATAGCTTATCTCTTTTACACTTATCTCATCGTAGATGATTTGTAAAAATATTACAGATCCAAGTTTTATAATTAGAATAGTAACAAAAAAAAAAGCACAATTTTTTTCAAAATTGTGCTTTTTAAATTTAAAAGTATTATGATTTAATACTATCTCACTATACTTAATTGCTGAGTTTGCATCCCACTTTCGCTTCTTACTACAACAGTGTAAACACCGCTTGCAAGATTAGAAACATTAAGATTTAACTCTGCAGAATTGATTTCTTTAGTAATAACTACGTTACCAGTCATATCAACTACTTCAATAGATAGTAATTCATTATTAGGGTTACTAATATTCAAATCAGTGTTATTAGCAGCAGGGTTTTGAGAGAAGCCACTAAACAAGAAGTTACCTTCTGGTCTTACTTCAACAAATCTTACTTCATCTTCTGCTTGATTAGAACCATCAAAATCTACTACTCTTAATCTATAAGCATAAGTGTTACCATATCTAACGTTTTCATCAACTACAGGACCGTAGTAATTCATTTTGTTAGATATACCAACTGCTTCAACTTCTAAACCAGTAGATACAAAATTGCTCGCAACAGTGTTACCATTAGCATCAGCTCTTTCAACAATAAACTTAGATGTATTTGTTTCAGAAGCAGTTGCCCAATCCAATACAACAGTTTTGTTTCTCTGTACCGCATTAAAGTCAGCAAGTTCAACTGGTACTATAGAAGCATCATTTCTTTCCAAGAAGTCAATTGCGCCTCTCATAACAGTTTCAATATCACCAAAGTGTCTCCAGTCAACAGTGTTGTGAATTACATTATAAGTCACAGTTACAGTAGCAGTACCAAATACTTGACCATCTAATGGATCAGGTAAGTTAAATAAATAACCCGAAGAAGCACGGCCATAAAGTGGCTTGTTGTCTATATCTTCGTTATCTGGAGTAACTACTGCAGGGAATGGAGGCATGTCGTTAGGATAACCAACTTGGTTTGTACCATCAAAGTATGTAGGTATTTCGATTGGTATAATAAAGCCTTCACTAATATTATCACCAATGATAGTATTACCTTCATAAGAGTTACCATTACCCAAAGGATCACTATTTACATAGTCTGCTCTTAGTAAAGTATTCTTGAATTCAACGTCATTGTTTAAGTCAACCCACTCTTCAGAAGAGAAAACGATATTATTTTTTAATCTTTGAGTACCAGCATCTAAGAATCTGTATAAATCCAATTTCTCAAATCTAGTTGGTAATACGTTGTAACCTTCAGAGTAAAATATAAAGTTATAATCATTATAATTTACAGCTCTTGGTTCCCAACTACCTCTATCAAAAATATCATAATCGTAAATTGGTTCATCAGAAACAGATTCAACTTTGTAACCTATTGCATCAAATCCTTCTATTACAGCGTCATAATTCAATTTACCAACTACTTCAGGAGTAGCGTCATTGATTGGGTCGTTGTTAGTATTAACAGAAGAAACTATAACGTGTCTGTGAGTCTTCTTCAAATAGAATCTAACATTCTTAGAGTAAACATTATTTACGTTTGCTTCATCAGATCCAACCAATATTTCTATTCTATATCTAGGAGAAACATTAGCAGACATAGATTGATATTTAGTAGGAATATTATTTCTGTATTCTTCGTGACCAGCGTTGATTAAATCATCATAAGACATTGGGTTCCAATCATTGCTTGGATCTCCAATAGCTGTGTTGAAATCAACAACTCTGTTATCAGTAGCAGGAATAGTAGTCTCTATTTCTTTTTCAAAAGCAGGAACTGAATCCAAATGGAAATTATCAACAGAATCTGCTCTATATATTTTAACATATACTTTATTACCAGCTTGTTGTATAGAACCATTATTTCTAATGTTAGCTTTGATATTTACAGGAGCTTCAGTCATTACGTGTTCAGCATCAGAAAATACAGTTGTTATATCTCTATAAGTTCTCGGCTCTAATATAGTAACAGGAGCAATGTCGAATATATATAATTCGCCAAAGAACTCATCTGCACCAATATCATATCTTTGTCCAGCTGCGCCTCTAACTTGACCTTCAAAGTCAAACTCTAACCAACTTAGGTTTTCACCTCTATTGTTGATGATTGAGTTTAATGGAGCAGGGCTTACCTTTACTCTATATAACATTGGCTCAAAACCACTACGTTGATATAACTCGTGATCTGAAACAAAGTCACCATATACTGAATTATTTTGAGTATTTGTAGCAGCTTGTATTTGATTTAAAGTTGCATATTCAAGATTATAACCAGGAGTGATTATGTCTCTATTCTCATCTTCTTCAATATATCTTAGTAAGTCAATGTTAGTATTGTCTAACACATCTATGTCAAATCCAGACCAATAAGCATTTCTGTCTATTTCAACATTATCGTTTTCAAAGTTACCTTGGTACAATATAGATGCAGCCATAGGAGTATTCATATTAATGTTAGGATCAATTATCGCAATTGCATTGTTCATTACTTTAGTAAAAGCAGTATTTTGAACACCAATACCAGCAGTTAATCCCATGTTAGGAACACCAGTCTCTTCGATAATGATTGTATTGTTCACAACATTGTCAGCTCTACTTGAATAACTTTTAACGTCAGGGACTAATAAATCACCATTACGTTCTGTTAGTAAATGAATACCAGCTCTAGTAGCCGTAGCTGAAGAAATATTCAAATCCCAAATAAAGTTATTAGCGATGTTTGTCATTTCAGCAGTACGAGGGAATGTAGTAGGTCTTTCACCAGTCTCATAAATTGTTCTGTCTTGTTCTACTCTAATACCAGTAACGTTAAAGTTAGAACTCAAGTCAGTAATTCTATTACCCATTAAGTTCATTCTAACATTGTGATAACCTTTTGCGTTGTTCGTTACAACTCCACCAGCTTCAATACCAGAAGCCATTTTGCCAGAGTTAGAAGTTACATCCCAAATTAGATTTCTTTTAACTGTTACGTCTTCAGTATAACCTAAGAACACACCAGATCTAGCAGCGTCAGAAATTCTATTACCTTCAATCAATATATTTTTGTTATAATAAGATTTTAGTGTGTCTAGTTCATCTGGGCTGTAATTGTGTCTAACAATACCAATACCAATATCCATGATACCTAAAGCAAATCCACTAATATCATTATTAATGAAGCTGTTATCAAAGTTCGGTAAAGTATCTCTCAAATCACCAATAAACTGAGTTGCGTCAATCAAAGTTGCACGACTCAAAATACCAGTTGAGAAACTTACATCATTGTTATTTTGTCTGAAAATATTGTCATCATAAGTAAAACCATTGCTCTCGCTAAATTTAGCAGCAGGAACAAATGAATTGTTTTTGATTTGAGGTGCATTATTAGTCATAATACAATTTTTGATAGTAATGTTTTCAGAACCTCTTTGTAAATAAACTGCAGCACCAAACAAGTTGTTTGTTGTACTTAGTTCAAATTCGAAAGATTTCTGAGAACCACCATCAAAAGTAATATAACCAGCAGAACGAGCATATTCTCTTTCTGGGAAATTATTAACTACTGCATTACGGTTAGCAGGGTTTAAGCTGTGACCAAGTAATAGTCCGATTCCAGACTCAGCATTCATTTTGAATTTCACACCGCCTCTTACAGCGATTCTATTATTAGCAGGTCTCATTCTGATAGTGTAAACACCATCCTCATCATTAGGGTCAGAAGTTGGTCCAACACCAATAATTCTTGCAGACATATCCCAAGCAGCATCTACTGGGTTGTTAGTAGTCAATACATATTCTGGGTCAGTAAATCTAAATTCAACGTCAGCAGAAATACCTTCGAAGTATAAAGCATCCATTAGGTCTTCTACAGTCTCAAAATTATTGATAGCTTGAGTTGTAGATAGTTTAGAATCTAACTTACCAACTGTAATTACACCCGATAGTCCTTTTTCAACTTCAAATTTAACTGTTTTCTCTGTCTCGTTTCTTATACCATCATAAGGAGAAACAGCCCAAGACTTTGCAGTATATTGACCTGAGTTTCTTATAATAAGTTTAGGAAAAGAAACTAGAAAATCATTCTCGTTATTTCCGAATGATTCTAACACTCTATCCTCAGAGTAAACCAAATTGCCATCATTATCAGTTACTTCCATGTGGTAAGTTACATCAACTGTATCAGAAACGCCTTCGCTTTCTACTACAACTATTGGCTCATAAGGTCTGTTTATTTTGAAAATCCCACCTTCTTTAGGACTTTGGAATTGACCAACGATAAATGAATCATCTTTAGCTTCTGCTGTTCTTCCTGATGGTAAGGCCATCAGTAAGACTGCAATCGAAAGAAACGATATCGTCAGTTTATTTAGTAGTTTTCCCTTCATTACGGGCACCTATTTAATTTGTTAAACATGATATATTTTATATACTTTATCTTACATTTGCTTTATAACTAACAGCAATAATAGCTAAAAGTCACTTAAAAAGACAAACAATTACTCTTCCCACATCTTTTTGAGGAAATATGGGAAGTAGCATTATCTAACTTAAATAAAAAATCTTAAATATGAAAGTAATAAAAATTGGTGGTCCTGCATTATCTAACTCCAAAGGACTCAACAAGTTTTGCAACAGCCTAAAACACCTTGCAACCCCTACTGTTGTTGTTGTTTCGGCGTTTGGCAAGCTAAGTTCTACACTCAAAAACCACTTCATTTCTACCTCTTACACGGATAAATTCACTCCTTTTATCAGTACTTTTACTGATTTTAGGCATTTATTGTGCCAAAAACAACTCAATAATTTTGATGAATACACCTTACAGTGTCAGAAAAAACTTACAGATATTATGCTTGGATGCCAATTGACAAATGAATTTTCTAAAAAATCATTAGATAAAATTCTAGTTTTAGGAGAATTAGTCTCTTCTTTCTTCATTCACTGCCTTTTAGAATCAATTCAAATTCAATCTGATTTTCTTGATATTAGAGGAATTATTGTTACTGATAATAATTATGGAAATGCTAATCCAAATTTGAATTTATCAACTAAAAATATCTCAAAAACTTCTTTTTCAACTCTCACTATTACACAAGGTTTTATTGCATCAGACATAACTGGAAATGATACCACAATGGGGTTCGAAAGCTCAAACTTGAGTGCTATGCTAATAGCTCAAGCAATTAATTGTAAAACTATAGAAATCTACACTAAAGTTAACCATATCTACTCATTGGACCCTGAGCTTTACGAAGCTCAACCTGTTTATCGAATACCATATCAATCAGCCCAAATATTAGCAAACAATAATTTTAAGTTATTATTTCCTGGTATGATTGAGCTGGCAAAGGAAAGAAACATAGAACTGATATTCAAAGGATTGGAAACTGATAAGTGTACTACTATTTCCTCATCTTCCGACTTTATTTATCCTGTTATTTATCACAATAGAAGTCAACTGATTATCACTCCGATTAAAAAAAACGTGGTAGTTGAATTATTAAATAAATACAATTCAGAGTTTTTAGATTTTGAATATAAAAGTAAAAATTATTCGTTAATAACTAAGATAGAGGAAATTGATTTAGAAAAGTTACAAAGCTTCATTACTCTTCTTTTGAAAACACACTAGTCAGTTTTAGCATTTCATTATTCACCCTAAGCGAAAGCAATATACCGACAGCCAGTATTACTATATCTGCAAAGAACATACCTAACAGTGGGGATATAATACCTTTGTCTGCTAATTTTTCTCCTGCTATCAGACAAGCCCAATAAATAATATAGAAGCCCAAACTGATGGCAGCACTTATTCCAAAGTTCCCACCTTTAGTTCTTATACCAAGAGGTACACCTACGAATACAAACACAAAACAAGCGAATGGGATTGAATACTTTTTCCAAATCTCCACTTCATACTTTCTGACCTTATTTTCACGATTTTCTATTTTGTAAGCACTAGTTTTTACATCGGAAGCAAGAAAATTCACGTTTTTCTGGACTCTTTGATATAAACTTCGCTTAGTAGTATCTATCATAAATGAATCAAGCTCAGCCACTTCTTTCTCATCCACTTTTGGCATTTTCCCGTCTAAAATATAATCGAGGTGAACATCAACTATAGAGTCTATTATATCTTGGGCAAACTGAGCATCGTCTTTACTACCCTGCACCACTTGTTCCATATCATTTATCGTCATTTCTCTGTCACCGCGAGAAATAAGATTCACATCAGTTTTGTTAAAATCAAATCCAGATGCCTCGGTTTTGAGCTGATATTCTGAAAAGTTTATGATTTTATAATCGTTGACATCATTATTACTTCTTTGGTGGATTTCACCTTCGTAAAGACGAATAATAAGATTAGCATAATCATCAGAAAAGCGAATTTTACCGCTATCCGCTGAAATAATATTTTGCTTATCTGCGTTGGAATAATCGTATATAGTAACGTCACGCAATAAACCACTAATCGAGTCCACTTGTCTGGACAAAATGATTTTGCCACCCATATTTGGAGAAAACTCACCTGGCTCTATAGCAAAGGTTGGTTTCTTTCTTTGAATGTCACTCATCAATACTTTTGCTTTGTGATTCGATTCTGGTAAGATAGAGTTGTTGAACCAAAAAAGTCCAAACGACAAGATAACACCCATTAAAATTGCTGGCTTCATCATTGCAAATAGTGAAGCACCAGATGATTTGATAATCGGTATTTCGTAATTAGCAGACATAGCTCCAAAAGCCATAAGTGTGGCAAACAATATCCCCATTGGTGCAGCCAACACCACCATCCAAGGTATATTAAGGACAATAGCTTGCACTATAACCATAGTCTCTATTCCTTTACCAAGCAATTTGTCAAGTGAATTGATAATAAACTGCATTAGGAAAATAAAAACTACAGTTATAAACCCAAAAAGAAATGGGCCAATGTGAGCTCTAATTATATACCAATTAATTAATTTCATTTATTATGTGAATGGGTGATCAACATCTGTGCAAATTTACGCTAATATCTATTATCTTTACAACCAAAAGTTAATTGCTTGCTATAACGCTTGTAGTAACAGCTACCATCATGGCTGTTTGAGCTGCAACAATAGCATCATTAGTAGCAGAATTAATCTTATTTCCTTTTACATAAGATTTCAAGTTAGCTTTCAATGATTTCATATCATCACATTTTGGAAATATCTTATTTTCAATATTAGCAATACTAATCAGACCAAGCATTAGTTCATGCTCTTCTTCGCACTCTTCTTTGTTCATTACTATTTGTATTAGCTTAGCTTTCAACGCATTTTCGTACTGAGAGTTGACCATTGGGTAGTAATCTTTTGGAAATATAAATAGGAATTTCCCTTCTTTCTTTTTCAAAATTCCTTTACTTAGAAGTGAATTTATAATATCATCTTTTATTTTTCTAGTGTAACTGGCTAATTTGTTCAATAGCGAGTTTGTGCTTTTGAACCAAGCATCCTCTATCTGATCAACTGCTTCATTCAGTATTACATCACTAGTTAAATTTCCACTCTTTACCACTATCTTCTTATCCTCAATTTCAATCATACCCTTCTCTGTAAGTTGAAATATAATACCAGCCGCCAAGATATAGTTGACATATTGCTCATTAGTTACCCATTTACCACTATCATCATCCAATAGTAATAGAGTAAGTTTTTCCAATATCGTTAAATTCATACATTACTCCTGTTTTTTAATATTCCTTACGTTTCAATTTCATAAATGGTGATGTCTGGAAGTTTTTTGCACCGTGAATACCTGCCACAATCAACAATACAACAGAGTAAATCAAAGCTGAGTAAGCAACCAACGGATAGGCCTCCTGTTGTTCAAAGTATATTGCCACAAATGCCCAAACAGCAACTAATGAGGCTTCCCTTAGGTTGCGTGTTTTTATCAAATACATATATATAAGAGTTACTACCCCTAACAATGCAATTGCTAAACCAACATTATTTTCTAAAAATCCAATTTGTAAACTACTTATAAATATAGTGATGTTCTGAATCGAAGCTATTAGCACCCAGCCAAAATAGATAACAATAGGCCACCACACAAAGAACATTACTTTAAGTGGTGCGTCCCATATTTCTAAATCTAATTTATATACCAGCTGAGTTAATCCAAACAAAAGTACCAATATCACTACAGCTGCAACCCCAATCATATTATTGACCCAAATCAGAATCCAAGCTGCATTTGCTATATTTATAAACGCAAACCAAAGCCCTGTTTTTTTAATATATTTGGAATCATTATTAATCATATCGTAGAACTGAAACCCAATAAATAATATAAGTTCTAAGTATATGAGCCCCCATATTGAGAAAGCGTAACCGGCTGGGCTAATAATATTAGAGTACATATTGCCAATATCACCAACCGAATTACCATTGATAGCACCAGCCCCAGCAAAGGAATTGAGCACCAACATAATTATAAATGTAAGTATATTAATCGCTATAAGTATCTTTGGATTCATTATCCCACCTGATTATTATTTATTTAAAAGTATTAAACTAATTAGTGAATATATTATTTTTATTTGTTAGTAATAGTAATTTACTTATTTTTGTAGTTCTAAATACAATTAAAATGGAAAAATAATATGTTAGCATTAATGATGATATTGGGAATCTTGGTTTCTATCTTACTTACATTCGTAGTATTACTACAACCAGGTAAGGGGGATATGATATCGGGTATGACTGGTCTTGGTGGTCAATTCAACTCTGTCTTGGGTTCTAGAAAAGCCGCTGATTTCCTAACCAAATTGACTATCGGTTTGGCAGCAGCTATCATGGTAATCTCATTGTTCACCAATCTTTTTGTAGTTGACTCTGGTACTGTTACTGAAACTAAAGCCGCTACTGAAGGTATCAAAATTGAACAACCAATGACTCCTCCGAGCAATATTCCTCCTCCAAATCAATAAGGAAGAGAAAATAGATTTAAAAGAAAAACCTTAGCTACTCGCTAAGGTTTTTTTTTGTCTAAAAAATAAGAATAGAATTACAAAAAACCCAGAAGCAAAAACTACAATCAAGACTGTTAACAACCTTAAATCACCGTCAGCTTTCAACTTGTTGCCATCTATTGCCTCCAATCGGGCTTCCAAACTATCTAAACTTTCTAATTTCTCATTTGCTATATTATTCTCTTCATTCATCTCCTTCATTGAATCATCGTAATACAACCTAAGATACTCGTTAGCACCTTTGTAGTTGTTTATTTCCTCAAAAAAAGAAGCTATATCTTTGTACAGATTTGGTTCATTTATATCAATAGAATCCATCATTCTGACAGCTTTCATATAATAAAACTCTGCAGATTTGTTGGCACCCAATTCGTCATAACATTTGGCCGAATAGTAATATTTATTGAATATATCTTCGACAGTAGTTTCTATCGTAATTTCATCTCCAACAATATTAAAATAATATAGAGCGGAATCAATTTCGCCATTTTCACAAAACTCAATCCCCTTCTCTATGTGTGATTCATTAGAATAAAGGCATACAACCGAAAACAATAACAAAATCAGTATATTTTTTTTCATACTCTACTCCCCTGTTAATTCATGTGATGGCTTAGTAATTAAATCTGGTAACTCAAAATACCTTTCTGGAATTTCTTTTTCTTCTATTTTCACTGCTTCCATTATTACTTTTAATCTATCATAAACAATTTCCGCATAAAGAAATGGAGATTCAGCCAGTTCATAATATTTATTATCATAACCAAGATTATGTTTTCTATAATACTTTGGATCAATAAAAAGAGTTGAATCATAGTAATAAAACTTTTTGAATACATCAGTTGTTATAGTAACCATATTCAAATCACGTCCCAATACTTTTGAATCCGTTGCAGATTTTAATCCAGAGTAATAATTTGCTTTCTCAAAAACTGCATCAGTAAAGTAAAGTGTATCTATCCACACCATCTTTCTATATTGATAATTATCTCGCAAATACTTAATATATTCAATTTTACCATTAATATACTGCATTATATATCTACCTTTCGAGTGAGTGACAACCAAAGTATCACCAAACACTTCAGGCAATGCCGCAAATTCATTCGCGTCTCCTTTTGCTTGAAACTTTAAAGTATATGTTATCTGACCTTCAAAACTATCTTCATATTCTACACTTTCAGCTTGTTCACTATCACTTTCTATTGCTGTTGAATCAACCACTTCTGGGCCTTCTTTTACTTCCTGTTCACCACAAGAGTAAAACACCATCGCAATAATCAAAGCTAATACTATTCGCATAATTTTTTCTCTATTTTGAATTTTCAATTATATTTCGAAATACTTCAATTGCTCGGTCAGTTTGTTCATCAGTACCAGAATTAATTCTCAAGCAATTATCTAATCCAAACATACCGAGAGGACGCACAACAAATCCATCTTGCAATGATTGCTCTGCAAACTTTAGTGCAGCTGCTTCAGATTCTAATTCCACCATCAAGAAATTTGCTTTTCCGTCAGTGTGCTTCACTCCCATTTCATTGAAGAATGACTTGAATTTAGTTAAGTTTCGGCTGTTGGTTTCTGTTGTGTTTTTTATAAAATCAACATCGTCCAGTGCAGCCACGGCAGCTTTTTGAGCTAATATATTTGGTTCAAATGGCAGCTTAACTCTGTACATAAAGTCAATTAATTCTTTTGGACCATAAGCAAATCCTACTCTCGCACCTGCTAACCCATAAGACTTAGACATAGTCCTAAGTACAATCAGGTTTTCATAGTCATAATCAAACCCATTCGGATAGTCTTCATACTCGCCTGCATAAGTGTAGTAAGCTTCATCTAAAACAACTAAAACATCCGACGGAACTTCTTCCATAAATTTTTCAAATTCAGACTTAGTCGCCATTACCCCAGTAGGATTATTCGGGTTAGCTAAGTAAACGATTCGAGTCGAACGATTAATTTCGCTAACCATAGCGTCCAAATCGTAAGAGTAATCGTCTTTCAAATCAACCTTAACCAAATGTCTGTTCAACTTATTGGCATTGACATAAGCACCAATAAAAGTAGCACTGGCAGTTATTATCTCTTGCCCTTCGCGAGTAAACGCTTTGAAAACATCAGCAATAATTGAATCAGAACCACTACCTGTTATTATACATTCGGGGTTTTTATCAAAATGCTTTGCAATTGCATTTACTAATTCCGTAGCTGCTGGATTAGGATAAACTGATATATCTTCTACACTATTCCTTATTGCCTCTACTGCTTTTGGGGAAGCGCCCAATGGGTTCTCATTTGAAGCAAGATTAACTAATTTCTTGAATTGCTCACGGCTAATAGTCTTCCCTACTTGATTACCTGACTTGTATGGTCTTAATGTTTTTATGTGATCTGGAACGTAAATCTTCATTATTATATCTGTATTTCTTTTTTTATTAAATTATATATCTCTTCTGTGCTCATCTCTTTGTGCTTACCATCGGCTATTAAATTCAGTAGAAACCTATCTTGTTCTTCCCCTCTTTTCATTGCCTTACTATAACCAATATCACTACGGAATGTTACAAGTGAGTACTTAGAATTGTAATCATAATCTCGTTCTAACTCTAATTCAATATCTCGCTTTATCTGGTAATCTTCGTGGGCTACGTGGTCACGCATCTCATAGTAATTCTGTACCGCCAAATCACCAATCGCATCGGCATTGGCTTTTCTGACTTGCTCAAACTCAGCATAAGCTTTTTCAGTGTCATCATCATACTTTTCTAAAATCTCGTCCAAAACTCTGCAATCTTCAAATGAAGCATTCATTCCTTGCCCGTAGAAAGGAACAACAGCATGAGCCGAATCACCAATCAAAACAGATTTACCACCGATTGCCCAGGGATAACATTTAATTGTACCAAGCTTGTCGTGCGGATTTGTAAAGAAATCATCCAGTAAAGTCGGCATGTGCTGTACAGCATCTGGAAAGAACTCATTGAAAAAGTCTGTTACCTTCTCCTTAGTGACCAAGTCCTCAAATCCATTTTTTCCCTCAAAAGGCATAAACAAAGTACAAGTGAAACTACCATCGAGATTAGGCAGAGCTATCATCATGAATGTACCGCGTGGCCATATATGCAATGCGTTGTCTGCTATTCTGTACCCACCGCCCTCTGCTGGTGGCATTGATAATTCTTTGTATCCGTGGTCAAGAAACTGTTGAGACAAGTTAAAACGTCTAATTCCACCCAATTGATAAGCCAATCGGACATAGCTTCCACCACCGTCAGCACCGATTATTGTCTCAAAATCTTCTACCCTTGTGATGTTTTTATCTACAGATTCTAAAGTTAGTTTATTGTTATCGAAATCTATACGCTTGCAACCAATTTCAAATTCAAACTCTACATTACCAGTTGCCTCGGCAGCAGTCATTAGTGTCATATTAAGTCCACCCCTCGAAACAGAGTTAATCCACTCACCTTCTTTACCGCTGTATGGCTGTATTTGCTTGTCGCCCTCGGTGTCGTGAATCAATCGACCAATCATTGGTATTACATCCTTCATCACTTCTTCTTCCACACCAGCTCTTTTCAGAGCATCTATTCCTCTGTCCGATAGTGCTAAGTTTATTGAGCGACCTGCTGAGATTTCTTCCAATCGCATATCGGGTCTTTTCTCATATACCTTTACTTTGTGGCCTCTTTTGGCAAGTAATATTGCCATAAGTGAGCCAGCAAGACCTGCACCTATAATCGTATAATTTTTCATTCTTTTTGTATCGTTTTTACTTAACTAATTCTTTCAATATAGCATAAAATCTGTAACAATCTTCAAAAGAGTTGTACATTGGTACTGGAGCAACTCGTATTACATCTGGCTCCCTCCAATCTGCTATTACATTTCTTTCTGTCACCTTGTCGAACAGCCCTTTGTCTGCATTTTTCACTCTAATAGACAGCTGGCAACCTCTCTGTGACTTGTCCGAAGGTGTTATAATCTCTATCACATCGTCGCCAAGTGATAATACTAATTCTTCCAGATAGCCAGTCAACTTAGCTGTCTTTTTGTTTAGCTTTTCCATTCCCACTTCGTCAAACATATCCAATGATGCTCTGAGTGCAGCCAATTGGAATATCGGTGGGTTGGATAACTGCCATGCCTCTGCCGTGTTGATTGGGTCGAACTCTCTTTCCATTAGGAAACGTGTTTGTTTGTTTTGTCCCCACCACCCTTCGAATCGAGGAATGTCTGCAGTCAGATGTCTTTCGTTCACATATACACCAGCAATTCCACCTGGGCCACTGTTCAGGTATTTGTAACTACACCAAGCAGCGAAGTCAACATTCCATTCATTCAGCTTTAGGTGGATGTTACCAGCACCGTGAGCCAAATCGAACCCAGCTATAATATTATTCTTATGAGCAACTTCCGTTATTCGCTTCATATCGAACAGCTGACCAGTGTAGTAATTCACTCCACCGAGCATAATCAGTGCAATCTCGTCTGCTTGATTGTTCAGCAACTCCTCTATGTCTTCTTGCCTTACAGTGTGTTCGCCATCTCTCGCCTTCAAGTAAATCAAATCCGTGTCCGGGTTACCACCGTGGAACTCTATTTGACTTTTGACTGCATATACATCCGATGGGAATGCGTCATACTCAATAACTATCTTTTTCTTCTTACCCTCTGGTCTGTAAAATGAAACCATAAGGAAATGCAAATTAGCCGTTAAGCTGTTCATAGCAACAACCTCTTCTGGTTTTGCCCCTACCACTCTTGCTAACTGCTCTGTAACAAATTCGTGGTACGGCAGCCATGGGTTCTTTGCATCGTGATGCCCTTCTACTCCGTGAGTTGCCCAATCGTCCAGTTCCTGACCAATATAATCACGAGTGGTTTTGGGTTGCAGACCCAGTGAGTTTCCTGTAAAGTACAGCTTTTTCTCTCCATTCTTCCCTGTTGGGAAATAGAATTTATCTCTGTACACCCTTAGCTCATCTGCTTTGTCTTGCTCTTGGGCATATTCTAATGTAAATTTATCTGTCATTTTTTCTCCAATTTGTATAATATAGGCGAAGAAGGTGCGGCATCGGAAACAAAAGGCGGCAGCTGTATATCCAATATATAATAGCCATCAGCCGTGCTATCATCCGCAAACATAAACTCTGTCACTGTCTTGTGTAAAGTAGCTTGGTTCACTTCTCGCTCTTCATTAACCTGCCAAAATGCTCGATGATTAGTCATCATCCCTTCGTCGTATAATCTGTCGATTGACGGCAAATCAGTCAACAAATTGTCAATACCTAACTCAAATATATAGTCCATAGCATCTTTGGTAAAGTAAGCCGGTAAGTCATTATAGTCTTCCGTTTTCTTGCTTTCTCTATTTGGCAAAGTCCTGATAGCAAGGGAATTGATTTCCAACTCGCTATACTTAGCCAACTCATCAACCAACTGCTTTTTAGTAATTATCTTATCGCTATTCTGCATAGTTGGGTTGTACTCCTCGTCAGTTTCGCTTGCACTTTTGGGCTCTAAGCTTATCAGAGCACATTTGCTCATCCTAACTTTCAGTGAATCCGTAACGCTAACTCGCTCTTTGGTTATGTGTCCAACACACTCGGTGTGAGTGCCATTGCAGTGGGGAGTCATCTCTATTGTCTCAAAATTGCACGAACCACCACGCCTTACATCACCAACAAAGTTTCCGTCCTCGTAAGCACTACTCACTGCCTTGGGTACTCCGTAGCTACTCGGTTGCACACCGTTGAACAGCAGGGGAATTGCTAAACTCCTGGGTTTAGCAAAATCGCACTTGTAATGAATACCATTTATATTAAATTCTGCAATCATATTAATAGTCAAATTTTTCTTTTAACCTTCTCTCTACTGGCTCGGGAACAAACTCCGATACATCTTGCTTATAGCTTGCTATTTCTCTGATTATACTCGAGCTGAGATAAGCATATTTCTCATGAGGCGTAAGGAATACCGTCTGCAATGACGGCTGCATTTTCCTATTCATCAGAGCTATTTGCATTTCGTACTCGAAATCAGTCACAGAGCGGAGTCCCCTGACTATAGCCGTAGCACCAATATCAACAGCATAGTCAACTATAAGCCCAGAGTGGAATGCCACTTGTGCAGATGGTAAGTGAGACAAGCTCTCTTCCACCATATCCAATCGCTCATTTTCAGTGAACATTGTTTTTTTCTTAGAGTTGATACCAATAACCACATTGACCCTATCGAACATTTTTGTTGCTCGCTCTATTACGTCTATGTGTCCGTTGGTAATTGGGTCAAACGACCCAGGATAGATAGCAATTTTCATATAGCCACTTATTTGATTTATATATATCTAACAAATATAAGGAATTTTTTGGGAATCTTTTTAGATGAAAAAGTATAAATATTTAGTCTATCGCATATACATTCTAAATTCTTTTGACTCAGTTTCCCAGCTAGGAGAAACAATGTTCTTCATTTGTATTGTTTCAGACCTGTCGCCATTACTATTTACCAGAGTAAAACTTACATCATACTGCTCAGACTCTTTGAATACATAACCACCAAAACACATACCTTTTCCTACTTTTATTTTATTATCTTGTATAGAAAAATATGTAATTAATTCAATGTCGCCTCTACTAACATTTATTTATACCAGATTATAATTATTATCATTAGATATAATTTCATAAGTATCGAATACCTCAGGACCACAACCAGGAGTTATATATGTCCCGTATAACTTCTTTGGAGGTGATAGGAATTTAGGCTTTTCAATATTTATATCATCATTTATGAGCCATTCATGCTTCCAAGGATTAATATGAACACCAAATTTATAATTGTAGGGTTCTAATCTTTTGTAGGTGGAATAAATTTCTATATGATATTTCTTATTTGATTTTAAGCTCCTATCTGTCCTTGCAATGTATTGAGTTGAGGCAAATTCATTTGGATAACGTTCAGTTAGTACTAATTTTACAGTATCAGTTTCAGATACCATAATTATTGGATACTTATCTATTGAATCTTGAATAAATTCCTCCATCTCCTCATCTACTAATAATAATAACATAGGGTTTGTAGGCAATTCAGTTAGGTATGGGCCAACAAAAAGATGTTTAGTAATACATTTAGAACTTAAACTTAAAGGCATTAAAGTTATTAAAGAAAAAAATACTATAAGCTTGGCAAACATCATAAATACTACAATTATAATTAAGTAACAACCCAATATAAGGAATTTATTCGACAAACAATGAACATCAAAAAAACCCATCAGCAATACTGCCAATGGGTTATTTCTTTTTTTCAAAAGTATTTCTTACTACTTTTCTTCTGCTTGTAGGAAATCGAACCAAGTCTTATATTGGCGAACATTGTTCTCCAATCCTTTTATGTGGTGACCCATTCCTTCGTATTCTTGCAAGGTTACGTTCTTGTCGTATTTCTCCAAGCTGTCAGCCATAAATCTACTACCTTCTATTGGTACACGGCTGTCATTTGTTCCGTGGGTAAGTAGCAATCGACCTTCCATATCGTAAGCATTGTACAGAGGTGAGCGGCTGTTCAGCTTATCTGCCTCAGTTGCAGGGTCGCCAGCTTCCAAAGTCACCCAATCTGGGATATTACAATGCTCGTAGAAGTGGATTATATCCGAGAATCCAGCGTGTGCTATCCCAAACCCAAAGCTGAAATCTTCCTCTATTCCATTCACTTCACCAGGGAAAGTTAGCAATCTCATAGTAGCATAACCACCATGGCTACCACCAAATACACCAATTCTTTCTGCTGGAATGTCTAACTTTTCTGATATATACTTTGCTGTTTCTATTATATCTATAATCTCATTTCCGCCGAGGTCTTTATCATTTAGAGCAAAGAAATCTTTGCCAAAGCCACTACTACCACGAGGAGAAGGACTAAGCAGGTAGATACCAGCATTAGTTAATATATGCTCACGAACATTATACTTATTTGCACCGCCGTAGAAAGATTGTATTAGCACTCTTTGCTGATCTTTAGGAAGTGGGTTCTTTGGTTTGTATAAAAATGCGTGGAGTTTGCGAACTTCGCCAGTTTTGGGGTCTTTATCAAAAGTCGGTATTTCTAATTTCTCTACATCTGCATTCACAATCTTGTTTTTCAACTCTTCAGGCAAATCAGCAATAGTTGACTCGCCAAAACCATCACGAGAGAGAGTAATCTCATCAATTCTGAACTTAGTAGTAGCACCGTTGAGCGATACCATTAGCTTATCGCCATCCGAATCTAAGAATGCCAAACTATAAGGATATTTCTTAGAAGTGGCTACTTCACCACTAACAGGGTTCAGCATATACAGTGTATTTTCAATTGGGTTTACTGTGTTTGCAACTACATATTGTTTTCCATCTATTTCAGTAACAGAAGCGTTTGATATATCTTCTTCAAACTTAGTCACCTGTTCAGTTTTGAACTTTGTTACATCGTAGCTATATAGGTTTTTGTATCCATTCTCGTTTGAAAGATATAGCACCTTGTTGCCCCCATCTACCCATGTAGATAGAACGTCGGGGAAAAATCTTTCTTTTTTGTCATCTGTTATTATTCTGGCATTTTTTGCTTCTACATCAACTAACATGACATTAGCTCTAGTTCTATCAGTTCCTTTCAGTATAGGAAGTACCACATATTTGCCATCTGGCGAGAACGAAGGTGCACCCCAAGTAAATCTGTAAGCTGGCGAATCTTGAATTATGCTAATGCTTTCGTTAGTTTCAGTATCCATTATTCTTAGCTCACCCAATCGCTCGTCTAAGTTACCCAAGCGAACAACGTAGGCAATTTTGCTCTTGTCTTTGTTGAAGTTCCAACCAAATATATACGGCACATCAGTTAGTTTTTCTAACTTATTGTTATCCAAATTTAGTTTGAATATATCCAATTTTTCATCATTTATCTCATCACCCAACCAGTACAGTGAGTTGTTGTTATCATTATACTTAGTTGACCATACATTACGCATAGAGTAATTAATGTCAGTAATCTGCTCGCCAGTTTCAAAGTCAGGATTACTCAAATCAGTAGAGTGAAGCGAGGTAATAGAGTCAGATTTGTAGTAAAATAACTTACCCGATTTGTAAAAGCCATGGAAATTTGAATAAGGAAACCCCTTGAAATATGGCTCCAAATCCACTTCTCTACCCTCGTATTCCACGACATATTCCTTGTTGGAACTCTCAGTTTCCTCAGGGTTATCTGATTCTTTCTTTTCGCATGATACCAGTAGTGCAACTGCTATTATGATTAATAAGATTTTCAATTTCATATATTTTTTATCCCATAAGTTGGTATTTAGTAATTCGAAATATACTAAAATTTCAATAAGAACGACACAAAAGAAATAAAAGAGCAATATAATAAACAGCTCAAAAAAAATAGAGTTGTTATTTTTTCGTTAAATTGTGGGATTGATAAAAATAATTTTTGAAAAAGATAATTATGAGCAGAGTAAACCCTATAAAAATAGACAGACCAAAACCTTACTTGCTACAAGCAGAATGGGCAGATGGGAAGAAGGCAATAATGACGCTCGAAATGTTCAGGCGTGAGTGCCCTTGTGCTTATTGCAAAGGCGAAAGAGTTGGCAACAAGGTATATTCCGAACCAGTGGAAGTAAAAGATGAGCCAGGAGCTTTTGATTTAGAATACATAAAACCAATTGGCAACTACGCCCTTGCTGTTAAGTGGAAGAGCGGACACGACACTGGCATATATACGTGGGATTATTTCCGCGAAATAATGGTGAAAAATGACGTTACTGGCAATGAAGACTCATTGACCCAAGAAGAGAAGAAATACGATAAAAACAAGAAGAAAATCAAGTTAGATGTACTATAACAATCACTTTAGTGTGGTTTGATTATTGCAACATTTGGTTATAAATTTAACAATTTGAGTTTGACATCTTGTATTAAAGACTAAATAGTATTATTTTTGAGACATTGAAATAATGTCAAATATTAGAATTAAATATATAGAACAGTAGAAATAGTGACTAATACTGTTCCCCCGAGATTAGATGAGTACACAACACGTAAGGTTCAACCCAAAAAACAACCCAGAATTCGTAAAAGAATTGAGAATGAGGGTTAATTCATACTTCAAAAACAAAGGCATTACTAAATATGCCAATTCGGAAATGAAAATCAAAACTGTGACTTTGGTTTCACTCTATTTCATTCCATTTATACTTATGCTTACCGGTGTAGTAAGCGGCTTGTGGCCAGTAATGGCTATGTGGCTACTGATGAGTTTGGGAATGTCTGGTATTGGATTGTCAGTTATGCACGACGCCAATCACGGATCATATTCTCAAAATCCGAGAGTGAACAAGGTGCTTGGTTATTTGGTAAATTTCCTTGGTGCTTACCATGTGAATTGGAAAATACAACACAATGTATTGCACCACTCTTACACCAACGTAGAAGGGCACGACGACGACATAGAAAACTCACTAATGAGGTTTTCGCCGAGCCAACCACGTAGGTATCTGAACAAATTCCAAGCGTACTACGCTCCGTTTCTATATGGTTTGTTGACTATCAACTGGCTATTAGTTAAAGATTTCAGACAAGTAATAAAATACAATAAAGAAAATTTACTCAAAGCACAGAAGCTAACATTCCCCAAAGCAATGACAGAAGTTATAATAAACAAGCTGTGGTATGTTGCATTGACTTTGGTTCTCCCAATTATAGTCGTTGACATAGCTTGGTGGCAAATATTAATTGGATTTTTGGGAATGCACTTCATATCTGGAGTTATCCTATCTTTCATCTTCCAATTAGCTCACGTAATAGAAGAAACAGAGTTTTTTGAAGCTTCAGAAACAGGAAGTATGGAAAACAATTGGGCTGTACACCAACTTTTAACTACGGCAAACTTTGCTCGTAAGAACAAGGTACTTTCGTGGTACGTAGGTGGGCTTAACTATCAAGTAGAACACCACTTGTTCCCCAATATATGCCACGTCCATTATCGTGAAATATCAAAAGTGATAAAGCAAACAGCCGAAGAGTATGGTGTCCCTTACTACGAGCACAGGACGTTCTTCGGAGCAGTACGCAGCCACTTTGCCTTGCTCAATCAGTTAGGAACTGGCTCTTATGACAAGAAGTTAGTGGCTTAAATTTCAAATCTATTTTGCACTCTCTTAGTCAGCAAGGGAACTCGTTCCCTTGCTGCTTTGTATTACAGTTTAAGTTCACTGAGCGTAGTAGAAGTGATACTTTTTTCTTTCTTTTTTCAACAAGGGATTGTAACCCATTGTTGCTTTTTATTTTACTCCTTAAGCAAGGGAGCAAGCTTCCTTGTTGATTATTCTTTTTGAGATACCTTCGACTAAGTACCTCGACACCTATCAGTATATCACTCAGGCAACTTAGGTAATGCCCTTGGCATGGCACGCAAGGGGGACAACCACCTATGCTCCTTTGGAGGAGCTGGCAGAAACTTGTTTCTGACTGAGGAGGAGCAAGAGTGTGTAAATCCTCCCTAGCTTGTCACGTCTTTAGTGTGAATAAGTGAGTATTTAGGTGGGTTTCGTCCACCTCCGACTTTTGCTTTTAGCAAAAGCCACTTCCACCAGCGAAGGACCACTCCACAGCAAACAGTTTAATATTTTTTTATAACAAAAAAAGCCCAACCAATCGGCTGAGCTTATTTCTATAAATCTTAGATTTATAAATCAAATTTACTCTACAATCAAAGTTCCTTTCATCATAGCCCAGTGACCAGGGAATGAGCAAATATACTCATAAGTTCCAGCTTCTGGAGCAGTGAAAGTGATAGTAGTTTCTTCACCACCACCAATTGTTTTTGTGTGCGCTATTACAGTACTTGCATCAGCTGGGATGTAATCTCCGTCCAATCCTGCAGTTGCAGCACCTTCAGCAAATTCTGCAATTCCAGTTCCTGGCTTTAATAAAACCCAGTTGTGACCCATAGTTTCAACTGGCATTTTGCCTGTGTGCTTCAACGTTAGAGTTACTTCTGCGCCAGCTTTTACTGTCATTTCTTTTTTGTCAAACTGCATCTGATCATCGCCTTCTATAGTCAATGAAGCTTCGTTGCTCTGCTCTTCAGCAGGTGCTTCTGTCTTTGTTTCTGGTTCTTTGTCCATTGCACTGTCTCCACCGCCGCCACAAGCAGTCAATAAAGTTAATGCAAACACTATTGTGATTATTGATTTTAACATAATATTACTTATTTATTTATTAATAAAATATATTTATATCCAAAATTATCAAATTACTTTGAATTATAAAAAATAAAGTCATTTATAGTGATTATAATGACTCAATTTTTGCTTCTATTTCACTGACCCAACCGTTAGGAGCATATTCGGTAATTCTTTCTTTTTCCTCTCCATCGCTTAGAAATACTAAAGTGGGTACTCTGCTAATGTTGTATTTCTTTATTTCTTCCTTAGGTTTTGACTTAAACCTATTTACATTGAATATCTCGACTCTACTTTCATCTACTTCGTTCTTCTGCAAAAAACTAGCTATCTGAGGCATTGCCGACACGCACATAGGGCACCAGCTTCCTTGAAACACTAATATCTTTACGTCTTTGTCTTCTGTTTTTTGTTTTATACTCATCTTATTGTCTATTATTTGTTGAACTATTTATTGATAGTCTTTTGGACGGTTTTGACAATAATATAGTATAAGATTGCAGCTAACAACGCCCAAGTCCACCTGTCACCTAACATATTATATTCTTCATAAATTGAATACCCTGCAATCACTTTGAATAGAAATACTGTAAGGAATAAATTTAATATACCCGCTTTCTCTTGCTTTATTACTTTCCAGAATGAAAAGCTACCACTCGGAGATTCCCAGTTTTTGAAGCTAGGGATGATAGCAGGAGTCACAGATGCCCATTGCTCATACTCAGCACCATATTTGTCTCGCAAAAACTCTTCTTCCGCGTACATAATTCTTTCATAATAAAGCCAATACATAAAGATAAATGCCATGATGAACCAAAAATTGATTGTAAAAAGTGCAAGCCCCAACCACATAAAGAAATTGCCGAGATATAGGGGATGGCGAACAGTAGAGTATATGCCAGAGCTGTTGAGTGAGTCTGCCACCTGACCTACTTTAGTGTTTCTACCCGATGTGTTTTTTGCAGCGAACCCCACAGAATAAGCCCTAATGAACTGCCCTAATGCAGCAATTGCAATGAACAAAAACTCCCAATTGTTGTGGCTAAAGGATTGGAATGACACATTTTTGTCTACTAATGTGTATATGTAAACGGCTATCCCGGCCACTACAATTACTAGCGGTAGGTAGCTTCTATTTTTGAATAGAAAATTCCCTTGTGACCTAAACTCTTCTTTAAGTGGCATATATTTTGGCTTTGTTTATCGAGTAAAGAAGGAAACTAATAAAAATAAGTGAGAAAATTGTCTTAGAGTTAACAAAAACATCATTGACAAAATTATTCTTCCATTGAATAAAGAGAAGCGTATTTTGACAAAATAGCCACAGAAATTGAAGTCTTCTTATCATTATCGAACTTCATTGACTTAGTAGAAACTCGCATAAAGTTTAGAGTGTACATTCCAATCTCGTTTGGTATTTCTAACACATCATTCAGATATGATGCGGTAAATGTATGCTTACCTGTGTCTTCTATATATATTTTATCCCCTTCTATCACTTTCAACCCGTCTTCATCCTCATGATAGCCATAACTAAAAGATGGTATGATTATTATATAGCCGCCATCTGCCTTACTTGAAGTCCAGTTAACAGTGAATCCTTCATTAATATCGAATGAGTCAACACTAAAAGTAACAGGCCCGAAGCTGTTGGGCATCCAGACAGTGTCTTGTACAGTTTCATCATCCATTCGGAACTCTATTACTATATCCGAATCTGTTTCCAGACTCTCATCACCAGTCCACCTTGCAGAATACCGTTTGGGATTAAACTCGTCTTCAAAAGTTAACTCTCGTCCATTTGTTCTCGAATAATCAATTTTGCCAGAGTAACCATTAATATCATAAAATGATGCAGAGTTAGTAACTATGCTTTTCGATTCTGTATTCAGTGAATAATTAGTTGATGTTTCAGTTATGCTAACTTTATGTATTGCATCGAATTCCCCACTTAGCTCCGGATAATAAGTTGGTAAATACATAAAGGCAATCGAATTAGCCACGTCCATAGAGTTAAATGCCCTATTTATACTCACCGTATCTTCTTCGCAAGATGTGACAAACAATGCAAGTGCTGTTAATATTATGATTGTTGGTTTTTTCATTTTAAATTTATTCTAACTTCTTTCATTGCCCATACAATTGTTGCTAAACTTTTCGTTTCATTTTGGTATTTACTTTGATTAATAGTACCTCTATGAAACCTAACAGAAAAGAAATCAGCTTCGGAATCAATTCCTAATGTATCAATTAGAAAAGAATAGCTAAAGCGATATGTACCCGTGTCATTGATTGAAAAAGAATCACCATACTCTGTTTGGTATTTACTTCCTAAGTCAATAATATAGGTTGGCTGAACAACAACTTTACCGTTTGAAATATCACTTGGTTGCCAGTTTATAGTAATGCCGTTTGCAATGTCATTAGTATCGATATTTGAGGTAACAGGGTCGAAACTATTAGGCATTTTTAATGTATCGTATACTATTCTATCATCCTGTTTGAATTCAAATTTAATATCACGATTGTGGTATTCGTCTGCTTCAACAATACTCCACCACTTCCTGTAACCTTCAGGATAAATTCCACTCTCAAAGTCTAATTTTTCTCCATTCATTTTTGAATAATCAACCTTTGCAGTTTTCTCATTATTACTAAAATACGAGAGCCCATAAACACTTGTTATGTTGATGTTTGACAGTGATTGGACACTCAAAGGTTCATTTACTTGCATAATCTGTATTGCGTTTAATTCAGTTTTTAACTCTGGGAATAGTAAATTTAATAATTCTGAACGATACTCTCTTAAAATAACTGAGGTTTTAAATCCTTTCTTTTGACTATCACTATTCACTGAATTATCATCGCATGCGGAGATAAAAAATGCAAGAACAAGTATTAATATGATTGTTGTTTTTTTCATTACTATTTGGATTTATTTATGGCTATTAGTTTAAATTACAAAATTCTTTGGATTTTGTTGCAATCAAGACCAATAAATTCACCAACTACCCATAACTTTAAGTCCATTAACTCAAAAATGTATATATTTGAAATTGTATTTAATTAAAATATTCAATAAAAAATGCCAATTAAACTTTATAACACACTTTCCAGAGAAATAGAGCAGTTCAAACCAATTGACAAGAATGAAATCAAAGTTTACAGCTGCGGCCCTACGGTCTATAACTACGCACACATTGGTAACCTGCGTGCGTTCTTGTGTGCCGATTTGCTCCAGCGGACTCTCCGTGTTGTTGGTGGGTATAAGGTGAAGTGGGTTATGAATATTACTGATATTGACGACAAGACAATACAGAAAATAAACGAAGATGAAGCTTGGAAGCCGAAAATGGGTGACAAGTCTGATGATTTGAAGCAGAACCTAAAGCAATTCACTAATTTTTATCTGAATGAATTTGTGCAAGATATTCGTTTGATGGCAATAGACAAATCTGACTTTTTCAAAATGCCATGTGCCACTGACTACATAGAGCAAATGAAAGAGCTAATAATTGCAATATTCGAAAAGGGCTTTGCTTATGAGGCAGGCGGTTCGGTGTATTTTAATGTCGGCAAGTGGAAAGATGTAGATAAATATGGTAAGTTGAAGAATATAGATTTTGAGAACTTCCGCTCGGGCGAACGAGTGGACAGCGATGAGTACGAGCGTGAGCAAGTTAGCGATTTTGTGCTTTGGAAAGAGAAAAAAGAGAACGAACCGCATTGGAATTTAGAATTAGATGGCAAGGCATTAGAAGGTCGCCCCGGCTGGCACTTGGAGTGCTCAGTTATGGAACGTGAACTGCTTGGTTTACCGTTCGACATTCACACTGGTGGTATTGATTTGCAATTCCCCCACCACGAAGACGAGATAGCACAGTCGAAAGCTGGCTATGGTGTAGAGCCGACAAATTATTGGTTCCACAATGAGTTTTTACAAGTAGAAGGTGCAAAAATGAGCAAGTCTGCTGGGAATTTCTATACTCTTCGTGATTTGATTGACAAGGGCTTAGACCCAATTGACATACGGTTTGCTATGCTTTCTGCTCACTACCGCTCTAAGTATAATTTCACATTCGATGACGTGGAAGCTGCGAGCAGATCGAGAAAACGATTACAGAAGTATGTTTATCATCTGATAAACAATAGAGATGGGCATGATTATGCTGACGTAACTCAATTTAGCTTCAATTTCTTTCAACACCTGAAAGATGATTTACACACCCCAAAAGCTTTGGCGGAGCTGTTCAGCTTTGTAAACAACAATCCTGCACAGGTGATGGGACGCAACTCTAAGGAAGAAATGTTAGAATTTTTCAAAAGCTTCAATGAGATTTTTGAAATATTAAATTTCGAAGCACCAAATGAAGAAATTCCTAGCGAAGTAATAGAGTTAGCTGAAAAAAGAATAAAAGCTAAGCAGGATAAGAATTACGACCTCGCTGATATGATTCGCAATGAGATAAAGAATCGTGGATTTCAGTTGAAAGATACTCCCGACGGTTATGAGGTAGAGAAACTATGATGAAAGTAACTATAATAGGTGGCGGCAAAGTCGGCAGTACAATAGCTAAGAAATTGGAGACTATTGACTCTGTGAGCTATAAAGTAGTATATAACTCCGATACTACAAAGGAAAAGCTGTTGGGACAAGGAATACCATCCGCATCTATTGCTAATTGGGGTAGTGCTGAATTTAACTGCGATATTACTCTAATCTGCGTTAAGGATTATCAGATAGAGCAGGTTGCAGAGCAGTTGAGTGAGCATATTACTGACGGTTCGCCATTGGTAGTACACACGTCTGGCACTAAAAGAAAAGAAATTTTGAATACGTTGATTGCTAAGGGTTGCACTATTGCAGCGGCTCATCCATATCAGACATTTGCAGAAAGCACGAGTGATATATTGAATGGCACACCTTGGGGCTTAGATGTAGGGGATGATTCTGCAGATAAGTTGGGGCAATTTATTAATCTAATTGGCGGAAAGTCAATAAGATTGAGTGACGAGACGTTAGAATCCAAATCACTTTACCATATATCAGCAGTGGCTGCATCTAACTTTATGGCTCTGTCAGTAGAGTTGGCAAAAAATATTGCAATAGAATCTGGTATTAGTTGGGAGCAATTTTTGCCACATATCATGCAAACAACACTAAACAACAGTATGGACGATGACAGAGATGAACCAGCTATAACTGGACCAGTGGTTCGAGGCGATGTAGAAACTGTGAAATATCATGTTTCGGCTTTGGGTGAATCTGTCAACGGGGTAATATATAAGAATATGAGTGAATCACTCGCACTTATGGCTCTGGATAAAGGGCTGATATCTGGCGAAAAATTTGAAGAATTAATGGAAGCATTAGCTTAATATGACGATAATAGAAGCAATAATAATTGGCTTGGTGCAAGGGCTATCGGAGTTTATACCCATTAGTAGCACTGCCCACATGACCATAGCTGGAAAGCTAATGAATGCTATAAAAGACCAAAGCCCAGAGCAGTGGACTTCGTTCATAGCAGTTGTGCAACTTGGCACATTGGCAGCTGTTTTCGTATATTTTTGGGAAGATATTACCACTATATTAAAATCATTTTTTAAGGACAATGTTGGCGACCGAAAATCGTTCAAGAATCAGTCCCACAAAAGCAAAATGGGATGGTATATTATTATTGGTTCAGTGCCAATTGCTGTTATTGGGCTGCTGTTCAAAGATGTTATTAGGGGCAGTTTTACCAAAGAGCCATTTGTTATTGGGACGGCACTTATAGTTTTTGCCCTATTTTTGTGGTTAGCAGAAGCTATTTACAAAGAGAAATCGGACATAGACTCAATTGGTTGGAAAGAGACATTAATAATGGGATTCGGACAAGTGTTTGCATTAATACCGGGTGCATCTCGTTCTGGTACAACTATTACTGCTGGGCTTTTTGCAGGAATGAACCGCGAGGCGGCTGCCCGTTTTTCATTCTTACTAAGTATCCCTGCGATTTGGGGTAGTGGACTTTTGGAATTTTATGAAGCTACTGCGTATCTTACTTCCGATATGTACGTAACTATAATAGTTGCTACCGTAGTAGCAGGAATTAGTGGCTACTTTGCCATTGCATTCCTTATCAACTTTTTGAAGAAAAATACAACAAAGCTATTTATTTACTACCGAATAGCACTCGGTGTAGTAGTATTGTTGTTCTTTATATAGAATATTATTTTTAAATTTATTAGGAGAATTATAATGAGAAAACTTACACTATTTTTATCACTAACAGTATTGATGTTTACAATGAGTAATATTTCAGAAGCGAAAGACAAAAGATTAGAAAAAACAAAAAACTACCAAATTGAAATCAAAGTAGAAGGCAAATCACTTGGTACTATCGATGTAGCCCTTTGGCCAAATTTGGCACCAAAAACGGTTGCTAACTTCGACAAATTAGCTAAAGAAGGTGCGTATGATGGTACTGCATTCCACAGAGTAATACCTGGGTTTATGATTCAAGGTGGTGATCCGAACTCAAAAGAAAAGCCAAAGAACACTTGGGGAATGGGCGACCCTAGCCAAGAGAAAGTACCAGCTGAATTTAGTAATATTAAACACGAACGTGGTATATTATCTATGGCTCGCTCGCAAGACATCAACAGTGCTTCTTCACAATTCTTTATCTGTGTTGACGACGCTACATTCTTAGACAACAAATACACAGTATTTGGTAAAGTAACTAAAGGAATGGATGTAGCTGACAAGATTGTGAATATGGAAAGAGATAGCAAAGACAATCCGTTGAAAAAAGTAGAAATGTTTGTAAAAGCTAAATAATTGGATAGAATTGAAAAAGACTTATTTTCAAGCAGAATTTAAAATTGGTGCAGTCAGCAAAGAGCAATTTCAGAACGATGGTTTACCTGAAATTGCATTTGCTGGCCGTTCTAATGTAGGGAAATCATCGCTTATAAACAGCATTGTTTTCCGCAAGAACTTAGCACGTACTTCGGGTACTCCTGGTAAGACACAAGAGATTAATTTCTACTTAGTCGATGAGAGCTGGTACTTGGTAGATACTCCTGGCTTTGGCTATGCTGCCAAGGGCAAGAAGTATCGCGATCAGTGGGAGAAATTTAACTTAGAGTATATGTCCCAAAGCGAGGATTTGTTATTTGTTTCGCTACTTATTGACAGTCGTCACGACCCTATGGATAGGGATTTGGCACTGATTGAGGTGTTAGAAAATAGTGGTATTGATTATCTTATTATTCTGACGAAGACTGACAAGTTATCTAAAAAGTCAATTGCCGACAGGGAAGCGCAGATTAGAGATGTGGTATCACAGTGCAACTACGTTATCGATGTTCTTCCTTACTCAGCAGTTACACGTGATGGGCGTGACCAGCTAATTGGCATAATGAACCGTAGGTTGAAAGATGCAAAAAAATAGCGTAGCCGAAGAGATAACCGAAAGTATAGAAACCAAAAAACGGTTACTTAGCGAATGCACAGAAGAAATTTATAGCGTAGCTAAGCAACTTTCTGAATGCGTAAAAAATGGTGGCAAAATATTGTTATGCGGTAATGGCGGTAGTGCTGCCGACAGCCAACACATAGCCGCTGAGTTAGTAGTTAGGTTGCGTAGTAGCGTTAACCGTGCTGCTATACCTGCTATTGCCCTAACAGTTGATACATCTATACTTACCGCTGGTGGCAATGACATTGGTTTTGACAATGTGTTTGCAAGACAAATAGAAGCTTATGGTCAGAAAGGCGATACCTTGATAGCTATCACTACAAGTGGTAATTCGGCAAATATAGTCCGTGCCGCAGAGGAAGCAAAGAAAAAAGGTGTAAACGTAATTGGTTTACTCGGTAATGGTGGCGGTAAGATGAAAGATATGTGTGATAGCACAGTAATAGTGCCGAGCAACAATACTGCCCGAATACAAGAATGTCATATATTGATAGCTCATATATGGTGCAGAATAATAGAAGAAGACAACTTTTTGAACTAAAAAGTAAGAAATTTGAAAAAAGTGAAAAAAACTTTCAAAATATTCACTTTTTATTTGGTTCGTATAGGTAAAATGTAGTAATTTTGCAGTCTAAAAAATAAGCCACTTTAGCTCAGTTGGTAGAGCAGCTGATTTGTAATCAGCAGGTCACTGGTTCGAATCCGGTAAGTGGCTCACTAAAGAAAAGCCCATTTCTAATCTAAGGAATGGGCTTTTTTTTGTTAATCTTAAATACTTTAAAAATATTATATCTTTATCATATCTACCCACCAAAATCCTGATTACCACCGCCGTCATTGGGCACTTTTATTTTTACGAAAGGATGGTCGTTCAACTCGTGGCACGAGTTACAAGTGGCAGTTAGCATTTCGTAAGAGCTGACAAAAGCTTGTTTGTCATTGCTCTCTACCGCTTCTTCCACAGCTTCTATTTGCGGATAGATCATGCTTAATTGCTTAGTTTCAACGTGGTTTGGGTGGTAGGTTTCTATATCTTCAAATCTTTCTTCTAACTCATGCAACTCAAAGCCAGCCAAGCCCCAGTTAGCGTTAGCCCCAGCTTTCCATAACTTTAGGTGATGCGCTTGAATTGCATTCATCAATATCCCCAAACCTGGTTTGTAGCTGTTGCTCTGGGCAGTTTCTAATTCAGTGACTTTTGCACTCAATTGCTCAATTCTTTCGTTTAATTCGTCAGTATTTTGGCAACCGACCGTAGCAAAAAGTAGCGTAAAAATCAATATTCTTAAAACCATATAATTATCCTGTAATCTTAATTAGATTACAACTTAGTTAAGTTTACGCAGAACAGAGCTGAGTTTCAACCTTCTGTAACCAATGAGTGATTTATTCAGAAATATTATCTATTATTCGAGCGACATATTTCTTCATTGCAGCTTCTACCTGCTCATCTAGTATTTTTCCATTCTCATCGAATGCCTTCTGAACAAAAGCAATAGACACACCTGGCCCCATAACTTGACAACCGAGTTTGGTGTAAAGCAATTGCAATTTCTGTATCACTTGCGAGCCACCAAATCTACCAGAAGATGCCGAAACAAGACCAATTGGTTTGCCTTGCCACTGCGAGTAGAGAAAATCAAAAGCATTTTTGAATGCGGCAGGATAACCACCATTGTACTCAGGTGAAACAACTATAATTGCATCGGCACTGTCAATTTTATCGGCATACTCAACTGCACCAGCTGGTGGATTATCTAAGAATTGCAGACGCTCTTTGAAAAGCGGAAAATCTGCTTCGAGTAAGTCAAATATCTCAGCGTTTGCTTCCGTTTCGCTATTGATATAATCATTTAAGTAAAGAGCAGCCCTGTGGCTATTTCTTCCATTTCTTATGCTTGTTGATAGTATTACAATATTCATATTTCATTTTCCATTTGTTGATTAAACTTAATTTATAACGCTTTAGCTGATTAACTATTTATTTTTCTTTTAAAATTTTTTGCAATCCATATCCACAAAGCGGTAGGGCAAATGGGTAAATATACCACATAAATCTGCCGTCAGTATAAGCCGCTGTGAATGAGTAGATTATCATCAGCACAACCATCAGCACGCCAAATAGCAGTGCGAAGTTTAGCTTTTCTGATTTGTCAATATGTTTCAGTGAATAGAAAAGTAAAATAATTGGGACACCACCAGTTAGAAGTAAGCTAATGTAAGTCCTTATCCTGCTCAGATTGAACAATAGTGAATCAAAACTAATAGTCCAGATAAAATTACTATCAGAATTAATACTTAAATTCCTTGCGACCAAACTAATAATAAGGAAAAGTAAAAAATACAAGAATGACTGGTAAAACGCTTGCTTCAGTGATTTATCTTTATAAATATATGCAAACATAAAGGGAAGAATAAGTATAGTCTTTTCATTTGTCATGGCTCCTAGAACGAGTATAAACATCAACCAACTACTCTTATCTCTTATAATAAGGTAGATACCAGCAGTAATGATTAAGATAGCAGGTGCATCGAGCAAACCGACTACCCCATAGTAAAATACTGGAAAAGAAACTGCGAATAACAGCCCACCAGCAAACTGTACCCTATCCGAAAAGCCCATAGCACCAAAAATATACATTAGAAATAGTACTGTTAGAATCTCACTCGAAAGGTTTATTATATTCAATGAAGTGAATGAGTCAAATGGCAGCATAGAAGCCATCATCGGGACTAATATTCGGTAAGAATAAGGTTTAGTAACTTCATCAGCAACATCTTCACCGTTGTAGTAATTAACGTACTGCACGTAGTTGTATGAGTCCAGACTCATCTCTACATCATAGCCGAGCTTTTGTCCCAAATTCTTATCGTCAGCACCGACATACTTACCTATAATTAGGTCTTGCCTGTTCCAACGTACGACAGACATCAGTATAACAGCTGCGGCTGCAAATATAAAGTATTTGTAATTCATCAAATGTAAATTAACTAACTAATGGGGAATGTGACGAAGAAAGTAGTACCTTTGCCCAATTCTGATGCAAAATCAAGCATACCACCATTTTTCTCGGCGAGTTCTCTTACCAAAAGTAAACCTAAGCCCGTGCCTATCTCCTGATTTGTTCCAGGAGTAGTATGAATAATATCATTTTTGAACAGCTTAGCTTTGTCTTCCTCACTCATACCTATACCAGTGTCTTGCACCGAAATTTTTATCTTTCCAACAAAGCTATCGACCTGCACTGTCACATCACCACCTTGCTTAGTGAACTTTACTGCATTGGACACCAAGTTAGTAAGTATCGTATCTATGTGAGTTGGGTCTGCTTCAAATTTAGCATCTGTATTGAACGAAGTTTTAAGATTAACTCCCTTATTCTCAGCATTGAGTTTGTGCAATGATGTAACAGCTTCTACAATCATTTTTGGGTCTATTGTTTCCTTGTTCAAGTCAACTCTACCCAATTGTAATCTTCCCCAGTCCAACAGGTCAACAACAAATTTGTATTGTGCACTGAGTGATTCATAAATATCATTGAGCATCTCGCGGCGTTCTGCTTCATCAAATGCTTCATAATCTTCAGAAATCAATCTCATCAAACTCATAACACCAGAAAGTGGACTTTTTATATCGTGAGCAATAAGCGATATAAATTTGTCTTTGTCTTGTAACAATGACTCTCTGTCTTTTATAGCTTTAGATAGGGTAAGGTGAGTACCAGCTCTAGCTGTTAGTTCAGCGTGGTTGAATGGCTTTGTGACATAATCAACTGCACCTGACTCAAACCCCTTGGTTATATCTTCGCTACTTACCTTTGCAGAAACAAATATAACAGGAATATCTTTAGTTTCTGAATTCTTTTTCAAAGACTGGCAAACTTCAAATCCATTCATTCCTGGCATTGATATATCCAATAAAATCAAGTCGGGTTTCTCGCTGACAGCAAGCTCAATAGCTTGTTTACCATCTTGCACTGCAATCAGTTCGCAATGGAGTGATGAAAATATAGAACCCAAAACAGTAAGGTTTTCGGGAACATCATCTACAAGAAGAATAGTTGAATCTTTAAAAATAGTGTACATTATTGTCTTTTATCTTATATTTTAATCAGCAAATATAATGAAATTCCGTTAATTTTTGAAATTAATCCTGTTATTAACAATATCAATACCTGCTACGATTGCTTCCAAGGTGCTTTGTTCAGAGGCAATTCCTTTACCTGCTATAGAAAACCCAGTGCCGTGGTCTGGCGAAACTCTAACAATTATCAGATTTGCAGTAAAGTTTACTCCACCTCCATTTGCTAATAACTTAAGCGGTATAAGCCCTTGGTCGTGGTACATAGCGAGTATTCCGTCGTAGTTCTTATAGTCGCCGAACCCAAAAAAACCATCGGCAGGAAAAGTGCCATACGCTTTAGAGTTTTGATATTTGTCATTCAATTCGCTAATCATTCGATTAATAATAGTTTGCTCTTCTGTGCCAATATTTCCCTCTTCCCCTGCGTGCGGGTTCAGCCCGAGTAGAGCAATTTTTGGTGAAGAAATACCGTAATCTTTCCTTAGCGATAACTCAAACGCTGCATATTTATTTTCAATTAGCTCTGGAGTGATTAGATTAGCCACTTTGCTAATTGGTTCATGAACAGTAACCAATGCAACTCTCACATCGGAGCTAAAAAGTATCATAAGGGGGTCAGAAACAAACGAATCGCCTAACATTTCAGTATGGCCAGGAAACTTGAATCCAGATAGTGAGATTGACTTTTTGTTTATTGGTAATGTAAGAATTATATCTGATTCACCAGATTTAACACTCTCCACGGCTGACGAGATGCTATCGGAAGCAATTTTGCCCATATTACCATCTAACTTGCCGAATTCCAGCTCCGCATTGCTTTCGTCTCCAACAATCTCGATTTTGTAGTCATTAATATTCAATATGCTATTGTCGATTGTGTAGTCTAATTTAAGCATATCCAAATAATTAACCACTAAATTTTTTGGTGAGAATAGCTTAAAGATGATTTTTGTGTCTGGTATAGTTAGTATCTGCAATGCTTTAGCAAAGCACTCCAAACCAATGCCGTTCAAATCACCGACTGATACTGCAATATTCAATGTCATAATATTTTCTGTGTTCTGTTAGCGTTGAGTAATAAACCTACCAATATCATATTGAACAGCAACGAAGTGCCTCCGTAGCTCATAAACGGGAGAGGAATACCCATCACAGGCATCATCCCTATCACCATACCGATATTGATGAGTATATGATAAAGGAAAATAACACCAATTCCAAAACAGAGAATTTTGAAGTAAATAAAATCATTTTCTATCGCTAATTTCATAGATCTGAGTATCAGCACCATAAAAAGTATTATTATACTGGCACCACCAACAAAACCAAACTCTTCGGTAGGTACGGAATATATAAAGTCAGTCCATTGCTCAGGTATGTATCTTAATTGCGTAAGCGTTCCTTCTTGGAACCCCTTGCCAGTAATCCCACCACTACCTACAGCCAATTTTGATTGCATTACATTATATCCAGCACCACGAGGGTCACTCGCTGGGTCGAGGAATGAGTCAATTCTCGCTTGCTGGTGTGGAGCCATACTTTTGTAAACTATTGGCCCAGCCAAACCAACTGCAAATAGAGCAGCGGCGGCTATAATTTTCAGGGGTAAATTTCCTTTCATTATAAACACTGCAATCGAAAAAACACCTGCTGCAACCAAATAGATTACAGAATTGCTCAATGAAGCAATCAGAATAATTGGTGCTACTATTACAACTAACAATATGATAGAATTGAATCCAGTCCAGAAGAGTATGCCTATGAATATAGCCAGAAGTACCGAAGCCGAACCTACATCGGGTTGCATCATTACCAATGCCACCATAGGTAGCAGTAGTAACACAGAGCGTCCGAGTATGTTGATTTTGTTTATACTCCTTCCCTTTTCAGACAGATAGCTCGACAGAGCCATCAGAAGCCCAAGTTTCGCAAACTCAGCAGGCTGCAGATTGAACCCACCCAGCCGTATCCAACCCATAGTTCCGTTTATCCGGACACCAATGAAAAGCACTAATACTAACATCAGTAGCGATAGACCATAGACCCAATAGGACAGTGATTTTAGTTTCTTGTGAGGGAAAAAGGCAACAGACAACATCACAACCAATCCCAATGATGCTGATATAACTTGCTTAGTAAACAAGCTATCAGAAAAAGTGGAAGTAGCTGAATAAATAGACAAAATACCGAATACGGTAAGTGTCACAACCGTGAAGAAAGTAGTCCAATCAAAATTTTCTACTTTTTTCTCAGTTAACCTGCTATCAAAAGGACTAGCCAACGTATTCTCTGCCAGTTATTTTTACGAATGCTTCTTTGTACTTTGATAATATTTTGTTGATTACTTCATCTGGTAAGGTTGGAGCAGGTGGCGTTTTATCCCAATCTAAGCTTTCCAGATAATCACGCAATATTTGTTTGTCATAATTTGTTGGTTCATTGCCCGGTGAGTAATCTTCCGCAAGCCACATACGTGAAGAATCAGGTGTCAGCGCTTCATCAATTAGTATGACGCTTCCATCTTCAAGTTCACCAAACTCAAACTTAGTGTCGGCAAGTAATACTCCCTCTTGCTCTAATTTGCGGCTGCCGTAATTATATAAATTTATAGACATATCTCTCAGCTTGTCAGTCAGATCTTTGCCTAATATATCGCAGCATTGCTCATAAGCTATGTTCTCATCGTGGCCTTCGTCTGCCTTTGTCGATGGAGTGAATATAGGCTCGTCTAATTTGCCATATTTCTCTAAACCAGCGGGCAAGTTAACGCCACATATTTCACCAGTTTCCTGATATGCCTTCCAGCCCGAACCAGCTATGTAACCACGAACAATAAACTCTACTGGTAGCGGTTTTGCTTTCTTGACTATCATACTGCGACCATTAAGATAATCAGCGTATTCCAAAAGTGATGGATATTCCGTAGCAGTATCACTTACTAAATGATTCTCAATTATACCTGTCGTCTCTTTTAACCAATATGTTGATATTTGATTCAATATCTTTCCCTTCTCGGGAACAGTTTCGTTCATAATAACATCGAATGCAGAAATTCTGTCGCTCGCTACAATCAAAAGCTCATTCCCAATATCATATACTTCTCTGACTTTTCCTTTGCGGACTAAGTCCAAACCATCTAAATTGTCCTTGTTCATATCCTTATACCATTACTGTCAATACATAAATCAAATAGTCAATAACCGAACGGCTCCATTGCATTAGGAACAACGGAATGCCCAACACTATTAGTGCTAATGCGATCTCTATCAAATAAACTTTGCCACGTGGTTTATCCAACACCACTGCAGACGATTTCAACAATCGCAACATCGACCAGATTTTTACAAATCCAAGAATTGCAAATATCATTAGATATCCATTATCCATTTCGCCAAATATCTTAATCATAAACGACGCTACTATTAGCAACAGTATTGTCGGGATTAGCGACCATGTAGCTAAAGTGAATGCGTCTTTGTAGAATAATCGGACTGAAAGTGCAAATGCTGTTATCTTCAAAAACAAAGCAATAAACAATATATAGAGCATTACGATTAGTGACATCACTAATATTAACAATGCTGGAGTCCAAACTAATGCAAACAAATTTTCTTTAATTATTGCAATTGGAATGCCCATATTCAGGAAATACTCCAAAGTGCTACTGAAACGAAGATAATAGAAAGTAGCAGCAACAAATGAGGCAATAGATACCGAAATCAATACGGCCAAAACACTAGTTTGAATAGTTGATATTAACCGCTGGTCTCTTATGTCTGCATAAAAATTATAGGGCCTCAGAATAGAGCGGAAGAAATACTCTCTGAATCTCTTGAATCTATTAATCATAATTAAGAATATCAGCCCGAACACTATCCCCGTTACTAAAAACACAACCGTTTGGTCAGCTCTGTCATCGCTGCCTGCTGTGAGTAATGGCTCTTTTTCATTATTGAATATTGATTTTACAGCTTTGAACGAAGAGCGTTCGTTTCTTTTCCTGTCAACTAACCCAGATGTGAAAATATACTTATTCTCACTATTGCTTATCATAACGGGTTGTTGAAGTAAGTAATCATTGTAAGTATCAATAGTAAAGCCAGCTATGTTAGCTGTGCTAAGTACAGAGTAAGAGTTAAGTAAATAATAAGCTTGAAATTCGAGTGATAGCTGATCAGCATATCCATTCTTATTGTCTTGCTCCACAGCTGTACCTAACTCGCAAACTAAAGGTAGTGCACTTATATTTCGTTGCAAATCTTCTAATCGTTTCAGTTGAGTGTTAAAATCATAACTCTTGTTGTTGAAACTAACAACCAAGAAATCGAAGCCATTTATGTTTGGATAATCAGCATTGGTGTATATTGTCTTGTGTATTAAGTTATTTGTGTGTTGGTTCAACGAAGTGATTAATTTATTACTGTAATCCTTCTGCATATCTGAACTTTCACCAGAGTAAGAATAAATACCATAACTAAAAATACTCGGTGAGTTATCTACTGTGCTCAATATTCTATCTGCAATGTTCTGCATTCTGACAATAACTTCATCGCTATTTAGAATAGAATTTGGAGTGTTATAAGACGGAAATTCATATAGTACAAAAAGTCCATATTTGCTAGTTAGTTTTATTAACTCTGGGTGTGGTAAACCAAATTTTACTCTAATAGCATTGGCACCCAATTTCTTAATTTCTCTTATGTCTTTTTCGTATTGACTAAGAGGAATAGATTGCCCATAGCCCTCATAATCATCAATATAATTTACTGATTTTAGTTCAAAGGGTGTGCCGTTCAAAATAAACTTATTGCCCTTGTCAGAACTGATAATCTCTACTTTCTTGAATCCAAACTCAGTAGAAAATTCATCAATCACTACACCATTTTGCAATATTTGTGTAACCAACTGATACTCATTCGGAGTGTCTGGCGACCATAGTTTAGGATTGTTTACTACTGCTTTTACATCGAAGTCATAAGACCTGTTGTTTTCTGATTTTATGGTCTCACTGCCCAAACTTTGTTTTGTCCCATCACCAAATAAGTATGTCTTTATTTGAAGTGAACCGTTTGATTGTTTTAATTGCCCTGTAGATACTGTTCCTGTTACATTCAGTGCGGCACTGTTTCCATTATCACTTAATTTGTAGCTACTGTTAATACTTTTTACCCATGCTCCAGCAGTGCTTACTAAGAGTACCTTTCGTACAATCCCTGTTGCAGCTCGTTTAGCGTGCAGAGGTAATTTCTGTATTTGTGAAGCATAGCCCTCAGTTGGGTTAACAACTATTTTCAGCTCGTTAGTACCCTCTTTTAGTGAATTGTTGGGTAAATTTACCCAAAACTCAGTCATACCACCAAAATTACTGCCCAGAAATTGATTATTTATGTAGAACTCACCATTGTCAGAAATTCCTTGTAGGTTAAGATGAAATGAGCGATTTGTAATATCTCTGCTACTGAAGCTAATGTTTCTCTTGAATACAATTGTTGACCCATCGTAACTAGTAAATGGAACGTGCTGCTTTTCCCAGCTGTCACCCTCATCATAAGAAACGTCCCATTCCCCAGACAAATCAACTGTGTTACGAGTTATTTTACTGGTAGTTATAGTTGTGTCTTGCTCATTTTCGAGCTGCGTTTGTGGTTGTTGTGCTAAGGCAGGCAAGGCCCAAAGCAATAAAACTAATAGGTATCTTATCATTTTTTAGTAACTGATTGTAATTGGTTTCGATTTTTTCAATGATTCTAATATAGCAAAAGTACACTTGGTTACGGCATATAAATCTTGTTTAGGGATTAGTTCTTTACCAGACTTAAGAGATTTTATAAAAAGTTCCATTTCTGATTTTATCCCTTTTTCGCCGTCCATTTTGTAATCTGTTGCTTTCTTTCCCTTGTGTAACGTTACCGATTCAAAGTTGTTCATAGTCAGAGCGGTATTCTCAAAGAACACTTCGCAGTATTCCTTTGCTAAACTCCCATCGCCCGAAGAAATATACTCTAACACCCCAACGGAGCCGTCTTCAAACTTAATTGTAGCAGCTACATTGTCTTCGTTGAGCTTGGCTTCCGAATTGCCAGAAAATGACTCTGCATAGACTCTAATCGGCTTGCTGTCTGTCAAAAAAAGCATAGTGTCAATAAAGTGGCAACCTTCGCCAACAATCCTACCGCCGCCTTCTGCTCTTTGTGTCCAATGGTCTTTCGGTATGTGCCCAGCATTAACTCTGTACTTAACCATTAGTGGTTCTTTGCGTCCTTTTAGCTCTTCTTTTATCTTTTTGAAAGACTTGGAGAATCTACGGTTGAATCCCACCATCAGTTGCTTGTCCGATTTGCTTGCCGCTTCTATTATCTCGTTTAGCTCTTCTTCATTGAGTGCTAATGGTTTTTCTACGTATATATTCTTTCCATTTTTCAGAGCTGAAATAACATATTTTGCGTGAGTATTGTGCCACGAAGCAACCATTACCGTGTTAATTGAGCTATCTTTTATCAGCTCATCGGGATTAGCACTTGCTTTTTCAAAAGCGAAGTTAGTAGCTACAGTTTTAGAACTTGCTGAGCTATTATTAGCAACGGCTACAAACTGCACCCCTTGTTTAGCCAATGGCGGAAGCAAGTAGTTTTGTGCGAACTGACCTGCACCAACGAATCCAATTTTTATATCAGATTCGGTACTTTTTTGGCCTGTGCTAATGAAGTCAGTTTTCTTATTTTCTCTTTCAGGATAGTTAATCAATATACCCAAATACGGCTCTGTTCCATTGCTTATCAAATCGTAAGCTTTTGATGCCTCAGCTACATTGTAACTGTGGGTTGTCATATCCTTAATGTTTATATTATTCTTTGCTATTAATTCAACGAACGATTGCATATTGCGGTTTTCAGTCCACCTTACGAATGCGTAAGGGTAATCATTACCTTGCTCTTCGTAGAATGCGTCGTACCTCCCAGGCCCATAGCTCGATGATATTTTTAATTCAATTTCTTTTTTGTAGAATGGGTGGCGTTTCATATCCATACCAATAGCACCAACAATCACGACTTTCCCCCTTTTTCGGGTCATTTCCATCGCCATTTGGAGTGGTGCGGAGCTACCAGTGGATGCCGTTATGATAGTAGAATCGGCACCTTCGCCATTGCTTCTCGCTATCACTTGCTGCACATTTTCTGAGGAGCTTTTCAGCACCGAATCGCAACCAAATTTTGTTCCAAGTTCCATTGCTCTTTCGTCAATATCCATACCGATTACATTGCAACCAGCGGCCTTGAGGAACTGAACTGTAATCAATCCCAAAAGTCCCAAGCCAACAACTACTACATTTTCGCCTAAGTTCGGTGCTGCTTGGCGGAAACCCTGCATAGCAATAGCACCGACAGTTGTGTAAGCAGCATCTTCGTAGCTTACGGTGTCAGCTATGTGAACCACTAAGTTTTTTGGTACGGCTATAATTTCTGCGTGGTTTGCTATTCCTGCACCAGCTGCAGCAACTCTGTCTCCTGGCTTGAACTCATCGCAATCTGATTCGATAACCACACCCGATGCCGAGTAGCCGAGCAATTTGAAAGAATTGAGCTTAGCGTTTACTCGCCTTGCCGTTTCCTTTATTCCATAGTTTTTTACTGCATCGATTACCACTTTCACTTGGTCTGGCTGTTTTTTTGCTCTGGTGAGCAAGCTGCCTTGTGCGTTATCTACCGATGTTTTTTCTGTGCCAGCACTGATTAGGGTGTTTTTCACCTCTATCAGCACACCACCAGTTGGGCATTGTGGAGATGGCATTTCTTCTGTGCGTACTTCGCCAGATTTTTGATATTGAACTACTTGAAGCATTGATTTTTTTATGTATTTCTGTATTATACAAAGATATGAATTTAATTGGAAAAATGGAGGACATATTCAAATTGGAATAAACCAAAAAATCCAACCACAAATTAAAAGCAGTTGGATTTTTCTATAATTTCTTGTCTCTATTCCCTAAAAAGTAATCTCTGTACCGATAAAGATTCCGCCTTGGCTTTGTTGACCAATGAACTGGTAATCTCTAACTATTGTCTGAGAGTAACCAAACACAATTGGGAATCTGCTCAGTCCACCGAGAGTAGTCGTTAGCCCCGCTTCCATTTTGTAAGACGGCGATTGACCTAAGAAAATCTGACCATTCACGAAAGTATCGAAATAGCTATTAGCAAAAATCTTACTGAACGTAGGCGTGTATTCTACACCACCACCGAGGAAGAATGGATTACGTAAGTCCGCACCGTAATTAGTGCCGTAATACGACATACCAGCAGAGAACATACCACGCAAATCAGTAGTGAAGTAGTTAGTTAGGAAACTAACATCCAACTGTCCGTTGTTGTTGCTGTTTGTGCTTGCTTTGGTTCGTATTACAGTTAAGTAATCGCGAGTGTAGCTTCTGTTGACTTTGAAATTATTATTCTCAGTCAGCATCATACCACGACCGAAGCCATTGAATTGATTGTTTTGATAAGCAAAATCAGCATCCCAAGGAGCAACATTGTTGTTATTTCTGCCTAAGTTATCACTAATATTGCTGTTTATATTCTGATTGTCTGATTGGCTTATGTTGTCTAAATCTTCATCTGACAAGTTACTTGCCAAGCTTTCATTATTATCAATATTGCTATCAGTCTCGTTCGCCGCATTGCTTACAATATTACTATTGTTGTTTGCATTGCTTTGAGAGTTGTTCGAAGTAGTTGAAGCATTATTATTGATATTATTATCTAAATCCGTATCTATAATTTCAGCAGAGTTATCCGCCAATATTTCTGCATTCTCACTTATGGCTTCATCGCTGACAATTATATTATTGTTGGCAGCAACTTCATAAGATTTCACAATTGGAATATTACTATTTACATTATTTCTAGCTTCACTATCAGAGTTGAGGGAGCTATAAACAGTAAATGTAGCTACTGAAGCAACTACTGCCGCAGCAATAGAAACCCAATTAGCAGCCGATTCTGTCACTAACTTAGTAAGAGTAGGAGCACTAGCAGCCAAAGGAATACCAAGAGCCAGGAACACATTGTCCTTAGCTGACGGAGGAGGCACGAATGTCTCGTCGTCATCATCAATAGACTTTGAAATCTCCAGCTGTTTGTCGAATTCTGCTTGTAGCTCTGGGCTACTTTGCATCATTTTATCGACTTCTAACATCTGAGATTGGCTCAATTCCCCATCAATATACTGGGTAATTAATTCAAAATCTTTATTGTAATCTAAGTTTTCCATTTCTTTTTATTAATCGTGTTTGGACAAATCTTCCAAATACGGTTCTAATATCTCTTTTACTTTTTGTTTAGCTCTGTATATTCTTACTTTTACGTTGTTCATAGTGCTACCCGTTACTTCAGCTATATCTTTGTAAGAAAGTCCGTCATATTCTCTAAGAATAAACACTTCCTTATATTCTTCGGGTAGAACATCGATCGCCATTTTTATAAGTCCCAAAAGCTCTTTGTCATCTTTGTTCGAGTTATCACTTACGTGCATGTAATCTTCGTAAACGAGCAATGGCTTTTGTTTTTTTATATAATTGACACACAAATTCCTTGCTATAGTTAAGATAAAGGCGGGGACGTTAGTCATCTCCCTATCTTTTTTTGCACTTTTGTAGAAACGCACAAACGCATCTTGCAACACATCTTGTGCTTCTTCTTTATTACCAAGGAACCTTCGACAATAGGCAAAAACTCGAGGTGAATGTCTGTCATACAACTCTGAGAAAGCTGCATCTGCTAACTTACCCTTAGATTGTACCAATTCAAACAGCTCCGGGTCACTATATTTATCAAGTTTTGAGCCCATTACTACTACTATAACAACAATTAGAAAAAAATGTTACAAGCCGAACCCTATTACTCTGGTATATTTTCCCATATATCCGTTAGTATCTCACTAAAAGAAAAGAATCCTTGCTTGTTGTGAACCCAATTAGCAGCCAAAAGCGAGCCAAGTGCAAAGCCAGTTCTGTTTTTTGCCCTGTGAGTTAACTCTATCGTGTCTGCAAGGGAGTCTAAGTACATAGTATGAATGCCTGTTATCTCGCCACCACGAGTGGAAGAAATATGTAACTTATCGTTATCTACGTCTCCTTGTATGGCATTCACTTCTGTACCGTTCTTTCTATCTATATTGCTGGTGATTATCTTACCCATAATCTCAGCTGTACCGCTTGGGCTGTCTTTCTTGCGTTTGTGGTGCATTTCGTTCACCATAACGTCGTAGCTGTCTAAGAAGTTTACTAACTTCGAAGCGTATTTGACTATCTTGAAATACATTTGCACTCCAACAGAAAAGTTAGAACCCCAAACTAAGCCAGTCTCATTCTTAGTTATTAGGTCTTGTATCTCGTCTTTTTGGTCGTACCAACCAGTTGTACCTACTACTATTGCCTTTTTCTTTTCTGATAATATCTTGATATTATTCACAACCGAATCGGGATAAGTGAAATCAATTGCTACATCAAAATCATAATCTTCTTCTGGTTTTATTGGATTGTTCTCATCGAAAATATCTGTAATGAAGTAACCTTTGTCTTTAGCCAACTTCTCTATTACTCGGCCCATTGCTCCATAACCGACTATTGCTATTTTGGGTAATTTGTTTGGCATATTAAATTCCTAAGTTTTTGTGTTCGTATAAAAAAATAAAGATAAGCAAAATCTTCAAAATTTCACTTATCCTTAATCTCAATCTTAATTTTCTAAATTCCTAATATTGCTCTTTTTTTCTACCAATAAACCGTATTACTTTTGCTGTTCCATTGTGGTATTTCCCTTCATTTAGTTCTACTTGAACTTCGCCGTGCATCAGCGCTTCAAAGTCTGAAAAATCATTTTGAATTGATTCGAGTGAGAATAGAACATTAATATTTCCAGGGCCACCAACAGCAGGATTTTGTTTCCTCAGCGGCAAGTGTGCTTTACTGAATCCTTCGAGAATCAGTATTCCACCGGGCTTAATTAACTCGGCTATTTTTTTGTGGTAAGCAGACAGTATCTCGACTGGGAAGTGAGCAAAGATTAGTGCTGCTGAATCGAATTTCTTGTTAGCTAATTCCAAATCAGATAGGTTTCCTATCTCATAATCTATTTCAACACTATTCTCGGCAGCTAACTTCATTGCTTTCTTACGGCCTTCTTCGCTAATGTCAAAGGCAGTAACATCCAATCCTTGAGTAGCGGCATAGACAGCATTTCTGCCCTCGCCCTCTGCTGGGAATAGCATAGAGCCAGTTAGCTCATAACTTTCTATTACAGATTTCAGAAACTCATTGGGTTCAGTGCCGTAAGCATAGCCCTCTTCCGAGAATCTTACATCCCACATTGTTTTCTTTTCTTTCGGTTCAGTATTCATATATATTAAATTAGTCTATTGGAAAAATGCAGCTCGCAATTCCAATAGACTAAATAAAGCTAAATAGATTTTTAATCTTGATTATAAATTAATCATTATAGTGCTTATAAAACTCACCAATCAGATCAAATGATTGCTCTAATGTCTTTTCAGTAGGACAGATAACTATTCGGAAATGTGAGCTACCCGGCTTTTGACCGAATCCAGTACCAGGCACTACTACTACTCCCGTTGCTTTTAGCAATTCCTCGCAGAAGTGGTAATCATTTTGGACATCGATACTTGGGAAAGCGTAGAAAGCACCTTGTGGAGCGACTAAGTCAATTCCGTCTATCTGGTTTATTTTATCAACTACTAAGTCTCTCCTTCTAATCAATTTCTCTTTTGTCTCTTCTATGTGTGACTGGTCACCTTCCAACGCTGGCTTGATACAGTATTGTAGTGGATGGTTGGCTGAGACTCTACTTCTCAAAATCTTATTGATTGCTTCAACAAATTCGTGAGTCAATCTCTTTTCGCCCGACACTATACCCCAACCTAATCTGAATCCAGGTGCCATATAGTTCTTTGACATTCCAGAGAAAGTAACACAAGTCACAGTTGGATCTAATGATGCAATTGATACCATCTCTGCATCATCAAAAATCAGCTTGTCATATATCTCATCTGCAAATATTACTAAGTTGTGCTCCTTCGCAACTTCTACTATCTGCTCTAACTGCTCACGCTTGTACAAAGCACCAGTGGGGTTGTTCGGATTGATTAGCACAATCGCTCTTGTTTTGGCATTTACTTTTGATTTGATGTCTTCTATGTCTGGAGCCCAGCCATTGCTTTCATCTAAGTAATATGGGTTTGGCTCTAACTCTAACTTACTCTCAATAGCATTGTAAAGCGGATAGCCCGGAGTAGGCATAAGGAAATTCTCGCCAGTGTTCAGCAACGCCGTTAAGCATATTTCTATTGCCTCGGCGGCACCAGTGGTGATGAATATGTCCTGAATACTCTTAATTTTCTTTCTTTCTTCTGCGTCCTTTCTTACCGCCTCTATCGCTTCTGGAATGCCCGAAGATGGTGCATAGCCATTCTTGTTGCTGCGAAGTGCTTCCACCACGCTGTCAATCAAATGAGGAGGAGTATCGAAATCATATACATTTGGGTCACCAATATTGAGGTAGTGCATATCCATACCCGTTTTGGCAACTCCCTGAGCTAAGACAATAATATCACGAATAGCATAGTGAATATTATTAGTTCTAAATGCTGGTACTAAAGAATTTATCATTATTACTTTCCTTTTCTAACATAGAATAAATATATCAATTCTACAAAATTACGAAATTATGTGAGATTTAGTATTTATAAAGTTCTTTTAAATGTTCTATACCTTCGTAGAGACGTATTGTTTACCTCTCTAAAGCCACAGAGTGGTGGGGTGATATTAGAAATTGCAAATGTTCAACCCCGATGGGGTTGGTATGTGGTGCTAGTTTTGGGCTTGCTACTAATATTTAACTCCTATCGGAGTTGGCAGAGCTTGTTCCGACTGGGGAGGAACAATTTGTTGCAATCTTATGTCAACATATCACTTTACATTACATTCTATTAGTTAAGAAATACTTTTACTTTTATTTGCATTAGTCAATATATTTACTTACTTTTGTGATATAAAGTAAACATATAACCTTACAATTATAATGAGAGACAATAGAAAATTACAAATAGAACAGCTTAACAGAAAGATGAATTACTTCAAAGAGGCATCCACAATAGCTACCCCAGGCAAGGGGTGGCTTAAGTTAGTGCGTTCCACCTTGAATATGACATTAGCACAGCTAGGGAACAAACTCGGCATTACTAAGCAGGGTGTTCTAAGCTTAGAAGAAAGTGAAGCAAAAGGTTCTATTAGTTTAAAATCACTTAGTCAAGCAGCCGAAGCTATGGATATGAAACTTGTCTATGGATTGGTTCCAAAAGAAGGGAATTTGGAAGATTACATAGATAAGAAAGCAGAGGAATATGCGAAGAACATTGTTATGCGAACTAATCAAACTATGAAGTTAGAAGACCAAGCGATAGAATATGGAAGTTTAGAAAAATCTATTGCTGCTTTGAAAGAAGAAATAAAAAGGGATATGCTGAAGAGGTTATGGGATTAGAATTTGAATATAAAAAGGGACAAACTTCTCTTGATTCTAACGAAATAAATGGTTTGAAAATCAGCACCATTTCAACTCAAGATGAATTAAATGAGTTTGAACAATTAAACATTGAAAAGGCAATAATATGGTCAATGAACAAAAAAATGAACCCTGATTATATTCTTTCTGAATATTTTGTGAGGCAATTACACGTAAAAATGTTCGGAGATATTTGGGCATGGGCGGGCGAATTTAGAAAAACTGATAAAAACATTGGAGTTCATTGGCCATTAATTGCCACTAAGTTAAAACAATTGGTCGAAGATACTAAGTTTTGGATAGAAAATGAAACTTTTCCAAAAGAAGAGGTTGCCATCAGATTTAAGCACCGAATTGTTTCAATTCACGGTTTTCCAAATGGTAATGGACGACACTCTAGATTAATGGCTGACATTATAAATGAAAGAATATTTGGTAATAATGTCTTTTCTTGGTGCAGAAATGATAGCCGTGACAATGGGAAAATCAGAGCAGAGTACATAGAAGCACTAAGGCAGGCAGATAATCATGATATTTCAGCACTTTTAAAATTTTCAAAAGGTTAAACCATGACAAAAAAACTAAATAAACAACAAGAAACTGAACTACTCAGTACACTCAAAAAGCGATTTGAAGAAAACGTAGCAAGGCACCCGAAAGTCAAGTGGGACGATGTAGAAAAACAGCTGAGTGGGAATAACTCACTTTGGTCTCTAAACGAAATGGAGCTGTCTGGTGGTGAGCCAGATATAATAGACTTCGACAAAAAAGCTGGCAAGTATCTATTTGCAGACTGCTCAGCAGAAAGCCCCAAAGAGAGACGTAGCTTGTGCTATGACCAAGAAGCATTGGAATCGAGAAAGAAGTACAAACCCGACGACAGTGCTTGCAATGTAGCTACAGAAATGGGGATAGAGTTAATGACTGAAGAGCAGTACAAACACCTGCAAACACTCGGCAACTATGACACAAAGACTTCGAGTTGGCTAAAGACCCCTGATAAGATTCGCTCACTCGGTGGTGCTATATTCGGTGACAAGCGGTTCGACACAGTATTCATCTACCACAATGGAGCAGAATCATACTACAAAAGCCGTGGCTTCCGTGGTTGTGTTTGGGTGTGATGGATTATCCAATCAATTTTGCATAATGAATGTATTTTTCGTAATTTGAAGGGTTGCAATAAATTAGAAATCAGATGACAAAAACTATACACACAGTATCAATAGCACTAACTCTACTTATTTTGAGTTCGTGCAATGATATGGTTTCGCACGACTGTGCAGAAAGAAACTGGCTAATTGAAGATATAATTATTCCAGATACAGTCCAATCTGGCAAAAAAATCCAAATTAAAATTGCTTACGGTTACTCAAGTTCCGGCTCGGTTACAAGTATTAACTATCAATTTGAAGGTGATTCGTTAATACTCAGCGCCTTTTACTGCGTTACAACAAGAGAGGGCTATGTGTCAAACACAGAGTATCATTATGATACTCTGCTCACAAATTTCACTTTTCCAACCGAAGGTATTTTCGATATTTATATCAAAGACAACGATGACTTTCTGAAGACTGTAGTTGTAGAATAAAGTCTAAATCAAGTCTTATTACCATCCAAATATAATTCCTGCACCAACACTATTACAATAACTGTAAGTGGAGTTGCGAGTAATAAACCCCACGCTCCTGTGAGCACACCCATTATTAACTGGGCAATCAATATAAGTGCTGGAGGCATATTGATAAGCTTTTTTTGAATGAATGTAGTAATAAAATTGCTTTCCACAAACTGAATCAGTACATAAAGACCCGTTACCAAAATAGCTGTCTGTGGTCCTTGCATAAGTCCTATAAGCACTGCGGGTATATATCCGAGCAAAGGCCCAAAGTTAGGGATAAAGCTTAGCAGCCCTGCTAATATCCCCAAAACTAACCAAAGCGGTACACCAATTATAGCCAAACCAACAGAAGTCAGTACAAAAACAACGAACATAGAGATTAGCTTACCGCCCAACCACTTTAATAACTGTTCTGATAATCTATCTAAGACTTGCTTTCCTTTTTTTCTCCCTTTTTTTGGAATTAACTGCACCACCCCTTGGACATAAGTTTTGGGTGAAATGGTAAAGAAGATACCGATAAACAAAACGACATAAATATCACCCACACCACCAAATGTAGATTGGAAGAACTTACCAGCAAACACTTTAGCTTTGTCCAATGATTTTTTTGAAGAAGCCTCATCTACTAACATACTGCCAATAGAACTTTCATTCAGTGTTGACTTGGCATTTTCTATTGTTTTGGGCAGCGTTTCTATCAACTCTGCCATTTGTGCCTGAATCTTAAAGCCAATTAGCCAAAACAATCCTGACACTATAACAATTGTTCCTATTATAGATATAGTTACGCAAAGACTCTCGTTCCAACTCGTTTTTCGCTCAATGAAATCGCTAATTCCTCTAAAAAATATAGCGATGAGCGAACCAGCCAAGATTAGCAAAAACACGTTGAATGTTACTGCGATTATCATTAGCAATACAGCTACGAAGGCAATAATACCAGTAGCTATCCAGACTTTATTTTGGAATGCTGGGTTTGAACTGCCTTTTTTTAATTCATTTTCGGTTTGCATCATAGTTCCTGTTGTATGATAGTTGAGACTTACAATTTGTTATTATTCTTATACCAATTCTAGTCTAACTTAATCATTCCCAGGTATAGATTCAGGCCAAGATTTTCTGTATTCCTCTACAGTCTTTTTGTAATCATTGGCTAATTTTTCTTCATCGTGTTCGGAGAATATGTCTTTTGACTTTTTGAAGAAATCCTCTTCCTCATCTTCTAAGTGATGGTCAACTTTGTGGCTAAGTTCTTCCATCGTAATCTTCCACTGCGAAGAGCTCATATCCAACCCCTCTAACTTCTCAATCAACTCATCTATTTCGTGATGCTCAGCCATTCCGTGTCTTGCGTCTTCCTGCATTTCGTCAGTATCAATCAGCGGTTTATAAAAATGACGTTCTTCTGCTACTTCGTGCACTTCCAATTCTTTTCTTAATTCCTTCCAAAGCTCCTTTCTTTCATCGCTTTCACCAACAGTTTCTAGTAATTTACTGCATAGGTCTCTTTGTATCTCGTGGTCTTCTTTTATCGCTTTATATATTTTCATTTCTTTTACTCCTATTAGTTATGAATTCTAATTGATTGTACTATTGACGACAAAACAAATGAAAAGTTGTTTGTAAGAAATAGATATTGTTAATCCATTGGTCTGACTTAGGGAGTACACATTAATCACAAGCGGCGGAAGTCGACCATTCAAAAACACAATATACTAATTTTCTTAGAACTACATTCCCTTTTTACATAAATTACCAGCTATAAATAACCACAAAACAAAAACTCATTTGCAATCATTAGACAACAGAACCAAAGGAATTATATTTGCAGGTATTACTGCACTTTTCTGGGGATTCCTCGGTATATTCCTCAAGATAGCACTCAATGAACTTGATGCTATGACTATAATCTGGTGCCGTTTTTTGATCGCTTTTATTTTCTTAAGTGGCTGGATTGCAATCAAAAAACCAGAGCAGTTTGGTATATTCAAAAAGATGCCACCGCTGTTGGTGGTCGCAGGGCTGTCGCTTGGGTTTAACTACATTGGCTATATGAAGGGCGTTGAGCTGGCAGGGCCAGCCACCGCTCAGGTGCTCATACAAACCGCTCAGGTTATGCTCGTAGCAGTTGGAATTTTTCTTTTCAAAGAGAAAGTTACACGTCAACAGCTCGTAGGGTTTGCTATTGTGTCAGTCGGTTTTATACTGTTTTACAGCGAATCACTCACCTCATTTGCCACTGAACGAGAGACCTATGATGTTGGTGTTCTCTATACTCTCTTTGGGGCAGTTGTTTGGGTGGTCTATGCTGCTATTCAAAAGAAGTTAGTCGAACGTTATTCGGCTCAGCAGCTCAACATGGTGCTTTACTTAGTGCCAACGCTTATGTTTGTATGGGTGGCGGACTTTTCGGCACTTGCAAACCTGTCATTTTCTATGTGGCTATTAGTCATATTTTTGGGACTCAATACATTGATTGCTTACGGCACTTTGGCAGAATCATTTAAGTATCTGGAAGCATCTAAAGTGAGTATAATCATTACCCTCAACCCAATAATTACTATTTCTACACTCACCATTATGGCACTTCTTGAGGTCACAATTATTCAAACAACTGTAATAAGTGTGCTTGGCTTCATAGGGGCTGTACTCGTTGTGTTTGGAGCGATATTGGCAGTAGCAAAAAGAAAGAAAAAAACACTTGCAAAATAAATTTTATTTGCTAAATTGTCTTGACAAATGTAGCTTTCAATCCAATAACTTTCTTATATATGAGTCTTATTTGTATCTTTTATTAACAATGTGTAATAATAGTGTTTAAATCAACAGAAAATTATAAAATATAAATTAATATTATTAATAATATCGGAGTACTTATGAAATCCTTTTTCCGCGTTCTCATTCTATCACTTGTCACCCTTACGCTTAACACAAGCGACACCTTAGCCCAAAGCGAGGGCGGCCGTATGGCATTCGGTATTAACGGTGGAGCAGTAAAGTATTGGGGAGAGTTCACTGACAACCAACTTTGGTTTGGTGGCGATGCATTCCTTAGGTATAACATAATATCTGAACTTTCTATCCAAGCTACTTTCGGTATTTCACAAATAAGATACAAAACTGACCCCGATGCAATTGGGCAATATCCAGATTACTTTGGACCAAATGCTCAAGAAGGTGATATATATCCTAATTCTAACACATCTATAAGTGACAAAAATGCAATTCGTGTCAATACTTACGAAATGTATTTGACATACAACTTCTTCGATCATGAAAAATTTGTACCTTACTTATTCGGTGGTGTTGGACTAATGAACTTTGAGCCAAAATCTGGCGAGTCTGCTTCTTTTGGTCCACTACCTAACAATGCAAATGGAGTTTATGATAAGAATCAAGTTGTATTCCCTGTCGGGTTCGGTTACGAAATGTACCTAACAGACAACTTGGTTTTTAACGGTAGAGCAACATTCCGATTCACGGGCACAGATTACTTAGATGATTTGAGTCCAGCAGAAGACCCAGCAGCTGGCGATGCAAATGATGCATTCATGACGTTTGGTCTTGGATTCTCTTATTACATTTTAGGCGATGCAGACTATGACAATGATGGACTAACTAATAGTAAAGAAAAAGAATTAGGTACAGACCCCAATATCCCAGACACTGATGGCGATGGTCTATTAGACGGAGAAGAGTTCCTAACTTACCACTCTGACCCATTGAAAAAAGACACTGATGATGATGGATTAGACGATTTTAAAGAAGTAACAGAAACTAAGACTGACCCAAGTAAAGCTGATGGCGATTCTGATGGCTTGAAAGATGGCGAAGAGTTGGCTAGAAAGACCGACCCAATGAACCCAGATAGCGATGACGATGGACTATTAGATGGCGAAGAAGTTTCTAAATACGAAACAAATCCTTTAGTAGCTGACACAGATAAAGATGGTTTGTCTGATGGTGATGAAGTACAATCGTACAACACAGACCCCAAAGCAAAAGACACTGACGGCGACGGGCTTTCGGACGGCGACGAGGTAAATAAATATAAGACTAACCCAGCACAATCAGACAGCGACCAAGACGGACTGACTGATGGACTGGAAGTAAACACTCACAAGACTGACCCTATGAAGCCAGACACAGACGGTGATGGGCTAATGGATGGTGCTGAGGTGAATGAACATGGTTCCGACCCTCAGAAAGTAGATTCGGATGGCGATGGACTTAGTGACGGTGACGAAGTTAGAAAATACAAAACTAACCCAGTTAGCGATGACACGGATAGGGATGGACTGACCGACGGTGATGAAATAAACAAGCACAAGACTGACCCAACTATGAAAGATACTGATGGTGATGGTCTAACTGACGGCGATGAAGTAAATAAATATAAGACTAACCCATTAGAAAAAGATACTGACGGTGATGGACTTATGGACGGTGAGGAAGTAAACAAATATAAGACTGACCCGAACAAACCAGACACTGACGGCGATACGCTTTCTGATGGAGTTGAGGTAAATAAAACTAATACTGATCCATTGAACCCAGACACTGATGGCGACACAATAAACGATGCAGAAGATGATTGCCCATTAGTAAAAGGTAAGCCGAGCACGGAAGAAGGTAAACACGGTTGCCCACAAGCTCCAAAGATTGGTACTAAAGTGGACTTCCCCGACATCTTGTTCATAGTGAACACAGATAAGTTCAACTACGATTACCCTGGTACTGCTCAGAACTTAGCTAAACTACTTAGCTACGTGCAACAGTGCGAAGGAATAGAAGTGCTAATTGGTGGACACGCTTCGAGCGAAGGTGCTGACGATTACAATCAGAAGCTATCAGAAAAGAGAGCTAAGAAAGTAAGAGAATGGTTGATGGAGCAAGGAGTAAATCCTAGTAAGGTTTCTGGATTTATCGGCTACGGCGAAAGACAACCGAAAGTACAAGAGCCAACTGGCAAAGAGCTGAAGAATACTTCGAAAGAGGATTTGGAAGCGATAAGAAAACAAAATAGAAGAATATCTGTAGAGGTTACTAAAACTTGCGACGAAGGCAAGAAGTAACTGACTGACAGATTACAATTAGACTTGATAAGGGTTGCAGAAATGCAGCCCTTTTTTTATATTGGTTTATCTGTTAATTACTTACTTGAGCAAACTATGAAATTACTTCGAATATTATTACTGTTATTGATACCTGCTTTCTCTTTGAGTATATTAACTTCAACTCTTAGCTCTAAAGAATTAAATAAATTATCAATTCATCCTGAGATAGATAATAGTATTTTAGGAGCAATAAATGTTGGTAATGATTATATTGATATCTACACAACAATAGCAGGATTCAGGTTCAGTAAAGATTTCAAGTTAATTGAGAAATTTATTGAGCTTGATACTACTCTTGCAAATATTGTTAGAATCAACTCTGTTGACTATTTGAATAATAAAATATACATTGGTACTCATCATTTTGGACTATTAGTTTTAAATGATAATTTAGAAATAATCGAAGATTATACGGCAGAAAATTCTAAAATGAATTTTAGCAAATCTTGTGGTACCTCTTATGATAGTACAAACGGAAGTGTTATATCAAAAACTTGTGGTTTAAGTCTTTTTCATATAGATAAGAATGGCGAGCAGCTGAGTTCTTTTTTGAACTGGGGAAACATTGATGAATTCAACATTATAGATAATAAGTATTACATTAGTTTTACCAGTTATGATGGTAATAATCAAAAAGGGAATATTGTTAGGACGAATAATTCTTTTGAAATTTTAGATACAATGAAATTTGACAATCAAGTTGATTTTAATGATTATACAAGGATTACTGAAATTAAAGAGATTGAAAATCATATTTGCTATTATTTATTTGGTAGTAAAGAGTTAGTAGTAATTGAAAATAAAACATCAGGTGAAAATAATTATTTGAAACTAAACGATATCGGCATAAAGTTTCTTATCGATTTTAAAGAGATTGATGGGAATTTGGCACTTTGCACAACAAATGGAATTTTTGAATATGACTTTGATACGAAATCTATTCAGCAAGTTCCAATAAACAATAGTCAAGCAAATAGACAGGACTCAACATTCAGGGATCTAGATAAATTTGGAGAGAAGAGTTATTTGGCGGCTTCAGGTAATGGAGTGTATATACTTGATGAAATAACTAATGTTATCGAGAAAAATAATTTTTATCAGTCACAATACTTTAGACTAAAGCAAAATGTTTTAAATGCTAAAGTTCCAAATCTAAATTTAAAAATATATAATCTACATGGACATCTAATTAATTCATTTAATAATTTCACTTCAATTAATCTTGATAAATTAGCTCTTAGTACTGGAATATATAATTTAATAATATCAAAAAATAATTCAGTTATAGGTCTCGAGAAATTTATTAAAGTGCAATAATTTATTAAATAGGATTATCCAATCTAGTCTATTTCGTTATAAATAGCAACGGTACATTTATTACTAAGTTTGTAAAGGAGTAGTAACCCATGAACCCAGAAATACAACAATTCAACGAAAGTCAGTTACCTGCTGACAGAGATATATGCAACACTCTTGCAGTGGCAATTGGTCAAGAGTTGACTGAAGCAGAGTGCAAGATATGGCACGCACACCCAGTTTGGTTTTTGGAGGGCAACCCAACCGCTGGGTATAGCAAAGAGAAGAATGGCGTAAGGTTGATGTTCTGGAGTGGTGCTGACTTCGACGAAGAGCGACTTACTAAAATAGGAAAGACGTTCAAAGATGCCTCGATCTATTACAACGATGTTAGTGAAATAAACATAGATGATATAAATCGATGGCTACAAAAATCAAGGGAAATTCAGTGGGATTACAAAAACGTTGCTAAGCGAAAAGGAAAGTTAGTGAAGCTGTAAACCACAAATCAATATGAACCACCTACTCCAACAAATCAGAAGCTGCACAGTGTGTGAACCAGAGCTGCCACTGGGTGCTAACCCTGTGCTGTCACTAAACAAATCATCAAAGATTGCTGTAATTGGTCAAGCGCCAGTAACAAAAGTTCATGCGTCAGGTATTCCGTGGGATGACCAGAGCGGCAAGCTGCTACGACTTTGGCTTGGTGTTACAGATGAGCAGTTCTACAATCCTGATAATTTTGCAATAGTGCCTATGGGGTTTTGCTACCCTGGTAAGGGCAAGTCTGGTGATTTGCCACCCAGGAAGGAATGTGCACCACTGTGGCACGATAAGATTTTCGCCCACACCAAGAATCTGGAATTAATTCTACTGATTGGAATGTATTCACAGAAGTACTACCTCGGTAAGAATATGAAGCGAACACTGACAGAGACGGTGAGAAATTATAAGGAGTATATGCCCAAATATTTCCCAATGCCACACCCTTCACCTCGCAACCGAATATGGCTAAAGAAAAATCCTTGGTTCGAGGAAGAGAATATTCCTCATTTGAAGGAATTGGTTAGTGGGGTATTGTAAAAACCTATGGATTTAATTAACTTTTTTGTAACTTATTCGTTACATTCATATATGCGTGACATTGAAATATCAAGGGATCATGAGAACTGTTAAAGCAAAAGAATTAATCGATAAAAAATACGGCACGTTAATCACTAAAGAGCGAGTAGAATTTCGCGAAGACGCCTACTCGTACTATTTTGGTGAGATAATCAGAGCTCGAAGAAAAGAACTGAAATTAACTCAAGAAGAATTGGCAAAGAAAGTAGGAAAAAAAAGACCGTATATCTCCAGAGTTGAGCGAGGAGAGGATATACAACTGTCAAATTTTGCATTGATTGCTAATGCTCTCGGTCTGACTATTGAAATAAAAGGGATGAGGTAGGTTAGTTTCTCTGCTTTTTCCAGTTTATCCACTCATCCCCAGACACAACTTTTTTTAACTCTGTTTTGAGTATCTTTTGGTATAATCCAATTATTAATCTTGATTGCTCCTCATAATCCTTAATATACAATTCGGGTTTGTATTGTTTCACCAAATCACTTTTCTTAATTCTACCTTCTGTTATTACTTCCACGTAATCAGCTATACTAAAGTGATTAAAGCCTATGCTATTAGAAATTAATTGAAAAATGCTATCTTGCTTAATAGACTTCGAAATAACAATCTCTGGTGTCCCAGAGCCGTTAAAAACAATCGTAACACTTCTTACTGCACTCTTGTTAGAGTACAAAAACTCGAATTCAGACTTATTGTCATGCCGAACTAAACACTCAAGCTCATAGCCAAAGTCTTCTTCTAAAAAAGAGAAATAATTTCTAATGTCATCGTATGTCATCGTATGTTATCATATTTAATATTCTAATCTAAGGAGTTAATCCAACCACTCATATATCTCACTCGCATTTACAAATTTATCATTTTCTAATATACTCAAACCTTGCCAGCTCGTCACCCATATTCTGCCGTTGCTGTCTTGGTCTATTCCCAATATATTATTGCTTACTAACCCATCTTCTGTCGTGTAATTAGTAAATGTATTCCCATCATACTTGTAAACTCCTTTGCTCTCTGTTGTAAACCATCTATTCCCAGAGCTATCGCTTATTATTTTTCTGATTTCGTAAGCTGCAACTTTCTCTAATTCCTTATATCTTGTGAATTTTTTGCCATCAAACTTTACTATCCCTTCATAAAAAGTGCCAATCCATACATTACCTTTTCCGTCTTCCAAAAATGACGAAACAAAATTATCTGGCAGGCCTTGCTTAGTAGTTATTTGATCAAACATCCCTTTATCATAAGTCCATATACCATTTCCATCCATTCCTATCAGCAATCTACCATCACTTAATTCCACTATATCGACTACTCTATTCTCAGAAATCATAGACCGAGTATCAGTCACTTTGGATTTTGGTAATTCTATCGATTGGAACTTATCATTTTCAAATTTACAAAGCCCCTCTGCTGTTCCTACCCAGAGTATATTGTCTTTATCTAATCCCATTGACCAAACATCATCACTTGGTAAGCCATCCTCAGTAGTAAACTTATTAAATTCAGTACCATTATAAGATATTACCCCATCTGAGCTACCGAACCAAACAACTCCATTGCCATCCTCTACTATATCCCTAACTGCACTACCTACACCAATATATTTATAATACTTAGTTAATTTAGTTCCGTCATACCTAACTAACCCATCACAATTAGTTCCGAACCAATAGTTGCCTTTGCTATCATTGTGTACAGTCCAAACAAACTCTGACACAGCCCCTCTAATATCTGTATGTATTTGTTCGAAAACAGGCATTTTAGAGCTTTTGATCTCTTGTTCACTTTGCTTAGATTGAATTGGCAAACTGATAATTATGAGACATATAAAGAAAATGATTTTTGTTTTTTTCATAAATAAGGTACAGTTTTATAGTGTTTTAAGTTACATTTTAGAAATAAATATTTGCTAAATATGCTTTTTTTTTTAACTTAGTTGAGAATCACATTTACTTACCTTAATTAGAGGATTATTAAAATGAAGAATTTAATATTAATTATCACAGCATCGTTACTGTTTTTTGCTTGCAAAGACGACAACCCCACAGACAAATCGGATGATGATATTCGGACAGAATACACAATAGAAGAATTAGAAAGTGACCCCAATTGGGTTGAGTTCACTGACTTCAGAGAAGTTGAACCTCCGTGTATATATCGAGAAGTTTATCAATTAGGGACAGTTTGTAAAACAGAAAACAAACTCAACGAACTTTACAAAAAATCAAAAGAGATAACCGACAAATGGGAAGATTACTGCGACGAAGATAATGATGGATTTGAGTTTAATTTCGCCGATAGCACTTTATTATTTTTCTTCTCCGATATTGATGGTGGTTCCCCAAAAACTGAACGCAAAATATTCTATAATCAATCGAAAGACAAATATGTTTACATTCTCAAATATGGTCCAACAGTTGGAACTTATGAAGGTGCATATTGGTCTGAACACATAGCATTGCCAAAAATATCAAACAATGCTACTTTTGTTTTTGATACTACATTGACTTGGGCGTATTTGGAAAATCAATAGTTAAGAACACTAACTCAAAATTTCATTAAATCTACTCTCATCAAAGGGTAGATTTTTTTCTTAAATTAGTAAAGATTTATCCTTTTCTCTTAACTTTCTTAAAATATAGTAAAGATTCTTATGTTTTTCCTTAACTTTTTCTTAAATTGGTAAAGATTTTATATCATTTCTTTAACTTTTTCTTACAATTTTTAAGATTTTTATGAAAAACTTTACTGCTGGCAAACATATAACTCAGGATAAATATAGTAGCTTTCAGCCGGATTTTATCAATCGAAGCTGGAAATTCGATAATTTGGAGCTACTCCATCAACTAAGCATTGCCGATAGGAATATTGGTAGGTTAGATATGTACTCGGAGTATGTGCCTAATATCAACCTATTTATCCAAATGCACATAGTCAAAGAAGCAACTCAATCGAGTAAGATAGAAGGTACTCAGACAAACATTGAAGAAGCATTACTTTCCAAAAAAGAATTGAGTCAAGAAAAAAGAGATGACTGGGAGGAAGTCCAAAACTACATCTCGGCTTCAAAAACAGCAGTTAATGAACTAAATGACATTCCATTCTCAACCAGATTAATAAAGTCCACCCACAAGGTTTTGCTTGATAATGTGCGTGGTATGAACAAAATGCCAGGCGAGTTCAGGAACAGTCAAAATTGGATTGGTGGAACTAATTTGAGCAATGCAAAGTTCATCCCACCTCACCACAGCACTATCGGGGAGCTAATGAGTGATTTGGAAAAGTTTGTGCATAATGAAAGTTTGCTAATCCCTGAACTAATCAAAGCTGCTATAGTTCACTATCAATTTGAAACTATCCATCCATTTCTTGATGGAAATGGGAGAGTTGGTAGATTACTAATTACTCTTTACTTAGTGAGCAAAGGCATATTAAAGCTACCAATACTTTACCTTTCTGATTACTTCGAAAGAAACAGATTGCAATACTATGATTGCCTAACTAAGGTCAGAGAAACCAATGATATTAATCAATGGATCAAATTCTTTCTAACTGGAATAATAGAAACTACGAGAAGCGGTATAACTACTTTTGACAGTATATTGAAGCTAAAAGAAGAGACAGATGTAAAAATTCGCACATTAGGTAGCCGAACTGCCAATGCTCAGAAGCTAATAAATTATATGTATGAGCAACCTATTATAAGCGCAAAAGATGCTCTGGGAATTATTAACCAAACTAAACCAACAGTTTACAAGCTATTGGATGACTTAGTTGGATTGGGTGTTTTGGTAGAAAAGAATATAGTATCTAAAAGTAAATCGTATGTTCTTGATGAGTATTTGCAATTGTTTAAGTAGGGAATATTCTATTTTTAGAAGGTTACCTAGCTGCTTCTGCCAATATCTCGTATAGCCAAGTGTTTTCAAACTCTTTTTTAGCCAAATCCATAATCTTATTAGTATCAGTAGCATTTATATTAGAATCTAACTGTATTAGTCTTTTTGGCATAAACTCGCCTGGTATTTTATGGCCAAATATATTATATGACATAGTGAAATGTGAACTACTATCACGAGCAGAAGGCTCAAATTTTATCGAATCATAAGTACTTTGAATAATACTATCTTTTTGAGCATCAGAATATTGATTCATTTTCCATTTTACTACCTTTCTCATTTTCTTTGAACTGACATCAGAAGCGTGCATCCGATATTTGATAACCAATTCAAGTGCTGTATTATAATGTCCTTTTTTATAGCTAATATCAAAGACTTTACTAACATAGAATTTTCTCGTTTCAAATATTTCAAGCATACAGCTACCAGTAAAATATTTTTCTTTATTCTTTATAAGTAATTCTAATGCAAGTTTTTCTCTATCTGTTGCCAAGTATATTTCTGTTAGATATTTATGCATATTAGACTTCAAATAGTCAACTGACCTATTAAGATTTGAGTCCACTTCGCTATTCAACCACCCATCACTCAACTCTATTCTCTTGAACTGATTTAGATTTTACTCTGCATTTTCATAATCTTTTATCTCAATTTGAATTTTAGCAATATCATATAGCTTCTCAGCCAAGATAACATTACTTTTAGTAAATTCAGAGTAATCCTCATAATAGTCTAATGCTCGCTCATAATCCTCTATTTTCTCATGAGCTTGTGCTCTGCTTAAGAGATTTTCAGATTTGAAATTATAGTAAAATGCTGAGGCAACAAGAAGGATAGATAATATGAGTATCGTTTTTTTCATTTCTAAAAATAGGAATAATGGAAGTAGCAAACAAAAAAAAGCCCTTCAGAATCAACTCTAAAGGGCTTTGCAATAGTTGCGGAGAGACCGGGACTCGAACTCGGGGACGGGAGAACCCGTCACAGCTTAGCAGGCTGCTGCATTACCACTCTGCCACCTCTCCGTGATAATAATTACCAATTGTATTCCAATTGGACAGCTAACTTAATAGAATATTTTGAATATTAAAAACTTTATTCAAAATTTATTTCATCTTTCTTTGATTATCAGAAAATAATACATAGTTTTGCACTCAATTTAATAGTTGATTTATAAAAACATATAAATCAAAAAGTGTAGTATCATAATTCAAGAAAAAATTAAGGTAGCTCTAATATGAAAGAAGGAGTAATCATACAGGTCATTGGGCCAGTAGTTGACATCGAGTTTGCTGAAGGTGATATACCAGAAGTACTCAATGCAATCAAAATCCCTACTAAAAACGTAGAAACTGGTGAAGATTTAGAATTAATCTGTGAAGTTCAACAGCACTTAGGTCAAAACAGAGTGCGTACTGTATCTATGGAATCAACTGATGGATTAGTACGTGGGATGAAAGCTTTTGATCTTGGTGAACCAATCACTATCAAAGTTGGTCCAGAAGTATTAGGTCGTATGTTCAATGTTATCGGTGAATCAATCGATGGCAAAGGTCCTATGACTGGTTCATTAACTTCTCCTATTCACAAACCATCTCCTGACTTCAAAACACTATCTACTACTTCGGAAATGTTCGAAACTGGTATCAAAGTTATTGACCTTATCGAGCCATTTACTAAAGGTGGTAAGACTGGTCTTTTTGGTGGTGCTGGTGTAGGTAAAACTGTAATCATCCAAGAGCTAATTCATAATATTGCAAAGCAACACGGTGGATATTCTTGTTTCGCTGGTGTAGGTGAGCGTACTCGTGAGGGTAACGACCTTTACCGTGAGATGGAAGAATCTGGCGTATTAGAAAAAACAGCATTAGTATTCGGTCAGATGAACGAACCTCCGGGTGCACGTTCTAGAGTAGCACTTACTGCACTTACTGCTGCGGAGTATTTCCGTGACGTAGAAGGCCGTGATGTACTACTTTTCGTAGATAACATCTTCCGTTTTACTCAAGCTGGCTCAGAAGTATCGGCACTATTGGGTCGTATGCCATCAGCAGTAGGTTACCAACCAACATTGGCTACTGAGATGGGTGCACTCCAAGAGCGTATCGCATCGACAGACAAAGGATCAATCACATCTGTACAGGCCGTTTACGTTCCTGCGGATGACTTGACTGACCCTGCTCCTGCGAATACTTTCGCCCACTTAGATGCAAAAACTGTACTTTCTCGTGATATTGCTAACTTAGGTATCTACCCTGCAGTTGACCCGTTAGATTCATCATCTCGTATTATGGATCCTAACATTATTGGTCAAGAGCACTATGACGTAGCTCAGAAATGTGTTCGTACTCTTCAAACTTACAAAGATTTGCAAGATATTATCAATATCTTAGGTATGGATGAGCTTTCTGACGAAGATAAGATTTCAGTTTACAGAGCACGTAAGATTGAGAAATTCTTCTCTCAACCATTCAACGTTGCAGAACAATTTACTGGATTCCAAGGTCGCTATGTAACTATCAACGACACTGTAGCTGGTTTCAAAGCTATATTGGAAGGTGAGTGTGATGATATTCCTGAGAATATGTTCACTTACAAAGGTACTATAGACGAAGTTATGGATTTGGCCAAAAAAGAAGGCGTATAAGTTAGGTATTACTTATGAGTAACAAAACATTATACTTGGAGATAGTAACTCCAAAAGAAATAATATACAAAGGCGATGTGAACTCGGTAACTGTACCGGGCTCCAAATCACCTTTTCAAATTCTATTTAATCACGCACCAATAGTGTCGGCACTTGACAAAGGACAGTTGAAAATTGATTCGACTGACAAAGGTGAGCTACACTACAACACAGGTACTGGTTTTGTAGAACTGAAGAACAACCGCATCTCCGTATTAGTAGAAGATGCAACAAAAGTTGGTTAAATCTTAAATTTATACTATTCGCAGGTAGATATTATTTGCTATCTGCGAATTTGTATATTAAGACCCAGCATTACGATATATAGTTCAAACAATTTTTGAATCACAAAAAACAGTCATACCATTATGGCAAATCAAAAAATTCTACAAGAAGGAATCACTTACGATGACGTACTTCTTGTGCCCGATTATTCTGAAGTTCTTCCCCGCGATACTTCACTAAAAACAAAATTGACAACCGGAATAGACTTAAACATTCCCTTTATTAGTGCCGCTATGGACACTGTGACCGACGCAAAGATGGCTAGAGCCATTGCTCGCGAAGGTGGTATTGGCGTTATTCATAAGAATATGTCAATAGATGAACAGGCGTCGCAAATAGATCAAGTAAAGCGTTCTGAAAGTGGGATGATAATGGATCCAGTTACTTTAACAGTTGACAAGTCTGTAGGCAATGCAGTAGATTTAATGACTAAGTACAGTATATCTGGTATTCCTATTGTTGATGATAAGAACAAACTAATTGGAATTATTACCAATCGTGACCTTAGGTTCAACCCCAATAGATCAGAGCTTGTTTCTGAAATTATGACAAAGGAAAATATCATAACTGCTCCAGAGGGTACAACCTTGGAAGACGCAGAACAGATACTCCAAAACCACAGAATAGAAAAATTACCAGTAGTCAACGACAACAATGAACTTTGTGGTCTGATTACTTTCAAAGATATCCAAAAGAAGAAGAATTTCCCACAAGCTTGCAAAGACACTCACGGAAGATTGAGAGTAGGTGCTGCACTCGGAGTGACTTCTGACACAATGGAAAGAGTAGAAGCATTGATTTCCAACGGAGTCGATGCCGTATTTGTTGATACAGCACACGGCCATTCGCGTGGTGTACTCGACATGGTTAAGAAAATAAGAAGCCAATACCCAGATTTACAAATAATTGGTGGTAACATTGCTACTGCAGCAGCTGCCAAAGCATTAGTCGAATCTGGTGTAAATGCCGTTAAGGTAGGTATTGGTCCTGGCTCTATTTGCACTACAAGAATAATAGCAGGTGTGGGAGTTCCACAACTTACTGCCGTTATGAATGTGGCAGATGGACTAAAAGGAACTGGCGTTCCACTAATAGCAGACGGTGGAATAAAACAAACTGGTGATATAGCTAAAGCGATAGCAGCCGGAGCAGACTCCGTAATGATAGGTAGTATGTTCGCAGGCCACGAAGAATCACCAGGCGAAAAGATAATTTACGAAGGTCGTTCATACAAGATGTATCGAGGCATGGGCTCAATTGGTGCTATGAAGAAAGGGTCAGCCGACAGATACTTCCAAGATATGGAAGACGAGATATCTAAGTTTGTTCCAGAAGGTATAGAAGGAAGAGTACCCTACAAAGGGAAAGTGGGCGAAACTATATACCAACTCAAAGGAGGCCTAAGGGCTTCATTGGGTTATTGTGGCTGCCAAGACATAGGCACAATGAAACAACAAGCTAAATTTATGAAAATTACTAACGCTGGGGTAAAAGAATCCCATCCGCACAGTATCCGTATTTCAAAAGAAGCACCAAATTACTTTGTTTAAAATAACTAAATAAAAGAAGATATATACATGGCTAAAACAACAACAAAAACAGCTGAAACTAAGAAAAAAGCTTCAACAACAAAGGCAAAAAAAGAGCCGTTAGATTGCTCTATTGACCCTAAGTTACTTAATTTCTCTGAATATCCAGAGTTAAACGACAAAAGATTGGCACAAATCAGATTTATGATTGAAGACCAAAAACTTGACGCTATGATTGTAACTTATATGCCTACTGTTAAATATTTGACTAAGTTTTCTGGTTCAAACGGTGCATTGCTCGTTACTCCCGAAGAATTACACTTTTTCACTGATGACAGATACGAAGAGTCAGTAAAGAATGACCTCTATGGTTTACCAAATCTGAGTGTCCATATCACTAGAGATTTGTGGCAGTACTTAGTTGATGCTCAGTTGATGACAGAGATAACAAATCTCGGATTCGAATCGGACAGAATACCTTACACTGAAGCTGTTGATATTAGAAATGTAATCAGACCAGTTAAGTTCAAGCCAGCTCCTAAGGAAGTTGAGCCATTCACTATGCCAAAAGCAGAAGTAGAATTGGATCATATCAAAGCAGCTTGCGATATTGCTGAGAAAGTTTACGAAGTAATGAAGAAGAAAGTAAAAGTTGGAATGACTGAAATTGAACTTCAGAGCGAATTAATTTACGAATCAAGAAAACTTGGCTCGGAAGGTGAAGCATTCAACCCAATAGTATTAGCTGGCGAAAGAACTTCGATGCCGCACGGCCGTCCTTCTCACAGAAAAATAAAGAAAGGCGACCTTATACTTATGGACTTTGGAACTAAAGTAAACGGTTTTGGTTGTGATATCACTCGCGTATTTGCATTTGGTAAAGCTACTAAAGAACAAGAAAAGGTTTACAGTATATTACACGAAGCAAAAGCTAAAGCAGTTGCTAATATTAGACCAGGAATAAATGGTAGAATATTAGACGAGTATGCAAGAAAACACATAGCAGACGCTGGTTATGGTGACAACTTTAAGCACTCATTGGGTCACGGTATTGGAGTTGCGGCTCACGAAATGCCGATAATTACTTTTAGAAAAGACGACAATGTACCAGTTGGAGTAGTATTGGCAATAGAGCCAGGTATATACTTCGAAGGCGATTGGGGTATGAGATTAGAAGACAATTATCACGTAACATTCGACGGTGCTATTAACTTTACTTCTGCTCCCGAAAAGTTAGAAGTAGTTAAGTAACTACAGAAGAAGAAAAAATAATGTCAAGCCAAAAAGTTCTTGTAATAGCTTATTACTTCCCACCTATGGGACTGAGCGGAGTACAGCGAACTTTAAAGTTTGTAAAATACTTACCAGAATTCGGTTGGCAGCCAATAGTGCTAACAACCAATTCTGGTTCTTATTATGCCTACGACGATACGCTTATCAGCGAATTAGACGATTCAATAAAAATATACAGAACAGAAGAAAAACAAAAGAAGAAATTCAGTTTCCCTTCTACTACTGTGCAGAAGATTGGTAGATTTGTCAACGGATTAGTTAGACAGCCAGACAGCAAGATTGGCTGGAAAAAGAAAGCCATTGCCTTGGCAGAAAAAATACTTGAAGAAGAAAAGCCAGACGTAATATTTTCTACAGCACCACCATTTACTAGTCACTTAGTAGCAGCGGAGTTAGCTGACAAATACGAAATACCATTAGTGCTAGACTATCGGGATCAGTGGTACGGCAACCCATTCAACTCTATGCCGACTATGTTCCACAAACACTACAACAAAAAATTAGAAGAAAGTGTACTTTATAAGTCCAAAAAAATAATAGTTATATCGCGAGAGCAGAAAGAAAAACTGCTAAAAAATTATAACTTATTGCAACATAATGACATCAATATCGTCACTCATGGGTACGACAGAGAAGATTTTGAAAATATACCCTTGTATAAACAAGATGGTAAGTTTGTAATTACTCATTCTGGTTTATTTCAAGACAATAGAAACCCTAAGCCATTTTTTAAAGCATTTAAGAAATTGGTGGACAAACACGGCGACAAAGTCAAGCTTCGCTTAGTTGGATTGATGAGAAAAAATCATCTCCGTCAGATAAAAAAATTGAAAATTGAAAATAATATTGAATTAGTTGGTAATGTAAGCCACAGCCAAGCTGTAGAATACTTGATTAATTCTGATGTATTGTGGATATTGCAAAACGACGACGTAAGGACTCCAGGTAAGCTCTACGAATATTTCGGAGCCAAAAAGCCAATACTCGCTACTATGCCAAAAAGCTATATGCGTGATTTGGCAGTCGAATCTGGAATAGCACTGACTGCGGACCCAACGGACTCAGACGATATTTACAAAGCACTATCTACTTACTACGAATTGTGGAAGAATGGAGCTTTACCAAAAGGCAACGATGAGTTCACAGAACAGTTTGATAGAAAGCATTTGACAGAAAATTTATCAAATATTTTGGCTACAACTACTATATTATAGTATTATTTAGTAATTTTGAGATTGAGATTTTATAATAATATTTTATTAACATTTATTTTGGAGGAATTTTTTTATGAACATGATAAAAAGATTTTCATTATTAGCTGCTTTAGTAGCAGTTATGTTCGCATTCAACGCTTGTGAAGAAGACACAGTAGGTCCTGGTGACGAAGAAACACCAAGCGCACCAATTAATCTAATGGCTACTTCAGCTGACGACAACACAGTACACTTAAAGTGGTCTGCACCTGGCGATTTGGACGCAACTATGTTTGATAGCTATACAGTTACTTACTACCCAGAAGGTACTGGATCTACAGACGCACCAACTATGGATGCAACAGAAGCTGATATGGCTTTCCCTGTAACAGGTTTAGATATGGACAAAGTTTACACTTTTGAAGTAGTTACTAACTACACAAATGGTGAAACTTCTTCTATGGTTTCTATAAACTGGGCTCCTGCTATGAGATTTGATATGGTTGATGCAAATACTATTAAAGTATATGCTCACACTTCTTCTTTAGGTAGTGGTCTTAAGTTATATGACGACTTATTTGAAGAGCCAGAGTTAATGACTGTTGCTGATATTGCAATGTGGAACTTGGGCTTAGACACTAAAGTTGCAGGTACTGCAAAATTCGGTTCGGCTTCTATGTTAGATTACACAGGTGCTGCTACAGCGACTATGTCTGCTGAGTTATCTTCTGTACTTTATCCAGCTGATGGATTAAACGATAGATTCGAATCTGAGTCATTAGATATGAATACATTCTCTCAAAGAGTAGAAGACTTATCAACTGCTTCATCTGGTTCAAAAGCTGGTGTAGTTATGTATGCTAGAGTTCCTAATGCTGACACTTACAACTATGCAAAATTATTTGTGAAATCAGTTGGTGGATCATTTGTTCAAGGTACAGCTCCAGATCAGTTCGTTGAAGTAACTATCTCTTACCAAGCTAACGCTGGTTTCCCTTACGCTAAGAAATAATAATAAATAGGTAAAAGAAAATGAAAAAATTATTCGTAGCAATGTTGATATCAGTATCTTTGGTTGGTCTTGCACTGACTCAAGTTGATATCAATGCACAATCGGGAATCACTGGGAAGACAGTTAGTTTGTCTTCAGAAGTGATTAGCACAAACGAGAACGTAGATGCAAAAAGAGCTAAAGAATTGTATTCAGCAGGGCAACCGCTTGTATTCAATTCTAACGGAAAGCTTTATTACGTACTTAATGCAGCTGGTAACATAGATGCAAAAAACTTAGTTCGTAACGCAGGAAAACAAGTAACCATAGAAGGTAATGTAAAAACTTCTAATGGTGTAAGTTATATAATCGCAACATCATACAAGTAAGGAGTAGAAGATGAAAAATATACTATTAGTACTATTGCTATCTGGTTTACTACTAGCTTGCGGTGGAAACGAAGACAAAGACGAGCCAGAAAAATCTCTATCTGAGCAAGTTGAAGATGCAGCAAATGACGTGGCAGAAGGTGCTGAAGAAGCAGCCAATGACGTTGCTGAGGGTGTTGAAGAAGCAGCAAACGACGTAGCAGAAGGTGCTGAAAATGCAGCAGACAAAGTAAAAGAAAAAGTTGGCGATGCAACTACTGGTTTCACTAAAGGTGGATGGACTGGTAAAGTTGTAAAACTGACTGATGCTATTACTGGAAACTACGAAGCGTTGAACGCAAGTAGAGTTAAAGAATTAGTTATGGCTGGCCAATATGTTGGCTTCCTTTCTGATGGTCAATTCTATATGGTTTACAACGCTGCTGGTAACTACGATTGGAAAAACTTAGCACGTGTTGCTGGTCAAGAATCAGTTAACATTCAGGGTAAAGTTAAGAAAGTTGGCGGAATGTCAATCATCTTAGCAACTGATATTGCTAGCTAATTCGTGGTAATCTTAATAGATTATTCTATGAGCCACTCTATAATTTAGAGTGGCTTTTTTTTGTCTTATTTTTAATAAATGCCGATACGAAAAACAAGCCCACCCACTGCAAAAAACCAACTACTTTAGGGACTAACTCCGAGTGAGCCGGGAACAAGTTTAAATACGGAAAGCTATTTCCCAAAGGTACAAGTACCATATCAGTGGCAATAACCGAGCTTGGATAATCAGGCACAATAAATAGCAATCGCTGAGCAAAGAATTGAGCTGCTATTATCACTACAAACAAAAGCTTGTAGCTTTGTTCCATCTTGGATTTGTCTATCACATTAGCAATCATTGCATAGACCACTGGGAATCCCCAGTAAGCCAATCTTTCTGTGTCAGCACCACCAACAAAAGACAATACAATGACAATCAGTAAGAAATTACTCATCACTGGGTTAGATTTTATGAACTGCTTGGCTTCATTTCTGAATAGAATAGGAATAAAAAGCACGGCACCATAGCTCACAATCCATGAGTGAAGGTAAGTGAAAAATGCCTTCGTGTAAAGCCCACTAATGGCTGCATTATAAAACTTGTACGAGTTAGTTGGCTCTACTAAAAATCTTATGAAAAATGTAACGACAAGAAACACTAATAGTGGAATAAACACACCAGTTCTAACTAATCTTCTGTTCGATTTCCAATTTGCCTTAGTCGCCTTAATATCAAATGCAGAAACCCCGAAAGATTTGAGCAACAATAGTAGAGCGGGGATAACAGCAATCTCCCGAACGAATATACCAACTAAAGTTAGCACTGAAATCGCTGCAATATCCCTCTTGCTAATTCCATCTTTTAGCAATACAAATAGTGATGACAGGATAATAGTGATAGCAAGTGAATCCACTTGAACAGGATAGAAGCTACCGAATCGGAAGAAATTATGCCATTGGGTAATAAACAAAAATGTCAGAAAATAAATTATCCACTTCTTGTTAGTGAATCGTGTTAGGAGCAGTGCCAACAACACAGCATTAAGAATACTGAACAGCCAGTTGATAATAAGAAAGCCCTGAGTAGTATCATTTGGACTGAAAATAGATGCCAGAAAAGGAACACCAATTCGATACACAAACGGTGCTTTTGTAGAGACAGTCTCTCCATCAATAAAATCGTCAGCAATTTGGGTGTATTTTACACCATCCCAACCGAGACCATCGTTATAACTGATTTGCGGTTGGACAATATGAGATAAAAGTATAGTAACAACAGAAACGATTAGAGCAAAAAACACAAAACCGAAATTCTTCTTCATCGCTCTACCCCTATTGTTTCTAAATTAAATTTCTATCTGCCAATACCCTTATAGGCAACACCACTACCTTCGAAACTATCCAAATCTAAGCAATTTTTGCCATCTATCAGCACTTTCACGCCCATACTATTTAGCTTCGCAGATGTCAATTCTTTGAACTCCGAGTGGTCAGTAGCAATCACAACAGCAAATGAATCTTTTAGTGCGTCATCTAAACTACCTGCCGTTGACATATCTGGGAAGTATGGGTCATAGACGGTTAGCTCTGAACCACGCTTCTGCAATTCCTTAATCATTGTAGTCGATGGGCTTTGTCTCAAATCACCAACATTCGCCTTGTAAGATAAACCAAGCAATGTTACTTTCGTACCCTTTATCGATTTGCTGAAGTCATTCAACTCTTCGGAAAGTAGATTGACAGTATAGTGCGGCATAGAGTTGTTTATCTCACGCGCCAACTTCAAGAACTTATGGTCAAAGCCACTTTGTTTTGCTCTCTCGATTAGGTAATACGGGTCAACAGGAATGCAATGCCCACCAACTCCACAGCTCGGATAGTGAGCCATAAATGCAAATGGCTTGTTCGCCGCGGCATCAATCACAGTCTTCAAATCAATATCCAAAACATCAAAAGACTTCGCCAGCTCATTCACGAATGCAATGTTTATATCACGGAAAGTATTTTCTATAATCTTTGTCGCTTCGGTAGTTTTCAAGCTTGGCATTTCATTTATTTCAGCAGAGATAAACTCACGATACAAATCAGCTATTACCGTAGTCGCACCCTTCGATGTAGATCCAATATTCCTCGGAATATTATATACATTCCACTTCGGGTCACCTGGGTTTATTCGTTCTGGGCAGTGTGCCAAATCGAAGTCTGTTCCAGCTTTCATTCCAGTCTTTTCCTCAATCAAAGGAACTAATACCTCATCGCAAACACCGGGGTTAATCGTTGATTCAACGATAATAATATTCCCTTTCTCCAAGTGATTGCATATTTCAGATATTGCTGATTTGACAGGTGTCAAATCTGGCGTATAGTCATCCAACACTGGGGTAGGCACACACACGATAAACACATCTGTTGACTCTATATCATCAGAATTACTCGTTACACTTAGTGTAATTTCCTTCAAGTCTTTTTCGCACTGTTCATCATCTATCGGACTATTGCCAGCGGCAATGGCCTCCACCTTGCTTTTATCTATGTCAAAACCAACAACATTGTGGTCTGTTAATTTTGTTATGGCTGCAGCCAGCGGCAAACCCACATAACCCAATCCTAATACTGATATTTTCATTCTTATTTTCTTAATCTCATTTTTTGTTACTACTAAAATAAGTATAATTTGATAGAAAAAAGAAATCTATCTTTTTGTTGCTGTCCTCCGCTGGCGGTGGTGGATTCCGATAGAATATCGGAAGGCGGAGGTGGAATAAGTAAAGTTGCCTGAGTGATATGCTGAGCGACGCAGAAGTGCTTAGTCGATGGCATCTTAAATATGTATCACCTCGACTACACTCGGTGAACTTAAGTCCTCCTCAGTCAAAGCAAGCTCTGACAGCTCCTCCAAAGGAGCATAGGCGATCATGAGACGTATTCACTTCGAATACAATCTGTATAAACAATACGCCATTAAAATTTCTATTGTTCCCATCAATTTCACAAATTCACATAAATTAATTGATATACGTAAATTAATTATTAATTTACAGATTAAACCTATCGGTTTAGTTATATAAAACAAAACAAAGTCTAGAACGCATACTCAGGCAGATATGAAAAGAGAATTTATTAAGACTTATATTGTTTTGTAATTTAATATATCCGATGTTTTTCAAATAGTAAAATAGAAGTATAAAATGATTATTAAGTTTCTAGTTGGTTTATTTCTTATTAGTTCCTTTGCATTCAGTCAAAGTGATTGGAAACCAATTGATATTGATAGAAAAATCAATAATATCCATTCATTTGGGGAAGATACTGTTTATGCAGGAGCTCAAAATGAAGGTAAACATGAGTTGTATAGATCAACCGATAAAGGCATTAACTGGGAAATGATGTATCAGTCGAAGGGGATTTATGAGGAGACTGAATATGGAGCTTTATTAAACATAGAACAATACATAACTCATAATCCTAAATATCATTATATGACAATGTGGGAACATGAAGTTATACGTATAAGTAGCGATAGTGGTAGAACATTTACCAATGTTTTTTTTAATGATGACTATAATGATAACTCATTTATTACTAATTTAGCTATGTATGATTCAATGAGAGGTATAGCAATATCATCAAATCAAAATATATATACTACTACCAATGGATGGAAAACTTTTGATACTACAAGTAGAGATTATAATTATGGATATAAAGAATCAAATTATTTTATTAATGAAAATGAAGTTTTATTGCAAAGATATGGTGGTCTAATTGAAGCTTTTAATATCTTAACTAAAAAAGGCAGGGTGATATATGATGAAGATGAAAATAGTCAAGACATCCATGATATAGAAGAGTTTTGTATAATTGATGATAACTTTATTTATGGTGCAGGATATGAAAGTAATGGTGTAGGCGATCAAAGGATTGATGTTATATTAAAATCTGCTGACTTTGGTAAGAGCTGGGAAAAAATTTATTATCAAGAGAACGAACCAATATTCGGATTGAAAACAATTGATTTTTATGATAGGAACAATGGTGTTGCAGTCGGATTTCTGAAAATATTGATTACTAATGATGGAGGGAAAACTTGGAAAGTTGACGATGTACCTCCTGAGATGGGTACTTACCAAATAATCAATTCTGTAGAATGGGTTGGGAAAACACCAATTATTGGTACTTTTAACGATGGTATGTTTAGATACGAAGGAGATTATTTTGATTTTGACCGACAAGAACCTAAAGAATTTTACTTTACAAGGAGCAGTGAGACTAATTACTGTTATAACTCTGAACCCATCGAATTAGATATAATGATGCCAAAAGGTGGTAATTATGATGGAACAGGAATTGAAAATAACTTATTTAACCCTAGTGTAGCTGGAAGTGGGAGTCACCAAATAAGTTATTCTTATATAAATGAAGAAGATTTGTATAAAGATACTACTATAACAATTGAAGTATATAATGAAATAGCTATCCCAGAAATAGAGCAAACCATGGACACCTTGTACACTCAATATGATGTAGTTGAATGGTATAGAAGTGGTAATAGAGATAGTGTCATAAAAACTAGTAATCAATTTATTCCTAAAATCGAAGGGGAATATGTAGCAAGATATATAGATGATAATTTATGCTATTCAGACTTTAGTGAAGAGTACATTTATAGTATAACTTCAATAAATAACCAAAATAACATTAAAGCATATATAGAAAATAATCAATTCACTCTCTCAAATGACATATATGAGGTTACTAATAAAATAAAACTATATACAATAGATGGTAGATTGATAAATACTTTTGAACCAAATTATACGACTAATTTTAGTCATTTGAGTAAAGGGGCTTATTTTGTAATAGTTGAAACTTTAAACAAAAATTTTGTGATAAGTTTTATAAAGTAAAGCAAAAACATTAAAATATCCATATGATTGGTTACTAAAGAATCGATTAAATATGAATGAATCATGAAAAAGAACCTAATAGTTATAATGACATTATTAATTTCAACATCTTTATTTAATAGCTGTTATAATTCAACAAAGTATGATTTGACAATAGACAAAGAGCCATATTTTGGGAATGAGTTGAGGTTAGATGGTTATTATTATTCTCAATATAATGGCAATGAAAATGAAAAATACACCCAAATATTGTTTTTTTATAGGAATGGGGTAATTTTTGATGGTGCAATCTTTTCAAAAGATAATTTTGACAGTATAGAACAATATTTTATCGACAATGAGCATGTAAAATTTACTGATCGTGATTGGCGTTGGAGTACATTCAAAGTTAATAAGGATAGTTTAGTTTATGAGAGGTGGAATCCTCCTAAAGTTTCTCAAGGACCAGAGCCAATATTATACTTTTGTGAAATAATAAACGATACTACTTTTAAGGTTTATAAAGAAAAGCTTTATACTCAAAAAGAATTCGATAAAGTAAACTTCACTTTTCACTTTAGAAAGTTTGACCATAAACCAGACAGCACAAATAGTTTTATAGATTGAAGAAGCTACTGTCATTCTGAAAAATTGCTAAGCAATTTAGAAGAATCCATGCTTAAGTTAACTAAGAGCTAATGGCTTACTAAAACAATTTTGGTTTAGGTAGGAATGGACTCTTCAGATTCCTCGGAATCCTCAGAGTGACGAAGTGAGTTATGTCCCCCCTCCAAAATTACAAATTCACTTAAATTAAAGGATAAACGTAAATAAATTATTAATTTGCAGATTAAACCAATTGGTTTAGTGATATAAAACAAAACAAAGTCAAGAAAACTTATGCAATCAGATAAGAAAAGAGAATTTATAGTCGGCTTAGTTGCCTTAGCTGGAATAGTTATGTTAGTTGTGGGCGTTATGCTGGGGGAGAATTTCTCACTTAGCGGCACCGAAAAAACTGTACAGTTTATGTTCCCCAACTCTGGCGGAATGAAGCCATCGGCACCAGTTGTAGTCAACGGTGTAGAACGTGGCAAAGTTTCTTCTATTGAGAACACAGCTGACTCAGTGCTGATAACGGCTACACTCGACAGAATAGATGATATAACTACTAATGCGAGAGCGAGAATATCGATATTAGAAATTACTGGTGGTAAGAAATTAGAGGTCTTCCCTGGTAATTCTGGCTCAGCTATTACATCCGATTTTGTGATACGTGGTAGAACAGCAGCTGATTTGGGTGATTTGATTGCCGACGTAGGCGAAGTTAGTGATGACCTTAAGAGCATAATCAAAGGGTTGGACACTCTAATTGTCAACGCCAATGGGTTACTCGGCGACACACTGCTAATGGCAAACTTACGCTCTACAATGGATGACGCTTCGGAAACAATGACCCGAATCAATCGAATAGTAACCAACAATGAAGCTGAAATAAATTCAAGCATAAGCAATCTGGCTGAGCTTTCGGAACAGCTAAACACGGCTGTGAAAGAGCAAACACCTAATATAGAACAGATAATCGCCGATATGAAACAGGTATCAGAAAAAGCCGTAACATTGGTAGATAAAGCTGACACGAGCTTCGACGATATTAACAGAATATCTGCCGACGTAAGAGCAATAATTGACGACATTCAGAACAACGAATCGCTTCTGAACAAACTCATATACGACAAAGCACTTGCGGAAAGATTAGACACAGTTATGTATAATCTTGGTACATTTATAGAGAAAATAGAAGAGCACGGAGTCAACGTCAACCTAAGATTAGGAACAAGACCATAAGTAAAGGAAAAATATTATGTCATCGAACCCAACACAAGTAACACCCGAAATATACGGTTATCTTCAAGATAATTTTTCATCAGAAGATGACTTTCTAAAAAATCTGAAAAAAGATGCTACAGAAGCAGGAATACCTGAAATCTGTATCTCGGAAGAGCAAGGGAAATTCTTACAATTCTACCTAAAGTCAATAGGTGCAAAGTATGTATTGGAAATTGGCTCACTCGCTGGTTACTCTGCTATCACTATGGCAAGAGCACTACCTGCAGACGGTAAGCTAATAGCTGTAGAGATAAATGAAAAGAATGCGAAATTCATAGAACAGAAAGCAAAAGAAGCTGGATTAGAAAATGTGATAGAAGTAGTCAACCAAGACGCTAAGAAGTTTCTTGCAGATTGGAAACCAGACTTTGAACTCGATTTCGTGTTCGTAGATGCTGACAAAAAGGGCTACAAAGGCTACTTTGAATCAACTACTCCCCACATCCGAAAAGGCGGAGTTTTCGCTGCAGACAATGCTCTTGGCTTCGGTCACATAGCAGAAAAGAATCCGAAAAGCGAATCGGGCAATGTAAGGGCGATACAGCAATTCAACGATATGCTCAACGAAAGTCCAGACTACGACACTTGCTTAGTAACTGTTGGCGACGGAATGGCAATGGGGTTGAAAAAGTAAGCTGATGATTAAGAAAAGCATATTAATCATATTCCTTGGCATATTGGTTGCCGCATGTGGTAGCAGAGAGAAGCCCAAAGGGTTTGCTATGCAACAAGATATTGATAATGATTATGAAATATCGGACACAGTAGAGTATGACAACATATACATTTCTGATTCTAAGCCAATTGATTCACTCGACCCAAACCAACTGATTTATGACATATTTCGATTAGAATATGATGATTACCCTGATGAGATACGCCTGTTTACTAGAGTCTATGACTCACTCGGTAACTTTGCTACCCAAATGGCAGATCCTTACAAGCAGAACAAAGACATAACATACTTCACACAGTTAGATGAAGAGTTGGGTAAGCTATACAAAAAGCGGATGGAAAATGTACCAGAGTTCACAGTTCGTGAATACGGTGCTGGCGATTCTATCCCCTACAACCTAATGCTAACAATAGATTACAGCGGTTCTATGGAGCCAGTACTCGACATTATTCACTTGGGTACAAACATACTTATTAATGAGAAGTTACACTACGACAACATTGGTATCAGTAGCTTCAACAATAAGTTTGACTACAAAGTACCGATGAACAAAGACACGACAACCCTTAAACAGTTGTTCAATGCCAAGAAAAATACGGAAAAAGGACTGTTCTCGGCTATGCGTAATGCCGTGGTAGAAAACATCAGAATCCTCAGTGAAACCAGCAAAGATGACCCAAGAGTATTGGTACTGTTCACTGATGGCGATGACAACTACTCCAAAATTGACATTGGAAAAGTAATAGAGTATGCTAAGAAAGAGAAAGTACACATCTTCACCGTAGCGTTTGGCTACTCGCAAGATATGGAGCTTGTCTATATGTCGCGCTACACAGGTGGTAGGTTCTACAGAGCAAAATCGAAGCAAGAGTTAATCGCAATTATACGTGATATATACAACAGCTTAAGACAATACTACCTAATCACATATAAGCCACCAGAATATTGGGGCTTCCACAAAGTATTCTCTGAGCTGACAGTACCGGGAAGAGATTCCACAATGGTAGCTATTGACAACTATGACACGAGCGACCTGTTCCCATGGAGTGATTTGGGTGAGGTCTTCAAAAGACCGATATTATTTGAATATAACAAAGCCGATCTGCAACCAGAGTCAGAGCCAGTACTGAATGAAATAGTAGATGCAATGATGTCCAAGCCAACTATCCGGTTAGAGATACAAGGGCACACCGATAGTATTGGTGGTGAGGAATTCAATCAAGACCTATCCGAAAGAAGAGCCAAAGCTGTAATGGATGCCATAATCAGCAAAGGAATAGAAGAACGCAGGTTGCGTTACCGTGGCTTTGGTCTAAGTCAACCAGAAGCAAGCAACGAGACAGAAGAAGGCAGAGCTAAGAACAGAAGAACTATGTTCAAAGTTACAGCTCGTTAGTGGAATAAAATTTTTATATATTTCTTACGTCTCTTTGATTAATAGATACTTTTCATTACTTTAGTAATAAGAATAAAAATATAATTTAATATTATTATGCAAGAAAACTATAAATATAAATCTGATTTCCTTTTTTCAAATTCCAGTTTTTGGAGTGGTTTTGGAAGTTCTTTCAATTTAGCTGGAAATTTCTATAATTTTAACACTTCAAAATCTGAAAAAGAAGCAGATAACAAAGCAATTAGAAGTGATTGGTCTGTTGTAGGTGAGAATCTTAATATCGCCTTTTTGAGACACTTAAATAAAACAAATAAGAAACTTGACAAAAAAGAACAACGAAAGTAAAACTCCTAAGGAACAGGGAAAACTAGATATTTTAAATAATGAAACTGAAGAAACAGTTACTGAATTTATTGCCCTTCTAAAAAACTCTAATATTCCAAAGAGTAAACGAGAAAAAATCACATCTTTAGCTTTAACTATAGTTGAAAAATCTTCCTCTTTTAGTGGCCCTATTCCTCCACCAATGTTGCTTGATGAATACGAAAAAATTGTACCAGGTGCAGCAAAAGATATAATGTCTGAGTTTAAAGAACAGTCTAAACACAGAAGAAAACTTGAAAAAGATACAATAAATAGCCAAATTAAGCAAAGTGGCAGAGGTCAAATATTTGCTTTTGTTATTTCAATATTAATTATTTCTGTAAGTGGTTATTTTGCTTTTTTAGAACAATATACATTAGCTGGAGTATTTGGAACTGTGACGCTGTCTACAATTTTAAGTAGTTTCTTTATTGGGAAAAAGAAACAAGAAAGAAATTTAAAAGAAAAGTAATATAGATTTTAACTTCAAGATAACTTTTCAACTATAAACCAATTCTAATTATTTCTTATATTTGTATTCAATCAACACAAAACTTTACAAATATGAAAAAGATACTTCTACTCTTACTATTGCCAACACTACTATTCACTAAGGAATTTAATCCCGAAGATTACGAAGACGACGTAGATAAGATAATAGAAGCATCAATCAAAAGTACTACAGGTTGGGAAAGATTAGAACACCTATGTAACAACTACGCCAACCGACTCAGCGGCTCGCACCAGTTAGAAAGAGCAATCAGCTGGATATACGAAGAAATGACCGCAGACGGACTACATAATGTTCAGAAGCAAGAAGTATTCGTACCAAATTGGAAGCGACACTACGAATCAGCTAAGGTAGTATTCCCAATGGAATATAACCTAACAATGATGGGGCTTGGCGGCTCTGTTTCCACTCCGCAAGAAGGAATAACAGCAGAAGTATTAGTAGTACGTGACAAAGATGAATTAGAAAGAAGAAAAGACGAAGCCAAAGGAAAAATTGTCCTATTCAACGCACCATTCGTAAGCTACGGACAAACAGTCCAATATAGATTCTACGGTGCACAGTGGGCAGCCGACGCAGGTGCTATTGCGAGTATTATCCGCTCAGTCAGTCCAACTGGTATGGACAACCCACACACGGGGATGATGGCTTACGTCGATTCAATTCCTGCAATACCCCACGCAGCAATCACATTAGAAGGTGCTGAGCTACTGCAAAGATACCAAGACAATGGCACTACTCCTGTAATCAACTTAACTATGCACGCTAAGCACTACCCAGACGCTATCTCACACAACGTGATGGGTGAAGCAAAAGGTAGCACTATGGCTGACGAGATAATCTCCGTTGGTGGACACATAGACGCTTGGGATGCTGGACAAGGGGCACACGATGACGGTGGTGGCTGTATGAGCACTTGGGATGCTGTGAAGATAATAAACGACCTCGGTTTGGACAATAAACGTACTCTAAGAGCAGTAATGTGGACCAATGAAGAAAATGGTGCTATGGGTGGTAAAGAATATGCTAAGGGCTTTGCTAACGAAAAACACGCTATGGCATTCGAGTTTGACGTAGGTACATTTGCTCCACTTTATATTCGCTTCTCTGGTTCGGAGGAACTCTTTGAACAAGTGAAGAAGTTCGAACCATTATTACAAAAAGTGAACCCACAAATCACAGTAGCCAAAGGTGGCGGCGGTGTTGACATTGGCCCACTTATGGAAACTGGCGTACCCGGTATGAGCTTGAGCACTGATGACCAAGGCAAATACTTCTGGTATCACCACTCCCCTGCCGATACTTTCGACAAGGTTGACGAACAAGACTTCAAAAAATGTGTAGCAGCCATTGCTGTTACTATTTACTTATACTCTAATTTAGAACTAAACTAATAAAATTTAAAATGATTAAACAAGAACTTTGCAAGAATATATATGATGTCGCTCACATAACTGGTGAGTTCAAACTACGTTCAGGCGTTACGAGCAACGAATACTTCGATAAATATCAATTCGAATCACGCCCAAATCTGTTAAATAGTATAGCTAAATATATCTCACAAGATATTATGCCTGGCTTACAGTTCGACTTACTTGCTCCATTAGAAATGGGTGGAATACCAATAGCTACAGCTATTTCGCTTCAAAATGATTTGGATATGGTATTAGTAAGAAAGGAAGCCAAAGAATACGGCACATGTAAGCTTGCTGAAGGCCCAGATATAAAAGGTAAAAGACTACTAATCATAGAAGATGTGGTAACCAGCGGTGGTCAAATTGTACTTAGTGCGAATGATTTGCGTGAACGAGGTGCTATAGTAGAAGAAGCTATTTGCGTGATTAATAGAGAATCTACTGGTGAAGAGAATCTGAAAAAAGAAGGAATCAAACTCCACTCACTATTTACTATGAGTGAGCTGAAGGGTAGTTAGTTTCTGCTAACTACTTAGCTATAATTATTATCTCGGTTCGGCGATTGAGTTTTCTACCGAAATCAGTTGTGTTTGAAGCGATTGGTCTTCTTTCTCCGTAACCATTAGTCTTAATTCTTCTGGCTTCAATACCATTTTTTATCAGATAGCGTTTTACAGATTCAGCTCTCTGCTTCGATAGTCTGTCATTAGTAGCATAGCTACCAATAGCATCAGTGTGGCCTTCAATCATAACGACAACATTCTCTCTGTTCTTCATAAATTCCGTCATTACTTCTAACTCAGGAACAGTATCGGGCAAATCAGAACTGCCAGTTTTGTAGAGCATATTCTCGATAATTAACTTTCTACCTAACTCAACTATTGGAATTGTCTTTTTAGTTAACTCTTCTTTTTTCTCATTGATAATAGCAATATCAATACTATCAGGAATAGCTGGTTTTTCAGTTCTATATTTCAGAGCATATAGATTTGTCAGCTGATTGGAGAAATTATCTAAGATAGTAGAGAACGGATAGTCTATGTCATAGAAATTCCCACGAGTGTTCGACGATATATAATTATAAGCCGTCAATCTAGGTGGTACTATACTAAAGACCCTTACCTGCTCTTCAAACAGTTTGGTTGTTATTGACTCTGTTGTGTGGTCACTCGTTCCTTTGCCTGTCTCACCAGCTTGATGATACGGAGCATCAGTAACTAATAGAGCAACTTTGTTGGCTGCAGGTCTGAACTCAATTTGGTCAGCAGTTGCTTCCAATGCTTCCAAAGCATTTTCCTTCACATCGCCACCGCCTCTTGCTTTCACTCTACCAATCCAGGTAAGGAAGTCATTCACATCTGGAGTAGGCTGATAAACCTTATCTACCTCATCGGAAAACAAAACTAAACCCAAAGTATAATCAATACCACGAGTTTTGAGGAATTTTGTCAAATCACGAACTTTTTTTCGCACTGCATCAATATATGATTGCATAGAACCAGTTTGGTCTATCACGAATACAAAATCAACAGGAACTCGTTCGTTGATTGACAATTTATCGACTGAAATAACTTGGTGTTCTTTGCCATTTTCTAACACATTGAGCCCTTCAGAATACAAAGTATCCAAAGGTTGTCCATATATATTATATGCCTCTACTATCACTTTTATTATAGGATAGTGAGAAATATCTACATTCTGAATAGTTAACTTTATCTCTTTTTGCTCATAAGTTACTTGTGCAGTACGCATCAAGTTTTTCTTCTTTGCTAATGAATCACTTGAAGAAGGTGTATTACTAAGTGTATCTACTTGATTTGCAGACAACATAGCAAACGAGACAATGAATGTAAATAAAATTATATATGTGTTTCTCATCATAGTGCAAGTTACTGAAAGATAGTATAAAAAAAAACCCCTCTGTTACTAACAGAAGGGCTTGTTTAAAATAATTGTCAAAACTTTTAGATTGTGATCCTTAAAATAGGGCTAATCATAAAGAAGTTTTGAATTTCGTATGGTCTAATTTCATCTCTCAAAATAGTTGAGAACTTACCTTCTAACAAGAACCAATTACCAAATATCGGCAAATAAGCTTGTGCCATTAATATCTGATTAGAAACTTGAGCACTCAAACTAAATGGAAATGCTTGTTGGTTTCTGTACTGAGCTTTGAAAAAGAACCAATCGCCAAATGAATCTGGCTTATAAGATTGCAAGTCAGCTACACCATTTCTTTCAAGAGTGTATGTGAAATCTTCTTGGTACAATAAGTATTCATCAACTTGAGCATAACTAGCACCAACTTCAAATTTGAAATAGTGAGAAGGAGTGTTATCTCCACCTAACCACCAATTGTAAAAAACAGTCGCTTGACCAGTTTCTCTTAACAAAGGAGCAATTCCTAATACTTGTACATTATCGTTGCCACCTCTACCATCAATAAACGTTGCTTCAGTATTACCATAGATACCATAATCGCCAGGTGCTACTGTCTCAGTTCTCAAATCACTAAAAGGTAACTCCAAATTCAATCCAACACCAAATTGTGGGTGAAATGGCATGTGAACGTCAACACCTGCAACTATCTTACCGTCAGGTCCTGAGTTCAAAGTTCTATTACTTACCCAAGAAAAAGCAGTTCCTTCATTATCAATACCGGATGAGTGTCTGTAAGCACCACCCAATTTCGCATTGATTAATCTCGGCACATACTCACGAGTTTCTGGGTCAGTATTGTTCATCAATGGTCTTTGTAAAGTTAATTTACTTTCACCAGATGACCAGAATTGGTATCCAACTCTATCAGTTCCAACTTTGTTGTTTATCCAAAAACCAGTTTCACCAACTTTGAGAGTTTGCTCAAATAAAGACAAAGTAAATGCTTGAATCTTGTCTTCTGGCTTCAAGTAATCTTGTATAGCAGTTGCCTCAGACGGCTTTACAGGTACTTCAGGCGGAACCTCAATATAACAATATGTACGAGGATCAGCACCAGGAGTTGGTCTTTCAAATCTATTATAATTCTTATCACCTGATAAGTATTTAGATATTGTTTTAATATTCTGATCTATCTCTTGTGGGTTCATTACTGCATCACCACATGAAATTAGTAATATTTCGTATTTTCTTTCTCTCGGTGGCTTAGGTGAAGCCAATACCTCAATCTCTTCAATATTCAACTCATTTTTTGAGTATCCATATATAGAAAACGCTTGATATATTTGGAATTGCAAATCTGGTTCACAAACCTTCCAACGAGGGAACATTTTTCGTAACTCAAAATCTATTGTCATTAGTGAGTCAACGTAGTCGTAATCACCAGATGCTTGAGCGTAGCTACTGTATGTAGTTCCTGCTATCATCATGATGCTTACTATAATTAAAGATGTTATTTTTTTCATATTTATATTTCTTTCTGTTTTACAATTTTTAGAATACATATATCAATCGCGCCATAGGTACTATTAAAGAATTCATTTCCCAAGGTCTCGGATTAGCTCTGAATGCAACAGCATAGCCATTTGCTTCCAATCTGATTGAGAAAGTATTCTCAACTACAGGTACTTGTACCCAACCATTGAACTGTAACGACTCATCGAAGTATTGAATTCCACCACCAAAAGGAGTAGTGTTATTAGTAGTCATAAATTCTAATTTACCAGAAAGACCACCTACAAATTCACTATTTCTTTCATTGAATTCTGGTTCTGGATCTAAAGCTTCTACATCCATTTCATAACCCCAATTTTCCATAGAGTAACCAGTACCACCAAGACTAAATCGCATAAAGTAATCTTCGTCTATACTTATACCAAATGTATAATGAGCTTGCAAATTGAATCTCATTAAGTAATCATTTGCTCTTAAACTATTCTCAAAATCAAATCCTAAAGCATCAGTATTTAAAGTAGAAGTCCCAGGGCCTGGTTCAGCATCGCCAAACACATAACCAAAGTTCACACGGAACACATCACTTCTAGGAATAATTGCAAATGGGAAATCCAACACACCAGCTACACCAACGCCACCATAAGTCATAGTACGTTGTTGGTTAAATACATCTTCAGAGAATGAACCCCAACCATCAGTTGGTAATATTACTCCAAACTTCACATTCTTCCATATAGCAGACAATGTCATTCTGTTACTCCAGAAAGAAGGATAGTTAATACCTTCTATACCGTATTTTAGCTCAACACCAAAGTTAGGCAAGAAATCATTACTTGCTCTTGTTGGGTTAACTACTCTGTTACCCATTGAGTCAGTAACAAATTCACCATTACGTTTTCTTTGATATTGAATATCATACTGAGCCCAGCTAATCAAATCAGGGCTGGCAGTTAATATATTACCTTTACCTGTGTATTTTTCTGGTTGACCAGCAGATATTCTCTTGTACATCTGAATGTCTCTCGAACCAATTCTGTTGTCATTAACAAGTGGTTGCGAAACACCATATACTTTATCTAAGTAAATAACATCAGTACCGATTGCTCTTGCCGCCATAGTCTCATTCTCGAAGTTACCTTGAACAAGATAAGCGTAAGTCAAATCATACATATTGTCATAACCATACTTAGCAGGGTCAATCTTAGTGTCTTTCAATCTGTCATAAGAGTAAACATTGTCAGTTGAAACGAATTCCAAATCTTCCTTTACTTCTCTTTGAGCTTGATCAAAATCCAACTCCATATATATCATACCAATTATTCTATCAGGCAACTGTCCTCTTTCTGGACGTGAAGTCACCAAATATGCCTTAGGAGTAGTAGCTTCGCCACCACCAACTAATTGGTCATATAAATTTTTGTACACACAGTCCAACACAGTAGCTTCTGGCGGAGTATAACCTTGTACGATTATATTTCTTGCAATCTCTGTTTGAGAACTTCCACTAAGAATACCTGCTTCTACTAAGTCCTTAATAGCAGGATCTACTTCTTCCAAACATTTTGCATCAGCCGTACCAGCACTTGTTGCTTTTTTTCTTTTTGACTCTACAATCTCTTTCAACTCATCTGGAGTTGTGATTTTGTATAAATTCACAGCACCAAATCTGTAGTTTTTGAATTTGGATAATATGGATGTTACATCATCTATTCTTTGAGCTTGCACACTTGAAAATGCAAATCCAAATAAGATTAGGAACACCGCATATACTTTAATTGTACTTTTGTTCATTAATTTTACCTTTGAAATATTATTCATAATCGTAATAATCATCTTGTGCTGCAGCTGTTTGCTTCACAGCTACTGAAATCTTAATTGGCTTAGGAGCAGATTGTACACCGTTAATAGGGTTAGTAGCAACTGCTTGCCCCATAATTTCAACTGTACCTCTAATGTTACCATCATCATCTGGCTCACCTCTTAGAGTTAAGTCTATCTGAGCTTTACCATCTTTAATTGTAATATTTGGTTTCCCAACTGCTTGGTATCCCGGTACTCTCACTTGTGGAGGACTCAAAGATATATCAACTTCGGCCTTAGCATCACCTTCTTGTTGACCAATGTCAGGAGAAGTAATATTGATACCTGACACCCTAATTCTAACCATTTCTCCATCAACAGATACACTGTTTTGCTGATTTATAGTAGCCACACCTGGCTCAGCTTGAAGAATTGTAAACTCTTCCTTAGGGAATATATCTACTTCTTGCTTAGTTATTGGATCAGTCCATACTATTCTCAGTGAAGCTTTCTTCATATCAGCCGAGAAATATAGATTATCAGATCTTTCAGCAGAAAGGCCTCTCATCAATCCTCTTTCTTGTGCATCAGCATCAGTTTCAAAATAATAACCAAATTGCTCTGGTTGTATTTTGTTGCCAGATGGTGGCTCAAAGTTGAAGAATAATTGTTGACCATAGATAGCCAAGAATCCTAACTTAGTTTTTAAGCTTCTTACTTTCTCTTCTACTATAGCAGGGAAGACAACCATTTTTGGTTCTTTCGTTGCTTCTTTACCTTGCAATTGGTGAGTAACCTTAATTATATAATTACGAGGTCCACCATTCGCATTTGCAGCCAAAGGTTCGCTCACAGTACCAATATAATCAGCACTACCACCATTAGTAGGAGTTGTACCTTCTGCTATTTTGAAATTAACAGTAGCTACTGGTTGGCTCGAAGGCCCAGCCGCAGCATCGTGTATAGTACCTCTTACTATGTTTGCATCTCCTTGGTAAGGAGAAATAGACATTCTAAAGTTTGCTCTATTTTGATCAAATCTGTAAAAATTTTGAGCAATCTGAACAACTGGATCGGCTAACTTCGGCTTAGGAGTCATAACACGGATGTTAAACTCAATATCACCTTTGTTTTGATCAAAGTTTTGTGATTGACCTGGAGTCAATAACTTCACTATATACCCATACAATCTGATATTACCAATCAAATCGCCAGCGTCTTTATCTGTAGAAGCTAATTGCTTAGCATCGTCAATTTTTTGATCAAATTCACGAAACCCACCAGCAGAAGTCAACACGTCTTCATCAGGAACTTGATATTTTTCTAACTTTCTACCTAATTCTTTTTTCACTTTAATTAGGTCAGCAATCTTGAGCTGAACCGTACCAATATTAACAGTAGCTTCTTTGTCAAGATTTTCTACTTTTTGGTCAGAACGCACACCTAAGATTCTGTTTGTTCTTGAAACAAATCTCAACTTATACCAACCCGCCTTGCTTGGTGGTTGGAAATTGATAACAAATGCTCTTTTACTAAGAGTACCTCTGTTTCCAAATATGCCAGAAGCCAACTTAGTTTCTTCTTCAGAGTAGAAGAAGACACTGTCTTCAGGAGTATTGTTTGGAGCAAAGTTTGGACCTCTTATTAATCGTTTCTCTGGATCGTACACAGGGTGCATAAGATCCTTATCAATTTCATCAATATTCAATGCTTCAAAAGTAGCATCATCATCCATCTCTATTTTCTGTACACCAATAAACTCCCATATCTCATTCGATTCGGGGTCGGTTACAGTTTTACCAAGTTCATACTCGGTAAAGTTATAATTTTCTTCTTTGAAATAGTCATTACTTGGGAAAGGAGGGACAGCACCAGTCTCTTGGCTACTATTATAAAAGACTTGGTATTCCAAATCTTCCACATTAGCCAAACGGACTAATTTCTCTAATCTTTCTAAGTATTCTTTTTGTGGTTCGCCTTCCAATCTGTTTGCAGTAGCACTAACGTCAGTTACACCGACCTCTACTATGTACTTTCTGAATGGCTTAATATCAGTACCAAGGATTTCTTTAATATTCACACCTGGAGGTGGAATAGTAATCTCATCTTGTGGTCTTGTATTTATACCTTCAGTACCAGAACCAGACTGAAGTTGCGACAGGATAGATTGGACAATCTTCATTGCCTCTTTTTGTTTTTTGTGCAGGTGTTCTTCCGCTTCATCTCTCTCTACGATAATAATTAGGAGTTCTAATACTACCGCCAAATAAAGTACGAAATAGACCTTTCCAGCACCGCCTTTAGACATCTTTTACCTTTGAATTATTTAACTTTCTTTATCAAAATACACGAATATAATACACACATTAATTACACATTTTTGAATATGTAATATTGAAGTATCTCTATTTTACGAATAATAATTTAAATTTTCAAATAGTAAAAAAAATGACTTATACGCACTCTTTATTTTTATTATATAATATATATTCTAAATTTACTTTAGAGGAAAGGTTTAATATAGAAAAAAAAAAATTAAAATGGAAATAATAATTATTGGTGCTGGTGATATTGGTTATCAATCTGCACGTAGATTCTCGAAAGAAAAACACAATATTGCCCTAATCGAAAGCAATGAAGAAATAGCAGAGTATGCTTCCGAAACCCTCGACGCAATGGTCATAACGGGTAATGGGTGCAGTGCCAAAAAGCTGTTGGAAGCAGGGGTAGATAGTGCCGATGTGGTAGCTGCTTTGACTGACAATGACGAGGTAAATATTCTTGCCTGCAAAATTGCAAAAAAGTATGGAGTGGAGACAACAATTGCCAGAGTGAGAAATCCTGAGTACTTATCAGAGACTCATGTTATCACAAAAAAAGAATTAGGTGTTGATCATTTTTTACAGCCAGAAAAAGAAACTGCTGACACAATAGTAAGATTAATCAAGCAATCGAATGCCACAGATTTAATCGAATTTGAAGGCGGCAAATTGAAATTCTTTGGAATTCGGTTAGACAATAGCTCACAATTGCTTCACAAAAAGCTTATGGATTTGGGTGTAGAATTAAATAATCCACCTCTGACGGTCACTGCTATCAAGAGAGGGCAAAGTACAATCGTCCCCAAGGGGAATGACATACTGCTCCCAGGTGACCAGATATATATGGTGTGTGCACCTGACTATCTGGACAAGGCGATGGAATATCTCGGGAAAAAGAAAAAAAACATAGAAGACATATTAATTATCGGTGGTGGACTTACTGCTACTTTCATGGCTATGCAGCTCGATGGCGAAATAAATATGAAGATAATAGAGAAAGATGAAAAGAAAGCCACAGAAATAGCAAGTAAGTTAAACAAATCACTCGTTATTAACGGTGATGGTTCCAACTTAGATCTCCTTCTTTCTGAAAACTTAGAAGCTATGGATCAGTTCATTGCAATAACTGGCGATGATGAAACCAACATCATCACTAGTATAGTAGCTCAGCACATGGAAGTTAGCCGTACAGTTACTCTAATTAAAAAAAGAGAGTATCTGCCGTTGACACCAGCACTACACATGGATGCAGTTGTAAGTAAACAACAAATTACGGTTAATGCAATCACTAGATTAATCAAAGGCAAAGACATAGCAAAATTTGCAGAACTTCCAGGATTAGATGCTGAGATAGTAGAGTTTATAGTAAAGGAAACCTCAAAGATAACCAAAAAACCAATTATGAAACTCCGAATACCCGAAGGTTCAATTATTGGAGCTATACTTAGGAATGACGAGTTAATGATTCCTAAAGGTAGCACTCAAATACAAGCAGGCGACAGAGTGGTAGTCTTTTCACTACCAGAAGCTTTCCCAAGCGTTGAATCAATGTTTATATAATCAACACCAGACTTAGAATATGAATTATAAAATAGTACTAAGAGTATTAGCTTTCCTTTCCATATTTTTGGGATTCGGTATGCTAATGCCTCTCCCCTTTTCTTATTATTACGGTTCGGGCGATGCTCAACCACTAATTGTATCGGCAGCTATATGCTTTGCTATAGGTACACTTGCGTTCATAACTACTGACAAAAAAAACGACCTAAAAACAAAAGACGGCTTTGCCATTGTTACTTTCGGTTGGACTATAATGGCTCTCCTCGGTAGCTTCCCCTATATTCTTTCGGGTGCTATACCAAGCTTTACCGATGCCTTCTTTGAGTCGATGTCTGGTTTCACAACTACTGGTTCTACTATTCTATCAGATATAGAGAGCTTACCCAAAGGGATATTGCTTTGGCGTAGTATAACCCACTGGTTTGGCGGTATGGGTATTATTGTATTAACAATAGCAATCCTTCCATTCCTCGGTATTGGTGGTATGTCCCTATTCAAAGCAGAATCGCCAGGGCCAATATCTGACAGATTGAAACCAAGGATAACCCAGACTGCAAAGCTACTTTGGGGAGTATATCTGCTATTCACAACTGCCCAATTAGTCTTACTTATGCTAGGCGGAATGGATTTTTATAATTCACTTAACCATGCTTTTGCTACATTAGCTACTGGTGGATTTTCAACTTACAATTCAAGCATAGCAGGGCAGTCCGCCTATATACAATATGTAATTATATTCTTTATGTTTATAGCAGGGACTAACTTTTCGCTACACTATCACTGGTTGCGGGGGGATTTCAAAAGTGTGGTCAAAAGCACAGAGTTTCAATTCTACTTCTTTATGGTATTGATTTCGTCAGTATTCATATTCACCGATGTATATAATATGTACGAAGGTGCAGTAGAGCCCGCAATTCGTGATGTTGTATTCCAAGTATTGGCAATAGTAACAACCACTGGGTTTGCAACTGCTGACTTTGAACAATGGTCTATGGCTTCTCAGGTACTAATATTAGCACTTATGTTTAGTGGTGGTATGGCTGGTTCAACTTCTGGTGGTATGAAGATAATTAGGGTAATGCTATTGCTAAAGTTTGCCCGCAAGCAATTCGTAAAAGTGCTGCACCCCAAAGCAATATCTCCAATCAAAGTAGGTGACACAACCATAGACGATAAGGTAATTCGTGATGTACTCGGCTATTTCGTATTGTATATATTTATTTTAGCAATATCTATATACTTGCTTATACTCTTCGGATTAGACTTAGAGTCTGCTGTTGGTTCTGCAGTAACAGCAATCAACAATATTGGCCCAGGACTCAACTTAACTGGCCCAACAGATAATTTCGGCTTTTTGCCCGATTTTTCTAAGTGGCTGTTGTCGTTCCTTATGTTGGTCGGTAGGTTAGAAGTGCTAACAGTTATAATCCTTCTCGCTCCTTCTTATTGGAAGAAGTAGGCGGGGTAGTTAATTGAATAAGTTTAGAAATTTAGACGATCTTTTCAAAATAGTTTGCATACTTATTGTGTTATCCAACATTTATTGGATACCAATGACAGTCAATTTAATTGTTGGCGACTTTGGCCCAATGGGTTTTGGTCTATTTTTGCTACCATTTTCCCTATTAATTAACTTATTTTTAATTCCAGCTCTCCATGATTTATCTGCGAAGCAAAGCCGTTTTGAAATAATTAACACTATAGGTTTATTATTTATAATAATTCTTAGTGGTATATTACTCTATTTTAGACTAAAGAATAGCATTTTTTAACACTATCTCGTAACCTTTTCTCAGTTTAAGGTATATTCATATATATAACTATAACAATTACATTAATTGAATTATGAGAATATCTTTAATACTTCTATGTTTTGTTCTTGCTTGGTCTCAATCAATTGCAAATAAACCATTTTCCAAATGGCAGTTGGATAGTGAGTACAGACTAAATTTTGAAAAAGAAGAGTGTTTATATAATCTGTCGGTTGATACTGTCACCAATAATATGTACCAATACAGGCACACTGATATTCTTACAGATACGAATGGTGTACTCATATACAGCTTCCGTTGTTTCAAAAATAAAATTGAGATTAGAAATAGCGAAGATGCTGTTGTAGAAGAGATTCAAATAAATGAAAATCAATACTTCTCGAACAATGTTTCTACTGTTGTCCTACCTTTCTACGAAGAAAACAAGTGTCTTTTTTTAATATCGGAAAATGAATCTTCGGGTGAACCCAGTTCACTGAGTTTTATTGAATTTGACTACGGGGTATCGCCAGAAGTAGCTACTACACCGACTAAGTTTAGTACAGCAGAACTAAAGCATGGTGTTATATCAACCACTCTCAACTCAAATGGTGATGGTTACATCATTGCACTATCGAGCTTTGATTTAGAAAATATGATATTAATTGAGCTCAAATCTGATGCAACCTACAACACATTGGCTACTCAATCCTTGGACAATGGAGAAATAGACAATCACAGCTCAGGAAAAAAGATAAAATTCTCCCCGCAAGGAGATAAAATTGTTGTCAATAACTTCAAATCAATTTTTCATTTCTTCAATTTCGACAACACAAGTGGTGCAGTTTCTAATGGCATCACTATTGATATGAAAAAAGAGACAGGTAAAAATATAAGAAGTGAGTTTGCTTTTTCACAAGACGGCACAAAGCTATATAGCCAAAGTGGGCATAGCGAATACATAATACATCAATTTGATTTGAGCAAAATTGATAAAAACTATATACTTAACTCCCGTATTGAAATAGCAGAAATAGAACAAAAAACTTGTGTCGATTGCTTATTCTACGATTTCAAATTAGCTCCCAATAATCGTATTTACATAACTTACAGCGTAAATCAGTTAGTACACTACACCGAAAGAAAAGACAAAATTCACCTGGGAGTGATAAAATGCCCAAACAACAAAGGATTAGATACACAATTTGAGTTCAATGAGATTGAAATACCCAAATACTTTTCATCACAACTCCATTTGCAAAACATTCCGACTAATTTTCTTTCCGAATTGCAAGATAGAGCTGAGTTTGAGAGATTTAAAAATCTAACTTTTTGTAAAGGAACAGATGTACTAATAGAAGCTACCAATGACCCTTGTGGCGAATATAAATGGATAGCACCAGACGGCAATAGGAAATATAACAGAGTTTTAGAAATAGATAATATCTCAGAAAATGACGAAGGCTCATATTTCTTTAACTTTAATAGTTGTAATCAATTTTATAATGATACCTTTTCAATAGAAATAATTGATAATTTAGCCCCAGAAATAGTGAATGCCAACGAGAATGAAATTGACTTATGCAAGTCACCACTCGATATAATTAAGCTAACAACAACGAATACTTACGATAATTACCAATGGTATCACACGCCACAAAACTCCAGCGTCAGGACTCAGCTCGGCACTGGTGATACATTAGAGATAGACCAATTAGGCAAAATAGAAGTAGAAGTAACCAATGAAAATGGGTGTACTGGCATTGCCGAATATAATATTGTTCCACCTGAAATTGAGATGGGCGAAATAAATGAACTAGAGTTCAATGTTTGCCGTGGTGGCGATGTGATATTCGACCTTGAATATTTGATTAAGTCTAATGTCCCTGTTAGAATTGATAGTATTAAATTTGCAAAAAACAACTCTCTATACGTCGCTAATAACAGTTGGCTCCAAGTTGATTATCCCGATGGCGTTTTTGACAAAAGAATATCAGTAGGGTATAGTTCATTCAGCTTAGGTATAGAAAGGGACACCTTGGAGATTCATTTCTATTCTGGTTGCTACAAGACAGTAAGAATTCCTATTAAAGTAATAGCTAATACAAATCAATATACACTTGAAGTGCCGCACCTGAGAACTTATGTTGGTGCTAGGAATTTCGAAATTCCTATATATTTGTCAATGGCTTGTGTTCAAGAATACACGGATCTCGACTTAAAAGCTACAGTATCACTATCAAATAGAAAATATTTCATTGAATCAACAGATGGAATCAATGTATTAAATCAATGGGACGACAATCAGAACACAAACATACGGTTTGCTTACAGCAATGAAGTGAGAACAAGTGGTAAAGTTAAAATTGGCTCACTTTATGGCGTAGTGTTACTAACTGATATAGATTCTGTAGCCATTAGTTTATCAGACACAAATTCTAATTATTTACTTGTTCTTTCCGACGGATCGTTGATGACCGACAGCATCTGCGTTCAAGGATTTAGACAAGTTGAGTTCCTAACGAAAGATGAAATAGATACTTACGTAGAAGGAAATACGCTAATGTTTGAAAGCTCTGGAGAGTACGAAGGTAGTTTTGCAATTAGCGTCATTGACTATACAGGTAAGGAGCTATATAAAGATAGCTTTGACAAGCACTCAGGTAAAATGATTAAGAGTATCAGTTTGTCGAATATTAGTAGTGGTCTATATTTTATCAAAATAGAAACCCACTTTGGTCTGGTGGTCAAAAAACTATTTTTAACACCTAAGTAAATTAAATACGAATCTCCTATAACCAGGAGTTACAAACAAGGCGAATTTGATATTCAAAAAAAAATGAAACATAGTTGAGCGCAAATTGTATTTATAAAACAAAACTTAATTTATCTAACTAAGAGCTAAATGAAAAAATATATACTTCTGTTTATTACATCTTTTTTATTACTGAGTAACTCATCACTAAAGTCTAATAATCATAAGACTTTCAAGGGTTCTGAAAATTTAATCAGACTTCATTACAACGAAGAGTATAAAACTCTCGGTCACAATTTTGAACCTTGGGCAACTACTAATTATACTGGTAACGGAACAATATGGTTGAGTGAAGAATTATTTATCAAGAAGGATACTCTCAAAAATAGCCGAGGAAGAGAATACAACTCAACAACAAATTTCCGAAATGACACTCTGCTTTTTGTGGACTATGGCGACTCTGAGCTCTACCCAATCACAGAAGAGAAATACGACGAAGTATTAATTTCTACTGCTCGCTATACCCCAGAATATTTGTATCAATATTTACTGGATAATAATGCAACTACGAATAGCTCCAATGGGAACACAATCTATTCATTAGAAATTGGGGATTACAATGTAGAAATACACTTAACAAACGAGAGTAAACTAATTGATAAAATAATAACTTTAAGCTATGATGAGCTCTATGGTGATGTGGAAACAGTGTATAGCTATTCATCTTATATCACTAAAAGTGGAGTCACTTACCCGAGTACAATCAATATTAATAAGTTCAATGGTAATGTGATTGAGAATATCAGCATAACTTCTATGAATGTTGTGCCTAATGATATTACTTTACTACAGCCCCCAAATGATTATCGAATAGTAAAAAAACAGGAAGAACCTGGACCACAGTTATCAGTAACTAAACACAATGACTATATTCATTTCATAGATATCGCTCACACTAATGATAGAGTTTTAGTTGTTGAAATAGATGATTATATCCTCGTAGCAGAAGCCCCTCTCAATCCCGCAAATGGCGAGCTAATTATTTCAGAAATCAAGAAATTTGCACCGAACAAAGAAATAAAATATTTCATTTTCGGACACCATCACCCTCATTATTTAGGAGGCGTAAGAGCCTTCGCCCACAAAGGAGCGACCATAATTTGTAATGAGTTCAACAAAGATTATGTTGAAGAAATAACAAGCTCATCGCACTCATTGCGACCTGACAGTTTACACTTAGACCCAAGTCCAATCAGAACCAAAATCGTAAAAGACAGCATCAGCTTAGGTGCTAATGGACAGATGAAAATTTACTTTATGGGTGACAAATCTTCACACACCAAAGACTATATGGTCTATTATTTCCCTAGTGAAAAACTGCTTTTCCAAGACGATTTGTGCTCAATACCCAAAGAAGGCAAGATAACCAAAGCTGGCAATAGACAAATAGGGTTATATAACTTTATCAAAGAATTGAATATCGATGTAAAAACATTAGTACAATCTTGGCCAATAAACAATAGCAGAATCAAGACTATTTTCACTTTCGATGAGTTGGAAGAATCAATTAGTATAGAAAATTAAGTAAAATATAGTATTTACTATTAATTCCCCATCCCCAAATTCGGCGTGGTTTTCACTTTGTGATACATAAGTGCGGCAGCAATACACTGTTTCAATTCATTGGCAGGCAGCATTTCGTCTAAATCAAACAAGATAGCACGAGTGTTTTCATATTTAAAAAAATCACCATATATCTCCTTAAATGTAGGCACTAATTTGCTCGTGCATTTGAAATAAATGGCATACTGCTCTGGTGATTTCGGCTTCCAATCTATTCTGATTGTGCTACCGTGCTTGGTCAGGTAACTCGGCTCACCCCATTTCAGGGTTTCTTCAAGCTTCTCTACGCCTGCAACTTCGGTTGCAGAATCAAGTATCAACTGTCTCAGAGCATCAATTTTTGGTCTTATGTGGTCGGGATAATTGTCAAATACTTCTTCTACCCTTGGGTCAGTAACTAATTTCATTACTTATTCCATTCAACAATTGCTTCAATGAATTCAGTTTGTCTATCCACGAAAACATTGTGTGAGCAATTATCTAAATAGAGCATATTGCCCTCTCCAATCTGCTCCGCCAAACTATTTACTTGCTCTTCGGAAAATAGCCCATCTTCTTTGCCATATATCCCATAAACTTCAATGTCCTGTTCCATTACATTGTCTATACCATTAGTAAGATCAATAGTAGTATAACTTTCATTGTCAGCAAACCCCTTAGGAGCTTTGAAATTCATCTGCTGGCTAAGAGCCATCATTTCCTTGTCAGATTTCATTATTTTGTACTGCTTTTTTGCCTCATCAGTTGGCATTTTAGTAGTGTAGAACCCGTTCTGCATAGCGTGCATAAAACAATATGAGCTGTACTGTATGCTCGTTGTGTCCATATTTTCTAACATTTTCACATAGTTAAGATTAGTTGCGTCATTCTTTTCTTCATATATCTTTTTTACGGTAGTGATAATAGTTTTGAATGTCTCTTGCAACGAAACAGGAGCACCGACTAAGTAAATCATTTCTACTTTATCAGGAAACTTCTCGGCGTACTTTGTAGCAACTATTCCACCAAAACTATGACCAATGAAACTCGTTTTTTCTACTCCATACTTTTCCATAATCCAATTTATATCTGCAAAGGTCTCGTCAAATGTGAACTTTGCTTCTAACGATTCATTACGCCCCTCACCTCTTCTATCATAAACAATTACAAAAAAGCCATTTTCCGAAAGCCGCTCGGCAGTTGTAATATCAAAATTGGCTGCATTGTACCCTGGCCCGCCGTGAAGGAAGATAATTGCTTTGTCTTCGCTGTTGCCATAAGTGTTGACTTTCAGCTCTTCGGCACTTGCAGTAAGTGCAAATAGTATGGTAAATAAAAGTATAATTGATCTCATATAATTCCTATGTTAAAATTTTCTGTAATTGTTTAGCTGATTTAACTAAACCATTGTTGTGTAATATATCTATAACTATTGTTATTGGCAACTATCATATTAGCTCCTCCTTGACAAAGGAGGCCAGGAGGATTTATATTTTACTTTTTCTCTGCGTCTTTCTTAGTTTCTCTTTTTCTGAGCCAATTCATAAAGTATGTCATAAAAATTCCATAAATAATACTCTGTACAATTAATGACACTAGGTTTACCTCATCGTCAATTGCCAAGCTAAATAATGCTTGAAGAATAAAGTTCAATATAGAAAATATTAGAAATGTTATAATGTGTGTTTTCATGTTTAATTTTTTTTCGGTTTCGGAAGTATGAATTTCAATTTGAAAGTGTCTTTAAATACTTCTATCGTATCTGAGTTTTTTCTTTTATATACTTTGTAGGGGAATCTAACATCTCTTATTTTATATCGGTAAGGTTCTTTGGTGAACGATATAATTGGTTTGTGATCTAACCACTCATTATAATTTGAACTATTCTCTATAAGATATAAACCTATAGGAGCAACAATACTATCACTTAAATCAATAGTTACTTTTGCTTTATCCATATAATCAACTGTAGTTGTATCTTGGTAATCAGAATACTCTATTAGTCTGTAATTCGAGTAGTCTTTACTGGGAAATAATAGATTTGATAAAATAACACCCAGGATCATTAGAAAAGCAATAAATATAATATTGTAAACTTCAATTTTCTTCATACTTCAATTAACAAGATAAATAATAATCGAAAGCAAAAATACACAAGAAGCAGCCAAAAATATAAAGAAGTTTCTAAATGTACCTACCACTGTATCTATTGGCGATTTTATATTCGTAATCGCTTTTTCGTAATACTCTACTCCCCTATTGTCGTCTGTTTCAATGCTGTTCTTTGGTTCGTTACTTACGAACCTCTGAGTCACCCTTGTCACAATTTTGTTCACCAATGAATATACAAACCCACCAACCAATATCACTCTGTTTTCTAACACTTTTCTTACCGAAGGCATAATTACCGAACTCATAACCCCGTTGAATACTGCTCCGTAATCACGATTACTACTGCCAGGCTCTTTTTGCATATTTGCCACAGCTTGTTTGAACACAATCAGAGAGTAATCCATAATTGACACAATATCATCTTTCAATCGGCTCAGCAACCACACTAACCCAACGAAAAGCCCCATCAATACGAGTAGTGGCAACCCGAACAATGGATACACTATGTGGTCAACCCCACTCAAATTCAACACAAAGTAACCAGAAATGAACAGCACAACGGAAAGCAAAAATGGCCATATCAGAATACCAATGACATAAATTGGGAATGTGATTAGGTCAGCTATACGGTCAGTTACCTCTTCCGATTGGTAGTTACTAAAATCTATATTACTCATCTAATTTCTTTTTTTTCATATCTATCATAGCTACACCTATCAGAGAAACACCACAAAGGGCTCCCCAAAAATAATCGTTAAATTCACCACCATTCATATAAATATAAACTGATGACAATAACGCCAAATCACCAATTATAATCAATGTCCAATAAAGCCCTTTACTCATAACTATCCCTCCAAGATAAAAATATTATTTTTTTACTGGCAATTTTATTAAGTTATAATATAACAAATTGGTACGAATCTATGAAACAAAATAATTTTAGCTATGCAATTAGAGAAGTAGCGTTGGTAGTAGTTTTCTACCTCATTTTTATCAATTTGGTATTTTTCCTCAGACTCGAATCAATTATAATCCAGATAGTGCTAGCTATTGCTTTGACTTTTATTGCTCGTTTTTTACTATATTTGTATGAAAAGGATTAATTAAATTACATTTAGCAAACTAAAATTTACAGACAAATGATAATAATAACATTACTACTTGCTTCTTCTATTGCTATGCTGTTTTACTTACGTAATGGCAAATATGGCATTGAAAGGAGTGAACTTATAACATTCCGTAACCTACTATTTGTAAGCGTTGCCCTTTACTTTGCTAGTATAGTTTTAGGTCTTATTTGGGGCGAAAGTAAGTTAACTGAAATCATAAATATATTTGTTTTACTTTCCATATTATTGTCCGATTTCTACATATTTAGGAAGGCATACAAGTAATAACTTATTTGAAAAGCTGATTTTTCATTTTATTAAAATGTTTAGAATATAGAAGAATAATCAGTTAAATTGCATTATTAATTTTGTTTAATTTCTTGGAGAATTTGTGCTTATGATGAATGATTTTAAAGCGTTTATACAACGTGGTAACGTTGTAGATATGGCCGTTGGTATCATAATTGGTGGTGCTTTCGGTAAGATAGTTAGCTCTTTTGTTAAAGATATTATTATGCCACCAATTGGTATGCTATTGGGTGGGGTAAAGTTCAGTCAATTGAAATATGTCCTAAAAGAAGGAATAGCAGAGACTAACAACGCTGCTGGCGAAGTAGTTGCAGCAGTGCCAGAAGTAGCTATTTACTACGGTAGCTTTATTCAAACTATGGTCGATTTTGTGATTATAGCTTTTGCTATATTTATGATGATTCGAGTATTTATGAGTATGAAGAAGAAAGAAGAAGAAGCTCCTGCTGCTCCCCCAGAGCCAAGCAAGGAAGAAGTATTGCTTACTGAGATAAGAGATTTGTTGAAGAAGTAATATAGTTTGATTTTATAATCAAAAGAGTTTATGCACCCTCACTTTTGTAATGGAAGTGAGGGTTTTTTTGTATATTTGTTTTATTAAAATTGATAGAAAAGTATTTGGTGTTGATTATTAAAAAATAATACCACCCAATTAAAAAAAAACAAAAGCAATATGCCCACACTCAACTGGATAGGAAAAGATAAAGTAATAAGCCACCACCAAGATGTGCCGTACAGAGTGCTGGAACACAAATACGGATTTACAGCTGACAAAGGGGAACAAACTGAGTCCACTGGCAGCGGGAACAAAATAATACATGGCGACAACTTAGAAGCACTGAAGAGCTTACTACCCGAATACGAAGGAAAGATAAAGTGCATATACATAGACCCACCGTACAACACGGGCAATGAGGGCTGGGTATATAATGACAACGTAAACCACCCAAAAATAAAAAAATGGCTGGGAGAAGTAGTAGGCAAAGACGGCGAAGACCTCAGCCGCCACGACAAATGGCTCTGTATGATGTATCCACGGCTCAAACTCTTACACAAGCTTCTGGCTGATGATGGGGTAATATTTATCTCGATAGATGACAATGAACAAGCTAACCTAAAGCTAATGTGCGATGAAATTTTTGGTGTTAGGAACTTTATTGGTAGCATTTGTCACAAATCCAGAGGTTCAGTTTCTAATGATCTTCTAATTAGTCAGAATCATCATCATTTATTATGTTTTGCTAAAAATTTTAAAATTGCTTTTAAAAACAAAAAAACCTTTATATTTCCACAAGAATATAAAGGTTTTAAGAATCCAGATAATGACCCTAAAGGACCATACAAATTAGTACCAGTAGATGGTCCAGGAGGGGCTGCTAAAGGAAACCCATTTTATGAATTTCAAGGTGTTGAAGGTTATTGGAGGTATAGCAAAGAGACGATGAAGGAATATTACGACAAAGGAGAAATTGTGGTAAAACCTAATTCTTTATCAAGGAAATACTACTTATCAAAAGCAAAAAGTAAAGGTGGTAAAACTCCCACTACTTGGTGGGATGATGTTGGAACTGCAACGAACGGGACAAGGTTATTAAAATCAAAATTTGACAATAAAAAGATTTTTGACACGCCAAAACCTATCGAATTTCTTGAAAGGATTTGTCATTTAGGAATGACAGAAAACTCCATCATCCTCGACTCCTTCGCGGGTTCTGGCACTACGGCACACGCAGTTATGAACTTGAACAAAGAGGACGGGGGCAACCGCAAATTTATAATGGTGGAGATGGAAGATTATGCTAATGATATAACAGCCGAAAGAGTAAAGCGAGTAGCTAAGGGCTATGGTGCTTCGACAAGCTCAGCAACCAAAAAGAAAGTAGAAGGAACTGGTGGCGAATTTGATTACTACCAGCTTGGGTTGCCACTGTTTGATGAAAACAAGAACTTGAATGAAGAAGTTGGCTTGCCCAAAATTCGAGAGTATATATGGTTTTCGGAAACCCGTACATCGTTTACCGAGCCCGATGCTGAAAAATACTTATTAGGTAAAAAAGAAGACTCAGTTTATTACTTCATTTATGATAAAGACCGACTAACTACATTGGACTATGACTCGCTGGAATTAATAAAAACCAAAGGCGAACAGTATATAATCTATGCTGACAATTGCTTATTGCCAAAGGAATTTATGGCGAGGAAGAATATCATATTCAAGAAAATACCGAGAGATATAACAAGGTTTTAGTGATGAGTGAGTAAACACTATTTTAGAAAAAATCAGTTATATAAAAAAGATAATATGAGTAAATTAACATCAAAGCAGGACAATTTCATTTTATATACGGCATCGGAAGGTGAAGTAAAACTAAAAGTGTTGTTAGAAAGAGAAACAATATGGCTGACCCAAGAGCAGATGAGTCGCCTTTTTGACCGTGATAGAAGTGTGATTACCAAACACATTGGTAATGTTTTCGGTGAGGGAGAATTAGAAGAAAAAAGCAATGTGCAAATAATGCACATTAGTGGCTCGGACAAACCAGTAAAGTTCTATAATCTTGATGTAATCATTTCGGTTGGTTACCGAGTTAAATCACAAAGAGGCACGCAATTTAGGATTTGGGCGACTAAGACCTTGAAAGAATATATAATCAAAGGTTTTGTGTTGGACGACGATCGAATGAAGCAGGGCGAAAAAGTATTTGGCATAGATTATTTTGGAGAATTATTAGAACGGGTACGTTCTATTCGGGCTAGCGAACGAAGAGTTTATCAGCAGATTACGGATATTTTTGCAGAATGTAGCATTGATTATGACCCAAAATCTGAAACTACAAAGAATTTTTATTCAATGGTACAAAACAAATTTCACTTTGCCATTGCTGGCAATACAGCTGCTGAAATCATCTATAAAAATGCAAATGCAGAAGAGGAGAATATGGGTTTGACAACTTGGAAAAACGCTCCAGACGGACGAATAATAAAGTCAGATACATCGGTTGCTAAAAACTATCTTCAAGAAAAAGAGATAAAACGATTGGAACGTACGGTAACTGGTTATTTTGATTATATTGAAAATCAGATAGAGCAGGAAAACACTTTTACAATGGAAGGTTTGGCTAAGAGCGTAGATAGATTTCTGAATTTCAATAACTTCAAGGTGTTAGAAGGCAAAGGAACAAAGTCGCACAAACAAGCCATTGCAAAAGCGAGCAAGGAATATGACCAATTCAATAAGACCCAAAAAATAATTTCGGATTTTGATAAACAAATCAAGAAACTGAAGAAGTAAACTATGGAATTAAAGAGCTATCAACATAAAGTGATTAATGATCTTGAAGAGTATTTGGACTATGTTCAAAAGGAAAGAGATTTAGCTAACGCTTTCAATCAGTATTGGACAAATAAAATTGGTCCTTATGACCCATTGGCTGGCACAGGAATGCAACCTTATAAAAACAATATACCCAACGCTGCTCATGTTGCAATGAAAGTCCCAACTGCAGGGGGTAAGACATTTATTGCTGTTAATGCCTTGCATTCTATATTTTCGGCTTTCGATTCAAACAAACCAAAAGCAGTAATTTGGTAGTTCCGTGGAGTAACTTGTTACAACAAACGGTAGAAGCTCTTTCTAACCCTGACCATCCATATAGACAAAAACTCAACACATTGTTCAACCACAGAGTAGAAGTTTATCAAAAAGAAGATTTGTTGCAAGGTTCAAACTTCAACCCAACAGTTGTAAAAGACCAGTTAAGCATTTTTGTAATGAGTTTTGCCAGTTTAAGAGCGAGGAACAAGGATGACCGCAAGGTTTACCAAGAAAATGGGCAGTTGGAATCTTTTGTATCGCAATTCAAAAACAGAGAACACATATTTGAAGATGCAGATGACACAGCACTAATTAATGTATTGCGTTATCTGAATCCTGTGTTAGTAGTGGACGAGAGTCACAATGCAGAGAGTGAATTGAGTGTAGATATGCTCAAAAATCTAAACCCTTCATTTATATTAGATTTAACAGCAACACCGAAAGAAAATAGCAATATAGTTAGTTTAGTACCCGCTATAGAGCTAAAAAAAGAAAGTATGGTAAAGCTTCCTGTAATTGTTTATAACAATCATGATAAAACGGAAGTGATAAACAATGCTTTGCACTTACAACGCAAGTTAGAAAACTTAGCAAAAAAGCAAGAAGAGGAAGGCGGTAAGTATATAAGACCTATTGTATTATTTCAAGCACAACCAAAGACCAAAAATGATAACACTACTTTTGAGAAACTAAAAGAACAATTATTATCTTTAGGTATTCCTGAAAGTCAGATCAAAATAAAAACAGCCAATATTGATGAATTAAAAGGCATTGATTTGATGAGCAAGGAATGTGAAGTCCGCTACATTATCACCATCAACGCTTTGAAAGAAGGTTGGGACTGCCCATTTGCTTACATCTTAGCTTCGTTAGCAGATAAATCAAGTGCAGTAGATGTAGAACAGATTTTAGGTCGTGTACTGCGTCAACCTTATGTACAGAAACACAAATCATTTCAGCTCAATGTTTCTTATGTTCTAACAGCATCTGCCAAATTCAATGAAACTTTGCAAAGTATTGTAAAGGGTTTACAAGAATCAGGTTTTAGCAAAAATGATTACCGTAAAGTTAACAAGATGATAGATACAGAAACTGTAACTAACTCTCCAGTTGAAGATTTTCTTTTTCCTGAGCAGATTGATGAACAAATAGATGAAAGCAGAGTTACTTATGACCCAAATGAAGATAAGTCAGAAACAGAATCAAACACAGTTATTGAAGAAATAGAAGCTTTGGCTGAACAAGAAAACAGACAGTTAGAAGAAGAAATAAGAAAGCAGGAACTTCAACCTGCTGACGAGAATATTTACCAAGAAATGGGTGACAAAGTGAAGCGCTACCGAGTAAAAGAGGTAAACAAGAAATTTATTGAAAAAATAGTATTTCCTCAGTTTTTCATCAAAGTAAAAGCAAACGATATTTTCAAAACGGATGAAGAGTTACTAAACAGAGAATCATTACTCAAAGATTTCAAACTATCTAAAGAAGATACAAAAATTGATTTCAACAAAATCTCTTCTGATTTATACAAGATTGATTTGGAGGAAGCTAAGAAAAATGAATATAGTCCTTCCTTTACAAAAATTGAAGACAACTTAGTAAAAGACCCAATAACAGAATACATTTTTGCAAAACCAAAAGAGAAACAGATAACTGATATTACACATCAAATGATGCAGATTATCGGAAATATGTACCCAATAGCTGACCAAGAAATCAAGGTGTACATTGGTCGAATATTAAACAATATGACTACTGAGCAATTAAGAGATATTCTTGTTCGCAAATGGAGCTATACTGACAAAATCAAAGACAAAATCAGACAATTAGCTGACTCTTACGCCGAGGGGCAATTTATGGATTTAGTAAAGTCCAAACGAATAGATACTAAGGGCAATTGGAATTTGAGTGAACAAATTGTACCAGGGAAAACGGGATCAGCAATTGGTAATTCACTCTATGAAAAAGAAGGGTCTATGAACAACTTTGAAGAACGTGTAATAATGGAACTGGGGACATCTTCTAATATTGAGTTTTGGCATAGGAATTTAGAACGTGGGAAAGGATTTTATATAAATGGATTTAAAGCCAACCACTATCCTGATTTTATATTACAAACAAAATCAGGAAGAACAATTGTAGTTGAAACAAAAGGAGACCACTTAGACGGTTCAGACAGTGCTGCCAAATGCCGCCTTGGGAACGAATGGGAAAAGCAAGCTGGTAATGAATTTGCCTACTTTATGATTTTTGAAAAAAAAGAGGTGGACGGAGCTTTTACGTTGGATAAGGCTAAAGAGTTGATTAGCGGTATGTGACCCCTACACCACCGACCCCTTCGCATCACGTTCTTCAATCAAAAGCTCTCCCTTTTCTCTTATCTGACTGTAACGGTACTTCAATGTGAAATACCCCATTATTGCAGTCGATATAGCACCTATAACTAGTGACCAGAATATTCCTTCCAGCCCGTAGTACTTGGAGCCAAAGTAAGCAAGCGGCACAAAGAACACAAACATATAGCTCGTAGTTAATGCTGCGGATTCTAGCGGCCTTTTGAGTACATTGAGTGCGCTGGTGGAAATCATAAGCACTCCACGGAATGCCATAGCAAACGGAGTTATGCTTAAGTATAGTACCATAACATTGACTACATCTGGGTCTGATTTGACAAACATAGAGATGGGCTCTTTGAACAGCTCGAAAAAGCCAATCATAGCAACTCCCCAGATGAAACAGAATGCAAAGACTAACTTGAATGCTTTGTCAATTCTGTCGAACTTCAGAGCACCCCAATTTTGTCCAATGAAAGGGCTAAGTACTGCCGCAGTTGCCATAAACACAGTCATAACTAATGATTCTATTCGTGAAGCTGCACCGAGTGCTGCAACCGCTGCATCGCCATAATCGGCGGTGAAATCGATAATAATACCGAACCCAGCTGGCAATATAATATTACTACCAGCAGTTGGTAAACCAACGTAGAGAATCTCTTTCCAGGATTGGAACACCTCTGCCAGAGGTGGCCTTTCGAATGTAATCATATCGTATTTGTAGTAGAGTATTCGGAATGCAATGATTAGCGTAACAAACCTACCGATAAGTGTAGCAAGTGCCGCCCCTTGTATTCCCATAGCAGGAACTGGGCCAAGCCCGAATATGAACAATGGGTCCAAAACAATGTTGATACCGACCGCCACAAGCATAATATAGCTCGGGGTTTTTATATCACCAGTCGCCCTTATTGCATAGTTGCCGACCATTGGCACAATCAAGAATATAGTCCCGGGTAACCATATATACATATAATCTTTGATATAGGGCATAGTGCTTTCGTCCGCCCCCATAGCCATGAACATTGGCTCTAAGAACAGCAGTCCCAACACTATAGTGATAGCAGTAACGATAAGTGCGAGCACTATAGAATCGGTAGCCAATCGCTTTACCCTGTGCTCGTCTCCTTCCCCAATTGCCTTGGATATAACAGCTGTGGCACCCAATCCCAGCCCCATAGCAATACCGATAACAACAAACACCATTGGGAAAGTGAATGTAATAGCAGCTAATTGCTTTACGCCGAGCTTTGCTATGAAAACTGTGTCAATAAAGTTGAACCCAATTGCTGCACCAATACCAATAGTCATAGGTATAGCACCGTAGAGAAGTTGTTTGCCAACATTCCCAGTTGTGAATTTCGCTTTGTTTTTTACTTTAGTAGGAGTTGCCAAACCCTCTCCTTATTTGTGATTTTGTAGGTTGTATAACCCACATCTGACGGATAAGGACAATAATAATTATAAATTAAGCATTTGTGTATTAAGACAAAATGGTCTAAATTGTATAGAATTAATAAAATGTGTATTATATATTTCAAGCAATCAATAGATTGGAAAAAGTTTTTCTGATTATATGGCGACGGCATTTCGACTACGCTCAGTGACCTTGGTGAGGAAATCTATTGAGAAATAAAAATTAAAATTGCTGTGTTAAGGAGGGATTTCCTCCACTGGTGGAGGTGGCTTTTGCTGAAGGCAAAAGACTTAAGGTGGACAAACGAGTCATTGCGAACGAAGTGCGGCAATCTCAAATGAGACAGCCACGTTCTTACAGTCCTCGCTGTGACATTTTACCCCCTCCCCAGTCTGAACAAGTTCAGGCAGCCTACGCTAAAGACGTGGCAGGCTCTTCCAGAGGGGCACAGGTAGCGATAAATTGAAAAAATTAATTAGAAAAACAGAAAACAAACATAACAACATTATGAAAAAAGCAATACTCATACTCCTACTCTTGCCAATAATAGCAAGTAGCCAAACATTCAATGTGTTTGACATAGACACTACCGATTACCCAGTAATGAAAGCAAAGTTTTTTTCTACCGATGTAAATAATAACACATTAATGAATTTTACAACATCTGATTTTGAGATAACTGAGAACGGCAATCCTGCTGAGGTGCTTAGTGTTAGTTGCATCCCTGAAAAAAGCATACAATCATCAATTGTAGTTGCTGTTGATATTTCAGGGTCAATGAGAGGAGAAGAGTTGGAGATATTAAAGAACTCTATCAAACACTTTGTAGACTTAATTCCTGATGATGGTACTGAATTGTGTATTACTGCTTTCAACTCCGGAAACCACTTTATAAGTGATTTTTCAACCAATAAAACGGTATTAAAATCAAAAATTGATGATTTATCCGCTGGTGGTGGAACAGATTTTGATGCCGCATTCTTAAATCCAATGGCAGGAGCACTATTAGCAGTTGAAAATGGACGTTTCCTAAACAAAAGTGTAATTATTATTACTGACGGCTTTGCAAGTGGTGATGAAAACAAGATTATTTCAAAAGGAAAATCTATCAAATCAAGAGTGTTCGGGATTTTAGTAAACAATGAAGCACCAGTAATATTGAAAAACATATTCAGAGAAACTGGAGGCAAAAGCTTTGATAATATTATTACTGAAAGTGATTACAATGAGTCTTTTCGATCCTTAAATTTAATGATAAACAACAAACCTTGTGATATTAGTTGGCAGGCTATTCCGAGTTGTAAACCAACAATTGACGTTGTTGTAGAAAACAAAGTAAATGATTTGACTTCAGCACTTTCGTATAAATTAAATAAAGAACAACAAGTCACTTTTACTATTGGTAGTTATTTAATTGCTTTTGATAAAGAAACACAAGATACCACAATTGAAATTACATCTAACAGTGGTACTCAAATCATAAACACAATATTCTTTTTGCCAGACAACGGTAGCTTCAGTGTTACCACACCTCTACCAATTACTATTCCTAAAAACGGGACCGTTGAATTAAAAATCAATAAAATTATACAGGATGACAAAAAAGAGTATGTAAAAATGGGAATAATTAGTGATTATTGTTCTACCTCTGTTGGTTTACTCAGAGGAGACAAACATTCAAAAATTAGTGAGAAAACAATAAATTTGACCTATCCTAATGGAGGCGAACATTTTGTTGCAGGTGAAGACACCACTATCACATGGGAAGGAATATCCGAAAGAGAAATTGTAGAACTAAATTTCAGTAGCAACAGTGGAAAGAAATGGGAAAGTATCACAAAAAATGCGACGAATAATTCATATGGTTGGACTCTCCCAATAATTGAAAGTGACTCTTGTTTGGTTAATGTTATTCAAAATGAAAATTATGAGCAGTATGAAACAAGTGATATTATTTGGGACAAAGCATTGGGCGGATCAAATGAAGATTATGCAAATTCAATTGTGTCAGTAAGTGATGGAGGATACATAGTTGTTGGTAATAGCAGCTCTATTGATAAAGACATTTCCAAACCAGTAGGTAGGAATGATTTTTGGATAGTAAAAATAGATTCAGAAAGCGAATTGCTATGGGAAAGATCATTCGGTACTGGTATTGATGACACCGCTAAAGCCATAATAGAAACTAAGGGGGGCGATTTTGTAATTGTAGGTTCATCAAAATCAGGCAAAAGTGGAACTAGCTATCCAGGCCGTAATGATGATTACTGGATTTGTAAGATTAGTTCAACAGGCGAGTTAATTTGGGAAAAAACATATGGAGGAACTAGTAAAGAGATAGCAAATTCAGTTGTAGAAGCTACTGATGGTGGATTTGTAGTTGCTGGTTACAGTAGTTCAGAAGATGGAGATATTACTAACCCACAAGGTCGTGCCGATTGTTGGTTAATTAAATTAGATGCAAATGGCGAATTACTTTGGCAAAAATCTTATGGAGGTATTCATCATGAGGAGATAAACTCTATTGTCCAAACAATAGACGGCGGTTACATTGTCGCAGGAACTATTAGTTCTATTGGTGTTAACCCCAAATCAAAAGGTGACTATGATTATTGGGTGCTCAAATTCGATGCCAATGGTAACTTGGAAAGAGAGAATTATTATGGTGGCAGAGGCAAAGACGTTGCACATTCTATTCAAGAAACTTTTGACTATGGTTATATAATTTCTGGATTTAGTGAATCTGAAGGTGATGATATTACAAACTCAAAAGGTGAAGAGGATTGTTGGATTGTAAAAACAGATTCTGAAGGAATTATAGAATGGGAAAAATCACTTGGCGGTTCTGGAAATGATGGTGCTAATTCGGTAGTCCAAACGAATGATGGTGGGTATATAGTAGCGGGTTACAGTATTTCTCAAGATGGAGACATTTCTGACCCATTAGGATACTATGATTACTGGGTTGCAAAGCTAAACGCAGTAGGTGAGTTGGAGTGGGGAAGAAATTATGGTGGTATAACAGACGACAGGGCTACAGACGTAGCACTCACTAACGACGGAAATTATATTGTAGCTGGTTTCACTAGGTCTATTAGTGGAGATGTTTCGAATCACAATGGAGCTATTGATTATTGGGTTGTAAAAATTGCAGCAGCACCAAATGTTCTCCAATCAGACACATCGGATGCACTGTTTTCAATCATAATGCCCAAACCTGAAATAAGAATAACAGATGTAAATATGGGGGAAGTAACAGTTGGTAATACGAAAGATACTACCGTTTCTTCTGTTATTTGTAATACTGGTGATGCTCCGCTGCATGTGCTTGGGGTGGATATAACAGGTGGCGATGCAACTGATTTCCTTATTCCACGTGGTGCGGGTGATTTCTATTTGGAGAAAGACCAGTGTCAAGATATGATGTTTGAGTTTACTCCGTCAGCTTTGGGAAACCGAACAGCAGTTGCAACAATCAGAACTACAATCGGAGACTTCTCTGACACAATAAACATCCGTGGAGTAGGAATAAACCCATTAATTGAAGCATCTACAGATGTTGTAGATTTCGGAAAAATTAGATTAGGGTTATCAAAAGATACAACTGTTTATTTATTAGAAAACAAGACCAATCGTGATATTATAATTACCAATACTTCACTGTTGGGACCAGATATGGAGCAATTTGAGATCCTAACTCTGGACAAATCATTCATTGTACCAGCTAATGGCACTAAAAGTTTAGATTTAGAATACACTGCTCAATACATAGGCAAAGCAAATTCTTCAATTGACTTTGAGTACGAAGGTGCTCATGAACCACTGCGATCTCTCCTTTTTGCTGAGGGGATTGACGATGTTGTAGAGATCTATGCTGATACTATTGATTTTGGTGAAGTTGAAATAGGTTTACTTAAAGATACAAACGCTTATGCAATAAAAAACATCAGTAGCAATGACGTATTAGTTTCTGACATTACACTAAAAGGACCAGATTTAGAACAATTTAGCATTGAAGAGTCGGATACTGATTTTGTAATAGAAAGCTATGATTCGCTTAGAATAAATCTAAGATTTACTGCATTGAAACCAGGTCTTAGCAACACTACAATTGAATCCAAGAATCACTTAACTGCTACAACCCTCACTTTTGTGTTAATAGGTAGAGGAGTCGGTGGTAAAGTAACCCCAGCAATTGTGGATTCATATATTGGTGAAGCTTCAGATTTGAGAATTAATTTAAGTGAAATTGAACCCGATTTGCTTTCAGAAATTGCAACAAGCTTCACAGCGACGGTGAGCTATAACTCAACGCTCCTTGCCCCGATCGATAAGAATATGACAGTTACCACTGAAAATACTACCTCATTTATTGAATTAGAAGGACAGCTAAGCGGTGCTGCACAAATTGCAACAGTACCGATGAAAGTGGGATTGGGTACTGCAATCAGCAGTGGACTTGTAGTAACAGAATTCCAACTGTACGATGCAAATGGTGATTCTGTAGATTATCAAATAGAGCCAGGAGTTGGCGAGTTCAACGTCCTTGGTATCTGCGAAGAGGGTGGCACTAGATTAGTAAATCCCAATGGTGAACAGGTAGAAATGATTGTTAGTCAAGACCAGATGAACACGAGTGCAACTGTCAGCTTAAACCTAATCGAATCAGGACAAACAGACCTGATAATATATGACCAGTTGGGCAATGCCATAGAAACTGCTTATTCAGGCACACCTAACACTGGCACAAAAGAGCTGACTTTAGATCTAAGCAATTTTGCGAATGGCCGATATTACATTAAGTTGATTACTCCGACAATCACCAAAACAGAAATAATAGAAATAGTACGATGAAAAAAGCAATACTCATACTCCTACTCTTGCCAATCATAGCAAGTAGCCAATCATTCGATGTGTTTGCGATAGACACCAGCGATTACCCTGTAATGAAAGCCAAGTTCTTTTCGGTAGATGAAAACGGCGACCAAATACTAAACCACACTACATCTGATTTTGAAATAACCGAGAATGGCAATCCCGCTGAGGTGCTTAGTGTAAGTTGTCCGGAAATGAATGATGAACCAATTTCAATTGTTATTGCAGTTGATATTTCTGGATCAATGGAAGGGGAAAGAATTAATACTTTGAAAAACTCTTTAAATTTTTTCATTGACTTAGTTCCAAATAATGGAAGTGAGGTTGCTGTTATTGCCTTCAATAGTAAAAACTATTTTGTAAGCGATTTTTCTAGAAATAAAAAGAAATTAAAATCAAATATTTCCAACTTGTCCGCAAATGGTAGTACCGATTTTGACGCTGCATTTATAAATCCTGTTGCTGGTGCATTAGTTGCAATGGATAAAGCACAATACGCTAATCGAAATGTAGTAATAATTACAGATGGTTTTGCTAAAGGTAATGAAAACAGAATTATTGGCTCAGCAAATTCTTTGGGTGCAAGAATATTTGGAATTTTAGTTGAGAGCCATGCACCTAACATGCTTATTAACATTTTTAATAGCACTGGCGGTAGAAGTTTCGATAATATTATTACAAAAGAAGAGTTCAATGAATCATTTTCAAATATTAATTTAGAATTATACAATATCCCTTGTGAACTAAGCTGGAAAAGTAATCCAATTTGTATGACGAAATTGGATTTAAGAATTGAGAATAAAGTTAATAAACTACCCTTCAGCACAGGGATATCACTTGATGAAGAAAACCTGGTAACATTCGACTTTAATAGCAGAGTGATTGATTTTGGTGAAATCAGTACAGACACTTCTTTAACTATAACTTCTGATACCAGAACCCAAACAATTACTGATGTAGTGTTTGAACCAGATTTCGGATATTATGAAGTTACTTCACCCTTGCCTATTTCATTTACTAAAGGTGAATCAAAAGAATTAGAGATCAAATATTCTAATAACTCTAATGAAAGAGAATATACCCAAATGACTTTGGTTACTAACTATTGTAACAACAACATTTCTCTTTTGTCTGGAGATAAGAATAAAAGTATATCTAATAAGATTATAAAATTAACCCATCCCAACGGAGGTGAGGTATTTTCGGCTGGTGCTGATACAGCCATAACTTGGAAAGGAGTGCCTCAGAAAGAAATAGTTCAGCTAAATTTTAGCGAGAATAATGGGAAAGATTGGGAATCTATTCAATCTACAGATGAATATTCCGAAATTGATTGGAGAGTTCCCATAGTGGAGTCCGACAGCTGTCTAATTGCTATTGATTATTATGGAAGCAATAATGAAGAGAACAAAGATGATATGGAAGTTGAATGGTATAAAACTTATGGTGGTTCAGAATTAGAAGAATCCAGAGAAATATTACGAACTTACGATGGTGGTTATTTGTTGTCTGGTTCCACGGAGTCAAATGATTTAGACATGAACGTAAACACTAGTGATAGGATGGGATTTCTAGCAAAAACGGACTCTTCAGGAGAGTTAAGTTGGGTTAAAGTTTATGGGATTAATAAAAGAAATAGTTTGGAATCTACAACTCAAACTGCTGATAGTGGGTATGTTTTTGTGGGTTCTGTGTTAAGAGAAAAATACAATACCTCGGATTTGTGGGTAGTTAAAGTAGATTCTAACGGGGCAGTCTTATGGGAAAAAGTATATGGAGGTATTTCGGACGATTATGGTGAGTCAGTAAAACAAACGCCAGATGGTGGATTTATAATAGCAGGTGCAAGTAACTCGGACGATGGGACATTAAGTTCAGTTGGTAACAAAGGACAAAGCGATATATGGGTGTTGAAATTAGATAATAATGGCGACTTAGTTTGGTCCAAAACTATTGGTGGTTCTAATAATGACTTTGCTACTGATATCGTACTATCTAATGATGGAGGATATGTATTGACAGGTGTTAGTGCATCAAAAGATTGGGGATTTGGTTCAGACAATCAAAGTTCGGAAGATATATTTGTGATTAAATTAAATTCCAATGGAACAGAACAATGGAGACATATTGATGTCGGCTTTAGTGATGATTATGCTAGTTCCATCACTAAAACTAAATATGGTAAATATGTTATAGCTGGTTCAAGAAGAGATATAAATGGAAATGGTTTAGATGGATTGGTGATAAAATTATCCACTTCTGGTTCGGTAGAAATGAGAAATCAATTTGGTGGATCACTGAACGATGTTTTTAATGATGTCATCGAATTAGAAAATGGGAATATACTACTCACTGGTTACAGTGCCTCGTACAATGGTGACTTATCGGAAGCAGTCAACAAAGGCGTTAATGATATTTGGATATTGAAATTAGATGAAAAAGGAAAAATAATATGGTCCAATACAAAAGGAGGTTCAAGAGATGATAGAGGCTATTCAATTTTACAAACAGAGGATAATGAATTTGCAATAGTTGGCGTTACAACTTCTTCAGATTATGACTTTGAAGAATATCCCCCAAAGGGCTATTATGATATATTCATGATGAAATTTAGAAAAACGCTCCCCCTCCAATCAGACACCTCAGACGCTGTGTTCTCTATTATAATTCCTAAGCCAACAATACAAAATAATAATATTGACATGGGCGAGATGATAGTGGGAAATACCAAAGATACTATTATTTCATCTGTAATATGCAACAGAGGCAACTCAACTCTGCATATATTAGGCGTGGATATAGCTGGGGACGATGCAGCCGATTTTCTGATTTCGAGAGGTGGTGGGGATTTCTATTTAGAGAAAGATCAGTGTCAAGATATGATGTTTGAGTTTACTCCATCAATGTCTGCAAGAAGAACCACTTGGGCTACTATTAGAACAACTATTGGTAATTTTGTAGATACTATAAGCATTACTGGAAGAGGAATAAACCCACTCATAGAAGCCACTACAGACGTGGTTGATTTCGGTCAATTTGAGCTAGGTGAAGGCAAGGACACAACTTTATTTCTTGTGAAAAATGTGGGCAGCGAAGATATTACAATCACTGAAACAAAGATAACTGGGCCTGATATGGAGCAGTTTGATATTATTACCACACCTATAAATTTCACTATTTCTCCAGGCGAAGATAATGACAAAGAATTAGAGCTGAACTACACAGCAAAATATGGCGGTAGAACATCGTCAATCATCGAATTTCACTATGATGGTGTTGGTTCTCCGCTCCGTTCTATGTTATTTGCAGAAGGAATTGGTGGCGAGGTTTACCCACAAGTACCCGATGCTTTTGTTGGCGAGCGGGTTGAACTTGGACTTCACCTTGGTAGAATAAAGCCAGAAGGATTAGACGAAGTTGCCACAAACTTCACAGCAACTGTAAGCTACAACTCGACACTGCTCGCTCCGATAGATAAGAATATGACAGTAACGACTGAAAATACTACCTCATTCATTGAGATAGAAGGCAAACTTAGCGGTACAGCACAAATAGCAACAGTGCCAATGATAGTGGGATTGGGTACTGCAATCAGCAGTGGACTTGTAGTAACAGAATTCCAACTGTACGATGCAAATGGTGATTCTGTAGATTATCAAATAGAGCCAGGAGTTGGCGAGTTCAACGTCCTTGGTATCTGCGAAGAGGGTGGCACTAGATTAGTAAATCCCAATGGTGAACAGGTAGAAATGATTGTTAGTCAAGACCAGATGAACACGAATGCAACTGTCAGCTTGAATCTAATCGAGTCTGGACAAACAGACTTAATAATTTACGACCAGTTGGGCAATGCCATAGAAACTGCTTATTCAGGTACACCTAACACTGGCACAAAAGAGCTGACTTTAGATCTAAGCAATTTTGCGAATGGCCGATATTACATTAAGTTGATTACTCCGACAATCACCAAAACAGAAATAATAGAAATAGTACGATGAATTTGAGTTCAATTATTTAATAACAACACATCGGCACAAAAAAAATCAATTTATTGTAATTAGGTTAGTTCTTACTTAAATTGGAAGACTAAAAAAGAACATAAACTAATTAGTTATCAACACAGATGAATCTGATATTTTTAGGCCCTCCTGGGGCTGGCAAAGGAACACAAGCGAAAAGAATATGCGAAAAATATGACCTAACGCAAATAGCTACTGGTGATATACTTCGTGAACATTTGAAAAACGATACTGGCTTAGGCAAAAAAGCTAAAGAATATATTAACGATGGTAACTTAGTCCCAAATGACATTATCATAGATATGATGAGATATGAGATTGAAAAAGCTCGCGGTAACAGTAGCGGAATACTTTTGGATGGGTTCCCTCGCACAATTGCTCAAGCAGAAGCACTCGACGAGCTAATGAAAGAGTTAGATGACAAAATCAACTTAGCCATTGTACTAAATGTTCCCAATAGCGAACTGATGGAAAGATTAACTGGCAGAAGAGTATGCCCTAAGTGTGGCACTTCTTACCACGTCAAATTCAATCCTCCCGCTAAGGAAGGCATTTGTGACAATGATGGCGAAGAGTTAATCCAAAGAAAAGATGATAACGTAGAGACTGTAAGCAACAGACTCAATGTATTTGAAGAGCAAACAAAGCCAATAATCGAATATTATACAAAGCAAGATATAGAACACAATATTGATGGCGTTGGTTCGGTAGATGTGATATTCAATAAAGTAAGCGAAGCAATTAATAATACAGTTAGTAGTTAATAACAAAAGTGAAAAAGAAAGAACAAATATCGTGTCTTTACTGCCAATCTGATAATGTCATCAAACATGGCAAAACTAGATCGGGTGACCCACGAATGAGGTGCAAAGATTGCTCCAAAACATGGGTAAAGGGCATAGTAATTCACAACAAGCCAGACATCAGTGCTGTAGCAGAATCTTATCTGCTTGGGCATTCTGTTCGTGAATTAGTTCCTTTCTACAAAAGTTCGCCTCACAGAATAAACACGAAAATCCGTAATTTCCTCACAGAAACACAAAGCTGGGAAAGCTTTTTGGACAGCAGTTCGGAAGTAAGAAAAGCCGATGTGGTCTATCTACAAGGCATCCGATTCAACTGCTCTTACGGCTCACCAGAAAACAACGAGATGTATATTGCTTTTGCAATAGAAGGACTTTCGTCCAACATTATTGGGTTCGAAATTGCCGAAGACAACACTGAGTTAGCATGGTCCAATCTGTTAGACAGAATGAACCACAGGGGCTATGAGGTTAAGACTTTCCTTACTCGCGACATAAAAGCCGTAGAGAAATCAGTCAACAAAAACTTCGAATCTGCTAAGCTAAAGCTATATTTGCACAAGCTGAACAGAGACAAGGAAATGGAAAGCAAGTGCTGCTTACTCGAAAAAAAGACGCTGAGAGAAAAATTAATAGACGACGCACTGAAGTTCTATTCCAAATTAGATAATCAATCTTATTCATCATATTTGAAAAACAAATTCGATATGGATTTGAAATCTTGTATCAGCAATGATTGCGATAGATTCTTTGAATGTATGATGAAAAATTGTGGTAAAGAGTCTGACGCGAGATTAGAGCAATTACTCGAAGATTTCAGCGAGCGATTTGGGAAATTCCACGCTCTGAAAACTGATCCATTACCAATAGTGAACGCTTGGGTGGGCTTGCACATGCTAAGGCCAATGGAATGCCGATTTACTCGCTACTCACTTTACAACCAAGTGCCGTGCAAATGTTCATTCAGCTGTTTTGCAAGCAATCACAACGAAGAGCAATGTGAGTTTATTCCGAACCAAAGAGAGCTGAACAACTTCGCAAACGAAGTTACAATCAGAGCACTACACTTACCAATAGAATCGACTGTGAGAGGTAGATTCAAACTACAATTGAAAAACTTATAAGGAAACTTAGATTTGAAAAAAGTATTAGTTTTACTAACCTTTTTAACACTAAATTTATACCTAACCTCAGCTGAAAAGCTAACCACTTACCAAATACAAGAAATAGAAGTACAAGACGACCGTGCAGGAGTCGCAATTACTGATTTGGGTAAGCAGGTAGAGATAGTTACCGCCGAACAAATAGAAAAAATGCCAGTAAATAGCGTAGATGAACTCTTGCGATTTATTCCAGGAGTGGAAATACAAAGCCGCGGGGCATTCGGCACCCAAGCAGATATGTCAATCAGGGGTGGCACTTACAACCAGACCCTAATCCTGCTCGATGGAGTTCGAATAGGCGACCCAATGACTGGGCATTTCAATAGCAATCTGCCAATCAGTTTAACCGCTATAAAAAGAATAGAAGTAATAAAAGGTGGTGGCTCAGCACTCTACGGAGCCGATGCGGTCGGTGGAGTAATAAACATCGTTACTAAAGGTATGTCGCTCAATGAAGATTATGAAAAAGTGACCGCCCACGGTACCAGGGGTCAGGCGACCGTCGGCTTAGGTGATTTCTCTACCAAAATGGGAAGCGTTTATTACGGAATGGCTGTTACGGATAATTTCTACTTAGAAGCAGACATAGCACACGCAAGCTCTTACGGTTACGAAGCAATGAACGGTACTCACAACTATGATTTTAACAATTCCCTCGGTAGTGCATTGGGTTACTATGGCTATGGTGGCAACGGTAGCTATGTTGCAATGCGAGTAGGCGGAGAAGTTCGTGATTTCGATGCACGTTATTTCTATACTCTCTCCTCTGCTGACAAAAGCGATGAGTCGGTGGAGCGATTGTTTATACAGATAAAAAACGAGACCTACCTTGGCGAAAGCGACAAGGTGGTATTCAACGGAATAGCCAAGCAAACACGAGACGACTTTCTCTTCAATCCTGCTTTCCCAGGCAATGTTCACACTACTCTTAGCTCCGATGTTAGTAGCTATTACCAAAGTGAGGTGCAGAGCTGGCTGAATGCAACGGTTGGTTTCGACTCGCAATACCTCCAAATAGAGAGCAATGACCGAGGCAATAGAGTCCAGAACAGATACGGCATTTTTGCTGTATTTGTGGCTAACCTATTACCGGATTTCACTGCCAATATTGGTGGGCGATTGCAAACTCTGCCGAACACCGATACGGAGTATGTTCCAACAATCGGACTTAAATATGACTTAACTGATGCTATTGGGTTGCGTGCAAACGCTGGCAAATCGATAAGAACGCCAGACTTCACTGAGAATTATGTATCTACTGGACTGCCGGGAATACTAACTGCAGGAAGAAACCTCGGCAACCCAAATCTATTGCCCGAAGTTGCGTGGGATTATGAAATAGGTTCTGATATTATGATAGCCGATAACTATAAATTCGAGCTAACTGGATATATGCGTGATGCCGAAAACCTGATAGACTATGGTCTCACGAAAGGCAGCGAAATAGAGAACAACACAAACCTCGACCCAGAATTCATTTATCTTTACGCACAAAACTTAGGCGAACTGACAGTAAAAGGTATTGAGTTTAAGCTGAGCAACTCGGCTTTTGTGGGTGACAAAAACCTCAACTGGTATATCGGTGGTAATGTATTAGAATACGATTTGGCAGATGAGGTAAACTCAAAATACTTAGCGAACGCTGCTGGGCTCAACATTGCAGCAGGAATTAACTACGCAATAACTACTGGACTGAGTGCCACTCTGGATGGGAACTACAGAAGCAGAGACATAAGCGATGAACAACAATCAGATTTCAAGCTAAGCAAAAGCTATTTTGTGGCAGATATGATGTTGGCTTACCAGTGGGGTGACTTACGATTCAAGCTGACTGCGAAGAATCTATTAGACGAACAATACTCCGATATTTTGGGAGTTGACCTGCCTGGTAGATGGCTAATGTTCCAAGTGGACATACTTAATCTCGGTAATTTATAATCTTTTCAGCTATATAGCTGACATATTGAATCCTTATAATGAATAATTTTATTTGAATTATAATAAGTTGTTTGTTAAATTAATTTCTTTTCTAAATCACAAAATAGATAATATAAGATATTATTGTCTTCATATCTAATTATACAACATTATGGCACTACTATCCAAATCATGCGTTTATGGCATAAGGGCCTCTATTTATATAGCATCAGAGGCAGAAGATAACTATATATCTATAAGCAAAGTTGCGAAAGATTTAAACTTGTCAGCTCACTTTTTGACTAAGATTTTGCAGCAGCTAACAAACGATAACTTATTGGTATCGCACAAAGGGCCACGGGGAGGAGTGAAATTCTCACGCGAAACCAAAGACATAAAGTTAATAGAAATAATTGCGGCCATAGACGGTATGGACTTGTTCGAAGAGTGTGCACTTGGGTTGGAGGGCTGTGGCGTGTACAAACCATGCCCACTCCACGATAGTTGGACTATCCACCGAAACAAATTAAAAGAACTTTTTGAACAAGAGAGCTTAGCCGACCTTGCCAAAAACGTAAAGAGTGCGGGACTCAGGTTGCGAACTCTGAATCAAGAAGAATTACTTAATATGAAGAAGAAGTAAACAAAAAAAACCGAGCCACAAAGCTCGGTTTTTTCGTATTCAATCTCTAATTTACTTATTGCTTACTTGTTTGCAACTAAGTGAAGAGTAATAGTAAACTCATCGTATATCATCTTGTCGCCAAGTGCTTCTACATCGAAAAAACTCTTAGAATTATACTTTACGTTATAGTTTGATCTATCCAAAGTGATAGTTGCAATAGCAGTCAGAGCATCGCCACTGGCAGAAACTTCCGCGGGGAAAGAAATCTTCTTAGTCTTTCCTTTTATCGTCATCTCGCCGTTCACAGTAGTTTTGCCCGACACAGTCTTCACATTCGTAATCTCAAACATTGCTTCTGGGTACTTTTCTACTGAAAAGAAATCATCAGACTTCAAGTGGTTTTCTAACTTAGTTCTGTATCCCTCGTCTTCTATATCAGTACAGATAATCGAAGTCATATCGATAACAAAATCTCCACCTTCTAACTTGCCATCCGAATAGTCCAAGCTACCCGACTTTACGCTAACGTAACCATCGTGCTCGCCAGTTACCTTCTCAGCGTGCCATTTTACTTTAGTTTGTTTTGTGTCCACATCGTAATCTTCTGCAGTTAAGTTAGTCATTGCCAAAAGTGCAATAGCGATTACCGATAATATTGATTTGTACATACTTGTAACTCCTTATAAATTTATAATTATATATTATTTTCTTCCAAATTAGTGCTAATCTGAGCTAACACTTTTTTGCATATTTCTAAATCTTTTTCCGACACGCCATCTATTGCCTGGCCTTTTGTTTTTGTACCAATTTGCATAGAGCTTTTCTTCAAATCCTTACCCGCTTTCGTCAGATAGATTTTGTTGCAGCGCTTGTCTTCTTTGTTGACTTTTCGTTCTATCAATCCCTTTTGCTCTAAGTTATTGAGCAAACGGGTAATCCCTGGCTTATCCTTGTGGGTCGCCCTTGCTATATCTAACTGAGTCAGTCCTTCTTTTGCCCAGAGTTGTTTCAGCACTCCGTATTGTTCCGAAGTTATCTTATTACCAGCAACCTTTAAGTTATTACTCAAAGTTCGGTTTATCGCCCTGTAGGCAATGCCAGTCAGGTAACCAATTGATTGATTAAAACTATCTTCTTTTTTAGTTGTCATAACAACTATTACGTTTGTAAGTAAAATCTATTGTAATATAAAGTATTACGATAATTTAAATAATAATTTATTTTAGAAAAGGATAATCCGTGTAGCCCTTACCGCCACCATTATAAAAAGTACGAACGCTCCAATCGTTCATTGCCGCTTCTTTCTCTATTCGCTCCACCAAATCTGGATTAGCTAACATCAGTTTACCAAACGCAACTAAGTCAGCAGTTTCGTTTTGTAAAATCTCTTCACCTTCCTCCACATCGTAACCACTATTAGTGATTAGCGTTCCGTCGTATAACTGGCGGAAATGAGGCGTCACCTCTCGGTCTTGCAAATATTTCTCTTGTGGTACATAGGTCTTACCCGGAGGTGCATAAGGTTCCATAATATGTAGGTATGATAGATTGTATTTATTCAGCTCTTCCACCAAATAGCTGAAAGTTTCCACTGGGGTTTCGTCCGACATTCCGTTGAATGTGCCACTTGGAGACAGGCGAATAGCGGTGTTTTTGCTACCAATGCTTTCTGACACTGCTTTCACTACTTCCAATGCAAATCGGCATCTGTTTTCTATGCTTCCGCCGTACTTGTCGTCCCTGTCATTAGAGCCAGAGCAGATAAATTGGTCAATCAAATAGCCATTAGCACCGTGTATCTCCACCCCATTGAACCCAGCAGAAATAGCATTTTTTGCCGCTGCCACATAGTCTTGTATCGTTGCCTCTATCTCTTCTATACTAAGCTTTCTGGGGGCTACTTTTGCCTTTAGTCCATCATAAGTATAGACCTTACCACCAGAATTAATATTAGAAGCAGACACAGGAAGTTCGCCATCGTGAAAATCAGGGTGCGATGATCTGCCAGTGTGCCACAGCTGCAGATAGAAATGCCCACCTTTATTCCTGACAGCTTCCGTTACTGGTTTCCAAGATTCCACTTGATCGTCTGACCAAATACCAGGAGTATTCATATACCCTACAGCTATTGGCGATATATTAGTCGCTTCCGAGATTATTAGCCCTGCCGTAGCTCGCTGCGAATAATACTCAGCCATTAGTTCATTTGCCAATCCCGATTTGTCCGAACGACAACGAGTAAGCGGCGCCATAGCTACTCGGTTAGGTATTTCTGTGTTTCCAAGTGTAATAGAAGTAAGTAATTTTTTCATGTTTTTATGTCATTTGTTTAATTCATTTTTAACTATGTCGTATATGCAGTGAGTGTATTTGAAAGTTATAACAAATGGAGCACCCTTTAAGTTAGGCAATAATTAGTTTTGTTTTTATATTAATATTCTGTATAATAGTTAAAACTAAATCTTAAAAATGACCGTATTATAAAATTGTAGAAACAGGAATAATTAATTCAACACCTATGAAACAAAAACACTTTATTTCAAACTCGAATGAATCAGTAAGAATGTTTAAATCTGATTTGATAGAGACTTTATCAAAAACACACTGGTCTTTACCAATTTGGGTATTTGTGCCAATTATTGCTTATCTCATTTACTTAGCTATTAATTCATCTATTTCAGTTGTTGCTGCAATTACTATGGTATCGTTGGGTCTATTCGTGTGGACTTTCGTTGAGTATGCTATGCACAGGTTTGTATTTCACTATCATCCAAATAGTAAATTAGGCAAGAAATTACATTGGATGTTGCACGGAGTGCACCACGATTACCCCCAAGACGAAAAAAGATTGGTTCTGCCACCTGGGATAAGTTTGATTTTGGCGACTCTATTTTTTCTGCTGTTCAATAGCTTTATTCCAACTCCCGAGCTATATCCATTTTTTGCGGCTTTTCTCATGGGTTATTTGATTTATGATATTGGGCATTACGCTATGCACCACTTCTCTTTCAAAAGTAAGTTATTCAAAAAAATAAAGCTCCACCACATGAAACACCACTATGTAGAGCCGAACGAAGGGTTTGGAGTTAGCAACCCTCTTTGGGACATTATCCTTAGAACTAGAGGCAAGGGGAAGAGTAAGTGATAGAACCTTAGGTTGGACTAAATCAACTTCTAATGTATGTCACTTTTCATAAACAATGTTACCCAACCTACCAGCGAGAATCAAAATCGTCGTCTATTTCTTTGCTTTTATTGGCAAAGCTGTCTTCGTAGTCCATATCATCATCTGTGTCATTGTTTCGGCCATTTTTCCTGTCTTCCAGAACAAGCACATTGTCTGCTAATATTTCGACTACTTGTCTTCTGTTGCCATCATTGTCATCGTAGTTTCTGGTCTGTATTCTACCTTCTACATAAATTCTAGTGCCCTTAGTAACTAACTGGCTTATCACTTTTGCCAAACCACGCCACGCAACTATTGTGTGCCAATCGGTGTGTTCTTTTAAGTTGCCATCGCGGTCTTTCCACGATTCGGAAGTTGCCATACGGAAGGAAGTTACAGGCACTCCCCCGGGAGTTTCTTTAAGTTCTGGCTCTTTACCTACGTTCCCAATCAGCATAACTTTATTCAAGGTTCTAGACATATCTCTTCTCCGCACTTTTCATTTTTATTTAGATTTCAGTATTTCTCAATTTGGTAATAGGTTAATATAAAACAAAAAATTCCATTTTTCAAATGGAATTTCCTATAAATCTTAAATATATCAACAAAGGTTAGCCCTCTATTTCTCTGAGCAGCTTTTCGGATATTTTATCGAGTACATCTTCGTTCTCATAAAATCCCTGCTTTATCTTTTCTTTGATTGGCGCAAACTTCAAGGCCTCGGGTGAAAGCTCCAACTTATCGCTCTTGGAAGCAGACATAGACGTACCTTCTTTGCTTTCCACATCTTTCTTTTTCTCTTTCTCTTCGTATATTTTGTTATACGCATTGGTCGGATTTATCTTCATAATTTATTCTCCTCATATTTGAGAACCTTCTTCTGGCCTTCTTTGCTTTTTAGCTCATTTTCCATTTCGTTCACTCTAGCTTGCAACAACTTTAGTGCTGCTTCATCTTTCTTTCTTATTGGCTCCATAAGTGAAACCCATTCATTTCTGTTTTTAGTTATCAGTTGCTTGTTCCCGTCCCCAGAAATAAAATCATCTATGTTTGATAACATCTTCTTTCTATCTTTGTACAGCTCACCTATTTGGTCAACCGACGATTCACCATCTTTCAATTGTTCTAATATCCTATCTGTAGTTGAATCGATATTCTCTATCAAATCAATTACTTTATTATCAAACGCGGGCATCAGTCACCGAATTGTTTTCAATCATTTCACTTACCATTCTCGCTATTTTCAAAGATACTTCAGGTGGATATTGTTTAACTACCTCATCCGTTTTTCTGTCAACTATAGTCAATATCATTTTATTGGTATCTTTGTCTATGCTGAACTTTGCTTTGAGTGTGTCTTCTTCCAATAAGTCAGATATTTTTGACTCTATTTTATTAGAATCAAAAGTCTGTACAAACTCATCATTCTTCTTTTTCTCAACTTTGTTCTCTGGTTCACTAACACCATAGTCAGTTTCCTTATTGTTCATATTTGACAACAAGTTATCGAAATTAGAGCTTATCGATTCGCTATTTCCTATTGCTTTTATCATAATAAGACCTCAGTCTATTAAAATTGTTGCTATTAACCACCAAAGAAGCCACCTGAGTAAGCAGAGAATGAACTATATTGATTTTGAGCTTCTAAGTAAGTCCCCAATATATTCTCATACTGTTTTCTCAAGTTGTTTGCCTGGTTGTCTATTCGCAACTGTAATTGTTTGTATCTATTATCGTATGATTCTATTTGATCAACAAGTGAACTTTTCTTTGCTTTTATAATACCATCATCACCTTTGAGCGATGAAATTATAGTTTCCAATTTAGAAACAAACCCATCTTCCGATGTAAAAATATCGGCTATTTTCTGTGGGTCATCTTCAAGATATTCTTGCAGTTTTTCCTTGTCATCAATTTTCAAGTAACCATTTTTATCTGGCTTTATCCCGATTACAGTTAAGTATTCCGGGTTCCCTTCGTCAATGTTGCCTATCCGAGTCGATGGTATAAACCTAAGTGAACTATACAAGCTATTAGCACTCGCGTCAGCTCTTCTTATCGATTTATTATCCTGGACTAATTTTAAAGCATTATTATAAGAATCCAACAGTGGTTGGATTAATTCAGAAATGCCCTCTACGTCAATGTCTGTAGTTAAAGTTTCTGGGTTTGCGTCTGTTTCATGAACTTTGTTTAGCTTAAAAGAAAAACCATTAATAACATCGTCCAAAGTATTTGATGAACGAGTTACAGTAATCCCATTAATTTCAGATTCAGAATTAAGATCACTAACTTCAGACAATCTATAACCAGCATTTGTTGAATCAAATTCTGTTCTGTTTGCACTTGTAGAGTTTAGTGCGTTTCTGTCGAGACCAATATTTGCAAGTATATCCTTGTCCACAAACAAACCACTGTCGTCGTTGACAAATAATATCTTATTGTCTTCGCCCAACTCAGATGTGTTGAAAGACAACCGAGCAGTAGTCGTAGTATCTTTCACTACCGAAGCACTAATATCAAGATCTTCTTCCGCATTCACAGCATCTGCTATTTTTTGCATTGCTTGCTGATAAGTTTCACTATTATCCAATTCTACATTGATTGTACGTACATCGCCATTGATTTCTAAGTCAAATTCGAATGTGCCACCAAAGTTACCAAAATCATCGTCAGCTGTCACCCTGTCCGAAACCAAAGAATCGGATGAAGCCAATCTGTTGACTTTCACAGTATTAGTACCAACATTAGAATCTCCATCTGCGGAAGCTGTTACGTATTCAGCTCCTGTGGATTCTACCTTTTTGATACCAAACTTCTCGTCAAAATCAGTAGCTTGAAATTTATCAATCTGAGTGTTAATAGAATTAATACGCGTATTCAGAGCAGTAAAGAAACTATTCCTAGTTTCCAGCTCACTCTTTTTCGACTGTAATCTGTTGAGTTTTGGCTGCTGAGTTTGCAAATAAGATTGCACAAGCAAATCAGTTTGTGACTGATTACCTCCACCCAATAAACTAAATAAATCACCCATAATAACACCTATCCTTCAAGTTTGAACGCTTCTGCCCAAGTATCGCGCAGCTCTTTGATTATCTTGTATGATTCATCGTATTTCTTCTGAAATACACATCGTTGACAATATTCATATAATCTGTAAAGCCGAGTAGAAGTCTCGCTATAATCAAAATTGAGTGCACCCATAAGCTCTACGAGTACTTTACCCATTTTTTCTATATCTTTTCTCTTGTTGCTTACTAAGAACAAATCATACATTTTCAGTATCAATTTTTCTTTGCTCCAAGAAAGAACTTCCTGCTCTACATAAGAGGGAACTTTTCTGCCTTTTTTGCCAGCAGTTCCGTATGCTTTACTGGCAGCTAATTTTTGTACTTGAGTATTCATTACTTAATCAATCTTCCTGATAAATTACTTATACTAATTATGAAAGACGGCCGCAAAAATCGAGCCGTCTTTCACATTAACCTTAAAAGAACTTTTAATCATAAGTTCTCTCTTGCTATCTTAACCTAATAACTGTAAGTAAGTTTGTGGGTTTTGGTTAGCTTGAGACAACGAGATGATTGAAGTTTGTTGCAAGAACTGTTGTTTAACTAATTCTAATTGCTCTTGAGCAACATCAACGTCTTCGATTCTAGAAATTGCAGCTGTGTAGTTAGTAATCTGAGAAGAAAGAAGATCCTCTTGTGAGTTCAATCTTGCTTCCAAACCACCTACGAATGACGCAACTTTACTTACGTTATCCAATGCTGAGTTGATACTAGTCAAAGTTAATCCGATAGTATCTGCAGCAAATATACCTAAATCAGAATCACTCACATCGTCCAAATCAGTCAAGTCAAGACCAGTAATACCAGCGAATGCTGTTGCAGCATCTGCATTGATATCAAAGTCTAAATCAGTATTGAAACCAGTTGTGTTAGATGAAGATAAGTCAACACCTAAAGTGATAAGTGAGTTGCTCTCACCAAATCCGATAACGAAATCACCATCAAAATCGCCACTCAATAGCTCTTGCCCACCGAATACGGTAGAGTCAACAACTGTTTGAATTTGCTCAGACAAGCTGTAAGAAGCTTTCGCTAAAGCAACCTTCTCATCAGTACCCAAGGCACCAGAAGAAGCTTGTGAAGCTGCATCTTTGATTTGAGTTAATAGACTTGTGATGTTATCGAGTGCATCTTGTGAGATTGATGTAACGTTCTTTGCTTCACCAACAGAATTCAATGCTGCTTTCAAAGATACGTTTCTAGAATTTAGTGAACGTGACGTGATATAACCTGCAACGTCGTCCGCTGCTGAGTTAATTCTTTTACCTGTCGACAAACGTAATTGCGACTTCGCAATTGCTTGGTTTGAAGACATTAGTGAGTTAAACGCGTTTAGAGCGGGAATATTATTTCTTATTCTTCCGCCGCTTGCTATAGATGATGGCATTACAACCTCCGTGTGTGTAATTAATTAATAATTTGAGGGCGTCCTGCCATTTCCATTAAAATATTTTGTCCTTTCAGTTTTAGTTATCGGTGGGATTGTGGAATACTTTAATATTTTTTTTCATTTTTTAGTATTTTTTTACCAAATAAACGTAGATTCATATAATTCATCCACTTCGAAGCTATAAATTTCTAACTCCGCACCCTCGCCAGTAGCAAAAAGAGTGTATTCGGTGCAAGGAATATCAGTTTTGTGCTTCACTATTGTGTCACAATCCACTATCATAGTAGTGTATTTCGCATCCTGTATAATCTGGAAACTTAGCACTTCATTCAGACTTATTGGCTTGTCTGCATAGCTATATAAGTACTGGTTGTCCTCATATACATCAATCTTATCGCCTTTGAACACCGCTTTTATTCCAGCGTCTTTGCCTTCAGCAAGCGGTGAAGTCCTCTCCACCACAATGAACTCACCTGCTTTCACTGGTTTTAGGTAAAATGATTTCTTATACTGAGTCTCATCAAACTTTCGCAGAGCCGTAATTGAGTTTTCCTCTATTCGGAAAGCGTCATCTGCTATCAGGTTCACCGTAAGTGGGTTGTCAGCTCTGTAGCCGACCACCGCTGGGAACATAACATTACGGAATTTGTTCAGCACAAATGTGTCCGAAGCACACCCCGACAGCCCAATAGCTATGATTAATAATATGATTGATTTTGTTTTCAAACTATAATTCAGTTATTATATTTATATACAAAGCTCAAATTATAGAATTTTTGGGCGAGATTCAAAAATAATTACCTATCTTATTAAACTATTCACAACTAATTGTGTCTAAATAATATGAAAACACTAATACTACTACTAGTTGCATCGGCTTACCTCACGGCAGCTGAATATTACTACCCACCAATTGGTTCGGATGAGTGGAAGACAACAAGCATGACTGACTTGGGCTGGGACACAGAGCGGAAAGCTGACCTTTCCAACTTCTTAGACACCACTGGCACTAAGGGCTTCATTATATTAGTCAATGGTAAGATAGTAATAGAAGAATATTACAATGATTTTGATGCAACAAAAAACTGGTATTGGGCTTCGGCAGGGAAAACACTAACAAGCGTAATGATTGGGCTTGCCCAGCAAGAAGGGTTGATAGATATAGAAAGTCCTACTTCCGATTACCTCGGCGAGGGCTGGACTAATATGGATGCAAGCAAGGAGAAGGACATAAAGATTAGGCACAATCTATCTATGTCAACAGGGCTGGATTATAATGTTGATAATCAGAACTGCATGGACCCCGAATGTCTTAACTATCTCGACGAAGCAGGAACGCACTGGTTTTACTACAATGCACCATACCGATTGCTATTAGACGTACTCGACTCAGTGTATGATAAAAGGATAAACCAAGTGACTAATCAACTAATCGGCGACAAAATTGGTATGGGTGGACTGTGGCTCAACTATGTCCGCTGGGGCACAGCTCGTGATTTGGCTCGCTTTGGCTCGTTTGTGGCGGCTGGCGGCAAGTGGGACAATGGCTTTGAATTGGAGAAGGAATACTACAATGCAATGTCGAACACATCGCAAGAAATGAACAAATCGTATGGATACCTGTGGTGGCTCAACGGAAAGGATAGCTACAAACTGCCCTCGACAAACTTTGTGTTCGACGGCCCATTAGTTCCCACAGCACCGAGCGATATGTACGCAGCTTTGGGTAAAAATGACCAAAAAATATACATAGTGCCATCTATGAATATGGTAGTGGTACGAATAGGCGAAAGTGCCGATGAATCCAAAGCGGCAGCTTCTTCTTATGACACTCAACTGTGGGCAAAGATTATGGTTATGTTACCCACGACGAATGTTGAAGAGCTAACAGAAACACCTATCATCAGCCCAAACCCAGTGCAAAACACACTAAACATAAGCACTGATGTAAGCTATGACAAAGCCGTGATATATGACTTAAATGGAGCAGTAGTTATGGAATCAGAATACAGCCAACAAATCAATGTTGGTGGCTTGCCTGTAGGCCATTATAGCATTGTGTTGAGTAAGAATGGAGAACGAGTTTGGGTTGAGGGGTTTTTAAAGAGTGAGTAAAAAAAATCCCATTGCAAAAAGCAACGGGATAAAAATAAATCTAAATTGTGTTTGTTAACTATTCACTACCAAAAGGCACACTAACACCAGCGTGGAAGCCTAGTTGGCGAGTATAAATCTCATCAGTGAAAATAACATCATTATCTAAATCTGAAAGTCCGTGAGTATAAGTGAATTGACCGAATAGCGACAGCCCATCAAATTCCAACTCAAGACCTGCACCACCCATTAGCGAGAAGTCCATGTTTTCAGTTTGATCAGAAATATCAGTCGTGCTACCATCATCAGCCACATATTCGGCATCCAATTGGAAACCAACACTTGGCCCAATTATCAAATACGGCTTTATCATACCGGCATCGAAGTTAATTCTTGCCAGTACGGGAATCTCAAAATAATTTGCTTTATATTCGGCATAGTCTAAAAGGTCAGAATCAAACCTCGCTTCACCACCTTTCTGCACCCACATTGGAGTTATCTGCAAGCTCAAAAACTCATTAGTCTGCAAATTCATAAACAGCCCGAATGCTGCACCGTTCCTGCCTTCCATATCGAAGTTGTCTTCTGGCTCAAACTTGAGCGTAGTGTTATTTATACCACCAATCACACCCAAGTCAACAGCACTTTTTGCTTGGAATGCACCAAAAGTCATCAATATTATCGCACTTACTATTATCTTCTTCATATCTATTTCGTCCTTCATATATTTGTGAAACAATTCTGTTACCAACGTGTTTGTGTCACTTATATTGCAAAGAGTGACGGAACGCTGAAATTCCGTCGGGGTGTATGGAGGCAGGCACTTTGACAGGCTAAATGTCCGCGCTTGTCCTCCGCTGGCGGAGGTGACTTTTGCTGAAGGCAAAAGTCGGAGGTGGACGGAAAGCTGTTATTCTGAACTAAATGAAGCATCCAGATAATCTATAACTCTTTAATCAAGTATTCATGGATCCTTCGTTTCACTCAGGATGACACTCAAAGTACAATCTTTAAAAAGAGTCATAATAAGAATATCTCTACAAAACCTACTCCACCACCTTCACAGCCTTCTAAACATTGCCGTTGGCTTTAGCCAACGGATATTTTGGAACTCAAGAGAATACTGGCTTTAGCCACATTTTCAAGCTAATAATGGGACTAAAGTCCAACATAGTTTCTGAAAGGAAACAGAAACCGTCGGTTGAAACCGACGGCAATATAATCTCTATAACAAAAAAACCAACCCTGCCCGAAGACAAAGTTGGTTCTTATCAGCTAGAAATGTTTTCCTACTCCACCAATACTTTCACAATGCCCTGTTCAATACCCTCATTTATTTTAATAAAGTAAACACCAGATGGTTTTGTGCTACAATCCCACACAACTTTATTATTCTCAATTTTAATTTCATCATTTGTGTTTATTTCATTACCAATTATATCATAAACCCTAATCTCTGACTTGCTCGCTTTGATAAACTGGTCAGGTGTTAAATCTATGTTCACTGTGTTTGTTGCAGGGTTGGGGTAAGTGTATAAGTATTTGCGTTCAGTTTCATTTTCTACTGAGGTGGTTATACCAAGAGATTCGAATGAAGCACTGAATAGCTTACTTTCATTTGTAATGTTACTACTCCAGAATCTTTTTTCTATATAAATATGATCACTTGTTGCGGATACTATTGTGTAATAACTTTCTTCTTTATCAAGAGTAGATAAACCATTTTCCACTTGAGTCCAATTAGTGCCCTGGTCATTTGTTATCCATATACCAATATCATTTCTATCTTTCTGAAATATAGATAACACCCAAGTATCGTAATCAATCATTTCTATATTATAATTATTCAAACCTTCAAACTTTTCTATACTAAATTCATTCCAAGTTTTACCTTTATCTTTTGATTCTAATACTCTAATCGGATAAGTATTTACTACATAATATTTATCTTCAAATTCATAAAAATTATTGAAGGTGGTGTATTCTTCCTCAATTGCAATATCACTATATTTGTACCAACTATCTGCTTTATCATCCGATGCAAAAACCCCATTTCTTTGTGTAAATGCTAATAATTTACCTTCACTTGTTTTAGCAATATTCATAATCTTATAATTAAACTTTAGCTCAGTAGTATCACTTAGCTTGAAAGTCTCACCATAATCACTACTAATAAAAATACCTTTTTGAGCATAAAAAATTAATCTATCATCAAATATTTCTAAGTCAACGTAGCTACCTACTTGGTGATAATCAAAAGAGACTCCATAGTCAGTAGAAGAATACATTGCATAAGTTGTTTTTAGATACAATTGATTATCTTTTGATTTTATACCATATATTATTTCTGACTTCTTTTCTAATTCAGGGTATTTGGTTTGCCAACTATCTCCCAAGTCTGTAGAATACAGAACACCTCTACGGAATGAACCTACACTATAAAGAGTGTCCTCAATACTATAAAAATCGTTAATCCTTATATTTTTACTATAGAGATTAGTATGATTTATTGATGTAAAGTCTGTATCTGTTTCATAAGCAAAATTACTAAACCCATAGAAAAAGTACTTTCCTTCTGACTTGTATAATTCTGATTGAATAATTGTATTTTTTAGTGCTGACCAAGTCTTACCATCATCTCTAGACTCCATAATTCCCAGTGGATTTGTACTCGCTAATATTCTATCACTTTCTAAAGTATAATGAGTTATTACACTTTCAATGTCATTGCTCTCTGACCAAGTTTTACCATTGTCTTCGGAGCGGAGTATGTTACCATACACTGTGTTAACCAAAATATAGTCATCTGTAACTAACATAGAATATAGAGAAGAGTCGACTAATGTTTTATTCCACGATGAACCCTTGTCATCAGATATATATAACCCTCCCTCTAATGTGTCCAAATCATTCTGTGGATGAACAGTATTATTTTGTAATGCAAACAAATGTGTAGAATTGGATTCTAATTCATGTGTTATTAATGGAGCTATTGTGTCTGTCCTCATGCTATCTATTCTATTCCATTCTTTTTCAGAAAAGTTATATTTCATAATAGGATCGCCTGATTTGTTACTTATTACAAACAGTCCATTTTCACTAATATCAATATCTAATACAGCAAAATTATAATCATCTTTTGTTAATTCATGAATCCAACTACTCCCATTATCATAGGACAAATATTGACCTGTTGAAGTTTCTATCACAATAGTATCACCTAAATTATCTATATCACGCACTCTTCCAAAGCCAGTATGCACGGTTTCATCATTGGGTACTGTCCATTCACCATCTTTGTATATTAGATTTTCAAGTTCTCCTCTATTAACATTTACATATAAATCATCCCCTATTGAAAAAACTTTATCTACAGTTTTGAAATCATACGGAGCAGTTAATTCTGTCCATGTTTGTGAATTTAGTGTCACTGCAAATAATATGCAGATTATAGTTAGTATCAGTTTTTTCATAGTTTTTATTCCTGTTTATTCCTTAATAACTTTATAAATTTCTTCATCTATTCTGATTATGTACACACCAGATGGTTTTGTACTACAATCCCACACAACTTTATTATTCTCAATTCTAATTTCACCATTTGTGTTTATTTCATTACCAATTACATCATATACCGTAATCTCTGACTTACTCGCTTTGATAAACTGGTCAGGTGTTAGATCTATGTTCACTGTGTTTGTTGCAGGGTTGGGGTAAGCTGAATTACCAAAATTAGAATTACCACTATCTTCAATATTGCTAATAACACTGCCAAGAGTTATCTTAGCAATTGTATTTTGGTTATAAGCAACTAATAGATTATTCTTGTCTATAATTTCGAAGCCAGTCAAAGTTTTTGTTATACCAGACTCAATTCTAAACCAACTACTACCATTGTCTGTACTTCTGTAAAGCTCAAATTTACTTGACCTAGCAAATAGAGTAGAATCATTCAACCTCTTAAAATCACGAGGTACATATTGTTTTTCATTGTCCTCATAAATCTTAGCCCAGCTATTCCCACCATCTGTTGTACGATACATCCGTGGGTAAAATTTATTATCCTCATTGTAAGTGGATACAATTCCATTATCAGAATCATCAAAATAAATAAAATGTTGGGCTGTTGGGTCAGACAATGAAAAAGGTAACAGCTCCCATTCAGGGTTATCAAAATCTTTAATCTTTGCTAAGCTTCTGGTCGGTACCAAACTGTCATTCTCGTTATAAGAGTAGTGAGCAATTGTAGTTAGAAAACAACCGTCACTAGTTACAAGTTCATCATCATAACTAGGATTAGACCACCTATCTTTTCCACGTGGTTCAGTTAGTTCAGCTAAAGTCTCCATATTAAATTCAACTATTTTTCTACTCAAATCAATTGGATCAAGTATTACAATTGTTGAATTATCATCGTAATGTGTACCCCCTTCACTTCGTGAATAAATAAAATATCTCCCATTGTTTTCTGCCATAGTTATAAAATCGTAATTTCTAGCATCATTAAGACTAGTAATATTCTGCACTATATACTCTTCTCTTCTTGGAGTATCAATATTATATTTATAAAATCTGTTATAATGTGAATTAATAAATAAATTATTGTTATCTAGGAAAGAGACTTTTACAAAATCTGAATAGTAGTGAGTGTATTGGAATGTGAAATTTGGCTTCTCCATATAATCCAAAGTCTTCCAGCTCTCACCAAAATCTGGAGAATAAGCTAAGCAATTTGGATATGTATATTTATTGCCGACTAAGGCAATACCATTGCCATCATCACTTATTTCAATATCAGAGTATTGACCAACTGAATCAACTACTATTTCAATGTATGTGGCACTTATTCTACCTAACTGCGAGTAGCTTGGGTGGTAAGCTGCGGTTGTAACAGCCATAATAATTAGTAATCGTAGTATCAATTCGGAGCCTCCAGTGTTATTATAGAATATTAATAATGCAATCTAAATTGCAATAATTATTATTAAACAATAAGATGAAAGTCGGAAAAGTTACATTCCCTCTCCATTTTTTCTTGGATCTGTAGGTGTCTATCCAGAGGGTGTGTATCACCCGAAGGATCCAGGATGAGAAAAGTAAAACTCTAATTATCAAAGCCGAATTTAACCTTAGACTTATTCTTGCCTAGACTCTTCGCTCCATTTCATTTCACTCTGAGTGACGTTGTCCTCCGCTGCGTGTGAAACCGACAGCATTAGCGGAGGTGTAAAAAAAGCTTTCATTCCGAGCGAAGCGTAGCTTGCCACGTCTTTAGCGTGGGGTATCTACCTAATTAAACACAGACAGCCGCGCTACGCTCGCTGTGACATAATCAATCCTCCCCAGTCTGAATAAATTCATACAAAGGGGCAAAGGAAACTGCGCAATATAAAGACATATCATACTATTATTTCACCACTAATATGAGAACTATAGAGCATTGAAAAATTGATAGTTAACACGGAGTCTAAGACATTCAAAGAAAGTATTTTCAAGAATTTCAGAATTTTTTTCACATATAATTGTAGCTTTTCTGTAAAAAGGTTGTTCTTAGTTATTATGCAAAGTGCATAAAAAAAGGGAAAGGTCACGGAACGACACTTTCCCTATAAAATCTACAAACATATTGAGGAGGTTTGCAATGTCAAACTTAAACATATTTGATCAGAAATCAAAGGATTCTGACCTTAAAGAAGACTTATTATCTTCAATTAAACCATATATACCAGACATATATCTTGAAACGAGAAAGTCGGTAGATTGTTGCAGTAAGGTCAATAAGGAGTATGATCCACGAGATGTTAGTTCATGGAGAGCATCATTTATTAAAGGGTTGATCTATAAGAACTTTAGTACAAATCCAAACCTATGTGTTCTTTTAAAAGATTTAGCTAACAATAATTTCCTGTTAGTATTACCTAGGTATAAGCTGATAGTTTGTAAGGCTGATAGTTATGGTCTGCCTTTACGGTCATTCAGTACAAATCAAGCAGAACAGTTATTCTATGAATGTAATCAATTATTATTTACATACTCTCTGGATTCTGACGGTAAGCTGCAAGATATTTTTATAATTTCTACCCAAGAAGATAATAGATTTAAGATATCGCTAGTTTCAGAATACAAAAATAAACAGATACAAGCACCAAAGAGTCAGTCAGTATTAAGACATAAAAAAGATATGAATAAGAAAAAGAAACAAATTTAGAATTAATTCCCGCTTCCACTAAAAAGAGGGAGCGGGAAACATTTCAAAAAAAAAGGAGATATGGAGATGAGTGTAGGACTAAACACTTATAATTTAAAAATCGCAAGGGACTTCAGAGGACTCAGACAAAACGAGTTAGCAAAAAAACTAAACTATAAATCCGTTTCAAAATTATCTAAAATAGAGAATGGATTGAAGAAAGCCACTAGCCAAGAGATAGAAGAGATTTTAGAAGCTTTAAATTTCCCAAATTCTTATTTAGGATTAAATTTCAATTCAGAAATTAGAAATGACTTTAAATATAGGTCTAGAAAAATAAACAACAGAACAAAAAATGAAATAGAAGCAAATCTACATATTGCTTTAAGCATAATTGATGATTTACTTGGAGATGAGCTAGAAATAGATTCTTTCAGTTTTGATAACTATATAAATGATCCTATAAATAAATTACTTGAAATAGATGAAATAGCACATTACTTTAGAAAGAAATTAGATTTAAATATATTTAACGAAACAAATTTAATTTCAAAGATTGAAAGTCTTGGAATAATAGTTTTAGAAGTAGAATATTCAAAATTGGAAGATTCTAGAGAATTAAAAGTTGACGGTACAAGTGCAGTGACGTTGAATAGAGTACCAGTTATATTCATAAATAAATTTAGCTCGAATGATAGGAAAAAATTTACTTTAGCTCACGAATTAGGACACATAGTTTTACACTCATACAAAGTAAATAACCGCAAATCAGAAAAGGAAATGGAAGATGAAGCTAATGAATTTGCCTCTGAATTGTTGTTACCAAAAAAGGTTGTAAAATCAGACTTAAAAGATTTAAATTTAAATAAGCTGGAAATGCTAAAATCGAAGTATGGTGTTTCAATGGGAGCTTTACTTTATAAGGCTAAGAGCTTAAATGCAATTCCAGAGAGTACACACAAATATCTGTTGATTGAAATGAGTAGAATGGGCTGGTTAAAGAAAGAACCAATCAGAACTAATTTGACTATAGATTCTTCCACAACAATGTGTGAAATACTAAGTCATTATTACGATGTTTTAGATTACAATGATGAAGAACTATCAGCTATGGTATCTTTAAATCTTGAAGATTTTCTGAGGTTGAAATCCCTAATGTTTACAAAAAGGACTTTACTGAGACGGTTAAAATAAAATTTGGAATGACTGAGGTGGCAAGTCCACCCAGTCATTATCTTTATTTCCCCAAATACACCTTAGACTTATTCTTGTCTGGACTCTTCGGATGCCAAGGCATCCTCTGAGTGACGTTAGATTGAAATTTAAGCCACAAAAAAAAACCAACCCTGCCCGAAGACAAAGTTGGTTCTTATCAAATAATAGTTATACGAACTATACCGCTCTTACGACTGTAATAGCTGCAAGAATGACTGTGGATTCTGGTTCGCTTGCGAAAGCGAAGTCAGTGATGTTTGCTGTAAGAACTGAGCTTTGATTAGCTCCATTTGTTCCATAGCCACATCGGCATCTTCTAGTCTTGATATAGCTGCATTGTAGTTGGTTACTTGTTCTTCTATCAACGAACCTTGCGAGTCTAACCTGTTAGCAATACCACCCACGAACGATGCGGTTTTACTTACGTTGTTTAGTGCTTCAGTCAACGATGTTAAAGTAACATTGATAACCGAGTCCGCAAATATACCCAAATCACCAGAGTTTATTGAGTTCAAACTAGATAGATCTAATCCAGTTATCCCTGCAAAGTTGCCCGTTGTGATTGAATTCAAGTCGAAATTATTACTTTCTACGTTGAACTCTGGGTTGCTTGTTGATAAATTAACAGCCATTGAGATTAGGTCATTAGTTGCGTTAGTTGCTATATAGAAATTAACGCTGTAAGTACCGTCTAATAACTGTCGTCCACCAAATACCGTGGAATCAACTACTGTTTGAACTTGTTGTGCCATTCTCCAAGCTGCCTTAGCCAAAGCGATTTTCTCATCCGTTCCCATCGCTCCGGAAGCGGCCGCTGAAGTGCCATCTTTAATCATAGTAACCAATTCAGTGATATTATCAAGTGAATCCATAGCTATGTTTGTGATGTTTTTAGCATCGCCTACTACTTTTAGTGAAGCTTTTAGGGCACCGTTTCTTGCCTGCAAAGCTCTAGAAGTTATGTAAGCTGCAACGTCGTCCGATGCATTGTTGATTCTTTTACCTGTCGAGAGTCTTAACTGCCTTAAAGAAATCTCTAAACCTGATTTTCTCAAAGAATTATAAGCATTCTCTGCAGGTGTATTCGTAACTATTCTGGCGCTCTCACTAGATGCAAAAGGCATATTTACCTCTTATATGTTAGTGAAAATATTATTAATTATGTTTTTCATATTCGTATCGTATTTTTTTGTCTTTATTCTAACAATCTCAAATAAGATTGCGGTGTCACATTTGCTTGCGAAAGCGATTGCAATGCTGTTTGCTGCATAAACTCACGCTTTACTATTTCCATTTGCTCTCTGGCCACGTCTGCATCTTCTATTCTGCTTATCGTGTCCTTGTAGCCAGTTACCTGCTCTACTAATAGCTCCGATTGTGATTCTAATCGCTGGCTAAATCCACCAACATAAGAAGCTGTATTCGTCACATTGTCAAGAGCATCGGCCAAACTACTCAATGTAGTTGCAATATTGTCATCGGAAAATATTCCCAAATCAGTTGAACTAACATTATTCAGCTCACTCAAATCAAGTCCAGTTATTCCTGCAAAGTTGCTAGTGCTACTTGCGTTTATGTCAAATGTACCAGAGCTTGTATTGAAATCAGTGTTGTTAGTACCCATATCAATTTGTAATGATTGCAAACTATTGTTAGCATTCACAGATATTACAAAGTTTGCCGAAAAAGTCCCATCGACCAAACTCCTACCGCCGAACACAGTGCTGTCAACAACAGTCTGTATTTGCGATGCCAATCTGTACGCCGCTTTTGAAAGAGCAATTCGTTCATCCGTACCTTGCAATCCGTTAGCTGCCTGAGCAGTAGAATCTCTAATCTGTATAACCAGTTCAGAAACACTGTCCAATGAATCCATGATAATGTTAACCACATTCTTGGCATCATCGACGGCTTGCATAGCTGACTGTAAAGTCTTATTTCTCGAATCTAATATTCTGGAAGTTGGGAAATTTGCCACGTCATCCGAAGCATTGTTAATCCGTTTGCCTGTTGACAAATTGAGCCGATGCTTGTTTAATTGCTTCGACGTGTCTGCCAACGCCTTCAAATGACTAGAAGACGGTGTATTACTGCTAATCCTTGCACTATTGCCCACCGAAAAAGGCATATTCACCTCCATGTGAATATTTTAATCCTAAAAATGTTTCTTCCTGACTGATTAGTTACAAGGTGTGTGCCAAAAAATAAGTGGCTCTTCTTGCCACTGCTATTTATCTTAAAATCACAATCCGACCAAACTGCACTAATACTATACGCTATGAGCTGATTTGCATAACACTATTAATCTACTTTTTATCACATAAATTAAAATATTAGCTCTAAAATGAGTAATTTTGAATGTGTTAATTATGACCGATAAAATAGGATAATATTCAACACGGCTTTTTTTTGGTTAATATTAGACAATGACAACAAGCAGTAACAATAGAAATAAAGTTATAAAACCAGAAGTTCTCCTTCAAGCATATAAGCAAGGGTATTTCCCTATGGCTGACAGCAAAGAAGGCGAAGTCTATTGGCATTGCCCCGACCCAAGGGCTATTATTCCATTGGATAACACCAAAAAACCAAAATCACTCAAGAAGAGTGAAGAAAAAAATGAGTTTGAATACCGAGTGGACACCAATTTCAAAACTGTTATAACCAAATGCGCTGACAGAGATGACACCTGGATTTCTGATGAGATAATAGAAACTTACACTATGCTCCATGAACTTGGTTCGGCTCACTCGGTAGAAACATACATTGACAATGAATTGGTGGGTGGGCTCTACGGTGTATCAGTGGGAGGTGCATTTTTTGGAGAATCAATGTTCAACACTAAAACTGATGCAGCGAAAGGTGCGTTCTATTATTTAATAGAACTACTAAAAGAAAAAAACTTCCTATTGTTAGACTCCCAATATATCAATCCATTTACAAAACAGCTTGGTGCAGTAGAAATTAGCTATATGGATTACTCAAAAAAATTAATTAAAGCTATAAACTTAGCAACAAGTTTTGTAGATTAGATTATGAGAATAGTAACATTATTTTTGATAATAACATTTCTTTCTGCTTGCAGACCACCAATCAACAAAAAAAACAATGTTGATTGTGAGATTCCCGTGTTGGAATGTGAGCAAACACCGTGGACTGGTACTCCATTGGATACTACATATTACAATAGTGGTAAGAACTATTATTATAGTATAGAGCAAGTAATTGGGCTCAATACTTCTGACCAAGAGTATTCTATTATGTTATCGGATGTTGTACATCCAAAAAGCAATCAGCAAATAAATTTTGCCACAATAGGTGAAGAGTTGGGACAAAGGACTTACCTTATAGAAAATGAAATTGATAATAAATCCAACACAAAAAGTAAAGACAGCTTCCGAAAAGTGATGGACATAAAAGGAGACAGCCAAGGTCACTTTGGCTTCCCAACAATCGTAAACAAAGAGCATATAGTTATTGCATCGACTTACGGCACTAATAACTCAGCAGAGCCAATAGAAATGGGTGCTTACGAACTAATACCAACTGATGAAATCATTGGTCAATCCCGTTTGTACGACGTAAAGAAAGGTCCAGACGAGCAAGTAGAAACAGATATAACACCTAAGTATAGCCATTTAATCTGGGAATCGCACCCCAGCTTCGACAAAAAGAATAATATTCTATTCTTCTCATCTGATAGAGAAAACGGCTTCGGTGGAGTTGACTTGTGGTACATGATATTCAGCAATGGTGATTGGGATGGTCCATATAATTGCGGTATCAATGTCAACTCAGCTTGCGATGACATAACCCCTTACCCGAGCCCCGACGGCAACAGATTGTATTTCAGCTCGGCAGCACACAACAGCGTTGGCGGCTATGATTTATTCTACATTGATTATATAGTAGAAAACCAAAGCGAACCAATGCCTATATTTGATAAAACTATACACAACGTCGGTGCACCAATTAACACGGCAGCCGACGAGATTTCTCCATTCTTCAAAGACAATAGTGACAATTACTTCTACTACAGCTCCGATCAAGATGGCGATTTTGATATATATGTAAAGCAAAAAATATTCAAAGATGGAAGAGATATAGTCCTCAACGACGAAAAAGAAATAGTGGAAGAGAACATAGATGTTGAGCTTCCGACGGATTCAATTGATGTAAATCCAAAATTTGAGTTGGAAGGAGTAGTTACAGATAAGCGTACACAAGAACCAATAGAAGATGTGGACGTAACAGTTACTAAAGAAAAGGAAACTACACCTTACAAACAGACAAAAACGGATAAGGACGGGAAGTATAAGTTTGAGCTGGATAAAGGCCCAGAATACAGTGTCAAAGTTGAAGATGACACACTGTTTTATGAGCAATACACAGTAAAAGTAGATAAACGCGACACAGCCACTGCCATACAGCGTGATATTACTATGGACATAATCAAAACTGTTCGAATCAATTTTGAATATGACAAATCCAACAAGCCATACGAATATATACTGGACTCACTCGGTAACCAAGAAAACGTAACTTGGCAATCAGCAATAGAAAATTTGACTGATGATATAAAAGGTTCTCAATCTGTTTTAGAAAAAGTAATAATTACTGGCCACACTGATCCAGTAGCCAGTGCCGCTTACAACAAAAACTTAGGACAAAAGCGGGCAGAGTTCGTGGTTTCTGAATTAGTAAAAAGAGGCATTCCTATTTACTTGTTAAAAGCCAAAAGTAAAGGCGAGTCTGAAAAGTTGAAAAAATTCAAGAATGAAGACACAAAACAATATCACAAGCGTTTAAGAAGAGTTACATTAGAAAAAGTATTTATAAAATGACACCAAGAATATTCCTAATATTATTAATTTCAATCACTCTGGTAGTTACTGCTGGCGTGAGTATCTATGTTTACTCGGTCATTTCTACTGGTCTCCCCTCATTGGAGCAATTAGAAAACCCCGAACAGATGTTTGCGAGTCAAGTAATCAGTAGTGATGACGAAGTGATAGACCACTTCTTTATGCAGCGAAGAGTAAACCTAAAATTAGAGCAAATGCCGCAATCTGCTGTTGATGCACTAATCTCCACTGAAGATAGAAAATTCTATTCTCATTGGGGAATTGACTTGGACAGATTAGTAAAAGCAGTAATAAAGAAAGTACTAAACCCTTTCAAAAGAGCCGAAGGAGCATCGACTATTACACAACAGCTTGCACGTAATCTATTCTTAGACTTATCACGTAACATCGAACGAAAAATCAGGGAAGCAGCAGTTACTGTCAAGATAGAAGACACATACACCAAGAATGAAATATTAGAAATGTATCTGAACACAGTGAACTTCGGTCGTGGAGCTTACGGTATCAGCGTTGCTGCTCGTACATTTTTTGACAAAAAAGCAGACGAGCTAACAATTGCCGAATCAGCATACCTAATTGGGCTACTTAAAGCACCGTCACGCTATGACGTAAGGTCTAACTATGACCGTGCATTGCGTAGAAGGAATCTAATCTTGTCAATGATGCAATCGCAAGGAAAAATCACTTACGAGGACTATCAACTCGCTTTAGAATCACCGATAGAGGTGAGAGAAGGCACCGCAGTAACAGCATCAGAATCTAATTTGGCTCCTCACTACGTAGAGTCAATAAGAAAAGAGTATTCGCCATTCCTAAAAGACAAGGACTATGATTTATACAGAGATGGTCTGATTATATATACTACACTTAACGAACAGATACAAGATTATGCGAATAGTGTTGTAGAATCACATCTGAAAATGTATCAAGAAAACTTCGATAAAAAATGGAGTTGGGACAGAAATAAGAAATTAGAAAAAGACATAATTTCTGAAGCAATCCGTAAACATCCTGAGTACAAATCTTCACCAAAAAGTAAGCGTGAAGAAGTAGCCGCAAGACTGAAAAAAGATAGACAGTTCATTGATTCTGTGAAAAACGAAAAGACCACTATTCAGATTGGTATGGTTGTGATAGACCCAGTATCTGGTGGAATATTAGCAATGGTAGGTGCTTCACCTAAGTTTATGAAAGACAACAGCCACGCAAAACATTCACTCAATCACATAACACAGATACGAAGACAACCTGGCTCATCGTTGAAGCCATTTGTTTACTCTATGGCATTGAAATCTGGGCTTTACCCCGATGATTCTATTGTTTGTGGGCCATTCACTTACACTGACCCACACACTGACGAAGTTTGGGCACCTCGTTCTGGTACTAACGATTGCCCCGATAGCACTTACAAAATGACCGTAGCAACAGCTTTGAAAAAGTCAGTGAACTCTGTGGCTGCTAGATTAATCACAGAATACACAAACCCAGATGACGTAAAGCACTTACTCAGAAAAGCTGGTATATCTACACCAATCGATGCCGTGCCAGCGTTGGCGTTGGGTGCTGGTGGCGAAGTAATTCCTATGGAACATATTTCAGCATTTTCAGTTTTCGCTAATGATGGATACAGAGTAGAGCCGTATTATGTGAATAGAATAGAAGACAGAAACGGCAACCTTATATTCAGAAAGAAAAGAACTAACAAGATATTCGATGTCCTTGACAAAGACATAGCACACGAAATGACTATAATGATGCAAGATGTAGTGAACAGCGGAACAGCTGCCAGAGTGAGAAGATATTTCCGAGACGTAGAAGCAGCAGGTAAAACTGGTACGACTAACGACAATTCGGATGCTTGGTTCATTGGTTATACACCTCAGCTGATTTGCGGTATTTGGGTAGGCTTCGATGACCAAAGAATTAACTTCAACCCAATTGGCTACGATGGTCAAGGTGGTAGAGTAGCTGGCCCAATATGGGGTATGCTTATGGATAGCATTTACACAAACAAGCATTTACCATACAAACAAAAGTCATTTGGTTACAAAACAAGAATGGAACTTGACTCACTTACTCATTTGAGAAGACAAGTTGGCGAATATTTCGACATAATGAACAATTAGATATGAATAGAAATTTTGAATATATAAGCGGCGAATCAGTTCCTGTAGGAACAATATACTGCATTGGTAGGAACTACACTGAACACGCCAAAGAATTAGGCAATGAAGTTCCGACCGAGCCAGTTGTGTTTATTAAGCCACCTAATTCTTATGTGCCGAGTGGGAGCAAAGTAGCCAGACCAGATTACTCTGAACTTATGCACCACGAAGTAGAAGTAGTATTTGTTATTGGGAAAGACGGTAGGAACATAAGTGAAAGTGATGCTCTTGATTATATAGCCGGAGTTGGAGTAGGAATAGATTTTACTCTGCGCGATGTACAGAACAAAATAAAAGAAAAGGGCTTGCCTTGGTCTATGGCTAAGAGCTTTATCGGAGCGGCACCCGTATCTCCCATTCTCGACATAGATGAGATTGAGAATGTAGATGATATTGAATTTGAGATTACAAAAAATGGTACTGTAACACAAAGTGGCAACACTAAGGAAATGATAAACGGAATCTTTCCGCTCATAGCATACATATCAAAAGTATTTGGATTAAGGAAAGGCGATTGCATTTTCACTGGTACTCCCAAAGGAGTAGGGCCAGTTGAATCAGGCGATAAATTAGTTGCAACCTTAGCAAACAAAGCTCAATTAGAAATTGAAATAGAGTAATATTATGAAAACAAAAATACTATTAGCATTACTGCTTACTGTTATAGTCCAATCGTGTAGCATTGTTACTACACGTGAGGAAGAAGACTTATATACGGTAATCAATAAGGATACGGTTGAGTCGCACTTTATCAAAAATGCCCCTGGAAATGTGGACAGAGGTGTTGTCCATCCGTCCACAAAAGAAATACTAAGAGACCGAGACATAGTTAAGTTCGACAGCACTGACATTCGTTACTACCCAGACTTTATCCGCTTAGGTCTGTTCGAAGGTATGGGTTTCATTGGCGGTGACACTGATTTCTCGCTAAATAGTGGTTTTTTTGGTATTCACCCTTCACCTGAACTGCTCGATGAAAGTAGTCGTGGCGGTGGTGGTGGAAGCATATTCACTGGTGGTATTTACAGATTAGGCATATATGAAAATAGATTACGCTGGTTCCGCGATGCTAAAGATTGGACGTGGGGGGTGCACGGATTCGAAGCAATTATTCCTGATGCCCAAGCGGAGAATAGTTTGATGTCAATGATGACACCATATATCAGAAAAAGATTCTATTTCCGTGACGACATCCCTTATCTTTCAGCCACAATTTCAGTTGGACTAGGGTATTATCCATCTCAATATTTAAACATATCTGGGTCGCTCGACTTGGGTTCTATTGGTGGACTTAACCTAAGAGCTTACGTAGGTATGGCTGCTGGATACAATTCAGAAACTACACCACAAATATCGAACAATGACTTTGCAGAAGAAGGCGTTTTCAGTACTCTGCCTTACGCTGGGCTTAGTGTCTCAGTGCTTGATTTTGTTAACCGTGTGCCAGAGCTATATACTGAGTGGAAAGACCACGAACATTCTTCGTGGAGCATTGGCTTAGCCGAATTAGCAATTATAAATACCAACTCAGAATATTCTTACTTTGGAGACCAGTCAGAACCATCTGAATCACCAATAAGCGGAATGATATTAAAATTAGCAAACGCAAATGTAGCAATCCCAATTAATGACAATTACAACTTCTATGCTGGTACTTCACTGATGTCACTATACTTACTTGGACTAAATGGTAATGGAATTGGGATATTGCCAATTCGTGTGGGTTACTGGCATCAATTATTGCAAGATGAACTTAGCATAGACCCTTATTTCGAATTAGGTTACTATCCTTCAAACTACTATGACTTTGGTGTTAAGCTAAGACTCAAATTCACTGACAGATACAACATTGCACTCAATGCTGGCTATATTTCTGGTAGAACGCTCGGCGGTCTGAATAGCGAAACATTAGACTTCTTAGGAAATGCCGATGAGTTCAGTGGCTATTACATAGGCCTCAGCTTTGGCTTGTGGGATCAGATATTCCAACCAGAAGAGTTGAGATATTCTGAGTAAGAGAGATGTTGGAGTAAATAATCTATTTCAAGTTATTAAAAAACTGCTATAGATTTGCATTAACTCTTAGTTAATTAAGAAATGGATCCTTCACATTCGTTCAGGATGACAAGTGCGGTCATTGAGCTTGTCGAGATGTATACAACTGTAGAGACGTATTGCTTATGTCTCAAATTAAAAAAACTCTTATCGTTTTAAGTCCTCCCTGTCAAGGGAGGATTTAGGTGGGTTTCTTTTAACCAACCCGTCTCACTTCGTGAGCCACCCCTCCATAGGAGGGGAATTTGTTACCTAACCACAATCACATTCTCTGTTAGCACACCACTTGGTGTTTGCAATCGCACTTGGTACAGCCCAGATGGAATCTTGTCAGTGTTGATGTTTAGTTGCTTTTCTGATGCTGTTTGTGTCCAGTTCTCTGTGTAGGCAACTCTTCCTTCGCTGGAGATTAGCTCCAATGTCATTTCAGGTACGTTGAGCGTAGTCGAAACGTCCGTGGAAATATCCACCACCAACTTATCCTTAGCTGGATTTGGAGATACCTTCATCTCTGTTGCTTCTGTGAAAGTGACACTCCTTAGTGGGAATGCACATACTGAGTCAATAATAATACTGCCTTGCTCTGTAGCCACTTCAATGTAAGGATTGTTAAACTCATAGCTCGGGAAAGTAATGTCGTACTCTAACTCACTTGCTAACATAATCATTCCATTTATTTCGTGGATTTGAGTCTTTGCCTCATTGATTTCTGCGGTTTGAGTAATAATAAATTCATCTTCTGTATATAGAGCTTTTTGGTCTATATCTGTCGTGATAGTGTAGGTCTGCTCGCTCAAATCTGCCTCGCATTCCAAGTAAACAGGAATGCTTACTTCAGCACCAATCTCGGTTTCAGTTTCTTCTTTTGTGCTGATTTCAACTCTTGCATATATTTCCGCCGTTAATGGAATTGTAATCACAGTATCGCAAGGGGAGATTACTCTGTATTCAAAGCTATCAGTGTATGGTCCAAGCTCTGTTGGGTCTAAGTCCTTTTTGTATTCTACAGGGAATCCATCTGGAATAATATAGTCTTGAATCCCATCTGTAATTGTTATTTGAAAACCACTAGTATTGATAATCTCAGCTGAATCAACTCTTGTTTCAGAGATATACACCTTTCCAAAGTCAATTCTGTCTTTGCTAATGTCAAATGATAATGAATGCTCGTTTACAGTAAACTCTTCTGTTGAGCTACATCCATTCTCATCTGTAACAGTCAGTGAGTATGTTCCTGCTTCTGTTACTTCTATTTCTTTGGTTACCTCGTCTGTTGACCATAAGTACTCTGCAAAGTCTTTGTCAGGGGAGAGGGTGGCAAGATTTCCACACACTATATCTTCGCCTAATATCTCAAACTCTGGGTTTGGACTTTCGTTTACTGTGAACTTTGCTGTGCCACTACAGCCATCTTTACTAACTGTTACGGTGTAAGTCGCTGGTTGGCTGACCTCGATTGTTGGGGTAGTCTCACCGTTGCTCCACTCGTAGGAGTAACTTGGGTCGTTGGGTAGTGCTTCTAAGGTTGCTGTTTCTCCTTCGCATATATCGCTACCAATGATTGTTGGTTGGAGGTTGTCTTCCGCACTTATTGCTATCTCTGTGCTATCTATACAACCAGTTCTTGTGTCTGTAATTGTTAGCTTGTACGTACCTGTTTCGCTTGCGTAGATGCTTTTATCAATTGCTCCTGTGCTCCACAAATACTCTAAGTAATCAGCATCATATTTAGATTCTAACAGCACTGAATCGCCCTCACATATTGCAGTTGATACTGGTTTGAGTTCTGCTATTACGTTGGGGTGGTATTTTATTTCTATTGTGTCAGATATAGTACAGCCATCAGCGGTAGTTACTTCTAACCAATATGTTCCAACTTCACTGATTTCTGTTGTTATTGTTGTATCACCAGTACTCCAAACAATAGATTTGTAGTTAATATCTATATCCTTAGATTCCAAATAGAGTGTATTTGAATCTCCCTTACAAATTGAAGTTTTAAGTGCTATTATTTCGATAACCGGTCCTAACACTTTAACATAAACCTCTTTTGTAGATTTGTTATCTGCTAGATTACTTGAAAGTTCATATATCCCCTCCATTTCTTTAGTAACAGATTTAATTCTAAGATTTTTCGATTTATAAACTTCACCATTTGGTGCTCTCCATTCATATTTTGTCCAGTATGGCTCATTGACAGTCGTATTTTGAATAAATATCGAATCTCCAGCACATACTTCCAAACTATCAATATTCGTCATAAGTTGGAAGTAATATGTGGTAGGTATGTTTGGTAAATAATGTAGATGTCCTCCTTTGTAAATAGAATCTACTCTAAGTGCTTTAGCTTTATAAGTGATATTATTTATATCGTTTACATTGCTGATTTCTGATATAAACCCATAATTATAATATCTGTCAAGCTCAGAGTCATTATAATTCTCTCTTATTTGATTATTCATATAAATCTTACCATTTGGACCTAATTGATAAAAGTTATATTGATCATAATCAATTTTTTCCAATACTTTTTTTAATGCAACACTCTCGAGATCATTAAAATTTGTTATGGCATATAAACTCTTGCCACTTGTATAATAATGTTCACTATTCATTGAGAACTCACCTGACCCTGTAATTAGATCTTCACCCTCTTCTAAATCTAGTTTAATGAATTTAATTACTTCGATTGTTTCTTTTTGTCTATCAAATTTTAGTATTTCATAAGTTAACTCTTCACTCATTATTGTAGATACTATAAATTTACCATTTGGTGAGACCTTCAGTGGTCTTGTTAAGTCGCGTGGATTAAAGTTTTCCAGGAACTTGACCTCAGATTCCAATTCATTTAATAACTTAAACTTGTTTCCCATGTATTTATATAGGTAGTATTTGTTTTCAATCCTATCATGAGCAATCAAGTAAAAGGAGTTAGAGAATTTATCTTTAATAATTTCTATTGAAGCCCCACCGAAATCTTTCTTTATTGCATCCTTCCAACTAACATTAATTATTCCGTTCTCTTCTGTAATTACTCTAAAATATAAATCCTCAAGGCTTAAGTTCCTTACACCATTTCTAACTTGAAGATGTGTTTTAGTTGCAATTATTACTGTTTCATTTTCCACATTAACTATACATCGGGTCTGTGGTCCATAGCCAAGACCAGCACCAACCGTATAATTGTAAATTACAGCAGTATCAGGTGAGAAAGAAAGAATCGAATTATAGTCTGTGGAATACTCTGGTATGCCTTGAGAGTCTGAAATAAGTGTATTACCACCAAACACATAAGTACGTTCGTCATTTCCATCTAAATATTTAATCTCAGGAGTATAAATCCGTTTAAACTTCGGAAACCCATCTTCAGTTAAAAATGTTATAGCTTTATAATGATTTTGATTAGTTTCACCAAACACCCAGTTATGATATTCATATTGAGAGAAGCAATTGGAAACTGTTATTAGGAACGTTAATATGTATAGTATTTTTTTCATAGAATTAGCTGTGTATTATTTCATCGCACTTCTAATTTACATAAAACCATTGGATTGGGCAAATGGGGTGGGTGTTTTAGTTGGTTACTAAGAGATGCAATGCCTACTTTTGCGTTAACTAAATAGATTCCTTCGAAATATAAGTGAACTTATATTTCGAAGGAATGACATCAGGATTCCCCATTGGGGGCAAGTTCCATTGTTGCTGTGGAGTTTAGGTTAAGGGAATTCTATTTTAATACTTGGATTCTTTGGGTGTTCAACCGCTTCTGATTGGAAAGGACTGAAGTTGTAGAAAATCACATTTGCTTTTCTAACAGAAACTTTATTTCTATCAACTAATTACTGCCCTAACTCACGCTTCAATCGCTCAAAATTATAGACAGCAACACCGTTTTCATTTAGCACAATCTCGCCTTGCAAATCAGGAACTAATTTTTCTAACACTTGCTCTATTTCTTTTATATTGTGATTGTTCACGTTAATTCGTGAAACCAATCGCTCTATTGTGATTGGGCCACCCTTGGCAGCTATTATCTCACCTACCAATATCTTTCGGACTACATTCTTGCTTCGTTGTGCTTGTCTTTTCTTCACATCGAAATAACGTAGAATTGGGATAGCGAAAAACAGAATTGAGAATACAAGTGGGAACCAACCAAGTGCAAATACTAATAGCGAAGAACCGAGTTGAACTCCTTGCGTGATAACTGCTACTGACATCATTAGGTTGAATAGGTTCATAAATCCAACAGCAAAGTTACGTCCACCCGTGTTACCAGTCATTTCATAAGGCATCTCAACTTCATCAACATAATATTCTATTCTACCGCCCTTCAGCTCGGAGCTAATAACACTCAGGTCACGAAAATCAGCTACTGCAGTTCCGTTATTAGTTATATCTATATCGCCACGGAACTTCGATGCGTACTCTGCTAAGCGGCTGTCTGCCTCGTCATAATCAACACCAGATAAATTTATAATATCAGCAGAAGTGATTTTTTCCGACTTGTCTCGGATATAAGTCGCTACTTCTTTAGTGTCGTTTAGTGGGTCGAACTCTGGTCTTTCTGGACCGAAAACGAAGTCATATACACTTTGGATAAATTTCTTACCCTTGTGTTTTGGTTTCTCGTAGTATCGGTAGTGCATATTGTCCCGATCTGTTGCGGTCGAGTAATGCTTACTTATCGCTGCAAAACGCATACCTTGGAAAATAGCAGAGAATATATTAGAAATCATTCTACTCGAGTTACTATTCTTACTGTCTCGGTCACCACCTTGGCTCGATGCTACAATGATTAGAACAACAAATATCAGAGTATAGACAATCAGAATCACCCCAATCGCCACCTTATAGACTTTCTTGAATATCTCCCACAGTACATTGAGGAAGGCATACATCTTCTCTTGCGATGTCTTCTCTCCACGCTTCTTCAGTGGTACATCGAAGTTATAGATTGGTCTTGCGTTTTCCATATCTACTTCTACTTTGCACTTGTACAGCTCCATTAGCCGGGCAAGTGAATCTTCCACATCTTGGGTGGAATAACCAGTTGCGGCAGCAGCATCTTGCGGTGCTATCTTGCCATTACTTTGCTTGATTATTTTCTCTAAGGCAGAGAGTACTTCGTTTTTCGAGTGTTCTGGGTTCATATTCTTTATTTATTCTCGTAAATTAGCAGATGTAAATTAAAACTTATCTTACTTATATGAAAAATTTTCTGATAATAGGGGGTGGTCTTGCTGGCATAACCCTTGCTCATCAACTCGAAGAGCGAGGACAAAGTTTTACCTTAGTTGACAACCGTCCTCAATACAGCTCATCGAAGGTAGCCGCTGGATTTTGGAACCCAGTAGTCTATAAGCGATTGACTGAAAGTTATCGAGCATCAGTACTGCTTCCATATCTGAATGAATTTTACGGAAAAATAGAAAGGAAGTTAGCTACAAAGATTGTTCATAACACCAAGCAGTTAAGATTATTTGCCACCGAACAAGAAAGACACAGATACATTGACAAGGCATTGGCTTCCGAAATAAGCCAATTTCTTAACCATGAAGTTATGGAGGAATATAGCGGAGTTGTATCCCCCTATGGAATAGGAATAGTAGAGGCAACAGGTAGGTTAGATACCATCAAATATATTGATAAATCAATTTCTCATTTCGACCAAAATAGCTCTTTTCTGGAATTAGATTTCAGCTATAATGACTTGTCTATCACCGATGATTATGCAGAATACAAAGGGCAACGCTACGAAAATGTGGCATTTTGCGAGGGCTACAAAGCAGTTGGCAATCCATATTTTCCAGAATTGAAGTTAAAGCCAACCAAAGGCGAAGCACTAATATTATCCATACCAGAGCTAAGCCAACAATATTCCATTTCACGAGGAGTGAGCTTAATCCCATTGGGTGACGACAAGTTTTGGCTCGGCAGCAACTACAGCTGGGATGATATGACAGAGCAGCCAACCGAACAAGCAAAAACAGACTTGCTTGAAAAATTAGACAAATTCCTTACTTTTGAATACGAAGTGGTTGACCACCAAGCAGGAATAAGACCTGCCGCCCACGACAGACAGCCGAAAGTAATGCAATCAAGCATAAAAAAAAGAGCATACTTACTCAATGGCTTTGGCACCAAGGGAGTTATGTATGCTCCTTACTATTCTGAAAAGTTGGTTGTTCAAGCAGTGGAGTAATCCTTCCTACACAAGCAACCACAATTTCAAATCACTTCTTCCCATTCACACTATCAATCACTAATTTGTAAGTTGGGTCTTCCAATACATTTACATCAATAATTGCTTCCGCGTCTTTCAGTAATTTACGGCAATCTTTGCTTAAGTGTCTTAGGTGTACCGTCTTCCCAACCTTGTGGTATCTTTCGGTGATTTTATTCAGTGCTTCAATAGCCGACATATCGACTACTCTGCTTTCATTGAAGTCAATGATTATCTCATCGGGGTCACCAAGTACGTCGAATTTATCGTTGAATACAGTAACTGAACCAAAGAATAAAGGCCCATATATTTCATAATGTTTTATTCCATGCTCATCTACGTGCTTTCTAGCTCTAATTCTCTTTGCATTGTCCCAGGCAAAAACTAATGCAGCTATGATAACACCTACCACAACAGCTATTGCCAAGTTGTGAAGTATGGCAGTTACCAATGTAACTAACACCATCACGAATATATCTGATTTTGGCATTCTACGGAGTGTACGCAAACTAGCCCACTCAAAAGTACCAACTGATACCATAATCATCAGTCCAGTCAGTGCCGCCATAGGTAGCATTTCTATCAACCCAGCACCAAACATAATGAACACCAAAAGCATAACTGCAGCTACTATACCTGACAAGCGAGCTCTTGCTCCTGATGAAATATTGATTAGCGATTGACCAATCATAGCACAACCACCCATACCAGAAAAGAACCCAGACACTACGTTTGCAGCACCCTGAGCAACGGCTTCCTTGTTACTTCTTCCACGAGTTTCAGTTATCTCATCAATAATATTTAGCGTTAGTAAACTCTCAATTAGTCCCACACCAGCCATAACAGCTGAGTATGGTAATATTGTCATTATCATTTCCCAGTTGAATGGTACAGAAGGGATATGGAAAGGTGGGAAACCACCCGAAATTGAGGCAATATCGCCCACAGTTCGCGTTTCTATACCGAAAGCCACCACTATACCGAATATGGACAAAATAGCAACTAAAGACGCAGGAATAGCTTTGCTGATTTTTGGTAATCCCCAAATAATAAGCATTGATAGCAGCACTAAACCTAAGAACATATACATTTCCGGACCAGTCAGCCAGTTGCCCGACTCGTCTTGGAACTGTGCCAGCTGCGAGGAGAATATGATTATGGCTAAGCCGTTGACAAAGCCGAATATGACGGGGTGAGGCACCAGCCGCATTAGCTTACCGAGTTTGAGCACCCCCGTTAGTATCTGGAAAATACCTGCCAGAATAACAGCAGCAAATACATACTCTACTCCGTGGCTTACAACAAGTGCAATAAGCACAACAGCCACAGCACCAGTCGCTCCAGAAATCATACCTGGGCGACCACCAAAAATTGATGTTATTAGCCCCATAACGAATGCGGCGTAGAGTCCCGTCAGTGGAGAAAGTCCAGCTATTAGTGCAAAGGCAACTGCCTCTGGCACTAATGCCAATGCTACCGTTAAGCCAGAGAGTATCTCGGTTTTGTAATCTACTTTTTCAGATGAAAAGTCGAAGAAATTTATAATTTTTTGCATTACTTAATTATCTTTATTTCAAATTGTGACAAATAAAAGACGGCAATTTCTTAAAAATTAAGCTGATAACAATATTATTGAGTAAATAAATCTCTATTTCAAAGCAATTCACTCGCAAGAAAAAACGAACCAACTATCAATATTGGTTTGCCATATTCTTTTGCTTGCTTGTAGGCTGCTTTTGATTTCTCTATTGTATCGTGAGGCAAATTTTTGTCAGATAATACTTGAGCTAAATCTGTAGCCATAGCAGATCTACCCCCTTCAACTTGAGTGAAAACAAATCGACTCACTATTTGTTCCAACTGCCCCACTATCTCTGCGTAGTTCTTGTCCTTCATCATGGCAATAACTACAGTCCATTTCTGATTGGGATATTGCGTAGTTAGTGATTCTATTAAGTTTTTAGCTGCAGCAGGAGAGTGAGCAACGTCGATAATAGTCAATGGATTATCATCAATCACTTCCAATCTACCAAAATAGCCAGAGTTCTCTCTTAGGTTTTTGATGGCACTTATCTGAATTTCTTCACTTACTGATTTGCCAATATATTGCTCTGTTACTGTCAGTGCAGCTCTATAATTTTTCAGGAACGATTTGCTGACATAAGAGGTAGAGATTGCAGCCAAGACTTTTGGCTCAATTTCAGCAGTTGTAGTAATAATCTCTGCTGTCATTTCGTTAGCTTTGTCAGTAATTACTTCTAGAATTGCATTGTCAGTATTAGTATTAACTACTGGTGTGTTCTGCTTTATTATTCCAGCTTTTTCATAAGCAATTTTCTCAATCGTGTCACCCAAAAACTCCTGATGATCTAAATCAATATCCGTGATGCAAGTAACTTTCGGATTGAGTATGTTTGTGCTATCGAACCTACCACCCAAACCTGTTTCTATCACAGCCACATCCACATTGTGATTTTGGAAGTGCATAAAAGCCATAATCGTAGTTATCTCAAAAAAAGTAGCATCCAACTTCTCGGCTATAGGGAGTAAGGTTTCAGAAAACTCTACTAACTCATCATCAGTAATCGCTGTCCCATTGACCCTAATCCGCTCGTTGAAGTCCTTGATGTGTGGCGATGTGTAAAGTCCAACGGTCAACCCCATTTCTGTTAGTAACGAAGCCACCACAGAACAGGTAGTCCCCTTGCCATTAGTCCCAGCTACGTGTAATGTTGAGTAGCTATCTTGCGGATTGCCCACTGCGTATGCAAGTGCAGTAGTACGCTCGAGTCCTGGCTTTATTCCAGCCCGTAGTTTTGCGTATAGGTCGCGGAGTAGTTTTTCTTTTTTGGTGCTGTTCATGGGTGGTAAGATAACAAAAAAACCGAGATGCGATTTGCTCACACCTCGGTTTGGAATTATATATTAAATACAATCGAAGGGATTATTTTACAACAGTAATCTTACCAGCTGTTATCATTTCGCCATTTCTGATTACCATAATGTATTGACCAGAAACAAGCTCGTTTGCTTTTAGCTCATAAGTGTTTTCACCAGCATTAGTAGATATGCTTTCGCTGAAAACTACATTGCCATTAATCGAAATCAGCTCTATATTTGCTGTGCCAGCTTCACCTGTAAATCTTACAGTAGAGTTGTCCAACACAGGCATAGGGCTAACAGTTAGCCCATTGTCGTCGAATGAATCATAGTCAACGCTTGTAGTTGCCTTAGCAGTTAGTTCTATGTCAGAACCAAAGTCCAATGACTCAGAGTAATTGATTTCTACTTCTTCGCTATATGCTTCATAACCGAATTTATCAATATTCAGTGTGTAAGTGCCTTGTGCAATTGATTCCATTTCAAAATCACCATAAGTATTACTTATGCTGTAATCATAAACTTTACCTTCTGCATTAGTTAAAGTAACTACAGCACCACTTATAGATTCTCCTTCACCTTCACCAGGTGACATACCTTTCCATTTCTTCATTAATCTACCTCTGAACTTAGCTATGCCTCTTGCAGCACCTCTGTCTAACTCAGCATGAATAATGTCATATTGAACAGCATCAGTTGCTATATCTACATCTATTATTGAAGCGTCTTCCCAAGTTAGAGAAGCAACATCTCCAGCTACATAATAACCTGGTAAGTATGTTCTTTCATTCGGTAACGAAAGCAATACATATTTGCCATAGTTTAGATTACCAAACTTATAGCTACCGTTTTCTGTTCTTGTTACAGCTTTGCTACCTTTCCCATCAACAGAAAGTGCGATTACTGTTGATTCAACCACTTCTTTTTCCTTAGAGCTTACGCTACCAGAAATTGTTCCATCCTGAACTTCTTTTCTTTTTAACTTAAAGTCAACGCCTTTTTTGTCAGCTTTCAAGAATATAATATCTGCTTCATAATAAGTTGCTGCATCTTCATAATACTGAATTTCATAACTAATATTCTTCTTATGAGGAAGTGCTTTTGCGTGAGCATAATAGCTATTTATATCAGCTAAAGTAATTACATACTTTCCATTTTCATCAGTTATAGTTTGTGCCAAACTATAAGCTTCATTCATAGAACCAATTGAGTCTCTACTACCGATTACTGACTGTATAGATTGGAAAGTAACCAAAGACTGCACTGGCTCGCCAGTTCTTGCATCCGTTACTTGACCTGTTACTGTGTGAAAGTTTGGTTGTGGGATAGAATGTAACATCATAGATAACATTACAGAATCACTTTCTCCTACTACAATTATCTCTGCATTATTAATATTAAACGCATCTTTATAGAATTGTTGTTTGTACCCTTTAGCATTTACACGTAAATAATATTTACCTGCAGGTAAAGAAAATCCAACATAGTTTTTCTCAATTCTTGAAGTCATTGCAAAAGGGAATCCAGTAGCAGAGTTCTCATCTCTGTCTGCTGACCACATCGTAGCAGTACCATAAAAATCTTTTACTTCGTCTGTTTCATCGTACAGTTGAATCAAAACGTCAGAATAATCACTTTGATCTGGGCCTACTCTTAAATTAAATTTGCCTGTTATGGTTTCTTTAGTTAATCCATTATCACAAGTAGCTTGGGCAATAACTGGAATGCTGTAATAACCACTAACCGCTTTTTCCCAACTTAATACACCTGTATTTTCATCAATTATCATTCCCTTTGGTGTTGTGTTCGCACCGTTTTGGGCATCGCTCAGATAGTATTTAATCTCGCATTTGTTTTTAGAAATTGCATCAACATCATATCTCCAAGCCATTCCTGCTCTAACTTCATGATGGAATTTAGTGTTTGGACTAAAATATAAGTCTGGTCTTGTGTCATTACTGTCACATTTGCCATAACAAACTACTACATTCATTACGTCAACTATATTACCTTCACATTTGTTTATCAGATTTATTTTAGCTTTATAAAGTCCTTCTTTTGGTGCTTTTATTTTATATACAACACCTCCAGAATTAAGAGGTTGTGACCCCATTAGTATTAGATCAGACATTTCCCAATTAACGCTTGCTTCACAATCTGTGTTGTTAATTACTTTTGCAATAATTTCGCCAATACCATCACTATCAAGTCTAATATAATCGTTTTTCTTAGCGAACTCCATACGTGGTTCACTGTCTTTGATAGTACCACAAACTCTTACGCTTGGTTTGCTTTCTATCTTAGTATCTGTATCAACCAAAACAACACTATAACAATAAGTGCCAGGTCTGAGGTTCTTAATCGTATAAGAATATCTCTCAACTGAATCAGTCATTCTTCTTAACTTTGCGACTTGTACTGATTTTGTATTTTTACCAGGTTCTGGGAGTTGAGTAAGTATAAAATAATCACCTAATTCATTTTTTATATCGCCATCTCCCCAGTAAATAGTTATATCACCCTGTACTGGGTGAGATTCCTTAACATCGACTTTTATGGTAGTATGTGTTGGTTGTGGTGGAGCGTCTCCTTTCGCCTCCAGTGTCTCTGTACTGCCAAACAACACGACCAACGCCAGTGCCGAAAGCAAGAATTTGTATAAGTTTTTCATTGTGTACCTCTATAAATTAATTAGTAAATTATTATTCCCTTTGACTTTCTGCCCCAATTAACACAATTGTTGAAAAAAGGTAACACAAATTGTGAGATTTATTTTATTTATAAGATAATTTATAGATTCTATGATAACAAAAAAGATTTACTTCAAACTACCAGAGTTAATATCACTCATTGCATTCTGTGGCCCATTATCAGCAATAAAGTGTAGAGCTTTTACTGTGTAGAGAATAGATTTAGTTAACTCGCCGCTCCAATCTTCATCCGTAAATTCCGACAGAACATAGTCAACCAATTCCCCCGGACCAAAGTTTTTGCTAATGCCCATTCTCAGCTTGTAAAACTGATCTGTGTCCAAATGGAATAGCAATGATTTCAGCCCATTATGACCACCAGAGCTGCCCCCTATTTTTAGCTGCACCTTGCCAAGTGGAAAATTATACTCATCAACCAGTATCACAACATTCTCAGTTGGGACTTTGTATTTTTTGATGGCTGCAATCACTGCCTCGCCCGAATTATTCATATAAGTAGTAGGTAGTAAGCAGAGTATATTCTTACCCCCTATCTTAACTTTAGCTTGGTGAGCTTGCAATTTGGCAGATAAGTTGAAGTCCTTATCATTACGCAATACAAATTCGTAAAGGGCAAGCCAGCCAATATTGTGGCGTGTCTTTTGGTATTTTGCACCCGGGTTGCCCAGCCCAACAAATATATAATCAAAACTGTCTTTCATATCAGAATCATAGATTTATAAAAAAAGGGTATTCTCTTTTCAAAGAATACCCTGTAGTATTTTGCGTTTGTGGAGTAGATTTACTCTTCGCCACCTTCAGAAGACTCTTCGCCTCCCTCTTCACCGATTTCACCATCTGTATCATCCATACCTTCCACATCAGTAGTAGCAGTAGCTACTCTTGGACGAGTTACAGCAGCAATTACAGCGTTATCTTTTACAACAACTTCCAATTCGCCTAAGTCGATTTCATTCAACTTGATATATTGACCAATTTTCAAAGCAGATACATCAACCGAAATTGATTCAACCAAATCTTTCGGATAACATCTTACCTTAACCTTACGAAGTACGTGATTAAGAATACCACCATTACGAACACCAACTGCTTGACCAGTTAGAGTAATAGGTATATTCACAACTAATCTATTTCCAGCAGTCAAACCAACTAAATCAAAGTGAAGAATTTCATCAGTGATTGGGTCAAACTTTACTTCTTTCAATATACATTTTTTAGTTTCTCCGCCCTCTATGCTCAAATCAACTACTCTAGTAAGTGAAGTGAACACAATTGGTTTCAAATCTTTGAAATTTGAAGTAATAGGAATAGACTCTACACCATTGATGTAATAAACACCCGGTATGTTGCCTTCTTTTCTAACGTCTTTCGCTTTTGTCGTCTTAGCGTTTCTTTCAGCTACTTTTAATTCTATAGAAGCCATAATTTAAAAACCTTTTTTTGTATTATCTTTCAATTTCAAATAGTGAACTCACTGATCTGTTGTCGTGAGTTCTAATAATAGCTTCAGCCAACAAGTCAGCAACCGAAACCACAGTAATTTTCTTTGATTCTTTCTTAAGAGGAATAGTGTCAGTAACTATCATATTGTCAATAGCATCACTGTTTTCTATTCTTTCTATTGCTGGCCCTGAAAACACTGGGTGTACGCACACGCCAATTATTCTTTTTGCTCCAGCTTTCTTTAGCCCTTCTGCAGCACCAACAAAAGTGCCACCTGTATCAATCATATCGTCGAGTATAACGATGTCTTTGCCTTCTACTTCGCCAATTATATTCATCACTTCCGATTGGTTGTGACCCGAACGGCGCTTGTCAACTAAGACCAAATCGCCATCCAATCTTTTGGCATAAGCTCTGGCAGTTCTAACTCCACCAACGTCGGGCGATGCAAGAGTTGGGTTTTTGACGCCCATCTTCTTTATTGCATTGACCAATACGTTAGAAGCGTAAAGATTGTCCAGTGGTATATCAAAGAAACCTTGTATTTGTGAGGAGTGTAAATCAATAGTGATTACCCTGTCTGCACCAGCGCGAACCAACAAATTAGCAAGTAGTTTTGAAGTAATTGCGACTCTCGGTTGGTCTTTTCTGTCCTGCCTAGCGTAACCATAGTATGGTATAACGGCAGTAACCCTACTGGCAGAAGCTCTTTTGGCTGCATCGATTAACATCAGCAACTCAAAGATATTGTCAGTAGGAGCAAAAGTGGATTGCAATATAAACAAATCCACTCCCCTTACATTCTCGTTGTACTTAACCCAAATCTCACCATCACTGAAATTCTTGATAGAAGTATCAGCAAGCGATACGCCCAACCCTTCTGCTACCTTCTTTGATAGAGATAAATTCGATCTTCCGGAAGCAATTTTGATGTCAGACATTTTGTATTGTTAAGTGTTAGCTGGGATGGCAGGGATCGAACCTGCGTATGACGGTACCAAAAACCGTTGCCTTACCACTTGGCCACATCCCAAATTTTAAAAAAACTACTCTGACCTCATCAGAGCTTACAAATATAATTGATGATAATTTAATAACAAACTTTCAGAGCATTTTTTTTCTTTTTTTCTTATATTTAATCGTTTTATTCTACTCATTGCATATATTATTTGATATTATTTGTACTTTACGATATGAAAAATATCATAATTATTCTTTTTATATTATTATTTTGTTCAATCAGAGCGGAAGCAATATTAGGTGAAAATGATGAAATTTACTTTACGCCTGCAATTAATGCTGGGAATTTCTTTGGAGTAAATTTTGATTTAACCTATGTTTATGATGAAGAATATTCATTCCAAGTTGGTTATAGCTGGCACCTAAGGGGAGCAGCTTCAACACCTGATGACTACTTTTCACCCATCGGGACTATTCTTTTTTTGGGCTTAAATGGTCCTTACGATAAACTTAATAACACTTATTTCAATGTTGGCAAGATAATAGAGCTAAATGAAATAAAAACAATCAGAGCTAACATTTTAATTGGAGTAGGGATAACTAACATAAGAAAACCAACAAATTGGGAACCCAATGGACAATCTTCATTTGACAACAATTATACTTGGGATATAGCAGAGTACGATGTATTTAGTTTAGTTTATAAGCCGAGTTTAGAATTTGTAATTATTGAGAACTTTGGTGCTTCGATTACCCCAACTTTATATTATAACAATAAGCAGACCTATATGGGAATCAGTGCAGGCATTATGCTTGGAATATTAGATTAAGCCAACATCTCTGATTTATATTTTTTACTAATATTGTACCCCTACTGAATATTTTATTCTTTATGTAAAATAACTCCGTAGGAGTTAATCATTAGTAATATCGGGATATCCTGTGCTAAGCGAAGCCGAGGGCATTAGCGGAGGTGGACGAAAACGTCATTGCGAGAAATACCAGTTTACTGATATTTTGTGGCAATCTATTTATTGATTAACAAAGAGCTAGAATATCTAATCAAATGTTTCTAAAAGAAATAGACTCTTCGGATTCTTTTGAATCCTCAGAGTGACATAGTGGTCGGAGACATATGCATCTCGACTACACTCCGTGCATTTTTACCACATCCAGTCAGAACAACGGTTGACAGTCCTTCACAACTAACAGTTTAGCTGAAAAAAAATCAGAATAGTATGTCAATTACCGAAATACCTTGATTTTGAATAAAATTAAAACCGTATCTATTAGTCTTTACTGATATTTTTTAATGCCCTAAACGAAAAAAGAATGAAGAAGAATGTCTTAGTTATCTTAGTTTCAGTAGTAATAGTCATTGTCGGTGCTGCTATTGCTTACTATATGATAGCAAATAAACCACAGCCGCAACCTCCGAAAAAATTAGAGACCGTGCGATACGCCACTATGGATGAAGCGAACTATGCCGAATACGACGTAAATATAAACACTACGGGGTCAGTCAGAGCGAAGAACAAGCTCGATATTTATTCGGAAGTACAAGGTATTTACTCGCCAACTGGCAAAGAATTCCGAGAAGGAGTTAGTTTTGGCAAAGGTGAAGCTATGATTGTGATTGACAAGAGGGAAGCAGAAATTACGCTAAAAACTCAGAAGAGTGAGCTGATGAATGCTATTGCTTCACTCATGGCAGACATTAAAGTAGATTTCCCTGAGTCATTTGACAAATGGAACAATTATCTATCGGATTTTGATATTGAAAAGAAAGTTGCCGAGTTACCTAAACCAAGCTCAGACAAAGAAAAATATTTCCTAACAGTCAGAAATATCTATAAGCTCTACTTCAATATAAAAAATCAAGAAGTTCGGTTGAGTAAGTATGTGATTACTGCCCCCTATTCTGGTACTGTTGCAATGAGTGGCATAGAGCCAGGTGCTTTGGTTAGGCCAGGTGCTAAATTGGGCGAATTTTCAGGACTCAATCAATTTGAAGTAAGCTTAGCCATTCGCGCTGCTGATTTGAAATACATTAAGATTGGCAGCTCGGTTGATATAGTTCACGAAGAAGAAATATTAGAAGGGCGAGTAGTTAGGATATCGAACAGGATAGACCCCACTACTCAGTCAGTTAACGCTTATGTATCAGTCAGAAGTAATCAGCTAAAAGACGGAATGTATGTTTCGGGGGTGATTTCGGGAAACAAGGTAACAGAAGTTTATAAGCTACCGAGAAACGCACTAATTGATAACCGTGAAGTTTACACCGTGGTTGACGGTAAGTTGGACAAAGAATCGATAGAACTCACGTACTTAGGTAAAAATAATGCCTATATCAGAGGTTTGGCGGCAGGGACTATAGTTATCGCAGAGCCGATGGCAAATGTGAAGTTGGGTACTAAAATAAAGAGAAATGAGAAATAGATGAGAGCATTTATAAGATATTTCATTAAGTATCCCACTTGGTCCAACACTATATTAATATTATTTATGTTGTTTGGCTTCTTGGCTCTTATGAATATGAAAAGCTCGTTCTTTCCTGAGCGAGAGAGCAAGAACATAAATATTTCTGTTATATACCCAGGTGCTTCACCTGAGGAAATTGAAACAGGGATAGTCCAAAAAATAGAAGACAACCTAAAAGGTGTTCAAGGTGTAGAAGAATACAAGTCAACTTCACAAGAAAATGCTGGCTCTATTACTGTAGAAGTACTCGAAGAGTATGACACTGACGAAGTGTTGATTGATGTTCGTAACGCTGTTGACAGAGTAAGCTCGTTCCCTGCAGGTATGGAACCACCAGTTGTATCCAAAAGACCAGCCATTGAGTTTACTTATAGCTTTGCCTTGTTTGGCGATGTTGATTTGGAAACATTGAAGAAAACAGCTCAAGAAGTTGAAGATGACTTAAGAGAGATACCTGAAATATCGCAAGTAGAAATATCAGGTTTCCCAGCTACCGAAATCAACATTGCTCTCGATGAAGATATTATGCGTCGTTACCAACTGACATTTCAGCAAGTGGTAAATGCTGTTAGTGCAAAGAACAGAGACTTATCGGCAGGTAAGATAAAGACAGAAACAGAAGAATTACTAATCAGATATGAGGGTAAGGATTATTACGCTGACAATCTACAAGATGTTATAGTAAAGACAAACACCGACGGTTCGGTTGTTCGATTGAACGACATAGCAATAGTTGAAGATAGATTTTCGGAAGAACCGCAAAGGACTTTTGTCGATGGCAAGCCAGCGGTGGTTGTGTCTGTAAGTAAGATATATGGTGAAAACACTTTAGAAATAGCAGAAGCAGCACGGACTTACGAAAAGAACTTCAACGGGAAGTACCCAGGAATAGAAGCTGCAATGATAGATGACGCGACAGAAAGTTTGCGTGGTCGTATCAGCTTGCTATTAGAAAACGGAGCTATTGGTGTCGGGTTAGTTATACTGTCACTTGCATTGTTTCTCAACTGGCGACTTGCCTTTTGGGTAGCTATGTCACTACCGTTCTCATTCCTTGGTATGTTCCTAATGGCGTATTTCTTCGGTATAACAATCAATGTTATATCACTATTTGGTTGTATTGTTGTGGTGGGTATAGTAGTCGATGATGGTATAGTCGTCGGTGAACAGATATTCCAAAACTACGAAGATGGAATGAAACCATATCGTGCAGCTATCCGTGGTACACTACAAGTATTGCCATCGGTTACATTTGCTATTCTGACAACAATAGTAGCATTTATGCCATTCTTCTTTATTGATACTCCTGGCCCAAGAATTTCGGATATGTCATTTGTAGTAATATTTGTGCTGCTATTTTCGTTGGTCGAAGTCTTAGTAATATTACCTGCTCACTTAGCACACTCCAAAGCACTAAGGCAAGACATTGAAAAGAGTAAAATACGAGCAAAATTTGATAGACTGGTTAACTACCCAAGAAATAAAATCTATAAAAAATTCCTTCATTACTCAATGAAACACAAGGCAATACCAATTGCTTTGTCTGTGTTTTTCTTCCTTGTTACAGCTGGTATTATGGGTGGCGGTGTATTGAAAACAACTTTCTTCCCAAGCATAGATAGCGACAATTTTACTATCAAAATTGAATTGCCATCTGGTGCAAGAGAAAACCAAACAGATGCTGTATTAGAAAAGATTGAAAATGCAATAGCCGAAGTAAACGAAGAACTAAAAATAAAAGAAAACACTGACGAAGATTTAGTAATTCGAGTTGTAAAAAACATAGCCGCTATGCCTTCTGGTTGGGGTTCGGCTGAAGCTGGCAATGCCAATGTAGGTAACTTGCAAGTGTTTTTGCAAAGTGAGGAGGTAAGAACAATTCCAGCATTGACTATTGCAGCTATGATTGGTGAAAAAGTAGGTCCACTGCCAGAAGTTGACAAAGCCGAGTTCGGCAGTACCTCGTTCTTTGGTAAACCAATATCGATACCGCTGATGGGTAGAGATTTGAACGATTTACAAGCAGCAAAGAAGGAATTGAAAGAACAATTGCAAGGCATTACAGAACTACGTGATGTCACTGACAATGACCCACAAGGACTGAGGGAAATAGAAATTGAACTGAAAGACAAGGCGTTTATACTCGGCTTCAATCAGCTTAATATTGCCAGTCAGATAAGGCAGGGCTTCTTCGGTGAAGAAGTAATGAGATTACAAAGAGGCAGCGACGATGTAAAAGTATGGGTTCGGTTCACAGAAGATTATCGCTCATCGTTAGATAATTTTGAGAATATGAGAATAAGAGATGGACAAGGTAATTCCTATCCGCTAAGAGAGCTTATTGACTACAAAATTGATCGTGGTTCTATTAAGATTAATCACCTCGATGGTATGCGTGAGATTACAGTAGAAGCAGACACAAAAGACCCAAAAGCAGAAGTACCAAAGATTATTTCTGATATAAATGAAGATATTTTGAACCCAATACTTGCCAAATACCCTACAGTTAAAACTGTGGCATCGGGTCAAGCAAAGCGAATAGAAAAGCTGTCAAAAGGGCTGATAATACTACCAGTTGCATTTATACTTATGTTCTTCTTGGTGACTTTGTCATTCCGTTCACCACTACAAGCACTCTTAGTTTTTGCTCTTATTCCTTTCGGTCTTATGGGTGCTATGTGGGGACACGTAATACAAGGTATGAGCTTCAACGTAATGTCATTCTATGGGACAATAGCTTTGATAGGTATTATAGTGAATGATTCTATCGTGTTCATTAACACGTTCAACGACAACTTAAAAGAAGGACAAAAACTAAACGATGCTATCTATAATGCTGGAGTAATGAGATTCAGACCAATATTGCTTACTACCGTAACTACAGTAGCTGGGCTGTTACCACTACTCGCAGAAACAAGCATACAAGCGCAATTCTTGATACCAATGGCAATATCTGTTGCCTATGGTTTATTGATAGCATCTGTGTTTATTCTGTTGCTTTTACCTATATTGCTTATGTTGTTGAGCAAAACAAGAAAAGGACTTTACTGGTTGAAGACTAATGAAAACACTGAACCAGAGCAATTAGAACCGACAATAATTGAAGAAAATATGATAAAAAAATACTTGAATGATGATGATTAGAGCCATTAGTTTTATAGCAATTTGTCTGATTTCGTTTGGTAATCTTAGTTCACAAACTAAGCTTACTTTGCAAAATGCAGTAGAGAAAACACTCGAAAACAACTATAATATACTTATGGTTAGAAAAGATGTAGAAATAGCTGAAAATAGTGTAGATTACGGTAATGCTGGTTTTCTGCCTACGCTCGATGCAACAGGTAGTTACAGATACAGTGCTGAAGACAGCGAGACAAGGACAAGTCAGGGGACATTCCCTGGGAACAATAATGAGTCAACAAATCTTAGTGGAGCAGTTACACTCGGCTGGACTTTGTTCGATGGATTTGCTATGTTCGCTCGCTATGACCAATTTGAAGAAATAGAAAAGCTGAACAAGGTATTTTTACAATTAGAAATAGAAACAAGATTGCAAGAGCTTTTCAATGTATATTATCAGATTAAAATGCTGAACAAGAACATAGGTCTTTTGGAAGAAACGCTAAAGTTTTCGCAAGACAGGGTTGACTTCCTAACTGCTTCCAATGAATACGGTGCTACAACGGGGACAGAAGTACTAAGAGCTAAGGTTGACTACAATACCGATTTCTCCAATTTGCAAAGACAGCAAGTAGCTCTCAAAACAGCTAAATACCAACTCAAATACATTATGGGTGAGGTAACAACCGAAGAGTACGAGCTTACTTCGGAATTGGCGGTTGGTGAGAGTTACGATTACAATGCCCTAAAAGATATGGCATTCCAGAGAAACAGCTCCATACAGCAGGCAATGATTAGCAAAGAAATTACCGAGCAAGACGAACGAATAATAGAAGCTGCCTATTACCCAAATATCCGATTCAATACTGGCTACAGCTACAGCGAGCAATCTTCTAAAAAAGGATTTATACTCGGTAGTAACAACGAGGGTGTGAACGCACAGATTTCACTAAGCTGGAATTTGTTCGATGGATTCCGAACTCAAATTGCCGACCAAAACACTGAGCTGTCTATTGAAAGGCAGGACATATTCATTCAGAATATAAGAGCTATGATAGAAACAAACCTAATGACTAATTACCAAGCTTATACCGATTTGAAAGATGTGCTTAAGTTAGAAGAAGACAACCTGGTAACTGCAACTGAGAACTTCGAACGCTCCAAAAGTATGTTCAAATACGGAACAATCAACTCACTTGACCTCCGCCAATCACAGATAAACCTACTTGCTACAGAGCAACGAATAGTTAATCTGAAACACGAAATAAAGACTTACGAGACCACATTGCTTATGCTCTCTGGTCAACTCAGGGGTGAGTAGCATGTCGCTCCTATGGAGCTCTTGTGGGTTGGCAGCGAAATTAATATCTATTAAAATATCGCACCGCTGGTGCTAATTAGAACAGCCGCAGTGTGGCACAATATTAGTAGCATAGAATTAGATCAAACGCAACTAGCCACAGAGTGGCGGTATGTTGATAGTAGCTTGTTAATCAAAAAGAAAACCGCTCCGTGGGAGCGAAATACTACCCCTTAATCGGCTTATCCCTCTTAATTACCACTAAAGTCTTATCATCATTATAAATTGAATTAGCAGAGAATTTCTGTACTCTTTCCAATATCATATAGGCAATTTCTTTGCAGCTTTTCTCATTGTGTTCTTTCAGCGTTTCGCGTATTCTCTGTTCGCCAAATAGCTCACCTTGTGCATTCATTGCTTCACTAATACCGTCGGAATAGATAACAAGAGTATCACCTTGTAACATACGGCAATTTTCTAATTTATACTTTTGATTGGGCATAATGCCAAGGAATCCACCAGTTGGAGGTAAGTCTTGGAACTTATCTTTAGAAGGGCGGTAGTGGACAGGTGGGCAATGTCCAGCGTTGGCATAAAGTATCAGTCTGTTGGACGAAAGAGTTAGCTCACCGTAGAACATAGTTACGAATCTTTCTCTTGAAAATGTCTTGTGTATTAGGTTGTTTAACCGTCCAAACATATTAGTAATCTTAGGTGAAAATCCCATAGCCATACGGACAGCACCAGATACAAATAGTGCTTGAATAGCAGCGGGCATACCCTTACTGGCACAATCACACACCAACACTCCGAGCGATTCCTCTTCAGTATCTTTCGACTCGTTACGTATGTAATCAAAGTAATCGCCACCTACTTCTTGGTCGGGCAAACAAAGTCCAAATATCTTATAATCGTGGAACTCTGTGTAGTGCTCAGGGAGTAAATTCCTTTGTATTTCACCGGCTTTGTTTAGCTCTTTGCCTTGGTGTTTATCCTTCTTTTTTATTCCCAAATCACGGAGGGCTATAGTAGCTAATCGTGATATTATTTTAAGGTTATCGTAAAGCTCATCGTCAAATTCCTCTGCGTTGAAGCCAATTAGGTATTCGAAAAATTTACCAGATTCCAAGTGAGTCAGCTCACCTACACCCATACCAGCATAGTTACCAATTCCAAACTTACGCAATTCGGTATTCTGTTCGCTACTGGTCAAAATCTTATTAACTCGGAGTGAGTTAATTTCATTGAAAAAAAGTTCATCACTCAGTGAGTTGAGAAAGCCAATAGGGATTTCACGCATGTCGCCTGCTTTGTGAACCAACTCATAAGCATACTTGTCTGGCTTCAGCTTCCACACTCTGCCACCTATCATCTTTCTGTCAACTGATTTCACTAGCTGGTTGACCAAATCAGATAGTATTTCTAATTCAGAATCATAGTCATTAGCTGATATTTCGTCTAATATTAGCTCAATGTCAGAAGAATTAAGGTTTCCCAAATTATAATAGTCCTACTTTTTGCATTTCGTCTTTAAGTAATTCACGAGTAGCGTCAGTTATCTGCATTAGTGGCATACGGAAGTTATCTTCCATCATTCCCATCATCTGTAGTGCAGTCTTTGCAGGAACTGGGTTCGGTTCAGCAAAGTTCAATTGCATTAGGTTCATCAGTTTGTAGTGTAGCTCTCTCGCTGTTGCAAAGTCATTTTCTAACGCTGCTTTGATACAATCAGAGAACATCTTTGGTGCATAGTTAGAAAGCACAGAAACTACGCCATCAACACCTGCTGCAATTAGAGGCATAGTGATAGGGTCGTCACCCGAAAGCACTGAGAAATCATCAGGAGAGTGGTTGACCATAGTCATAATCTGCTCCATATCGCCCGAAGCTTCTTTGGTAGCGACTATGTTTTCGAATTCTTCTGCAAGCTTTATTTGTACTTCTGGTAATATATTCACCGTGCTTCTGCCCGGCACATTGTATATAATGTGAGGCATATCAACGGCATCTGCTATCATACGGTAGTGGTTATAAAGTCCCTCTTGCGATGGCTTGTTGTAATACGGAGCAACGAGCAAAGTAGCATCGGCACCGAGTTCTTTGGCAACTAGCGATAAATCAATCGAAGCTTGGGTATTGTTAGAGCCAGTTCCAGCTATTATTGGAACTCGCTTGTCAACGTGCGAAATAGCAGTAGTAATCAGTGCCACTTTTTCTTTTGTGTTCAAAGTAGCAGACTCACCAGTAGAGCCACACACAACTATACCACTTACGCCATTTTCTATCTGGTGATCCAAATGTTTTTTGAAATCATCAAAATTGATTGACATATCCTTGTTGAAAGGAGTAACAATTGCCGTGTAAGTACCGCGAAACATTTTGTTGCTCATAGCATTATCCCTAACTGATTGATTTTTTAAAACACAAAATTAATCAAAAAGAGTAGTAAAGTCAATGATAATATACTAAGCACAAAAAAAGCCCAATAACTTAATCGCTATTGGGCTCATTCTTCTTGGTATAATGTTATCTAATATTCTACTTCAAATGAACCAGAGACAGATCTCATTGTTTCAAGATTATCAGAAGAAACTCCGTGAGCAGAAAAGCTGTATGTCCCAACCATAATGTTACCAGAAACGCTAGTAATAGTACAAGTCTCATCATCACCATAAGCCCAACTTAGTTTTACCTCATCACTGCCGTTGCCCCTTGTTTCGTTGTAAAATCCAGTTATTCCAAATTCACCAACTTTAGGAATGCCACCCATATCTGGTATATTAATAGTGATACCGATAGTTTGAATATCACTACCACTAATATTATAAGTCCCCTTTACTTGGCTAAATAGTTTACTAAATGTAATATCATCAGTAGTGTATTCTTTACCATCTGTGCTCATTTTCATTGAGTTTGGGGTTTCATCACCTGGATCCGTAGGGTCATCACTCCCGCAGCTTGAAACAAACAAAGCAAGTGTAAGTAGAACAAATATGTTAGTTATAAGTCTCATCCTGTCACCTATTAAATTAATTGATATAAAACATTACCTCAAATTATGAAAAAAATAAATCAATAAAAAAGCCCAATAACTAATTGTTATTGGGCTTCTATAAAATCTAATGATATGAAGAGCTTTATATACCAGTCCAGCTTCTTTTTACTTTGAATGAGCCAGTTACTTTCTTCTCTGTGCCATCACTATTGTCAGCTGTAAAAGAAAAAGTTCCGCTAACTTCATCATCATTTACTTCATTTACTTCTGCAGAACCATCCAAATCATTCCATGATTTCAAGTTCTCTTCGTTTTCCATTGAACGATAATAGCAAACAGCAGGGTAAGTGCCAGCAACAAAATCTCCATCTACTTGTATAGATACATTAATGATTTCAGTTAAGTCACCAGTTGTTTTTTCTGCTCGTACACTCTTTGTAGTATTAACGAACACACCATTATCTACTTCCCACGGCTCATCATTAATTGTAGTAATTACTTGACCCAACTCCATCTCGCTTGGCTTATTGCCGTTATCATCATCGTCACCACATGACACTAATGCAATTGCTATTGCGGCTAAAAATAAAATTTTGATTATTGATTTCATAATCTACTCCTGTTAATTATAATAAAAAAAGCCCGATAACTAACTGTTACTGGGCTGGAATAAAAATATCAGTCCATATCTTCGAATTATTGTCTTGATACGTTGAATGAACCACTAACTTTCTTAGTTGACCCATCATCGTCGTTAGTACCAGTAAACGAGAATGTACCTCTTATTTCTGTTTCAGTTACTTCTGTTACTTCGCAGCTACCACTTGCGTCGTTCCACGATTCAGTAGAACCTGTTGCACCCATTCCTGTTGTTTCTTGATAAAAACAAATTGCAGTATAAGTCTTTGCTTCTACTTCTGTTGTCTTTTGCAATAAAACTGAAACAGTTTTTGTTGTTCCATTTATTGGATTGCTAATGTCAATTTGTGCTCCAGACACTTGGCCCGAAATATTATAAAATATTGCGTTTTGTGCTTCAAAGCCACTACCACCAACCGTTGCTTTCATAGTACCAATTTTCAAATCACTTGGGCCAGTTGAACTATCGTCATCACCGCAAGACGTTGTTAATAGTGATAAAGAAAGCATTAGTGCAAACAAAAACATAAACTTTTTCATAATAAATCTCCTATTGTTAAGTAAATAATAATGTCAAATATAATACAATTTTTCATTATTTACACAAAAATACTCGCTTGTGCTTAAATTACTATGTATTGTCTTCTAAATAGAATAATTTTGCTGTTTGGAATTACAACATCTGGATATTTATGTTTTCACTGCTAATTGCTTTTGTGGTTATGATTAACCCAATCGCATTATTTTTATATTTACTTCCTATTATGGAAGAACTTGAGCATAAAGAATTTGCGAAAGTAATGTTCAAAGCTACATTCATTTCGTTTATGATTTACTTCATTTTCTTTCTCTTTGGAGACGTTATATTTACGAGAGTTTTTCAGATTAATTTTGAATCATTCAGAATATTTGGTGGTATTGTGCTATTCTCATTTGCCTATTTTTATATAGTCAAAGGACAAAAAGCAATGCTTAGGATGAAGGAAAACTTGGACGATTTGGCTAACGAAATTGCTCTTCCATTTATGGTGGGTGCAGGAACTATATCGCTTGCCATTTTGATGAAAGAAAAGTTAGACTATGCCCTCGGTATAGGGACTCTTATACTTGCGACATTTGTTAGTTTCAATATAGTTATGGGGCTAAAGTTCGTTCGTGATAGACTGAAAAATGAACGATTGAGAATAGCATTTGACAAGAATATGGAAATAGCCGTTCGACTCAATGGTTTCTTCGTTGGAGCTATTGGTATAGATATGATGAACACTGGCATTAGAAATATGTACCTATAAAAAAATCAATTCCTTTTTGAATTTTACCTATTATTATTTATCTTTGAATAAGAAACAACAATAGGTGTCCGTGGAAGAAATAAAAAAGCCCAAAAGAGGGCTATTACCAACCTTAGGTTTATACACTACCTTAGCTATAGTAATTGGTGCCGTAATCGGTTCTGGTATATTCAAAAAGCCAGCCGTTATGGCAGAAGTAACTGGTTCTCCAGAGCTAATGCTTTTCGTTTGGGTGCTGGCAGGAGTGCTTACTCTTTTTGGTGCATTGTCCAACGCCGAAGTTGCATCGATGATACCAGAAACTGGTGGTCAGTACATTTACTTCGAGAAAATGTACGGCAGATTTGTCGCATTTATGTACGGCTGGGCATTGCTCGCTGTGATTCAAACTGGCTCTATCGCTTCTATTGCCTACGTTTTTGCAGAGTATTCCCAAGAGTTTACGGCATTCATAATGCCCCGATTTACCGAAGCAACAGAGCAGAGCATAACATTTACAATTCCATTTATAGGTAAGTTCTACCCCTTGGAAAACATAGGAATAAAGGCAATCACTATTAGTGTTATCCTATTTCTTAGCTTTGTCAACTATCTCGGAGTTCGATTTGGTGGCAGAATTTCACTCGTGTTCACAATTGCAAAAGTCTTAGCCATACTCGTATTAGTAGCATTCGGCTTTGCTTATAGCGATGGAAGCGTAGTGAACTTAACCACCGATGCTCCTTCGTTTAGCTCTAACACTAACTACATTTTCGCTGGGATAGTGGGTGCTTTGTCGGCGGCCTTCTGGTCCTATGACGGTTGGAACAACATTACCTACATAGCAGGCGAAGTAAAAAAACCACAAATAAATATTCCAAAATCATTGATTATTGGTACACTAGTTATCATTGCTGTCTATCTGCTTATTAATGTGGCATTCTTATACGTTATACCAGTAGAGCAAATGGCAGGCAGCTCACGAATAGCGGCTGATGTGGCTAATATCGCTATGGGTCCAGTTGGGGCTATGTTCGTTGCGGCAGCCGTTATGGTTTCTACTTTTGGTACAACCAACGGGACAATTATGGTTAGCTCACGAGTTTACTACGCAATGTCACAAAAGGGGTTATTCTTTAAGAAAATTGGCAAAAGCCACGATAAATTTTTTACTCCTGGCAATGCACTGATACTACAAGCTGTGTGGTCATGTGCATTAGTTATGTCTGGCACATTCGATCAACTTACGGATATGCTAATATTTGTCAGTTGGATATTCTACGCCGCTGGTGCTTATGGTGTGTTCATATTACGGAAAAAAATGCCTGACGCGCCAAGACCCTACAAAGTATGGGGTTATCCGTTTGTCCCAGCAATATTCGTAGTAGTCGCTACAATATATGTCGTATCTACACTTTATACAGATATACAAAGTTATGCAAATGGAGAATCTGAAATAATTCGTTCGGTATTTGGATTATTTTTATTATCTTTAGGTATTCCATTCTACATATACTTCAAAAAGAAGAATCATTCAACAACTTAATCTTGGAGCGCAAATGGCTAACGAAATATTGAACATTCACTCAGAAACACCTGAGATGCGAAAAGTAAAAATGGCTGCAGAAGCACTAAAAGACGGTGCTGTAATACTATACCCAACAGATAGTGGATTCAGCTTAGGTTGCGATTTGTCAAACAAAGAAGGCATAGACAAAATTAGACTAATAAGGCGACTAAGCAAAGACCATCAACTTACTTTCCTATGTCGTGATTTGGCTAATATATCCGAGTTTGCTAAAATTGATAATGTTGCATACAGAACAGTGAAAGCGTTAATCCCTGGGCCTTATACTTTCATATTACCAGCTTCCAAAAAAGTACCGCACTTTGCGTACAACCCCAAGCGTAGCACGGCTGGAATAAGAGTACCTAACAATCAGTTAGTGCAGTTATTACTACAAGAAGTAGGTAACCCAATATTGGCAATTACTGCTAAAAATGAAGACCACACCCTAAGTACTCCAGAAGAAATAATTGAGTTTTTCGGGAAACAAGTTGATCTAACCGTCACTTCCGACACTTACGACTTTGTTGGTGATTCGAGTGTGATAGATATGACTGAAGCTGACTTCAAAGTAATAAGAAAAGCAGCCGGTGGCGATAAGTTATCCGAAATGCTCTATACAGAAGAAGCATAGTAATAAATTAGAAATTTATAATTGAATTTGATCCAATAGCAAATGAGCTTTTGGATCTTTTTTTTGTTTTACTTCCCAACAAAAAACACTAAATCTTACTTAAATCAGTTTTTATACTTATTTTAGTGATTAGATTTAAACAAAGAGACAGAAAATGAGCAAAACACAAAAATTACAAGACAAAATAGACAACAAACTACTCGAAAACAGACGTATTTTCCTTTGGGGACAAGTTGACGACGATTCTGCAAAGCACGTTATCGACCGCCTTATGTTCTTAGAGTTAGAAGACCCAGGCAAAGAGATACAGCTAATAATCAACAGCCCGGGTGGTTACGTAACTTCTGGTTTCACAATCTATGACACAATGAAAGGAATAAGTAGTCCCGTTTCTACTATCGCTACTGGGCTTGCTGCCTCTATGGGTTCTATTCTACTTTCAGCTGGAGAAAAAGGCAAGCGATTTGCCCTACCCCATGCAAGAGTAATGATTCACCAACCGAGCGGTGGTGCAAGAGGTAAGTCTGCGGACATAGAAATCCAAATGGAAGAAATAGTAAAGACGAAGAGATTAGGTGCTGAAATATTAGCTGCAAATTGTGGTCAGAGCGTAGAAAAAATAATGAAAGATTTCAATCGTGATTACTGGATGTCAGCTGATGAATCGGTTGACTACGGCATAGTTGACAGCAAGATAGAAAAGCTGATATAATAATTATCAGATTTAAGATTTATAGAAAGACTTCTCATTAAATTGGGAAGTCTTTTTTTTGTAGCTCAAATAAATTAGGTTTTAAGCTCATAATTGCCGTATTTTGAGCTACAAATAGTGAAACTATGAGCTTGGCCAACCCAACAAAAATCTAAACAATAATCTTTTTCTTCTTCTTCGGCTTCTTCTCAGGTTCAGTATTTGAAAGTACGTAATCAATTACACTTCCTGCTATATCTTTACCAGTAGCTTTTTCTATTCCCTGTAACCCCGGAGATGAGTTCACTTCCAAAATCAATGGGCCTCTTTCAGATTGGAGCAAGTCAACACCAGCTATCGACAGTCCCATAGAAGATGCTGCTTTTAATGCCGCTTTTTTCTCTTTTGCGGTAAGTTTTATCACTTCAGCTGTTCCACCTCTGTGTATATTGGAACGGAAGTCTCCATCTGCACCAGTTCGCTTCATCGAGCCAACAACTTTGCCATCAACTATGAATACCCTGATGTCCGAGCCACCAGCTTCTTTGATGAATTCCTGTATCAATATACTTGTTTTCAGTCCCGAAAATGCTTCAATCACTGACTTAGCAGCTTTTCTGGTCTCTGCAAGAACGACACCCAAACCTTGCGTTCCTTCCAACAGCTTTATTATCATTGGTGTGCCACCAATTTGCTTTACTAATTTGTCGGCTTCTTCATTCTTAGGGTGGCGTGCAAAGACTGTCTTCGGTACACCGAGCCCTTCCCTCGCCATGATTTGTAAGCTACGGAGCTTATCTCTGGAGCGAACAATTGCTTGCGATTCGATAGCACAAAATACTTTCATCAACTCAAATTGCCTTACCACTGCGGTACCATACATAGTTACCGATGCACCAATCCTCGGAATAACTGCACTTATACCTTCCAAAGGTTCACCTTCGTAATAGACCATTGGGTTGCCTTGTTCCATAAGTAAAGAACATTTGGTATGATTAACTACCATTGCTTCGTGACCTTTTTCTTCTACTGCCTCTACTAATCTTTTGGTTGAGTAAAGCTCTTTGTTGGTGGAAAGTATTACAATTTTTTTCATTTAGATAGCAGGTGTTTTTTTGATACATCGATTAAAAATTTTCTTCTCAAGAATTTTGAACCCAAAAGTATTGGTGACTTCATATCCTTTCTGTCGGTTAGTGTGAACTCAACTTTGTAGATTCTTCCACCCAGCTTCATTCTTGTTCGTATTGAATATCTTTTTTGTGCAAATCCATTCGAGCTTTTTACCAATTTTACTTTGTGTAATGGTAACTCAATGAACTTATCTTCATATAGTTCATGTGTTTTGTCGAGTAAGCGAAAGCGTACAAATTTCTCGCCATCTTTGTTGAATCGTTTTATTGACTGAGCGTGCAGGGCAGAGGTAAACGCTCCCGAGTCGATTTTTGCAACCAACCCTTCGAACCCAATATCAATTAGGTTTACTTCTTCTATTCTACCAATAGTTCTCATTCTTACAATATAACTAATTAGTTCCAGATTTCAAAATTTCGGCTCTTTCGGCTATGTGAATTAGATATCTTACAAGTTATGAATAATAATTTAGAAACAATAGAAAAAAACCAAGATGCGATTGCTTGCACCTCGGTTTGGAATTATATATAGAAGTATTATTACTTAGTAATAACAAAAGGAACAGTAACTTTACTTCCATCTTTTAGTATTTGGATGTAATATACACCCTGTCTTATATCTGTTAGATTTATATTTAAATTATTAAGCCCTTGTGTCAATGAATAATTTTGATATAAACTGACAGGTTGACCTAAGTTGTTAATTAAACTAATCTTTGCATAACCACTAAGCTTAGAATTAATTTCCAAATTTAGCTCATTTTGAGCAGGATTGGGCCAAAGGTTTAAAGAAAGATTATCAAATTTGTAAGACTTGACTGCTTTGTCTTTTTCATTTATACTTTTTGGTGTTGGTCCACCTATTAGTATATCCTCTAATCCTAAGCTCGCACAAGGAATCCAGATAGGAACTTCCACTTCACAAACAGTAGTGCCATCTTTACCAAGAAATTTCATCTTCGTCAATCTTATATCACCATTTGTAGTATCTCCTGGGCAAGGTGCAATTTGAGTACAGAAATCTAATATTGGAAGTGCCGGTTGTGTAAAGTCAATAGGGAACCCATTTAAAGGAATTAAATCACGAACTACATCGCCATCGCCCAAAGTTACACCATAAATACAATCAGAATCGAACGCTTGATCTACCTTCCATACTGTACAATATTCATAAACAGTATATTCACCATTAAATAAACCACCATTCGTGTACATGGAATCAGACACAAACAAACCCTCACAACAGTCTTTGACCTCTTCTAAACCATCGCATTTTACTTTAAATTGCATTTCTCTATCGCAACCAATAAATCTCTCTCCTTTGTCTTTGCCTGCAAGTAACGATATTGTATATTCATTTGAACTATCTGTAATACAGTAAGTACCCATATTTATAGTACCAGTTGTACTATCTAAGTCAAATTCAAAGTTTTTGTATCTGGTAGTTGACCCTCCAGAATCAAGAACTGACCAAGGCTCAATTGGGTCAACAAAAGTGTTACCGAAGTCTCCTTTGAAAACAACTCTAAATGGGATGTCTTCAAAAGTACAATTCCCATTGTAAGTTAAACTTATATCAAAGCAACATCCTTCAAATTCTCCACTTATCTTTTCTACATTGAAATCAAACAAATCAAAGTCATTATATATATCGTAGAAATAACAACTATCATTCTCAGGGATTGAATCTTGTTTTGGGTCATTAAAAAAATAAGGTATATAACTAATTTTAATTATCTTTCCTTGTCCTGGTAAGAATTTAATACTTAAACTATCGTCATAAGCTAAAGTAGTATCAATTCTATGGTAATATTTGTCACTATACCGCCATCCAAGTGAATCTAAACTATCTAAGCCAAGTTCTTGTGCTAAAATGTATGTTCCATTTCCGTAAGGTGTAATGTTTAACGGAAGATAAATTTCTCTTACTCCTAATCTTTTCCACCACTGCGACTGCCACCACAGAGAATCTCTAAATACACCCCATAAATCTTCTCGTCCATCTCGAACTCCATCATCGAATTCTGAAGTTGAGAAGAACATCAGTTCTCTTAAAGTGTCAAGTGTCCCTATTTCAATGGAATCAATAAATAACAAAGGGTCTGTTCTTCTATTAACAACTCCCAAGTATACTGCATCTTTATTCATATATAAATCTTCAACCGAATTATTTTTATGCTGTAAAAGCGTGACATCAAGAAATGTTGAGTCTATAAATTCATAATCAGGATTAATGTTATGCACTAAGTCATGTTTAGGTTCAAATAGTTTTCTTGATTTTATACTATCAAGTTCTATAATTCTACGTAATGGGTTTTTATTCCAACGATTAAATTTATATGGATTCCAATTTTCTAAATCTCTAAACCCCTTCGAGAAAGAAGCTTGTAACCTTAGATTCATTAATGCGTCGTTATTATGACTAATCCAATCATGTTGTTTTTTTACTTCAACTCTAACTGATTTTGTTCCAATATAAACTCTATCAGGAGAAATACTATTATATTTACTAATAGTATCTTTATTAATGAAGTCTGCTATTTTATATACATCACCAGCTCCATTTGGAAAATCTGCTCCAATAGTATCATTCTCTACAAAGGTGTAATAATCATCAGTATTATAGGTAACATTAGTATCACCTTTCCCAATTCCTAAAAATCCAGTTGAATATAAGTCTTTACTTTGTTCTCTGTCAAAGAATATTCCTTTACTACCATAAATTAGATTTGTGTTATATAACAACCTAATTTCTTCTCCAGTTTTACTCCTAACGTAACCAACATCTACAGCTCTATTGTTTGAATCTGTTACAATTCCTAGTGGAACACTTTTTTTCGATAAATTAACTCCTAAAAATAAGTTTACATACCAAGGTTTTTCATGGTATATATAATCACTATGTATAGGGTTGTAGAACCAGAAATACTTTGTTTGTTCCCACTCAGCTTGAAATGAGTTTGAAGGTTCTAAGTAAGAAAGCCATGTCTCAATTGTTGAATCTCTTAAAGTATTATAAATATATGGGTGACTGTTAACAACATGATTAGTAAGAAAAGTTTCATATACTGAAGTTAATGTATCTTCAGGATGTTCTGCAGCGAAACCATATTTATATCCAAAACGTTTCCAATTCGGTTCATTGTGCCCAGTAACATATCTCATAAATGGGTTAGCAAGATACATTTCTGAGCTGCTAAATTTCATCCCAAAGTATCTATTTGGTGTCTTTGTATAGTAATAGTAAAGTTCGGGATAATTCGACCCATCACTTGTCATATAGATACCATTTGTGATTTTATTCACATATCTTAGTGCACCCCACCAATAAAAGCTAGAGTTCTCTATATCTTGGAAATATAACCTGAATAGACTTGCGTCTTGCCAGTCATTAGTTTTCGATTTGACTGCTGTTAGCGAAGATTGTACATATTGTATATATCACTTATACCTCTTTTGTAATACAGCGTGTCTGTCATCCATTTATTCTGCAAAGTGTCATAATATCCAAATTCTGTAGTATCAAAAGGAGTATCACTTACTTCGTAGACTTTACTCCCTACATCATTAGGTGGAGATTTAGAAGTGTTCGGAGGTATTATGTCTATTTCACCCCTCATTAGTATATGAGCATAAACTTCTTCTACCCTTATCCAATCTATTGCTATATCTACTCCACCTAAATAATCTACTTCGATATCAAATTCTTCGATTTTAAAGTCCTCATGTTTTTTCGAAAACTCAAAATTTGTGGAATCGTTTCCATTAGTATGAAATTCTGCACTAATAGTAATGTTATCTGAAGAATCGCTATATATTGGAAGCATTCTTTTAGTTATTTCTATTGTTTCTGTTGTGTCAACTTCCATTAACTGTGCCCACCCGCGCAAATCAATAAAAGGATATAAAGAAGTAGAATCAGGATTTATAAAATGTAGTTTTTCAATTGAGTCCTGATGATTGATTGGCACTTTCGCAAATCTAATATTGCCAGATAAGTTGTTCCAAGACTTGTAAGGCATTTTTAGTTTTAGAACAACATCATCATTTTTTAATGTGTCAATATCTGGGTGCAATCTCTTTAGATTTATAGTAAGATACCATTTCCTTCCAAAGTACTTATCTGTTTCACCTGCTCTAGTAAATCCAGCCCAGTCCATTGTTTTAAAGTGAGGTTGGGGCCATATATCACTTAATACTGTACTATCTACATAATTACTGTCTTTAAAAAGTATAAATCTAGAATAATTTTCGTCAGTTGGGTCATTTAATATTGTGCCTATTCTATTCCTAAAACCAAATACAGGGTCTGAGGAATCATATGATCTAAGGATTGTGCCCAAATTATTGTCATTATAGGGAAGTGTAGGTTCGTATTGCATCATTACTGCATGATAGTAACCAGGGGGGTAATAATTATTATCTCTCCATTTTGGTTGAATAATTAGATTAATATTCGAATCCAACCCTCCAGCGGTTGGAGTATAATGACTACCTGATTTTGCATTGTTTCTTAATGCATTGTTCATATTGACTGAACCGCCCCACTGGAAACCAGTAAGAAAAGATTTCTGTTGGAATGAATCTAATACAAATTCCCTTGGGGTAGAAGAATGCCCCCAAACAAACTCCCAAGGATTTGGTTCTTTGTCTTGGCTATAAGTAAATGAAATACAGATAAATAGAATTAAAATTACTTTCTTCATACTCTACCCCTCTTTTACTATTTTATATGTCTTAATTTGATTGTCACACTCAAAAGATAGAAAATAAATTCCTGCTGAAAATTCAGAAAAGTCAATACTGAATTCATTTAAATTATTTTCAGTTGAGCTATTCGAAACTAAGCTCCCTTCTACATTATAAATAGAATAGTCAATAATTGGTTCATAACATACTTTTACTATGGTAATAGAACTATTAGTCGGGTTGGGGGAGATTATTATCTCATTTTCGTAAGTATAATTCACATTAGTTTGTCTATCATACTTAAATTTTGAAATACTTACCCCACTATTGCTTCCTATGAAAAAATCTCCACTTTTGTTATATACCACATTTGTAGTAAATACATCATCTGGTGGTCTGTTATACCATTCTAGATCATTGGAAATTAGATTTAGAACTCCTATTGCACCAGGAGGAGCAGTAGTAATCACTCTTTCTTCATTATCAATAAAGTGTAAATCCCAAGCACCATAAATATCATTTGGTGACTGAAGAGTTCTATTTTTGATATCCATCTCAAACTTGTAAAGTCCTCCCCCCTTGTCGTTCGAGTGAACTTTTTCTGAAAACAGTCCAGATAAATAAATAACATTTCTATCTTTTTTTGAAAAATAAATATCAAAAGCTTCGTTTTCATCTTGAGAGATTTCATCAAACAGGGGTTCATTTATAATCAATTCATCTGTTTCCAAATCCCATACTTTTAAATATGATTTAACGCCATTGTTAATAGTAGCTAAGTTTTTACCATCACCAGATATTGCTAATACCTCGTACCTATTGTTACCATATTCTGTAAGATTCTTTATTGGCTTCATTGTTTCATAGTTATAAGCTTGTATTTTACCGATAGGATTGTTGTTGCCACTTGTTTTTTCTTTACCATTTATAGTGGTATATACAATTGGTCTCACTGGGTCAACAACAAGATTACTAAAGCCCCTCGCTATTGTATCTGGTCCAAAAGCAAAAAATCCCAATCTTTCAAATGTTTCTAAGTCTAAAATCTGCAACAAACCACTAATGCCTAAAATTATTCTGTTGCTATCGGGAGTAAATTCTATGTCACCTGCAACAAATAAATTATTTGGGTCAACATATTCTCTTATTAGTGAACCGTCCAGAGTGCTTCTTATCTCTATTGTTGCTTCGTGTGTAGTGAGGATAAACTCCTCTCCACCTGGCATTAATTCCATATCTTGTACAGTTGCTGGGACAAAATTTTTCCATATAGGGATTATTTCTCCAGCCGTTAAACTGGTAGAGAATAGTAGAAGTAATAGTGTTAACTTTTTCATAACTTTTCTCGCTTTTGTAAGTGGAAGATGTAAACAACATAGAAACTTATTTACTCTATACAAATTATTATACCAAAAAAACCGAGATGCGATTTGCTCACACCTCGGTTTTGGGTATATTTTTTCTATTGGTTTATTATTCTAATTAGTTCCAGATTTCAAAATTTCGGCTCTTTCCGCTATGTGAAGGTTCTCAATTATGTTGGTCAGATCACCTTCAACTATTTCCTTCAAGCTGTAATTCTTTGCGTCGCCTTCCAAACGGTGGTCGGTAACTCTGTTCTGTGGGTAGTTATAAGTACGGATTTTTGCAGACCTATCGCCAGTGGAGACCATAGTCTTTCTTTGCGAGGCAATCTCTGCCATTTGCTTTTGCAGCTCTCTCTCATATATTCTTGCTTTCAGGACTTTCAAGGCACGAGCGTGGTTCTTTATCTGCGAACGCTCATCTTGGCATTCTACTACAATCCCTGTGGGAAGGTGAGTTAACCGAACAGCAGATTCTGTTTTGTTTACGTGCTGCCCACCAGCTCCCGATGCACGATAAGTATCTTTCTTTATATCTTTGTCAAGGACTTCCACATCTACATCATCAGCTTCTGGTAATACCACTACTGACGATGCAGAAGTATGCAAACGCCCTTGCGATTCTGTTTCTGGTACTCTTTGTACTCGGTGTACACCACTTTCGTACTTCAGTGTACCATAAGCATCATCAGCCATAACTTCCATCACTACTTCTTTGAAGCCACCTTTTTCGCCGTGATTCAATGAGATAATATCATATTTGAATCCCTTTATTTCAAAAAATCTCTCATACATTCTGTACAAATCACCTGCAAATATCGCAGCTTCATCGCCACCTGCACCTGAGCGAATCTCAACGATACAGTTTTTCATATCGTCAGGGTCTTTCGGAATCAGAAGCACTTTCAGCTCTTCTTCCATCTGTTCTTGCTCTTCTTTCAGCGATTCATTCTCTTCGTAGGCAAACTCTTTCAGCTCACTACTGACTTCTTTGTCGTTTATAAGCTCATCATTTTGCCTAATATCATCTAATATTTTGAGATATTTTTCGCCTGCTGTTACTATTGGTTGCAGGTTTTTGTGTTCCATAGTCACATCGCGGTATCTTTTTCGGTCATTTACCAAGTCCGGTTCCATTAGCTCTTTGTTGACTTCTTCGTATCGCTCTAATATCGATTCTATTTTCTGATTCATTGAATTTCCTAATTTTATATTTTCACAAATTTAATTATTATTCCACTCGTATCAATGAAATAAAAAATGATTTGGTATTTATTATTATATTTATTAAGTTAGTAACAATGAAAGTAGATAATAACATATTAAACGATTACTACAACAGTCCACAAACTGACCCGAGGGTAGAAGCCAACAGGCAAGCCCCTTTGGAAAAGGAAGTGGAAGAAGCACCAAAAGTAGAAGCACAGAAGGGTTCAAAAGGTCTTCAGAAAGAAGTTCTTGGCATTACCTCGCTTAATCAATCGCAACTTTCTAACAGAGAAACTGCTCAAAAGCAGCTAAAAAATGGTTATCTTGACATAACTATCTAATCTTTTTCTACAAGATTGTCTCTATCCTTTTTCTACATAATTCTTAAAATTGTTCAATATTGACTGCCAACCAGCTCTTTGTTGTTCATCTGCGTTAGTACCTTCAGCGTCGAATGTTTCTACAACCTCAACATTGTTTCCAGAAGAATTAAATTTAATATCTACTTTGCGACCATCTTGCATTTTGTATGAAATTAATTCTTTCTCCTTAACTTCATCATATATTCCTTCAAAGTCAAAACCCATACTGCCGTCTTTCGCTTTCATTCTACTCGAGAATTTACCGCCAGCTTTCAAATCATTTTCTGCACTGGGGCAACACCACTCATCGCTTGCAAAGTTCCATTTGATAATGTGGTTTGGTTCAGTCCAGGCTTCCCACACTTTGTCTATATCTGAGTTGATTGTGCATTTCACAGTAATTCTATTGTTTTCCATTCTACTTTTATTTTTTTTATTGTTTTTTCAGTCATTCATAATATAACATTTTGTGGTCATTAAATTAAATAAATACAATTTGCTCTGGTCAGTTGCTAACAACATTATTGTATATCCAATCTAATAATGTTAATTTCGTTATACTATTTTTATGAAATAAAATAAATAAGAGTAATTATGAAATTCGTAACATTTCTCAACTCTGAGAACCAAGAAAGATTAGGATTATATATAAACGGTAAAGTTGCAGACTTACAAAAAGCTGGCTTGGAATTAGGAATATCTGTTCCTGCTGACATATTAGAGCTTATGCGTGGTGGCGACGAAATGACTAACAAAGCACGCGAGATAGAAAGCAAATTGCTCGAATCGAGCTTTGAGTCTGAGAAAGCCAACAAAATGTTAGCTCCAGTACCCCACCCAACTTCTTGTCGTGATGCTTATGCTTTTAGGCAACACGTAGCATCGGCAAGAAAGAACAGAGGTGTGGATATGATTCCTGAATTTGACGAATTTCCAATATTTTACTTCACTAATCACAACGCAGTAATTGGCGAAGGCCCAGTAGAAGTAGAGTTAGACCACTTACACAAATTAGATTTTGAATTAGAGATTGCAGCAGTAGTTGGCAAATATGGCAAGAACGTATCTGCCGAAGAAGCAGATGATTATATCTTTGGTTACACAATTATGAACGACCTGTCGGCAAGACAAATGCAGATGGAAGAAATGAAGCTAAACTTAGGCCCAGCAAAAGGTAAAGATTTTGCAACAGTAATTGGCCCATGGTTAGTGACTCCCGATGAGTTAGAAGAATACAAAGTAGAAACACCAAAAGGAAACATCTACAAATTATCGATGAAAGCGTTCCACAATGGCAAACAAGTTTCGCAAGGAAACACTAAGGACATTACCTACACTTTCGCTGAGATTTTAGAAAGAATCTCTTACGGAGTTGATATTCAACCAGGTGAAGTAATTGGTTCTGGTACTGTTGGTACTGGCTGTTACTTAGAGCTGAATGGGACTTGGAGAAACGAAGCCGAAGCAAAAGGCGAAGAATTTACTCCAATTTGGTTAGAAGACGGAGATGATATTACATTAGAAATTACTGGTCTTGGTACGTTGAAAAACACAATCAAGTTGACTGACAACGATTACTCTATTTTCGCCAAAAAGAGAAAAATTTAATGCTATCGATAGAACCAAAAGACTTAGAATTAAAGAAAAGACACGGGTTTTTGTTAGGTGGCATTGCCCCCAGACCAATAGCATTCGTATCGACAATTAGTAAGGACGGAGTCAATAACTTGGCTCCATTCTCTTTCTTCAACGCATTTGGTGCCAACCCTCCTACAGTGGCTTTTTCGCCTGCAAGAAGAGGAAGAGACAACACGACAAAGGATACATATCAGAACCTTTTGGACACAAAAGAATGCGTAATTCATGGTGTTACTTTCGATATGGTACAGCAGATGAATCTCGCTTCCAGTGAATACTCTGCTGATGTGGATGAATTTGTAAAGTCTGGATTTACCCCAGTTGATTCTGACATGGTAAAGCCGAAGAGAGTTAAGGAATCACCATTTCAGTTAGAATGTAAAGTGATTGATATTGTTGAAATGGGTGGGCAAGCTGGTTCTGCCAACATCACTATCTGCGAAGTTATAAAATACCACATTAGCGAAGATATAATCACTGATGGACATATTGACCCATACAAAATTGATTTGGTTGGTCGTAATGGCGGTAGCTATTACACTCGTGCCAATGGCGATGCATTATTTGAGTTAAATAAACCTGGTATGTCTCTCGGTATTGGATTCGACAAACTGCCTGATTATATGAAAAGCTCTGATGTTTACACAGGTAATGACCTTGGCAAATTTGCTGGTGCTGATGACATACCCAATCAAGAAGAATTAGAAAAATGGATTAACTCAATAGAGCTGATAGAAGCAGAGAAGGAAATGTTCGACCGCCACTCTAGGTTGGGTGACTATGAGTTTCTGCTTACTGTCACACTGTCATTAGCGAAGAAAGGCGAGGGCAGCAAGGTACTTTTTGAACGAGTTGCTAAACTTGCTTTAGAATTTGAAGACATTGATTTCGCTTGGAATGTAGCTGCTTATTGTGGCTCACACTACGGGTAAGTAAAACAGTTTAAGTGTTACTACTTAAAATATAATGTAGAAACCGTACGTATATTTGTAAAGTTAAATTTACAACAATACTTACAGTTTTTTTTATGAGAATACCATTTGCATTAATAATTTTAAATCTTTCATTCGCTTTTACACTTTTAAGTTTAGAGCCAATAAGTGTTGGGTTCTACCACCCAGTTACCAACACTGTTAATGTACAACTCAAACTAGTTGACTATTCTACTGGTGCAAATATTCTTTTTGAAGGGGATGTAAATAACGCAGTTCTCCCAGATGATTCGGGAATAATATACGTTATGGCAGAAGATCCCACTCCACTTATCAACTATAGTAACTGGTCTGACATAGATGCTGCAAATATAAATACTTACTATGTAGTAGATGTCTATGTTGACAACCAGCTGTTTGCTCAATTCAGATTAGACAAAATGTTGAAACTAAAGGCAACGGCAAAAGACCCAATTAAGATTGATGGCGATTTGGATATGAAAGAGTATGATATTATCAATATTGATAACTTAGATGGTGGTGGTGCTATGGGACTTAACACCAACAACAATGGCACAATTACTACTGGTACTGGTCAAATCACTGTCAACGGGAATATGGATGTAAACAAGGGAATAGATGTAGTCGGTGATGATGTCAATGCTCCAATGAACATTACAAATAACAATGCTGGCGGATTAATAGTCGCTGTTGATGGTGCTGCTCCAATAATACCAAATGCTCCTGCTGGTGCTTATGCGGCTATATTTGGCATAACAAACATACAAGAAAGTGCTGGTATTATCGGGACTGGACCAGGAATAGGAGTATATGGTGTTTCAGAAAATGGTACAGGTGTATTAGCAAGCACTGATGATGGCGAAGCAATCAGTGTCGAAGTAGAAGGCGACGGTACAGCAATGCAAATTAGTATGGATAATAGCTCAACTAAAGATGCAGTTATTATTTATAATAGCGGCTTAGGCAAAACACTTTACCTTGAACAATCTAATACTAACACCACTGCAACATTGTTAGAAATCAGAAATGACGGCACTGGAAAAGGAATAGTAACTGATGCAAGCGTTGACATTCACGTAAATAATGAAGATGTAAATAACCCTGCAATTAATATCAACAATGGTGGAATTGCAGCAAGTGTAAACCCTGCTAATGTATATGCATTCAAAATCGAATCAGGTCATGTGGCGTATTCGACTCATAGTTATGGAGGGTTATCTACCGGAGACAATATAACACTTACTAAAGAATCAATCTATAGCCTTTCAACAAGCAATAATATTGATAATGTAACAATAGACGACGGTACAGTAGATGGAATGATTATTACATTAATTAATATAGATTCTGGTAGAATAGAAATGGTAGGCACTAATTTACTTTTAGCTGCTGGGGATAAAATAAACATACAAGAGTTTACTGCTAAACAACTAATTTGGGTTGGAACAAAGTGGGCTCCATTGCAATAGTTAGATGGTTCACATTACAAAAAAAAGCTACTTATATTCAATACTTAAGTAGCTTTTTGTTTTTAAACGCCTAAAGTAATTACTTCTTTACAAACTTTGAAGTGTAGTTTCCATTTGTAATTATATATACACCAGATACAAGTTTGCTCACATCAATCTTACTTTCGTATTCAGATACTAATACCACTTTACCATTCAAATTATGGATTTCAATACTACTACCCAAAAACGCATTAGGAATATTAATATAGTCATTTGCTGGATTAGGGTATAGAACCACTTCCACTATTTGTGAAACTTCAACATTTGATACAGTGCTAACATTTTTAAAACCAAAAGTTGGACTCATAGTAGTAAATTCGCCTGTCCCATTAGGGAAACGACCATAAGAGATATCAGCTTCTTGAGTGTCAAAACTTACTGAATCAATAATGTTCAAATCAGCATTTGCTAAGTAAAGTGTTTCTCCACTTGCCGAAATTTTGAAATCTGCGTGGTAGCCCTCTTGATCCAAATCTCCATCGGCCCAAACAATTAGATAAGCTCCAGACTCAATTTGAGCACCAGCAGGAAAAACAAACTGTGCAAAGTCAGTAATGTCATCTGTTACGCTGTAACCTTCCAAATCAATCGTAGCGTCGCCATTGTTGTATAGTTCTAACCAATCGTCAAAATCACCGTTAGAATCTTCTTTAGTTACATCATTTGATGCAAGAAATTCGTTGATAACAAGGTCTGATTCTTCAGTGCTTCTCAATGCTTCCAATGTATAAAACACATGCTCTGCATTAGTTGGTGAGAACTTAGAAATATTTTCATTCTCCGCATAAAAATAATATTCTAATCTATTTGTTTCTATTTCAATATCTACACTAAACTGATTATTACCGTCATATAACATTTCTATTATTTTGAAAGAAGAATTCTCTTCATGTCTGTATTTCAATTGAACAAAATTAGTAGATGTTGCTACACAATTAATTGATATTGTTTCACCGACATAAGGTTGCTCATTACTAACTGCGATATCAGTAATTGTTGGTTCAGTTGCAGTAAATTCACTTTGAGCCATAAGGTAGTTATATCTTCCGCTCATAAGGTTTGTAATTCCAGGAGTAGAACCACCTGGGCCACCGCCGCCTGGACCGCCGCCGCTCGAAATATCTTTAGTTAAATTATCTATGAAATTGTTATAAGTATAGAACTTATTAGGATCATCTTGAAACGCATCATCAATCGTATTTTGAAGAGTCAGCCCAATGTCATAAAAATCACCATCGGGTGAAAAATTGTCTTGCAATATTGTTTTGCAATGAGCTAAGTACATTTTTTTGTATTTGTCAATTGCTAATAGTTTATTGATTAGTGGGTAAGATGAACTGTTTTGATTTAAGTATACACTCAAACTTTGTTTAGATGTAGTATTAATCAAATTTCCTTTACCAGTCATTGAGAATACTCCAAAAGATTCGTTCAAATCCCAAACAACAGGTACGAACCTATTATTATCATCTCTATATAGGTAATAATTCTGTGCAAAGCCACCGATGTAACTATCTAAGTTTACTAAGACATTATCGAATGCAAGCATCCAAAGTGCTCTGTCAACATCGAGTATTTTTTCGATTTCTTCGGTGTGATTGTTCAGAGTGTCACACAAATTAATTAGCTCATTCCATCCATAATCTGATTTCAGTTCATAAGCACTGTAGTAAGAACTACTATCGTCACCTTTATAAGTGAGATTTGGTAATGATGTAGTCCCAGGGCCAGCTCCTGCTGGTGGATTGCACTTAACGAATGTGTTAGTTTTAGAACCAAATCTACTATCTACAAACTTTTTTGATACTGATTCTGAATTTGAGTAAAGTCCAAATAATTCATCATTAATATACACAACTGCATAGTTAGATAGTGGTGCATCCATATAGTTTCTAAGCACCTTGTAGCTCAGTACTTCACGCAAGAATGATGGATCTTTTGCACCATTGCTTAATTTAATATCTGTGTAATCTTCATACTTATGGTTTTTGTAAGTGTCTAACTCTATGTGGAGTGGTTTTTTTTTCTGATTAGCTTTGTAAGTACTATTTCCTTTATATTTTACTCCAACACTATCGAACTCTTCGCCGTTAACGAAACCAGAGAAGCCATAATGTAGTCTCCATCTCCAGCTTTCTGAGCATCCATAAGTGCATCCCAATTACTTTGCTCGAATGTAATTCGGATTTCTTGTATTGTGCCTTCATCATAAAAAGACTGCGAAAATACGCTTATGTTAAACGCTATTATTAATAGTAGTATTCTTAATTTCATATATTCTCTAAAAATTTTTGATTCGTTTGATACAATTTAAAATATTCTAATAAAACTTTTTTCTATTTTATGAAAAAAAGCCGACATTGCTGCCGACTTAATCAAAGGTAAAATTTCATTTCTTAATGATTAATCTCTGTCAGACTCATCATCATCTTCGTTGTCTTCATCACTATCATCTTCTTCATCGCCTTCTCCCTCGTCGTCTCTATCATTATCTCTGTCGCCTTTCTTTCTTCTATCGTCTCCTGCTTTACGGTCGCCTGCTTTCTTAATCATAAAGTTAGCTACAAGTATTGGCACATCGGAAGTTGGGCTTGCAACTCTCGTAACACCTTTTAGGTGGATAATACAATCACCAAGTTTGAAGTTTGGGTTTTCCTTATTTAGTCTTATAGATTTCTGGCCATCTTCAGTTCTGTAAGTTACAACAACTACTGTGTTGCCGCTGTCATCTACATTGATTGAAGAAACCATAAATACGCCATCACAAGGAGTAGTAACTACATCACCTTCTGCACCTCTGGCTTTCACTACGTGTGATCTGCCACCCTTGTCATCTTTGCCATCGCCACGACCACCGTCGTTTCCGCCACCACCACCTGTTCCCCAATCTGTTGGGTTGAAATTACAAGCACTCATAGCTAAAATTAACATAGCCATAAAAGAGAGTTTGAATATATTTTTCATTCTAAAAACCTATAAATTAATTTTAAAAAAATTGTTTTCTTGTTTCTCAATTAGATTAACACAATAGATTAAAAAAGGTAACAAAAAATTAAAAAAAATTATATTAAAATAAATTTCGGTTGTCAAAGTCTTTTATTATATTTGAATATTATGAAAACGATAGCAATCATATTACTAATTCTTGTTAACACCTTTGTGGCGTTTCCTTGCACCGATGACCATTCGGCTGAGCAAGAGCACCACAGCGAATTAGTGGAAGTTGATTGTTCCGATATGCACAAAGAGTTCAACGAGCAAGAAGCCGAAACTTGCACTCCTTTCTGCGTTTGCAGCTGTTGCCACACTCAGATAGTGGAGCAAAGCAACGAGCAGTGCTGCGAGGCAATAGTCCACAAAGTTGACCAAACAGAAAGACATTATAATACTTTGGATTACTACAAACAACCTGACCCTACACCTCCTAAGGTATAAACTACCACACCAAAAATCATTCAAATAGTAGTTTATTATTAATATTTAATTAGAAAAAATAAGGTTAATTCTATGATTAATAGAATAATCGATTTCTCTGTTGAGAATCGTGTAGCTATTGGTGCACTGACTGTGTTGCTAATAGTAGCTGGTGTATGGAGTATGAACAAAGTACCCATAGACGCAGTGCCAGACATAACAAACAACCAAGTCCAGATTATAACCCAAGCCCCAAACTTGGCTACGGTCGATATAGAGCAATTCGTTACTTATCCAATTGAGTTAGAGGTTTCTAACTTACCAGGAGTGAACGAAATTCGTTCTATTTCTCGCTTTGGACTATCAGTTGTTACCGTAGTTTTTGACGATGATATGGGAACATATCTGCCACGTCAATTGGTTCAAGAAAAATTAGACAAGGTAAGGGCCGAAATACCCGAACAATTTGGATCACCCGATATGGGGCCTATCAGCACAGGTCTGGGTGAAATATACCAGTATAGCTTAGAGGTTGACAGCTCTATGAGGGGCAAGTATTCACTCACTGATTTGCGAAGCTTCCAAGATTGGATAGTCAACAGACAGATGGCTATGGTACCAGGAGTAGTAGAGGTAAACAGCTTTGGTGGAAAAATAAAGCAATACGAAATTGCAATAGAGCCAGAAAAGCTAAAAGCAATGAACGTCACTATAACTGACGTGTTCGACGCTCTGAAAAATAACAATGAGAATACTGGCGGTGCTTATATTGTCAAAAACCACTTGGCTAACTATATCCGTGGCGAGGGCTTAATAAGAAGCACAGAAGATATAGAGAACATAAGAGTAACCACTAAGCAAGGCATTCCTGTTTACGTTAGCGATTTGGCGACAGTGCAAATAGGTAGCGCCGTTCGTTATGGAGCATTCACTAAGAATGGTCAAGGCGAGGCAGTTGGCGGTATGGTTATGTTGCTCAAAGGTGCAAACTCCAACGAGGTTATTACTGCTGTCAAAGAGCGAGTAGAGCAGATACAAACTTCTCTGCCCAAAGGGATATCGATTGTTCCATTCTTAGACAGAAGTGAGCTGATTGCGAACACCACAAGCACCGTATTTACCAACTTGATAGAAGGTGGGTTAATAGTGATATTCGTGCTTGTTATCTTTTTGGGTAACTGGCGTGGTGGTCTAATTGTGGCTTCTACTATTCCACTATCACTTCTTTTCGCATTCATTATGATGCACGCGTTCGACGTGTGGGCGAACCTAATGAGCTTGGGAGCTATTGACTTTGGAATTATTGTCGATGGAGCTGTGATAATAGTAGAAGGAACCGTGTTCGGAATAACACAAAAGATGAAAAAATCGAAAGAGCAACTCGGTAAAGATGAGATAAAGAGCATTGCCAAAAAGTCATCGAAGCGAATGATGAACTCAGCTTTCTTTGGTCAGCTTATTATACTAATAGTTTTCATTCCCATACTAACTTTGGAAGGAATAGAAGGCAAGATGTTTAAGCCAATGGCATTGACATTTGGTTTTGCTATGCTTGGGGCTATGCTTTTGTGTTTGACTTATGTGCCAATGATGTCTGCAACATTCTTAAAAAGTACAAACAAAGTTAGCTATGGTGACAAGATAGTACACTCATTGGAGCGGTTATACTCACGAGCGTTGGGTTTTGTTATCAGATTTTCTAAAGTATTTATCATTACATTGGTGGCATTGCTCGGATTTACTACTTATCTGTTCACTACTCTCGGTGGTGAGTTCATTCCCCAATTAGATGAGGGAGATATTGCATTCCATATAATACTAAAGCCGGGTTCGTCTATTGAAGAATCAATAGAAGCATCGACGAAAGTAGAAAATTTGATAATGGCAGAATTTCCAGAAATCAATGAGGCAATGACCAAGTTTGGTGTATCAGAAGTGCCGACAGACCCTATGCCGATGGATATTGGAGATTGTTTTGTCAAGCTGAAACCTAAAGACGAGTGGACTTCTGCAGAGACAAAGGAAGAGCTCATTGCTAAAATGAAGAAAGTACTGGAAACAATTCCCGGGCTTAACTATGAGTTTTCTCAACCGATTGAAATGCGGTTCAATGAGTTAATATCAGGAGTAAGGCAAGATATAGCAATTAAAATATTCGGTGAAGATTTGGACTTACTCGCTGAAAAAGCCGAAGAAGTGCAGACATTAGTAACTGGGATAAAGGGCATTGGCGATATGTCGGTGGAAGCTACATCGGGCCTTTCACAAATAACAGTAAGCTATGACCGAGCAAAGTTAGCTCGTTACAACTTGTATATAGCACATGCCAATTCACTACTAAAAACGGCATTTGCTGGAGGAAAAGCAGGAGTAATTTTCGAAGGTGAAAAACGCTTCGATATGGTAGTTCGTTTGAACGAAGGCAACAGAACAAGCATTGATGACATTAGGTATTTGTATATCAATACGCCCGAAGGTACGCAAGTCCCATTCAGCGAGGTTGCTAATATAGAATACGTAGAAGGGCCAATGCAGATTAGCCGTGATAACACTAACCGTAGAGTCTATGTTGGGATAAACGTTAGGGACAGAGACATAGAATCACTAATGGAAGAAATAAAAACAAAACTCGACTCCGAATTAGAACTACCAGCAGGATATTATATTACTTATGGCGGTGCTTTTGAAAATTTGGAACGAGCAATGAGTAAGCTGACAGTTGTGATACCAGTGGTGTTATTGCTGATATTTATACTTATTTATTTTGCTCTAAAGTCGTTTAAATATACATCACTAATTTTCTTAGCAATACCATTTGCCGCCATTGGTGGAGTGGTCTCACTTTGGCTTCGTGATTTGCCATTTAGCATATCAGCGGGGGTAGGTTTCATCGTGCTTTTCGGTGTTGCAGTGCTCAACGGATTGGTATTGCTCAATGGGCTGGAGGAGCTGAAAGAGGAAGACCCCAACATGGATTTGGACGATAGAGTAAAACAGGGAACAATGCGAAGAGTAAGACCAATATTACTTACTGCCCTCACAGACGTACTTGGGTTTTTCCCAATGGCAATTAGTATTTCAGCTGGTGCGGAGGTGCAAAGACCGCTCGCAACAGTTGTTATTGGTGGACTGTTTACTTCTACTTTACTAACTCTATTTTTATTACCATTGCTTTACAGATGGTTGGAGAATTATAAAATGAAACGATTACCCAATGTAGCAACTGCGGTAGTAGTATTCTTTGCTGTGTTAGTTGGCTCTGGCTCCGTGCTCTATTCGCAAGGAAATTCGGAAGCGATTCAGCACAAAAAAATATCAATGGAAGAAGCAATCGAAATTGCTAAACAGAACTACCCACTTATGAAAATAAGTGAATTGCAAATAGAGAAAGCAAACAAACAAAGCAAAAAAGCTCTCAACTTCGGAACAACTCAAGTCTTCACCGGTGTAGAGGAAGTTGGTAATGGATTTGAAGGAGTCGAGAATGTAATCGGTTTTGGTCAAAGTAATATTGATATATTTGGTTCATTTGCACGAGGTGATTATTATTCTAAAAACACAGAATTAGCAGAAGCAAACAGTTCGCTTACGGAGTTAGAATTGGAAAAAATAGTCGCCAAAAGGTGGGTCAATTTAAATTACGCAAAAAGTAGATATTACTTCTTCTACTCACTGGACTCGCTTATGAAGGGAGTGAATAAATACAACGAGGCACGCCGCAATGCAGAGGCCGTTTCTGGATTAGAATACTCCGTGACCAAATCAAACTACATTGAAATTAGAAACAAATTATCTCAGTCCTTGGCTGATGTGGGAAGCGCAACACACTTACTCAATGAACTATTGTCAGATGAAACAACTTACACGACTGACGAAAGTAAATTAGAGTTGGAAGAAGTAAGTAATGATGCCGTTGAGTTAGACACTCACCCAATGATGCAGTACCAGCAAAAGCAAATAGAGCTAAGTGAAGCAGACGTAGATGTGGCTTATAGCCAACTATACCCTACTATAAATGGTCAATACAGATTGCAGAATATACAAGGGCAATCGGGATTTTATGGCTATCAAATTGGTATCTCTTTCCCACTTATATTCAATTCTGTTTCTGGTGATATTGGAGCTGCGGAACAAGAGCTAATGATTACCAAAGAAAGGTACAAATTACAGAGCTTACAGTTGGAAGCAAAGTACAAGTCACAGTTGGCAGAATACCAAAAGTGGCGGAATTCGTACTTGTTTTACAGAACTGAAGCAATTCCGTTAGCAACTGAAATCAGAGAGAAATCTTACCTTCGTTACACAAGCGGTGAGATAGACTATATGGACTTTGTGCAAGGAATAGAGAAAGTAATAAGTATAGAAGAGGAGTATTTGAATTCAATGAACAAATACTACGAAGCTTATGTAAATATGAAATATTATAGCAAATAAAGAGAAACAGAAAATGAAATTAATAATAACAATACTAATATCAATAGCTTTGGTTTCGTGTGGCAATGACGCTCACGACCACAGCGAAGAAGGTCACAGTCACGAAGAAGAACTAGTAAATGCAGGTGGTGATAACCACGATGACCATGGTGATGGAAATGAGAATATAGTTGAAATATACTCTAATGTTTACGAAACTATGGGTGTAAAGCTGGACAGTCTTTCATCAAGGAATATGAGTGAAGCAGTCTATGCCACAGGTCACCTAAGAGTACCACCAAGCAACGAGGCAACTGCAACAGCAATGGTTGGAGCAAATATCAAATCAATCCGAATAATAGAAGGCGAAAAAGTACGGAAAGGTCAAACTTTAGTCACTTTGGAACACCCAAACTTGATTGAAATACAGACAAAATTTGTAGAGTTAGCAAGTAATTTGGATTACCTGAAAACTGAGTTCGAAAGAGAGGAAAAGCTATACAATGCTGATGCAAGTTCGGGCAAATCGTTCCAGAAGTCTAAATCTGATTACTTAACTACTAAAGCCAGATATAACGGACAAAAGAAGATGTTGAAGATGTTGAACATTAATACTGATAAAGTGTTAGAAGGAGAAATATCGGATATGATTTCGGTTCGCAGTCCAATAGAGGGCTACGTCAATAAAATCGCAGTGAAAACTGGTCAGTATATAAATCCTAATGATGTGATAGTTGACATAGTGAACAATCACCACGTCCACGTTGACCTAATGGTATTTGAAAAAGATGCTATGAAAGTGAAAATAGGGCAAGAAGTACGATTTACTACCGAATTTTTGCCCGGGGAAGAGTTTATGGCAAAGATAATCTCAGTTGGTAAAAGCTTTGAAGAAGAGCCAAAAGCAATTCATATTCACGCCGAAATCTCTGACAATAAGGAAGGTCTAATACCCGGCATTTACGTCAAAGGATCTATACTTATAGATTTGCACGAGGTGAGAGCACTGCCTGAAGCAGCTGTTATTAGCGACAAAGGTAAAAGCTATATTTTCACCTACGTTGGTAGCGATGACGAGCACACAATGTTCGAGAGAGTGGAAGTGAAAACTGGTATAGTAAAAGATGGCTGGATAGAAATTGCTGCTGTCGTTGGTGACGCTGATTTGTCAAAGATTGTTTATAACAAAGCTTACTCACTTCAAGCAGAAAAAGACAAGGGAGCTGGTGGTGGTCACCATCACTAAATAAGATTAGATAGTTAGAATTACACACCTCACTTTGGTTTTACTGAAGTGAGGTTTTTTTTAATATTCTACCGCCTTCATTTTAGTTGGAATTTAGAATACAAAAAAAAGCCGAACTAAATTAATAGTTCGGCTTTATCTCTAATAGCTCTAAAAAAGTATTTATTTTACTTTATCTGCTATTGCTTTGAACACTTCAGGTTTGTTCATAGCAAAGTCAGCTAATACTTTTCTGTTAATGTCTATATTGTTTTGCTTAAGTCCGTGCATAAACTTAGAATAAGTTGTGCCATTCAAACGAGCAGCAGCGTTAATTCTAGTTATCCAAAGTCTTCTATAAGTTCTTTTCTTTAACTTACGACCAATGTAAGCGTGGGAAAGACCTTTCTCAACATGATTTTTTGCAATTGTCCAAACATTCTTTCTCGATCCCCAATAACCTTTGGCAAGTTTAAAGATCTTTTTCTTTCTTTGTTTGGCAGCTACTTTATTTCTGGCTCTAGCCATAATAATACCTCAATAATTTTAAGTACGTTTTTAATAAGGTTGCTTAGGGAGAGCTACGTCCCCGTTCGCAATTTTTTTTAAATTTTCTATATCCGACTTACAGCTAACTTAAGCGTTAGGTAACATTCTTTGAATTGACTTTTTGTCAGCTTTGTCAATTAATACTTTCTTACGTAAGTTTCTCTTTCTCTTCTGAGTCTTCTTAGTCAAGATGTGACTAGTGTAAGCTTGTCCTCTTTTGAATTCTCCAGAAGCTGTTTTTTTGAATCTCTTCTTTGCAGAAGAACTTGATTTCATTTTTGGCATCTTTGGCTCTTAATTTTATGTTTGTTGCAAAAAAAAATTCCAATGCAGCATACATTGGAACTTCAAAATTAAGTAAATTGTTTAAAACTTACAAAATTTATTTTTTCGGTTGCTTTATTGGAGATAGTAAAACCATCATGTTTCTACCTTCCATTTTTATATCCACATCTACTTTTGATATATCACTTAGGGCTTCTATGAATTTTTCTAACATTTCACGACCAAATTCCTTGTGAGTTATTTCTCTACCACGGAACATAACGGTTGCCTTAACTTTGTTTCCACTTTCCAAAAAGCCACGAGCGTGCTTAGTTTTGAAATCAAAGTCATGTTTCTCCGTACCTGGCTTGAACCTAAGTTCTTTCAGCTGTTGTTGCTGTTGGTTCTTGCGCTGCATCTTATCTTTTTTCGCTTGTTCATACTGGTATTTCCCGTAATCAATTATCTTAACTACAGGTGGTTTTGCATTGGGCGAAATTTCCACTAAGTCCAGCCCAAATTCTTCGGCTTTCTTTAGTGCTGCGGCCTTGCTTAGTACTCCTAACATTTCACCATCGGGTGTAATTACTCTGAATTCTTTTCCGCGAAGGTCTTCGTTAATTCTTGTCTTATTCTTATTGATTGGCATATTTCTTCTGCCAAAATTTGGTCTGCTCAAAGTTTCCTAAATGATTTATTAATAATTATTAAGCTAAGTTCTTGTAAAATTACAAAATTATATGTTAAATATAAGTAAAATAACTATAAAAACATAAAATTATTACTAATTTTGCAACTCTTAAATGATTCACGTATTAAAATAAAAAAAATTAGTCTAATGACAAAAAAAAATGACCAACAACTTCGCAGAGAAGAAGAACTAGTAGAAATAGAACAAAAAGGTATTAATCCTTACCCTTATTCTTTTGATAAAACGCACTTTTCAACTGATATAAAAGATAACTTTGATGAAGAAAAACCAGAAGAGTTCGAATCTGTTGCAGTAGCTGGTAGGATTATGAGCGTTAGAAAGATGGGCAAGGCCTCATTCCTTAACATCATGGACCAAAGTGGCAGAATACAGATATATATCCGTAAGAATGATGTCCCTGAGTTCTATGATATGTTAGATTTGCTCGACATTGGTGACTTTATTGGTGTAAAAGGTCACGTTTTCAAAACTAAGACAAAGGAAACTTCAGTCTATGGCAAAGAAGCTGTATTGCTATCCAAATCACTTATGCCACTGCCAATTGCGAAAGAAGAGATTGATGAAGACGGAAATAAGACCGTACACGATGCTTTTGCAGACAAAGAACTCAGATACAGAAAGCGTTATATCGACTTAGTTGTTAATAGCGATGTGAGAGATGTGTTCATTAAGCGATCTAAGATTATCGCTTCTATGCGTCGTTACTTCGATGACCACGGTTGGTTAGAAGTAGAAACTCCAATATTACAACCGCTTTACGGTGGTGCAGCTGCTCGTCCGTTCGTGACTCATCACAACACTTTGGATACAGATTTGTATATGCGTATTGCCCTTGAACTATACTTAAAGAGGTTACTCGTTGGTGGGTTCGAAGGTGTATATGAGATAAGTAAGAATTTCCGTAACGAAGGAATGGACAGAAGCCACAACCCAGAATTTACTATGATGGAGATATACGTTGCTTACAAAGATTACAACTGGATGATGGATATGACCGAAGGGCTGATTAAGCACATAGCCAATGAAGTCAACGGAGAAATGAAAATACAGTTTGATGATGTTGAGATTGATTTGTCCGAAAAATTCCCACGTATTCCATTCTTTAAACTTATAGAAGATGCTACTGGTAAAGACCTAAAAGGTAAATCATTGGACGAACTGAAAGCGATTGCCAAAGAGCTGAAAGTAGATATAGAGCCAGGTGCTTCTTCATCAAAAGTATTGGACGAAATATTCGGTGAGTTCGCTGAGCCAAAGTTAATACAACCTACTTTTGTTATTGACTATCCTTTGGAAATGAGCCCCCTTGCTAAAAAACACAGAGAGGAAGAAGGATTAGTAGAGAGATTTGAGCTGTTTATCAATGGTTCCGAAATGGCTAATGCGTTCAGTGAGCTGAACGATCCTCGCGACCAAAGACAGAGATTTGAAGATCAGGCAAGAGCCAAAGCTGGTGGCGACGACGAAGCAATGGTATTGGACGAAGATTTCTTGCAATCACTTGAGATTGGTATGCCTCCTGCTGCTGGTTTGGGTATTGGTATTGATAGGTTGGTTATGTTACTGACTGCACAGAAATCAATTCGCGATGTACTATTTTTCCCTCAGATGAAGCCAGAGAAGTAACGGAACTTACTCATATTAGTAAATACTTTTTGAAAAAGCTCAGCCAGACAGGTTGAGCTTTTTTATTAATCTTCGTTTTGGGTGATTAGAATTTTACTATGAATTTTTTTAACGTTTCTAAATAAAAAAAAGCTCCACCAAAGGCAGAGCTTGATAAAATTTATATTGTTATAGGTATTAGTTCTTTATAAATTTAGCGTACTGTATTCCAGTCTCGCTTTTTATCATAATGAAATAAGTACCAGTTGTAAGGTCAGAAACATCTATTTGACTATTACTCGAATTAATGTTTCTTACTGTATTACCAGCTAAATCTAATAAGCTCAGACTTTTGTTTGGTATGTCGCTAATTCCATCTATTGTAACATAATCAACAGTTGGGTTAGGGTAAACATTAACTTCTTCATAACCCGAAAGCTCAAATATACCAGTTGCATTTTGGAAAGTCAACCAGTCCATTATACTTTTAAAAACGTCTGTTCTTTGTGTTGGGTCAGTTATATTGAACATATTTACTCCCATCACAAAAGAACGGCTGTCGCCATTATCATGACGTACTGCCATTGAACTATCCGTAGAGTTTGATTGATAAAATACAACATGTGCATTATCGCCATTTGGTACTAAGTTAAGTGCTTTGAATGAATCTTGACCAGAATTATATCTAGTAAGTACACCACTTATTACTGGGAAATCACCTGATATAGGATCTGCACTTACTCCACTAAATGTGTAAGTACCACCTGTAGTAGTAGAACCAGCATAGAGTAAACCAGCGTAGTTGGTACCATAAGCATCTAAATTGAATGTACTTTCAATTCCAGCATTAGAAATTGGACCATCACCAAGCAAGAAAATATTTGTGCCATTTTCCCTTAACAAATCGAACTTAGTATATTCATGTGCATTTAGAGTACCAAAAGCACCAGAGTTCCAAACTAAAGTTTCTATCCCTGTTGCTCTAATTGCAAACTTTCTAAAATCTTCACCCTTTACATTTAGATGATTTTCATAGTTAGTAGTATTTAAAATAGAAGTCAAGTCAACAATGTTTAAATTCTGAGGGTGTCCATCGTAAACATATATTAAAGGAATGGTATTGGTACTTCCATAAAAGCTATTATTCACATTCATATCTTCTTCACCAGTCAAACTCACGTCCAAAGAAACATCGTAAATACCATTACCACTCACATTCGAGATACTAACTTCTATTTCTTCCGAATTACCCGCCTCTATTACTATTGGGACAATACTTTCTGGAGTAGTCGCCGTGCCGCTTAGCCCTTCTGACTTACTGGCATATATGCTACTAAACTTAGCTGTTACATTATTTACTGTAATAGCTGACTCAGTGTTGTTTGTAATTGTTAAAACAGATGTTCCCTCATTCATCTCATCTAAATTCAAGTAAGGAGTGTCAACAAAATAGTTAATACCCGAACCGCCTTCTAACTTAACAACTTCATTAGCTAAGTTATCTACATAATAAATATCACCATTGGGGTCAAACTTTACACCCATTATACTTGAAGCACCAGTTTGTACTCTCGTTAACTCTTCAAAAGTTTTTGAATCATAAATTACAATTTCGCCAGTAGCGTTATCACTTACTATCATATAATTTTCGTTAATATCAATACCAGAAGGGCTGATTAGTCCATCGTCAACTACAGTAGTCCAATCTGCACCAACCATTTCAGTGAAAATAGCGAGTGTTTCACCACCATTAGCTGTGTTAGACAAATCATTCCCTATATCACCAGTTAATATATCTAATCTATTTACAGATTTAGTTCCTGGATTGATGTAGTATAACTTGTTGTCCATCATTTCCATGTGAGCAGGAATGCCAGCATTCATTTCGTAAGGCACGTCAACATAACGGAATACCTGAGCATCATTGTGATCGTGTCCACCAGCTACGTGACCTTCATTAAACTTATAACGAGAAATCGATTTGGTCACACCGTCATTAACCCAAAATGTGTTCTCTGACTCATAGGCAACACCACTACTATAAGGGCTTTGGTGAACCATGTCATAATGGCTACCATTTACTCCAGCAGTAGGAGGAGTACCCGCTATTGCGTAAATATCAAGATCTGAAGGCCACATAGAAGGTCCACACCATCCGCCAAAATTAGCTCTGTTCGCATTGAAATAATTCTGAGCAGTAGTCCAAACCGTATCACCAAATGCCATCGCGTCTGCATAGACCATAAAGTGCCAAGCGTTTCCGTCTTTTCTGTAATCATAAGCAACTTGGTCAGTGCCTGCATCTGTTATCATAACAGTCGTGCCACCATTTTCTCCACCGTGGTTTAGTACCCAAAGTTGATTCATATCTTGTGGGTTGAAATCCAAATCTGTTGGTCTCAAAATCTGGTTCGAGCTGGTTGCAATAATTTTTTTATTGATTTTGCCATCAATTATATCTTGGGTCGAACCCATTAAGCTTACGGTGCTGATAAGTAATGCACCAATTAGTAGTTTTAATCTCATAATGTTGTTTTGTAGGATTAGTTAATAATAAAGTTAAAGATAATGAATTTTTAAGTCATATAATATTGTAGAGAGTATTAATTTTAATAAAATCAAGGTAAATGCTATTACTTGACAATTAGAATATAAATTAATTGTCAAACTGTAACTTTGTAAAGATTAACAAAATGAGTTAAATTAACGTAAAGTAATTCTTTCAGAAAAAATAACAATAGACTTATGAGAGCAACAAACACGATTTTATTAGTTCTTTTTTGCTTTACTTCTATCTCCTGTTCCGATGACAACATCACTGCTCCAAACGGAGGTGAATCATTCGAATTCCCTCTTGCCATTGGTAATGAATGGACGTATGGATTATACAAGTTGGACGTAAATCACGAACCAGCTGGCGACCCTATTATCCAAAAATTTGTGAAAATAATTGACAAAATTGAGTACAAAGGTAAGACTTCTTATGAAGTTGACAAGAGCAGTAGCCTGATTTACAAATATTATAGCAAAGATGATAATGCAATATATGGACACGTTGATTATGAAAATCTATCCAGTGATGGCAAAAACTACTACCCCGACTATTGGATGAAAATATATGACTTCCACAATGACAATTGGACTGTATATAGTAAGGACGTAAAGGTTGAGGACGGAGATTACAAGGCAGAAGGAACAATTGCTATGTTTGGTGAAAAAATAGGAAAGACTACTACCATTCTTAATAAGATTGTTGTCGATTTGTATGAATTTCGAGCAATATTGTCAATCGAGTCAACAGAAACTAATAACGGCAGTGTGGAGTCTTATTCAGAAAAGGACACAACCTATATTACTTTTGCCGATGGTATTGGTATTTATTCTATTGCAGAAAGAAAAGTAGAAAAAGACGAAGAATTTATGTTCTACGGTACAGAAGAAAGACTAATTAAATATATACTGTTTGAATAAATAAGAGAACTTTAGTTTGTATATGATGTATAAAGTATAATTTCTGAAGAAAGGCGATGTCAGCAAAGTTAGAGTTAGATGAACTTTGAACAATAAACTATTAGCACTTACCCCACTATCTACCGCCCGCAAGTGAAATACGGAGATCCAAACCAACTTGAGTAGTGCTGAATCCCGGATTAGCAGCACCAGCAGTTATAGTAGCATCATAACGGAAGAAGAAAGAAGCCGTTACTCTATTACTTAGAGAATATCGGATACGTGGCTCTATTGTTATTTGTGTATCTCCTTGCAGCTCACGGCCCTCGTTTTCGTTCAAACTTGCCTCGTCCGAAACATCGAAAGTAGCACGAGAATTGTCTTTAATAGAGAATAAGAAACTATACTCTATATTGTTTTGTAAACTAAGACCCATGAAGTCCCACTCCAAACTCTTCATTGTATAATTAGCTTGGGCACTAATTTCATTAGTACTTGTTTTCTCAACTATACTTCTACTCGACGAACTAAGGTTGAAATTAGAAGTAGAATTCCAACGTAAATTTGCAGTAAGTTGACCGTCTAATTTTTCCTCATCAAATGTCCAAGAAACACCAAGCAATGGTTGAAATCCATACTGTACCATTTGGTTTTCATAAGCTTCACCCTTGTCAGTTATCTTAATTGCTTCGTCATAAGTAGCTTGGTAACGGTGTTCAAACCGAACCTTCTTAACGTACTCACTCCAAATCCCCCAATCTTCTAATCCTTCCCAAGTAATACCATAATTAGGTGCAGGTAAAAACTTACGAGCAGCACCACTCGAGATACTAAATGCTTCTAATTCTTCAAAAAATGATTCGGACAAAGCTCTTTGTTTAGCTCGGTTTTGCTCTAACTCAGAGATACCACTGTTTTCTATTGCAGTGGCTCTGTTATTATATTCGTTAACAACTGCATCCATAGTGTTGCCAAATGGATTAAATCCAAATATAGTTGGGAAAGACATATAAGAACGAGAAAATGATTTGAGTGCAATAACGTTGGTATAAGTAGGTACTCCCTCATTGTCAGTTAGTACAGTCTCGTTTCTGTTATATGACACAGTAGAGTTCCATTTTAAATCTAATTCTGCCCCTTCCCACAGTGGTCTAGAAGTAGATATATCAAATGTAGTTGCCTGAGTAAAGTTGTCTTGTAAGATTGCGTTGGGAGGCCTTAAACCATCAAACGCCTCGAACCCTATAAACGGGAAAGCCGACGATGATGTAGTTTTGAATCCACCGTGAGGGCTGCTAACTAAACCGAGTTGATAAGGTAAACTAGGACCTTGCGAACGCGAGCTGTTGCCAAACCCCCAGAAATTAGTAAGTCCAGTGCTACCATACACACCAGGGTTTATTGAAGAGTTTGTTTGATTTAGTCCAATTCGTACTGATTTGAAATCTAAGAATATAAATTGGAACGTCCTTCCCAAATGATCCCAGAATGTTTTTGTAGAGTCCTTAGGCATTTTCTTTGTCAGAGGAGTTTTCCCACTAATACCAAACCAACTGTTACCCAATTGCTCTAAACCAATAGTACCTGTGAATCTGGTAGTCGAATTATAATTTGCCTCCTTAGCTACATCGACCAATACTGGGTCGGGGTGCAACGGATTAGTCCATTGATAATCAACTACATATTGCCCAGTAATTTTAAAATATTTATTTATGTTGGCAATATTAGGCAATTGAGGAGTAAAGTTTACTGTAACGTTTTGTGTATGATTAATATCATCACCAAAATTAATTAAAGCTCCATCGTTGAACAGAACTGTTTTTGCTAACTCACTACCTGTTCTTTGACTACCATCTGGACCCGTTTCAAACCGAACTAATGACGATCTTGTAGTAAAGTTATAATCCAAAAGCGGATTCAGAAATCCTCCCTCAACAAATTTCCAAGAGAAGTTAGCCGTTCTGTTTGCAGTAAAGTCACGAACTACAGGACTAGCAAAGTCCAAAAATCTCGATTGCTCTGTTCGTCGCTGTCTGCTCACGTTTAGTCCAAAACCAATAGCATTTGGCAAAAAGTTATACTTTGTTTCATTATAAGTACCAAGTATGGGTACACTATCAGCCCAAGTCAATGGTTGAAAAGAAAGTAAGTCTGGTATCCTGTTCGTATATCTCATATCAGCACGCCATTCCCAATTGAATCTTTGTTCATAAACAGGAGTTCGCTGATATTCTTGGGTATAGTTATAACCAAGCACCAATTTATTCAGGGTTTCATTTACAGTCCAGTGATTAACAGGTAACCCGAGCTTCACACCATTCATTCCCCAACTGTCTTGCACCACCAAAGTTTGCGAACGCTTTACCAAAGCGTCGGCCACTTCCTGAGCTTCCTCTTCGGTTGCACCGTTGTCAACTGCTCGTTCTTTAGCAAGGTTAGCAGCTACATCAAGATTTACGTCATTGTTTGCTTGAAATTCTGGTGTCTCTACCTTCTCTGTGTGGGTGTAGTTAATTGGAAGATTTATTCCTTTGAAACTCTCAGGCATAAATTTATTAAGCTGCCCTTGCATATTGACAGTAAATTCGGTGGTTTGCATCCTGTTACCAAACCGCTCTTCTAACCTATGGAAGTTTGGCTCTTGTGTCCTGAATGAGGCATCAATAGTACCCAAATCAGCTAACTTAACACTCGAACTGGCTATGGCCGCAATGTCACTGCTGGCCTCGGGTTTGGTCAATCTCAATTCGTTAAACCACACTGTGGTAGTCAAATCATTGGGGTATCGCTCTTCAGGATTAGCTATACCAAGCCCTATGAACGAAACACGAGTTACAACAGGACTACCTTTCACTGCAAAAATTGCTGTTGGGTCACCTGGGACAGCAAATTCTTGCCTATCTCTTTTGAGTGAAGTGTCTCGGATTTGTTTAATCGCAGTCAATTCTTCCAAATTGATTTGCACATCAGTCCAACCACGAGTTATTGGCTTTCTATATTCATAATAATTAGCCGAATCCGTTCCAAACCTTATAAAGGCATACCCCTTAGGTGTCACACCAGGTGTAGCCTCGCCAGGCATAGAGCCATCGCCATGATAAAAGAATTTCAATTTTTTGTAGTAGAACAAATCCATGGACCTGAACACTCGGGTTGCCATTCTTTCTTCGCCATATCCTAGATTATCGACGGTTAAGGAAATCGATTGTTCATTCAATTCCAAATCTTCATTATTTGGACTATTTAATTGCCTTGGTGGTCTCACTCCAGGTGGTAAAGTATAAAAATCTGGAGCACCTTTATTTTCAAATCTATTCACAAACGATAGAGACATAACAGAATCATTTTCTGGTACATCTAAGAAATTACTAATTCTTTGCCATTGGGAACCAACTAATTTCCAATCAGCTACCTTAATGTAGGCAGGGCCCCCTTTGAATGAGACTCTTATATATTGGACGTTTGAGAATAGTGGATTACCAACTCTACCCGAAGGTCTTCTGATTGGAATTCGGAACTGGAACCAACCTGCATCTTGATTACCACCAACTATTTGCGGGTTAGTGTTGGGGTCTAAGTTGGCTATATCTATTTTGTATCTGAAATAACTATTATCCAGAGTAATAGTTTGACCGTTATTATCGTTTAAAATTTCCTTATCTGGGAATTGACCTAATTCCGATTGTGATGCGTTTCCTTCATAATTATTATAGAATATGAAATCATCGCCTGTTCTTTGGCCATCATCTTTACCAAAATTAAAGAAATAATTATCTCTCGCAGGGTCATCTTCCAAATTCAAAGGGAATGGATATTCTTCTTTCTCGTCATCATCGTTTATAGCATCGAGACCAACATCCTCACCCTCATCAATTCTATTGTTAGGTAGTGGGTTGTCTTCAGTTATTCCGTCCTCAGTATCAAGAGTATTGTTAGCTATTATATCTTCACTGATTTGACCCAAGTCAATATACATTTCTGTAGATAAGTCACCTTTTTGGTCTATCTGGAGCATAACCTCTAAGTATTCTATATTCTCTGTATCAAAGTTAGTGTTGAAAGAGGAGAGTAACCTTTGCATACCAGCCCATACTCTTTGCTTGTTACCATCTTTGTCGATAAAATTGTCAGCGGGGTTGTATTCAGGGTTTAATGAATCCAAGTACTCAGGATTCTTATTATAGATACCTCTGAAAAATGGCTCGTAAGCTAATTCCAAAGGTGCTATGTTTCTATTTCCAACAGTTGTTTGTTGGTCAGGGTAAACATCCCTTACTGGAACTCTTGGGATAAAGTATTTGAACCATGCCAATCGACCACGGAACAAATTTCTATCTGGTGCATTGTCAGCAATAGAACTATCCAGAGGTGGAGAAGAGAACTGCCATTGTGATGGGTTTAGTCCCAAGCTAATAGAACGTTCACCACCTTCAAAATTATCTATATCCACGGCAGCTTCACCGTTGTCCGAAGCAATAGTAGATTCCTTTTTGTTTGGAGTAGGGAATATGATTGCCATTTCTCCACCGAGTGTAATGTTGGACTCTGCTTTAGTTTCGTAAAACGGCAAAAAGTCCAAGGCCTTTGTCAGCCAAGGAGTATCCCACTGCAAATTCCCATCGAGTCCAAATATTGTATTGGCTATTGGTTCATTGCCCAACTGCACCCTGTCATTTATAGCAGCTATGTTATAGTGCATAAATGTAAAACCGAGTGTGGCGGTGGCTCGCCGTTTGTCCATCAGCAGATAATCACCACGCACCCCTGCCAAGGTCTTTGTTGCTATTTGTAGTAAATCTTGTTGCTCATACTCTACCTTTAAGTTAGCTCCTGGAGCTGTAGCAGAAGCATTTCTGAGAGTTAGTGTCCCAGAAAAATAATCAACCACATAGTCTTGAAATTCTCGTAATTGTCTCCCATCTAAGAATACTCTAACGCTACCAGGAGACAGATTAAATGCACCCAAAGATATTTTACCATTTGAAGTTCCACTTGATTCACCCCCAATGATAAACCTATTTCTAGCTGTATTTCTTTCTGCTACCACACGGACTGTGTCATAAATATCTGCAAATATATATTGATCTGCCAGAGCAGGCGTACCTTGCTTTTCAAAATAATCAATCAAACCTTGTCGGAATGGTTCAACAGATGGAAATATAATTTCGCCAGTTTGTTGATTGAAAAAAGGAGACCCAGCTGTCTTATCAAATTCACCATCGGACTGAGCTGCACCAGATGTATTAGTTCTATCGACTCCGAATATAGTTACTAATTTGTCAGGTGTGTTTGCCAAAACATCAGTCGAGTCATTGTCTTGGTTCAGATACCAAATATTTATCGTAGTTTCATCTAAATTCAGATTCGATTTACCCAATGAATATATATTCTTCATTTGTCTAGACCAAAGAGTATCAAAACCTGGCTGTAAGTTAGGAACAGAAACTAATTTTAGTATCAATGTATCTTTCACATCGACAGAGTTGCTGAAAGTACCGTGGTACAAATCATCTTCGGCAGCAGGAGTCGCCCCTTCAGTTATATACGAAACTGCATATTTTCTATCCTGTCTCAGGTTTCTGATAGTCAAAGTACCCAAATTCCTATCTACAATATATTGGTTCGTATCTAACTTTTGGAACCTGCCCCTTTCCACTATACCAGTTTGTATAGCAACGTTCGGGTTATTAATAGCAGGATTATTAATAAAGTTCAAAGGGTCATTTTCTGGAGGTAATGTAGCATAAGCAATTACCTCTGAAACTTGCGGACTTGTTACAGTATTAGTTGACTCCCAAATCTCAATATCTTTCACTCTGGTAAAGTTTGCTGATTGAGGAATTACTGGCTTGGGTGACTTCCAATAGTCCTTGTAAACCACCTTATAATCATTATCTAAGAAGAAGTGATTACGAGAAAAGTCGGGTGGACGTATTTGGAATGGCTCTTTGTTGTTACCACCCCTTACATCTACAAAGTTTCTTTCCCCTCTTCTTTGGGCAAATATTGTCTTCAAATAAAGTGGCCCGAACTGATAATCGGAGCGAACACCAAATAGAGTCTGCCCACCAGTAATTAACTGAGAATTTAGTGGTAGCGACACATTACCAAATTCTACTAATTTTATTATGTCATCTTCGTAACCTTCGTAACCAACTTTGAACTGATTATCATTTCCAAATGATCTATTAGTGTTCCAATCCGTACTAAGTTTAAGCTTATCACCAATACCACCGCTCACATTCACCCTAATGTCTTGTGAGAAAATTGGTGTTGACTGTGTTTGACCAAATGCAGAAACAGTACCAAGGTTTTGAGCATCCCAACGCCAACCTAATCGCAGGTTTACTTCACCATTCACATTGATGCTAATTTGTGGTTTCCCAAATATACCCATAAGCGGATTGGGTGGAATAGGAATAGAAATACCGGTTGCATCTGCCATTAATCGAGCTAAATCTCGGCTCGACAGCACTTTCTTTATATCATAATCTGTAAGAAGAGAATCCCAGATTTGATGTGAGATCATATTTTTTCGGAAATTTAGATATTCATCCAAACTCATATCTATTCCCGTACCCAATTCCACATCATCTATTCTTTCGGTAGCGTTTACTCTTTCGCCAGTGGAATCTATGCTGCTTTCGTAGTTATATCCGTCCACAGTATCTTTGTCACCAAACACACCTTGCCCATACTTCTGACGATAATACCCTTGGTAATCGAAGAAGGGGCTGGAGTAATCGCTCGTAGAGTCTTTTTTGAAAATACTTTCGTTTATCTCCAAACTCTCATAGTCCTGCGCTTTGGTAGTTGATAAACTCAACCCAAATGCAACGATTACTAAGATATATATACTTATTATATTGGACATTCTGCCACTAATTATGAGGTATTCTTACTATATACAAAATGCGTACCATACTGATATAATCAATAAATATTGGTCAATTGTAACTAAGTAGCAGTTTTCTATAGGCAAATGTTAATTTTAATTGTTAAAAAATATTCTAATTGTACGATTTCAAAACTTTCAAGTTACTTATAAACATTGAATAGATAAAATAATCACAGAAAGTAGGAAAAAATAAATCCAAACCATATACGTTATTAAATGTAACGTTAGATCAATTATGAACTAAATTAGGTAAAATTTAAAATGAAAAACTCAATAGGGTTAAATAAAGATAAAATTACAAACTTAACTGCTAATCTCAATGATTTGTTAGCTAACTATCAACTATACTATCAAAACCTGCGAGGGTTTCACTGGAACATAAAAGGTAGTGATTTTTTTACATTACACGATAAGTTCGAAGAGTTATATAATGCCGCGCAAGTATCAATAGACGAAATTGCAGAGCGAATAGTTACATTAGAAACAGTTCCTTTGCACACTTATAGTGATTATGTTGCAAAATCGGACATAAAAGAACACAAAAATATATCAACTTCCGATGGCACTGTTAGCAACGTAATAGGAGATTTATCAATATTGATAGAAAAAGAAAGAGAAACTCTGGAAATCGCCGCAGATTTGGGTGACGAGAGTACAGTAGATATGATGACTGAACTAATCAGTTTTCAAGAAAAAACATTATGGATGCTAAATTCATTTAATCATAAGTAAAAACCCCAACTATTTATTTATGAGAACAAGCCCACTTCAAATTCAATTTGAAGTGGGTTTTTTATTTATTCCTAATAAGATTAATCACTCTATTTCGTTAGTCTTTTACAAACAGACAAAAAACAGATAACAAATGACATCAAATAGCTTACAAGGCAAAAACATATTGATCACTGGCTCAACCAAAGGTATCGGCTTAGCACTAGCAAACAAAGTAGCTGAACAGGGCGGCACACCAATAATCACGGGCAGAGACACCAGCAACAAGGACTTATACCCAAGCAATGCAAAAATATATACAGCTGATTTGTCAAGCGATAAGGACGTTGAAAACCTCGCTTCTTCATTAAAAAATGATGGAATAAGCATTGATATTTTAATCAACAATGCTGGTTCTACCATAGTGAAAAACTTCAGCGACATGAGTTTGGACGATTTTGACAACATTAACAATATCAACTACCGCTCAGTGTTTGCCGTAACTAAGCAATTTTTACCCGAAATAGTAAGCTCCGAGGGTGGAATAGTCAACATACTTTCGATAGCTGTACGCAGCGTATTTGCAGGCAATTCGCTCTACTCGTCGAGTAAATCGGCAGTAGAAACTATGATGAATGTATTGCGTGAAGAGCTAAGAGAAAGCAAAGTAGATGTGGTAAACATATATCCAGGTGCTACAAGCACTGACCTGTGGCCCGACGATTTGCGAACCGAACACAGCCACAAGATGATGACCCCAGACGAAATAGCCGAAGCTGTTGTTGCTCAATTACCATCCGTTTTCTCTGGAAACTTAACAGTAGAAGAATTAGTACTAAGACCAAAATTAGGTAATATATAGCCAATGGATTTGAAGTCCAAAATAGCGAACCTACCCCAAAAACCCGGAATTTATCAATACAAGAATAAGAACGGGAATATAATCTATGTGGGTAAAGCGATAAAGCTACGCAACAGAGTCCGCTCGTACTTCAATAAGCAAAAGCAACACGACGCCAAGACCAAAGCATTAGTAAAAAAAATAGATGATGTTGAGATAATTGTAACTGACTCGGAAGCAGAAGCTTTGATCTTGGAAGATACTCTGATAAAAAAGCACAAGCCGCGCTACAATGTAAACCTAAAAGACGATAAGTCATATCCATTCATCAAGGTAACTAACGAGCCATACCCACGGATATTCCAAACGAGAAATGTAGTCAAAGATGGCTCCAAATACTATGGACCTTTCACTCGTGTAGGCGATATGCGTAGAGTGCTCGACTTGCTCCACAAAATATTCAAATTCAGGACTTGTAAGCTCATAATAAACGAAGAATCAATAAGAGAAAAGAAGCACAAGGTCTGCTTAGAATATCACATAAAGAAGTGCGACGGTCCTTGCGAAGGACTCATAGACAAGGAAATTTACAACCAGAACGTAGCATTTGCCAAGAGTATATTGAACGGAAAAACTCGCGAGTTGGAGAGATTCTTGCAAAAAAGAATGGAAGAATTATCTGAGGAAATGGATTTTGAGGAAGCTGCAAAAACGAGAGACCAGCTCGGTGCTATAAGACAATTCGTATCACGACAAAAAGTAGTAACAGCAGACGCAATAGACCGAGATGTATTCGGAATATACAGGGAAGACAACACAGCTTGCTCGCTTGTGTTCACTGTCCGAGAAGGTAAACTTATAGGGCGAAAGCACTTTATAATCAAGAAAGCAGACGAACTGAGCGATGAAGAAATAGTACAGCGTACGATAGACAGCTGGTACTCTCAGCAAGAATTTGTCCCAAAAGAGATATTTTTGCCCGTAGAAATTGATGATCTGGAGACGCTAACAACTATACTTTCTGAAAAAAGACAGGCGACCGTACACATAAAAATACCGAAAATTGGTGACAAACGACACCTTATTGACTTAGCTGAAAACAACGCCCAATACGTATTGAAAGAGTATTTGCTCGCTCTTAGCAAAAGAGACCAAACAATACCACACGCAGTACAAGCACTGCAACGCGATTTGCGATTGAAAAAGCCACCAAGAATAATAGAATGCTTTGACAATTCACACCTACATGGAACAGAATTAGTCAGTTCTATGGTGTGCTTTGTCGATGGCAAACCCAAAAAATCGGAATACCGCAAATACAAAAACAAAACCGTCAACAAAAACGATGATTTTGCAGCTATGCGAGAAGTAGTACAAAGGCGTTATAGTGGTTTAATAGAGCGGGAAGAGCGATTACCAGACCTAATAATAATAGACGGCGGAAAAGGACAACTATCTTCAGCAGAGAAGATATTAAAAGAGCTTGGTATATTCGACAAAGTAACTGTAGTAGGTTTGGCAAAGCGTTTGGAAGAAGTATTCTTCCCAGGTCAAAAAGAAGCAGTGCTTTTGCCGAGAACATCAAGCTCACTCCGATTAATACAACAGTTGAGAGACGAAGCACACCGATTTGCTATCACGTTTCACCGTAGCTTACGTTCCAAACGGACATTCAAAACAGAGTTAACTGAGATACCGGGAATTGGCAAGAAAACAGCAGTAAAATTACTCAAAGAGCTTGGCTCAGTTGATGGAGTGAAAAACTCAACCATAGCCCAGCTAAAAGTACACCTCGGTGACAAACAAGCCAAGGTGGTACACAATTATTTTCATAATTTGGAAGAGTAATTTATTTAAATTATAAAGTTATTCTACTTCTTTACTTCCTTTAGAATCTGATACCATTCAACTAATTCACCGTCATAAATTCGCTGAGCTTTATACAAACCAATTCCATTTATATAAGTGTATTCCATAGCAATTTCAGAATCGTATGTTGATGTCTCTCCCTCATATTCTACTGTTCGTTTTGTAGTAATGCTACTTCTAGTTACAATAGCTTTGTACTGTTTTCCGTTTAGCTCTACATCTATTTCCTTTATGAATTTACCACTATAACCAATTTCCAAATTCTCCTTGTGTTCTTTGCTATATGTACTGTCGTGTACAAACGAAAACTGCGTCCATTCCTTGTTCTGAAAGTCAATGTATTTGAGCCAAAAGTTATTGAGTTCTGGGAATAACTCAGAATAGTTTTTAATGTATTTTTCAAAATAGAAATAGAGTCCAGTGCTGTCTGTTCTGCAATAACGAGAGTTTATTCTATTTTTGAAATTTGTTTCATACTCTACACAAGAATGACCAGCTTTATAGCTCGACTCCAATGCTCTTTCAGTTAATTTGTCTGTTACTACTTTCTTATCTCCTTGCAACTTTACAATCTCATAATGAAACTCATCGCCAGTGTTTATTCTAAGCCCTTTGGTCTGTTCAGTAGCCACTAAACCAATACACTGCAAAAACAATAGTGTAATCATTATTTTATTAAAGTTAAATTTCATTTCTTCCTTTCTATCTTTTTTTAAATTTCGTGTAAGTTCTGTTACAAGTAAATATAACAGAAGAAGTTTGTAAAACAAAAAAAACTTTGCAATTTCGGAGACGTTTTTGCTGTTCATGTGTCATTATAATAAGGACTGTGCCACAAAAAATAAAAACTATGAAATATATACTTTATCTAATATTAATTCCTATACTACTCACGGCACAAGACCCGAGCACATTCGACACTGTGAAGGTTAATAAATTCATCACTCCAACTAAGTATGACCACTTTCTTTACGGCCACGAAACAGAAGTAAAGTGGCAAAAACTGCCAGATTATGATAGATACAAACTATCGCTCTCACCTGATGGAAATAGGTGGTGGCTAACGAGTGATAACATAATTGGCAATACTTATCAGTGGGAAGTTAGCGATATGAATTGCGATAGCTGCCAGTGGAAAGTAGAACCATATATGGACGAAGATACTAGCTTTCTAAAGCACGAGTGGACACGTACATCAGACCCAGTTATGAAGCATATAGAGCCTATTGATCTTATGAATTCTAATGATAGTAATATGGTATTAGTTGGGTACAAAAGTGTTTATTCAGATAATACTGAAAGAGACCAAACTGATTTTTATGTAGCAAAATACACTACGGAAGCAGAATTGATATGGGACTTTGAATATGGGGATTTGGATTCGAATGATAATGCTGGGGGAATTTTAGAGACAGCAGAAGGTGAGTTCATTGTAGTAGGTACAACAGAATCTACTGAGCAAGGAGTAAAGCCATTTGGTAAAAAAGACATAGTGGCGATAAAGTTAGACAAGGACGGCAACAAGATATGGCGGCGGACTTATGGCGGTAAGGAAAATGATTGGGGGATGAAAATACTACAAGCTAAGGATGGTGGTTATTATATAGGCGGAATGACTGGCTCTTCCGATAGATATTTCAGTGAAAATGCTGGATGGGTGGATTACTTCATCATGAAAATAGATTCCGAAGGTTATATGGAATGGTCGCAAACTTACGGAAGAGAAAAAGACGAGATATTCGATGATATGCAGATCGACCCAGATGGAAATATCATCCTGTTTGGATTCTCTAATTCGAGAGATTCTGTAAAAATGGCCTATCGAGATATGAAATGGGAAGATAAGCTACATCCTTGGGTATTAAAAATAGATACTTTGGGAAGTGAATTTTGGAATTATCAATACGGCAGAGGAATTGATAAGACAGGAAAAATGACTGTTTTAAGGGACGGTAGTATAATCATATACTTTCGGTCAATATTCTGGAGTGAATATATTACAGGTTATGACGGACATTCTAATTGGGCATTAAAAATTGATAAGAATGGGAAGAGTATCTTTATAAAAGAAGTAGCTACTTACGATTTAATATCTTATAATAAACGATTTATTAATAGTAGAAATAATATTACTAGTTTAGAATATGTGAATGATTATTTTGTCCTAAATGAAGTAAGTAATGACACTAATTTAGTGTGGAGCAAAAGATTAAATGATGATTTAACAAGTGTTAGATCAATCATCGAAACTAAAGACCATTCATTGGTAATTGTTGGTAAGAACAAACCTGGCGAGCTAACTTTCCAGAAATATACGGTGTTGCCTTTGGCAGTACCTGAATACTCTGACTTTTTTAGTGTAGAGACAAGTAAACCCACTTTTACGAAAGATACAATTTGGTTTCCAACGAGGTATAAGAATGTAAGTTTAGATACAACTTTGAAAGATATAATTTGTAATACGGGTAGCATAGATGGACTATTAAGCGATTATAAGTTAACGGTTTTGGGTAATGATAGGGTAAGAGTAACTGATATTATTCATGAAGACGATTATTTGAATTCAGGGGAATGCGCAGACCTAAGAATAAAAGATTATACAAGTGAACCAGGGTGGAGCGAGTCTAACATATATTTCACGAGTCCTTATCAAAGCAAAACGAAAGATGGCCATCAACTGACTTTGATTTCTTATTTAACTGTAGTTGCGATTTATTTAGACAAAAAGTCTATTGACTTCGGAGAGGTGGAAATAGGTGATACAAGCACTACAGTTAGTGTTGAGTTTACAAATATAAGTAACAGAACTATTGGTTTGTCACGATTTGGTTCTTTAGAAGAAGATTTTATAAGGAATACAAACAGTTTTGAAATAGAGCAATTTTCTAAAAAGTCGATTGAGCTAAGTTTTTCGCCATTAGACACTGGTGAGATAAATTCAGTAATTAGATTTATATTTATTCCTGAAGGCAATAGTAATGATGTTTACGTTGAAGTATATTTGAGAGGAACTGGAATTCCCAAAAAAGAAACAAGTGTAAGTGAATATAACGAACAAGCCCAAGCCACCTACCCCAACCCAGCGACGAATGCGATAAACCTAAGCGGCTATGCTGAAAAGACTGTTTACATATATAACATAAATGGTAAGCAAGTGCAAATTGCAGCCGTAGAAAGCAACAGAATAGTTATATCCGACCTCACGGCTGGTGTCTATTTCTTGAAGGACAGCAATGGCGAGGTTGTTGGGAAGTTTGTGAAGGAATAGGCAGGAATTAAAAACAGTATAAAATAACTTGATTTAATATCATTTCTTTTAGCTATATTTGAGTTAATATTTCAACAAAGTAATTATAGGAGATAGTGATAAATGAAAAATTTATTGAACACATTATTAGCAACCTTGTTGTTTGCTGTTCTTATTGGGTTTACTTCTTGCGATGACAGCAGCACAGACCCGAACGATGACGACAAATCGGGTGGCAAGACAGCTTTAGCTAGCAACAATAAGTTGGTTAGCCCCGAAATGGAGTACAACCTGACGGAGATAAGTTTATTTCACCAAGGATTTGTTAATGAAGTTTGGATTTTTCTTTATGCTGATGATGATAGCGAAAGTGGCTTTGTAGTCAAAATACCTTACCCCTTACCAGAAGGCAATTCTGGTGAATACTCTTACGCAAGTTCATTGTTAGGGTTCGAAGGGGCAGAATTTTCTATGTCAAGCTTAGAAGTATGGGGAGACACAGCTCCACACGTATGGCAAGGAGCTGGTAATATAGCAGAAATATATACCAAAGGCACGCTATACTATTCCAACAATTCTAATGGTACAATGTCGTTTTGGACTAACGATTTGGAATTATCAGAGAGCGTTGAGAAAGAATCTGCAAAGCGTAAATTTAGCTTCAAATTTACTTTCGAAAATCCTGATGGGCTGTTAATAGAAAATCAACAGAAAATTGGAAAACTTGCTTCTGATAAGTAGTTAGAATTGGAATTATAATATTAAGCTGTTGCGGTAAATTCGTAACAGCTTTTTTTATGTGTTAGCATACAATTTAGTTCACTACTCCACCATAAACTTATGCTTATATATCCCCTCATTGTTGAGCAAGCTAATGAAGTAAACACCCCGAGTTAGCTCATTGTCTAAGTCGATTGAGTTAATCCCTTTTTCTAAATAAACAAGTACCCTTGATTTCAGAACATTTCCATTAAGATCATAGATATAGTAATGGATTTGGTCTTGATTGTTTGCCGTAATATTAACCACAGTTTTGTTTTGATTGCTGAATACACTTATATCCAAATTCTTGTTACTGTGCGGGGCTGGTACTTCTATGCTTGAGTGGATATCATCATTAATAAATAAGTTTGCACCTATAGCAAAAGTGATTTTGTCATATTTTAAAAATCTGTTAATTGCCTGATTTACTAAGTTTTTATCTTCTACCCAAGTTTGTCCACCATCTGTTGTATTAAGTATTGGTAAACCCCACCCGCCTATCGCTCCATTCATCTTATCCCAAAAACAAATTCCTTGAATCTGGGTGTAGGGATGTTCTATTTCAGACCAAGTAGCACCCATATCTGAGGATTTTAAGATGACTGTGGTTGGGTCAACCAAAGCTTGAACGGAAATGAATGTATGACTGGAATCATTAGTGAAATCTATTTTCCAAGCGTATTCTTCTTCCCCTTGGGTTTTGTGTACTAAACCCCACGACTCTCCAGCATCAGTTGTTCTAAGTACAACGGCACCCGTTTCTGAAGTGCCTGTTGCTATTCCAATATCTTCATTGTAAAACTTAATGTCAACTAGACCACTTGCTAAGTGGTTTAGATCCTTAGTCTCCCATGTCAATCCGTAGTCAGTTGACTTTATCAAAGTCGCACCATGATAAAATGTGCCAACTCCAAATATTGTACTATCATTATAGATTGTCATACCACATGCGCCATTGAAAGAAGTATCTTGGATAATTATTTCATCCCATGTATCTCCCAAATCCGTTGTTCTATACATATTCCCATAAGTTAAGTTGCTAACTATTGCAGTACTGTCATTCACTAATTTTAAAGACCTTCCTCCATCAGAAGGTACAAATTTTTGCACCCAATTTTTACCTTTGTCAGTTGAAAATGCTACATACCTAGTATTCATACCAGTTGTAGCAATTGTTCTATTGTAATAATGTATATCATCAAACCGCCCAGTTTCACCTTCAAATTTAGAAACATGTTCCCATTCTTGTGCTAAAGTGGTAGTTGAGATTAGTATAAAAAATAATAGTATGTACTTCATTTTGTCCTCCGATATGTTGAAATATTTAATGTTGTATTTTGTTTAATGAAAGCTAACCTACTCCACCATAAACTTCTGCTTATAAATTCCCTCATTGTTGAGCAAGCTAAGGAAGTAGACACCCCGTGTTAGCTCATTGCCTAAGTCGATTGAGTTAATCCCTTTTTCTAAATAAACAAGCACCCTTGATTTCAGAACATTTCCATTCAAATCATATATATAGTAGTGGATTTGGTCTTGATTGTTGGCAGTGATATTAATCACAGTTTTGTTTTGATTGCTGACAACGCTTATATCCAAGTTCTTGTTACTGTGTGGGGCTGGTGCTTCAATGGTCGATTGGGTGTCTTTTTTGACAAATAGATTTTCGCCAAGTGCATAGGTATTGCCTTCAAATCTGACAATTCTATTAATTTGTTGTACTCCGACACCTGGCACAATTTTCCAATCTAAACCACCATTTGTTGTTCTTAAAAAGTTGACATTCCAACCACCAATTACCCCATTCATCTCATCCCAAAATAAAATACCTTGAATCTGGGTGTAGGGATGTTCTATTTCAGTCCAAGTAGCACCCATATCAGAAGATTTTAATATTACAGTAGTTGGGTCAACCATAGCTTGAACGGAGATGAAAGTGTGACTTGAATCATTAGTGAAGTCTATTTTCCAACCGTACTCATCTTCGCCTTGGGTTTTATGAACTAAATCCCAAGATTCTCCAGCATCAGTTGTTCTAAGCACAACTGCACCAGTTTCAGAGGTTCCAGTTGCTATTCCAATATTTTCATTATAAAACTTAATATCTACCAATCCGCTTGCCAAATGATTTAGGTCTTTAACTTCCCATGTCAGCCCATAGTCCATTGATTTTAATGCAGATGCCCCAAAATGAAATGTACCAACCCCAAATATAGTGCTGTCATTATAGATTGTCATACCACAAACACCAGTAAAACTAGTATCTTTAATTACTATTTCTTTCCAATTATCTCCTCCATCTACTGTCCTATATATTGACCGACGTAATGAACCAATAATTCCAATTTTTTCATTGAAGAACTTCACGGATCTCATACTAGTGGATGGGTTCGGAATAGCATTCCAGGTAACACCTTTATCTTTAGAAATATAAGTGCTGTCGCTATTGCTACCAACAATACAAACCAAATTTTCGACGAAGTGTATATCGTCATGCCTGTTGACTTGCGTCTGTAATCCAGAAACATACTCCCAATGTTGTGCTAAGGAATAATTTGAAAATAGTATGATAAATAGAAAAATGTACTTCATCTTGTCCTCCAATATGTTGAAATATTTACTAACTAACACACGAACTGGAAAAATAGTTACATGATATTGGAGATTTGATGTACAATACCTTTGTTCAGAATGAATATTATTCTTAAATTATGTGAATTAGAATCAATAAAAAGACCATTTAATTATGTTAAAAAATTTAGTCCTGTTCAGTTTAGCTCTCTTCATCACTTCCTGCGGTTCAGATAGTCCAACCAATTCGGATGATGACACTTTTGATATTGGAATCACTGAAAACAAAGAGTGGGTGTATGAGCCTCAATTTAATACTAGAGAGGGGAATAGAAAATTAGTCGCTATTAAAAGTACTGCACCTGATGGGACTAAGTGTTTTAAAATGTATCATATGGGTACTGATGGTTCAGTTGAAACAGCTGAAGAAAAAAATGATTTTAATTATTTCAATGTAGACAAGTCTGAAGTTTTTATATTTCGAGAGTCATTTGAAAGCATATTCTATAAATCTTCAAACGGCAGTTTCTGGGAAAAATTGATTTCACTTAATGAGGATACATGGATGATTTATGAAGAGAATAAAGACACAACTTATTCCTCTGGTTATACAGACAGTATTTTCGTTAATATTAGTGGTGAAGTAATTGATAGGATTAAAATCGAATTCGATGGAAAGATTAGAGAGTCAATTGTAACGAGAATTACAACAATAGTAGAATTCACAAGTAAGAGTCCAAGAATACCAAATAATGACAAATCTAAGCTAAAAATAGAAGAATATATATTTATGGATGGGGTGGGTATTTACGAGGTTGGAGGAACGGGTGGAAGAGAAGTCAGAGGAGGTGATACTTTACTTATGGATACACCTAATATACGACTAGTAGATTATAAGGAAAATTAGCTCTGAAATAAATAGATATAAATTAAGGAATTAAAAAATGAAAAAATACATATTCTCAGCATCCATATTACTCCTAATAATCTCCTGCGGTTCAGATAACTCAACAAATCCTGACTATAGCGATTTTGATTTCGGTATGACCGAAAACAAAGAGTGGATTTATGATATGAGTTTGGGTGACGAAACACAAAAGGGTTTACTAGAATCCAAACTTGACACAGCACCTGACGGCACACCTTGTGTCAGAATAATAGAAACAAACATAAAGTTGGGAGCTTCAATTACCTATGGCTACTATAAAGAGGAATCAAACAAACTCACAAAATTCTATCTAGGTATAAAAAAATCTGACCATGACCTTATTGGGGTGGATTATTCAAGCTTTTGGGAAACTAAGTTAGATTTGAATAAGGATAGTTGGGTTGTGAAAGAATATAGTAAAGATACAACTGATGAATCTGGAACTAACTATAAGTATTCGCTTAGTATAAAGTCTGAAGTAGTTGATAAATCATCAGCAATGTTCCAAGGATTAGAAAGAAGGACAATTACAGTAAGAACTACGTACAGAGAAACGGAAATAACCACACCACTCAATGAAGCAAATGACGAATATATAGACTTAAGAGTAGAAGATATTACTTATATGGATGGTATTGGTATGTATAAGCATTATTTAACACATACTTTTAATGGTATAGATGACAAAGAAGTAACATTTATATATGACAATATTCTAACTGACTATAAAGAGAAGTGAGGGGGATAAATCTTAAACTCTATAATTTTAACGCCCCTAATTCGTATATTTGTAATTGTTTGAATGAACCAAATACGAATACAATTATATGGAAAATATACTCTTCGAAATTCAAAGTGGTGTGGCACGAATCACACTCAACCGACCCGATAAACTCAACAGTTTCAACCGAGCTATGTCGCTCGAACTAATCTCCGCTCTGGAACAAGCAGAGGGCGATGACAGCGTACGCGCTATATTGCTGACTGGTGCTGGGCGTGGCTTTTGTGCTGGGCAAGACCTATCGGAAGCAGTAGGCGATGATGCCTATGAGATTGAGGACATAATAGAAAAGCAGTACAACCCAATAGTTAAGCTATTGCGTGGGATTGAAAAGCCAATCGTTTGTGCTGTCAACGGCGTGGCGGCCGGTGCTGGTGCTAATATCGCATTCGCTTGCGATATCACTATTGCCTCTTCCGAAGCTAAGTTTATTCAGTCATTTGCTGCTATTGGGCTTATTCCCGATACTGGTGGTACTTTCTATCTGCCACGAATGGTGGGTATGCAAAACGCTGCCGCACTGATGATGACTGGAGACAGAGTAACAGCTGACAAAGCGAAAGAGCTTGGCTTGATTTACGACATTGCCCCAGCTGAAAAGTTAATGGAAAACACTACAGAGTTAGCTCAGAAGTTAGCACTTATGCCGACTAAGGGAATAGGGCTAACAAAAAGAGCACTGAATGAGTCGATGAATAACACCTTCGATGAGCAGCTTCACTTAGAGCAAAAATTGCAAAAAGAAGCGAGCGAAAGCTATGATTATAACGAAGGCGTAAGCGCATTTTTAGAAAAAAGAACCCCAAATTTTAAAGGAAAATAGATATGAGTAAGATGAATATAGAGATTAAGAAAGTAGATGAACCATGCACAAAAAAGCCATCAATTTACTTGGTGAATAGTGCTGACGACGTAAAAACAGAATTAAGCGATTCACAATTAGATTACGTAAAAGCACAGTTTGAAGAGAACAATTCGGCTACTTTGAACAGCGGCGATAAGATAATAGTAGTAGAAAAAATAGTCAAGAAAGATGAGTGCCACCTGGAGTTGGAAGAAGCTAGAAAAGCAGCTTTCAAAACTGTAACATCACTAAATTCGATGAAGCAAAAAAGTGCTTGCGTAGTGAACAAATGCGATTGCACAGACTACGCTTTGGCTTATGTCGAAGGATTAATTCTTGGTAATTATCAATTCTTGAAATACTTCAAAGATGCAGACAAACGCAAGAATACATTCGAGAAAGTATGCGTATTCGCAGACATTAGCGAAGAGCAATTGGACGAGCTACGCAATGTATCAGACAGCGTTTACGAAGCGAGAACATTGGTCAATGAGCCATTGTCTTACTTAACTGCCGAAGAGCTTTCGAGCGAGATTGGTAGAATTAGCAAGAAGGCAGGATTCTCGTTCGAATACTTCGACAAAGCTAAGATTGAAGAGCTTGGTATGGGTGGTTTGCTTGCAGTAAACCTTGGTACCCCTAACCCACCAACTTTCAACATAATGGAATGGAAGCCAGAAAATGCAGTTAACAGCAAGCCAATAGTACTAGTTGGTAAGGGAGTTGTGTATGACACTGGTGGACTTAGCTTGAAATCAACAAAAGGGTCTATGGACTCTATGAAAGCTGACATGGGTGGAGCTGCGGCAGTAGTTGGAGCTATGGCTTCGGTTGCTTCAAACAAGTTGCCATTACACATTGTAGGGCTTGTTCCTGCTACTGAAAACAGACCAGACGGCTTGGCTTATGCTCCTGGTGATGTAATAAAAATGATGAGTGGACTGACAGTAGAGGTGCTTAACACCGATGCAGAGGGACGTATGATATTGGCAGATGCGCTTCACTATGCAAAGCAATATGAGCCAGAATTAGTGATTGACCTTGCTACTTTGACTGGTGCGGCGGCTATTGCAATTGGTCAGCAAGGTGTTGTGGCTATGGGTAATGCTGCTGATGAAGAGTTCACTGAGCTGAAAAAAGCTGGTAATAACGTATTCGAGAGAATAGCACAATTCCCATTCTGGGATGATTACTCTGAGCTGCTGAAATCGGACATTGCTGATTGCAAGAACATTGGCGGCAGAGAAGCTGGTGCTATAACTGCAGGTAAATTCTTGGAGCAATTTACGGACTATCCTTATGTACACTTAGACATTGCTGGGCCAGCGTTTATCGACGCACCGAGTGCTTACAGAACTAAAGGCGGTACTGGTGTTGGTGTTCGTTTGCTTTATAATTTCTTGAAGAATAAATCGAGTAAGTAATTATGTTAGACAACAATTCAATCATTGGAGTAATCGGCTCAGGTACAATGGGTCGCGGTATAGCACAAATAGCTGCAACCGAAGGACACAAAGTAGTGCTTTACGATGTGAACGAGGAAGCAATAGCCAGTGCAAAAGCATCGCTAAACAAGATACTGAACCGATTAGTAGAAAAAGAAAGAATAACAGAAGACAAGATGAACGACATTCTTGGCAATATCCAATTCACAAATAAATTAGATGATGCTAAGGATTGCAATTTAGTCGTAGAAGCAATAGTAGAAAAATTGGACATCAAGAAAAAGGTGTTCGTTGAGCTAGAAAAACTTACAGCTGACGGAACTATTTTGGCTTCCAATACCTCGTCGCTATCTATCGCATCGATTGCTGGTGCATTGCAAAACCCAGAAAATTTCTTGGGTATTCACTTCTTCAATCCTGCACCGCTTATGCCATTGGTGGAGATTATTCCATCGTTCATTACTGCAGATGAGGTGACTAAATCATCACGCAAGTTGATTGACGATTGGAAGAAAGTAACCGTAATAGCAAAGGACACACCTGGCTTTATAGTCAACCGTGTTGCTCGTCCTTTCTATGGTGAGGCAATGAGAATATACGAAGAAGGAATTGCCGATATACCCACTATCGATTGGGCAATGAAGGAGATTGGCGGCTTCCGTATGGGGCCGTTCGAGCTGACTGACTATATCGGCCACGATGTGAATTATGCAGTAACGGAAACTGTATTCGAGCAATTCTATTACGATCCAAGATTCAAACCGGCACTTTGCCAAAAGCGATTGGTTGAGGCAGGATTCTTAGGAAGAAAATCTGGACGTGGGTTTTATGATTACCGCGATGGTGCAGTAAACCCAGAGCCAAACAAAGACGAAGAGTTAGGCAAGGAGATATTCGAGAGAATATTGGCAATGCTTATCAACGAAGCAGCCGACGCTGTCCACATGAACGTAGCTACAGCTGACGATGTGGAGCTGGCAATGACCAAGGGAGTGAACTATCCGAAAGGATTGCTTCACTGGGCGGACGAGCTTGGCATTGACTATGTAGTTAATATATTGGAAGGACTGCAAGAAAGCTACGGCGAGGACAGATATCGCACTAACTTTTTGCTTAACAAAATGAACAAAAACAATAGCAAATTCTATTGAAAAATCTGATTAGAATATTGGCATTATCTTCCGTGGTTTTGCTCTTCGGTTTCTCGTGTAGCAGCCAAGAGAAGACTACGGAAGACACTGCTCAGTCGAAACCAACCGCAGCTGCGGTAAAGTACCCGGGCTATGAGATAGTAGAAGTGCTTCCCCACGATAGCACACTATTCACACAGGGATTATTTTTTCATGATGGACAGCTTTATGAAAGTGGCGGTATGCGTGGGCAATCTCGCTTGGTACGATACACACCGGGCGGAGAGATTGAGCAGACTAAACAGATGGGCAGAAGTATATTTTCTGAAGGAATTGCACTGCTCAATGGCAAGATATATATGCTTACCTACACTTCTGGTAAGTGCCTGGTGTTCGACCAAAAGACATTTGAGTTAGTAGATGAATATAGCTATCTTGGTCAGGGCTGGGGAATAGAAACAGATGGCAAAAAGCTATACATGACCGATGGAAGCTCGGTGATTAAGGTAATCAACCCAACCAACTTTAGCATAGAGTCAACAATCAGCGTAAAAATAAATGGCAACAAATTAGAATACCTCAATGAGTTGGAGTACATAGATGGCTACCTATATGCCAATGTATGGCAACGTGCTGAGATAGTAAAAATAGACATACGAACTGGCAATGTAGTCGCTGCTTACAATATGTCTGAACTAATAGAAAGAGTAATGTACAACCCAGCTATTGACGTACTCAACGGCATTGCCTACGACAAATCGGAAGATGTATTCTACCTAACAGGTAAGCTGTGGCCTAAGCTTTTTAAGGTGAAGTTGGGTAAGTAGAAAACAATACTTGCTTTACGCAAAAGCAGATTACCCTCCAAGCTGTCTAAATCCTCAACGGATATACCTTGTATATTCGTCAATATTTCATATCTTGCACAGACTAAACAACTAACAGTGCTGAGATAAATATGAAAAATGCTATACTATTTATAATATTACTTGCTTGGGGTGCTACTTATGCAAGTGGCTCTATACTAACCAAAAGTGAAATAGAGCTAAAAGTTGGTAGCAATCCCGTTGCTATATTAGAAAACCCAGACACAGGCGTGATCAGCATTTTTTGTTCTGGTGTGGATGCCAACGAAAACAAAGTCATTGATGAAGGCGAAGAGCAGCCGAGCTGGTGGAAATACAACCCAAATGGTAACAGCACAGAGCCAACAAAAGTGATGGGTTTTGATAAGCATTTTGTTGAGCCGTTTAAGCCGAGTATAGACAATGTAGATGGATTTTCTACTATTATAATTCCTCTCTCGAACGCGAAAATAGAGAAAAAATATGATGGAATAGGTAGTGTAACAGGTTACAATATGGCTACCACCGAGGTTGTATATAGTGAAACTTTGGATGATAGTGAGTTTGTATATCACGAACGTCAACCCGATATGGAGTTCAGCATTATCCGTTATAATGACTCAGCGCAATTCTCTTTTTCTGATCGAGGTAAGTTATTAATTTCAGACAAAGTGACTAATGAAACGACCTCATTTGATATAGTTTATGGTATAATTGATTTTACTTTTATTAATGATAATGGTACTCGATATTTAACTGTTCTTGGTGATAACGATGAGCAAAATATCTTTTTTGTATTTGATATAAAAGAGAGAAGCATTTCAAAATTATTTCAAGAATCAGAGCACAAGCACAATGTGTTTGTTTCGGCAATGAGTCGACTGATGAGTATAGATGAATCCCTGGTTTTCACAAGTGATCAAAACCTTTATACATATAAGATTAACAAGGATAAAAGTGGGTTCGATTTTGATGAGCATTACCCTTTGCCTGGCGATTTTTTCCATCCGCTCAGCAATGTAGTCAAACTACCAAATGGAGATTATTTACTTCCTAATACAAATAGACAACTAAATGTAGTAGGAAAGAGGGAAGGTAAATATATTGGTCAGTTCAAAGAATCACATAGAGCCCTCAATATTGCTGGCGATATGGTATTCTATGGCGATGTTTTGTATGTAGCTGAAGCTGATAAATCATTCCCTTTGTACAAGGATAATAACACAGTTTTGCTATACGATTATACAAATCAACCCAATATTGATAATTCGCTGAAATACATTACTAAAGTAATTTCTCTTCCTTCACAACTATTTCTTAATGACAATCAAATCTATTGCCTTGGATTAAGTAATGGTTTAATTGCTGACAGTGTATTCAAAGATTCACTTTACACTCCGCCGCCATACTTACAGCAACTTCACTTTGATTCAGAGTTTGGTTATTCTACTAATGGTGGAAGCTCTAAACCTATTCACAAAGTGCCTAATTATCCATTGAACACAAACTTATCGAGTGATGGTATTGTGCTTATGCCTTCTGGCAATTCTGTTTATTATTTCAATAAAAATGAGAATGAATTTACAGACTCACTATTAATAGGACACTATACTTCTTGTGCTTATCGTGAAGGTGGATATAATGTAATAGGATTTAGTGATTCGAGTGTAAACAAAAGCTTTATTAGAATCGTAAAGTCACAAAGTTTTGACGAAGTTGCCGAAGTAGGCACAAATGTGATTGATTGCATCTTGTTCGAGAATGAAGCAGGAGTGGGTGCAGTCTCTGTATCTCAAGGTGAAGACGGTGTGGCTAATGCAAAAGCAAATATATTAAGAATTGACGAAAATGGTATATCCGAAAATATTTCTCTTGATATTGGAAGCAAAGGAAATTCGGTGGCTATTAATTCAGATGGAACAACCGCTGCTATAGTAATGTATGGTAGCCACGAGGTACACATTGTTGATTTGGTTACTGGAGCAATAACTAACACAATTTCTACTAATACTAGTAATATGGGAGGCCCTAGGCAAGCTGTTTTTAACGACAACATACTCTATGTTACTACTTATAGCAATCAAGTCGTAATTCTTGATTTAGGTCAGGGTGAGCAAGTAGGAACAATTTTGATAGATGGCAACTCAGAAGGGATTGTAGTAAAAGATAACCTGCTATTAGTCGCTAACAATAGTTACGAAGATTTTATGCCAAGTAGTAGATTACTAACATTCAACATAGACAAAATCACCAATGTAGACTATACTAAATTCCCGGAACAAGCGGTGAGAGTATATCCAAACCCCGTGGTAGATGAATTTCATATTGTGTCCGATGACATAGCAGACACTTACGATATAGTAATATTCGATGATCAAGGTCGAGTAGTAGCCACAAAAAGTGGTAACAACACAGCAGAAATAGGACTCAGTGTAAAGAACTTAGGTATGAGTAGCGGCACTTACACTGCGTTAATCAACAACAAGAAAACTGTTAGATTTATGGTGGTGAGGTAGGGGTTACACACCTATCCTAGCCCAATCTTTATTGATATTTTGAGGTTCTAATTCCTCATTTCAAATTATTACATCGCTTCTTTATAAGGAATTTCAAAGTTAATAATTTAGGAGACAATGCCTAAATCCAGTAAAAAAGATATGTTCCTTCTTAGTTTAGGTGTTCAAGGTAAAGTTGGGGAAGTAAGTGGGCAATACCAAGTATTACGATTAATAAAATAAAAAAAGGAGCTCAATAAGATAGCTCCTTTAATTTTTTTTTACTCTAATCATATTGATATTTAGTTCTCAACTATATTTCCACTATAGAGCAAATCGATTTCATCTATTTCCAAAACTCTATCAAAAATATATACCTCATCTAATTTGCCATGGAATGTACTCAAGTTATTCTGTCTAGCTCCAAATGTCAAATCAGTAAATGCATCAGTTGGAATATCCATATTTTCCATTACAGCAACTAATTCGCCATTCATATATAATTTACCAATTCCATTGTCAAAAGTTGACAATAAGTTTACCCATTGTTCAGTTGGAACAGTTTTATTTGAATATACTGTAGTGTTTCTATCATCATAGGTTCCTAAATAAAATTTATTTTGCCCATTAACACCGTGCACATAAGCAGATTGACTTCTAATCCCAGAACCCCATTTTGAAATAAATTCATAGTCTTCAACTGAAGAATTGCCAAGTGATTCAGAAACATATACCCATGATGAGATAGAAAAAGTCGATGTTAAGTCAATTTTTGATTGATCTTTAATCCTTATTGATTGAATTTCTTCAATACTTCTACTGTTGAAGAGAGCAGATTTGTAATCTTCGTCAAACATATCTGTAGAAAATTCAGTATTTATAATTCTCCCATGTAATCTGTTACCACTATAATCATAAGCATTACTGTCAAGTGGCCAATAACCTAATAAACCGTCCGTAATAAGTGGCGTAACATCATCTACTGGATTAGTACTGTCATCTTTCTTCTTACACCCAAAAAGCAGTATAGTCAAAAATAGAATAGCAATAGTTTTCATTGTACTTCTCCTAATAATAATTAAATAAATCAATTCATCTGTAACTTACTAATAATATATTAAATAGAAAAACATATTTCAACAATAATTTTTTTTTATTATTACAGACCCATAAATTTATTAACTTTGCTTATCTCTTGTTTAGCAGTTGCATCTCCTTTTATAATAATTTAAGTTTATTAGGTAAATGGAAAAACCCCACAGAATAATTCATATAGATATGGACGCATTCTTTGCATCCGTAGAGCAAAGAGACAACCCAGAGTTAAAAGGCAAGCCAATAGCTGTCGGTGGTCAGCACCGTGGAGTAGTCGCGGCCGCGAGCTATGAGGCACGAAAGTTTGGGGTTCGCTCTGCCATGCCTTCGCACAGAGCAAAAAAACTATGCCCTCAATTGATTTTTGTCCGTGGTAGAAGACAAGCTTACAAGGATGCTTCGGACAAAGTGATGAATATACTAAGATCCTACTCAGAAAAAATACAGCAAGTTTCTATTGATGAAGCATATATTGATGTTACTGAATACAAAGCAAATGAGATGACTGCTAAGGAGATAGCTATCGAGATTAGAAAAAAAATAGAACTGGAAGTTAACCTTACAGCATCTGCCGGTATTTCGTTTAACAAATTCTTAGCCAAAGTCGCCTCTGATTGCAACAAACCCAATGGACTTTATGTCATTCATCCTAACAAAGCGGACAAATTCGTAGCCCAGTTAGCTGTTGAAAAAATTCCAGGTGTTGGTAAAGTAAACAAAGAAAAACTTAATTCTAAAGGTATATATATTGGTCATGACATAATAAGTAAAGGCAAGATATTTATGGCTTTGAATTTTGGAAAAATGGGAGTATATCTTCACAACCAAATTACTTTCAAACACTTCAGCCCAGTTGTGAGTAAGAGAATTCGTAAATCTATTGGTAGGGAACGAACATTTGCCAACAACATAGATGACAGACATGAAATGATAGGTAAACTCAACGAATTATCGAAAATTGTTGCAGAAGACATGGATAAAAGAAAATTATCTGGAAGAACAATCACTCTAAAAATAAAATATCATAATTTTGTTGTTAAAACTAGAAGTCGAACCATGACTGAATTTATATCGAGTAGAAGTGAAATATTCGGTGTGGTTTCCGAATTGTTTATGATACCTAATTACCCAGAAGAGCCTGTAAGATTACTTGGCATACAAATTTCAAATTTGGATAATGTGAAACCAAATAATATTCAAATGAATCTGGATTTCTAATTACTAAACTTTTATCATATCAAATTTTGATTTTCAATTTAATTTTGTATATTTAATATTATGACAAAAAGTAAAATATTATTAATAATATTATTGGTTGCTCTATTTGTGTTTAATTCAAACGCACAAGAGACAATCAATGACAGCACGACAAAAACAAGCACAAGCAAACAGCTTAAGGTTGGTTACACAGGATCTTACCCTTTTATAACAAGTGGTAGCAATCCCGATGGGATTATAATTGACCTCTGGAAAGAAATTTCTTATGGAACAGATTATGAATATGATTTTATTCACTTCGACGATGTAAATATAGGTATCAACGCAGTCCAGAAGAATGAGTTGGACATACTAATTGGCCCAATAACTATTAACTTGGATAGAGCTAAGAAGATTTCATTCTCACAACCATTTTACAACACAGAATTAGCAATACTTTCCCCAATCAGAGAACTAACTATGTGGGATAGATTATCGCCATTTTTTAGTATCAATTTTATCTATGCAGTGTTTGGACTAATTTTTATTCTAACCTTAGTCGGATTTTTAGTTTGGTTAGTAGAACGAAAAGGGGAATTGGAAGAATACAGAGACAAACCACTACAAGGAATAGGTATAGGAGTGTGGTTAGCTATTGTGACTATGACTACTGTTGGCTACGGAGACTACTCCCCAAAGACTCCAGCTGGTAGAGCAATATTAGGAAGCTGGATGGTTATTTCATTGATTATGGCTACATCATTTGTAGCGGGTATCGCCAGCACGCTTACTGCCAGCAGTAATACAAGCAATACTATCACCACACTTAGTCAAATAGATACTGATAAAAGAGTAGCCATACCCTCTATCTCACGTTTGTCAGACAACATCAGAGCCAATGGCGGCAAACCAATTGTAGTGCACGACGTTGATGAAGCAATGGAGCTACTAAACGAAGGCAAAGTTGAAGCTATTGTTTATGATGTTATTCCTTTGGAACACATATACAACAAACTGGATAAAGATGAATTTATAATGACCACCAACGGACTATATAAACAAAACTACGGATTTGTTTTGCCTACCGAGAGCAATCTTAAAAGGGAAGTAAATTTGAAAATTTTAGAATTGAAAGAATCAAATGAAATACAACAAATTATAGACCTATGGGTAAACAAGGAGTAGTAATATGAAAAAAGAACAGTGCCCAATGTGCAAATCTGAAGGTGTACCATTCTATGAAGAATCATTCTATGAATGTGGTGAGTGCGATGGATTATTTAGACCAAAATCCAAGCTGCCATCATACAATGCTGAAAAAGAAAGATATATGAAGCACAACAATGACCCAAACGACAAGGGTTATCAGGAATTTGTTTCACCACTAACTGAACTGATTCGCTCTAATCAAAATATTAAACAAGTAGGTCTTGACTTCGGAGCAGGTAGCGGCCCAGTAATTCACAAAGAATTAAGTGAAGAAGGGTATGATATAAAATTATACGACCCACTTTACTTCAACAACCCCGATTTGCTCAATCAAAAATATGATTATATCTATGCCTGCGAGGTTGTAGAACACTTCCACCATCCATACTCCGAATTTAAAAGACTGCACAATATGCTAAACAAAGGTGGGCGACTATACTGCAAAACCAATATTTACAATAGCGATATTGATTTTGGTAATTGGTATTATAAAAATGACTTTACTCATGTGTTTATCTACAAGAATAGAACATTCGACTGGGTTCAAAATGAATTCAAATTTTCTAATATGTCTATAAATAACAACACAATACTGTTTGAAAAGTGATAAAGTTTCATTTGTTAGCAATAAATTTATACTTTTACGTTTATAGGTTAAGTTTTATTTATTAATAATTGGAGAGATTATGCGATTAGGAAAATTAGTATTAGTGCTTATGTTTGCAGGATTATTCTTTTCTTGCTCTGAAAGTCAACAACAAGACATAAAAGACAAGACAGAAGAAATGAGCAATGAGCTACAAGAACAAAAAGATGCTCTACAAAGCAGCTTGGAAGAAGGAATTGATGACATAGATGCTAAAATAGAAGAATTGCAAGCTGACTTAGAAGAAGCTGGCGAAGATTCTAAAGAAGAAATTAACGAACAGATTGAAGAGCTAAAAGGCGAAAGATCTGAATTAGAAAAAAGCTTAGACGAGCTTGGTGATGCTACTGAAGAAGGATGGGAAGACTTCAAAGAAGGTGTTGACGAAACTTTAGAAGATATTGATGATAAATAAATCATCACAGAATTAGATTATACTAGCAAAAAAGCCCAACTACAATTGGGCTTTTTCTATTTTTACATTGTAAAAATAACAACAGCAGCGACAAATCCAATCACTGTGCCTAGTGGAATCGAGACAAAAACACTTCCTAACTACTCCATCTTTTTTGAAATAATGTGATGCAACAAATAAATTGCTCCTAATATTAACATAAAATAAACACTCAGTGCCACCCAATTGCCAATATTGCTCATCCAAGAAAAGTCATAATATCCTTCATCGATAAATCCCATTAACATAGTCAACAAAAATGTATAAACTAAAAAGACTTTAGTGCTAAGTCTTATCTGTTTTGGATTGTTTAATTCAATTGCTGTATCCATTGTAGTTACCTATATTTAGTAAAGAAGAACAGATAACCAACGATGTTAAGGTTTGATAAGTTGCAAGAATAATCAAAATTTGTATTGTAATTGCACACCCAAAGGACTAATTCCAAAATCTAACCCTTCATCAGTGTTATTATCTTCTTTGCCAATATTGTGATTGTAAGCCTTGAGGACAGCCAAAGCACTGAGAGTTCCAATTGCGGCACTAACAAACGTATCGGAAGCCCAGTGAGCCGAAAAGTAGAGCCGGCTTGCCGTGTTGAGTGCAGCTAAGCTATAAAAACCAGTATAAGCCCACCAAGTATCTATTCTGTGGGATAGCAAAGTTGCCATAGCAAAACTAATTGTTATGTGTCCAGAAGGAAAGGAGTGATAAAAATAATCTAAAGTAAAGGGTTTGAATGTACCACTACCCAATTCATTATAAGGCCTTGAGCGACCAATCATCATTCGAGTAGTAATAGTTGTGAATCCCGAAAGTATTAAAGTTTCAACCAACAAACGACCAGTTGTCCTTACCGCTTCGTCTTTGGCAATTAGCCCAGTCAGATATATACCTACGGCAAGTCCATCTGCTACAGGAATAGTCCCAAAATTATCTACCACTTCTAAGAACTTTTCAGTTCCCGACTTTCTAACCTTATGTCTCTCAATATAGTCATACAAAGGATTATCGGCATAAGTAAGTGCGGCTGTACCAACAGCAACCCCACCAAACTTAATCGCTGAACTGTTATCAAAATCAACAAAATCATTTGCAATAAAACCTAAATCAGCGAATGCACTTTCAAAATCATCACTTAGAATGTTAATTACGCCTCTATCTTCGCTTTGGGTCGATGCCGAAATTAATTCAGGAACAACAAAAAGCAATATCACAATTGTCGTCAAACTATATTTTTTTATGAATCTCATATTATGTAATATAAATAAAAAAAGACCCAATCAATTTACTAATCAATTGGGTCTTAAAATTAAATTTTCCTAATAGATTTTTATTTCTTAACAGTAGCACCTGCTAATGGCTTCATACCAGAAGGGACGGAACTTGGAACTTGCATCAGCTTAGGGTCAAGTAGTGAGCCATTATCTTCTAATGCTTCCATAAATGCTACTATCGCATCTACTTCTTCATCAGTTAAGTTAAGCGGATCTCTCACATCTGGGTGAATCATTGCGTCAGTAACTCTTGGATGTCTTGGCTTAGAGCCATTGTTATAAAACTGTACAACTTCTTCTAATGTTTCAAATACTCCATCATGCATAAATGGTGCAGTAAGAGTGACATTTCTTAAGGTTGGAGTTCTGAAAGCATATCTACCCGAAATCTGTTGAGTAAATTCTTCTCTTCCGTAATCTTCACCTGGTTCAAGTTTCTTGCCTGGACCAATTTGTGGCACACCTGATACCGTAAAATTATAGTTACTAAAATTAGGCCCATTGTGACAATTGCCACACTTTGCCTTGGTGAAAAACAAGTCTAATCCTTTTTTCTGTTGGTCAGTCAGTGCTTCCGCTTCACCACCGACAAATCTGTCATAGGCTGTATTCCTTGTTACTAACTCTCTTTGGAATGCAGCTAATGCTTTTCCGAGCATATCACTTGTTACATCAATGTCTTCACCTTTTACTTCCTCAGGAAATGCTTCTTTGAAAAGTTCAATGTATTCAGGAGTTTTCTCAATATCCCTACACAAAAAGTAAATAACATTATTTGGTGACAATCTATCACCTTTCATTTCTTCACGTGATGTCGATGGTTTCACTGCCTGAGCTTCCAATCCTCTAGCTCTACCATCCCAAAACATAACACCCATGTGATTTGCTTCGCCAGTAGAATCTAAGTTAAATGCCGTATTGAAAACAGTCGGTGAATTACGAGGCACATCGCCAATTGGCAATCCACTAATTATAGAAGTACCAAGTTCTCTATCTGGACCCAAGTGCATTGACTCACCAACTCCCGCTGGCAACTTTCTACCATCTGCAAAGCCCAGTCCTGGGTGATGGCAAGTAGCACAAGTTGATCTATTCTCTGCCGATAATATCGGATCATAGAATAACAACCTACCCAACTCAACCCTCAATGGGTTGTACTGATTGTCTGGTGGATATGGTATATCTGGCAATGTTGTCAGATTATGTTTCTGAACCAAATCTCCTGGATCATATTTGTGTGGCCCATCTTCTTCTGCACAAGAGTGTAGAAGCACCATACTGCTTATGATTGAGATTAATAATAACTTGTATATACTTTTCATACAAAAAACTCTTTTTTTATTTTATCTTCATATTTATACTAATATAACAATATAAACTACAAAATGTAACAAAATAAATCACTTTTTCTTAGTCTTTTACTTTGCAAATTCTATAATCTTTTGCTCAATTGCCGCTTTCAAAGCCATTTTACCACTATATTCTGCATAATTGGAAGCAGCTTTTAGATTTACCAAAGCTAAATTTTTTGTCATTCTGTGCAGTTCGTCATCTTTGCTATTTGCAGATTGGGCTAATTTGATAACATCCATATTAGCGTAGTCAAATCTCATTGGTTCTGGTTGTCTGCTCAATCTAATCAAAAAACCTTCAGGAATCTTAACATATCCCTTCCCTATATCAGGGTCAGTCTGCAATATATCAAACGTAACATATACCGGTCGGTGGTCTATGTTTGTTTCAATAAAGCAATTAAGCATTTCAACAAAATACTCCTGTATCAACCGAGGATCATAAGCTTGGTTAGATTCAAATTTCTCTAACTGGCCAGCGAATAACTCCAACTTGTTATCGCATTTGTCACTAATTTCTGGATACCATTGTTCCATTGTCCCAAGATACCAAGTTCTTCGGAGTAACTCTTTTTCTATCAGAGCTATATCTTGTCTTTCTTCTTCAATCTTATCTTTGTACCAGCGAGCAGAAACCCAAAAATCCCACTGAGCAGAAATAATTATCGCATTTTCCTCGGCCGATTCCGTTACCAATCTTTCATATTCAGATACTGAATAATCAGTACTCAAATCGCTCTCTGTGTAGTTAGAATATAAGTTGAATAGTGGCACAAATGCGAAAAGGTAGATCAAGTTTTTTTGCTTTAGTATTAGTTGTTTAGCACCGATTAACAAAAACAGAAACATAGCAACATAAGCAGTTACAAAGTATGAGTCGATATCGTGAATTGAGTAATTCAAAGAATAAAACACACACAAAAGCAAAGTGCTAATCAACACATAGAACATTGTTCTCGATTGTTTGAATGATACATAGAGCCCATAGACCAAAAACAGCACTCCAATCCAAGTTAACTGCGATGGGATAAGCGAAAAGAACAGCTTAAAATTCTCTTTCCAAGCATTACCATCACTAAACATCCACACCTGATATTGGGCACCAGTTACGTGATACCAAAATTTATCAAAGCTGCGATGAACAGCACCCCAGTTAAACTCTGGCGATTGCGATGACCTAACCGGCAAATATAGATATAGCAGAATCCCAACCAAAGTTGCTCCAACCACAAAGCCCAGCAATTTCCATCTGTCTCGCTTGTTAGTTTTAGCAAACAAAACTATTAGTCCAGCTGGAATAAGCATAAATGATGTCAGATGATTAGCAAAACCCAAGCCCAATGTGAACCCAGCTGCAATCAGTAGCCTAGCAGAATCTTCCTTTGTAAAATACGCTTTGATTACTAAGTACAGATAGAGAGAAATAATAACTAATTGCAAGGAATAAACTTCAACTGATGTAGCTTGTTTCCAAGTGGTAAGTGCAAACGAATAGCCAAGGGAGACAAAAAGAGATAAAAGCAAATCATCTAAATCAGTTACAAGCTGACCAACTTTCTTTTTCAAACTTAAATTACTTACTAATTCATAAGAAGCAAAAAAGATAAAACATGCAGAAATTGCTGTTGCCACGGCAGCCATCAGATTCAAATTATAGACAGGCGACCAAGGAAGCAAACCGCTCCACAAATGTCCCACCAAAGTAAACAGCGGGTAGCCAGTAGGGTGAGCTATACCCAATGAGCTAGCGACTGAAGCCAACTCACCACTATCTGTAAAATAAACATCGGGTGCTAATGTGATAAGATAGACTACAAATGACAAAATAAAAGTAAGTGCCGCAAATATTTTTTTCATAAATCGAATGTTGATTTGTGTATTTGGCAATTTATCATTGAACTAGGTTTATTGCAAATTGATAAATTATAATAGTACAAATTACTATTCCATATTCTAAACACTATGCAAATCTTAACTCGCTACTTCCTTAGAATTTAATCGTTTTTTGATATCAGAATAGCAACCTTCTATTATCATCATAACTGTAACTAAAGTTTCGAAAAGATGTTATGGTAGTGCTTTTTGAAAAATTAAAACCCAAATCAGTATGAAAAAAGTTGTTCTACTATTATTCTTAAGTATTCTTATAGTTTCTGTCTCTAACTCCAGAATTCATAAGAAGGTACTATTCATAGGAAATAGTCTTACAGTAGGAATGCCAGAGATTGTTGAGACAATTGCTAAATCGCAAGGAGATAGTCTTTATTTCGTTCATGTGTTAGGTGCTGCTCCTTTAGACACAGTCGACAACTTCACAAAAGGTGTTATTAATTCCGAGGAGTGGGACTATGTTGTAGTTCAATACAACCATAAAATCAGAAATGTAAATAAAGTGATAAAAAATAATTCTGAATGTACGCAAACTGTAGTATATATGATGTGGGGTTGGGAAAATGGTAACAATTCCACAATGGATTACTTTGAACAACAGGATTATTACAGAACTATCTACAAAAAAACCGCAGATGAAATAGAAGGAATATGTGTGCCTGCTGGTATATCTTGGAAAGAAGTTAGAACAAAAAAACCATGGATTTACTTGTATGGAGGTGATAATTATCACCCTAATAACAAAGGTATGTATTTAACGGCTTGTACTTTTTACTCAACATTTTTTGAACAAAGTCCAGAAGGTGCTAATAATAATGGATTACCAGACTCTACAGCAACTTTCTTCCAACAAGTTGCAGCTTCAGTAGTTTTAGATAGTTTAGAAACATGGAATATAAATGAATTTGCACCTAATAACTCACCCGAATTTATAAATCCCAAATCTTCAGAATCTGTCGCTAGTTTAGTCACATTCGAATGGGAAAGTGATGAAAGTATAGATTCCTACAATTTACAAGTAGCCACCGATGAAGATTTCAAAAATATTATATTCGCCAAAGAAAATATAGGAACAAACTCTTATACACATGATGTAGAAATTTACAATGCCAAAATCTACACTAGATTAAATGGCAATTATAGCACTCCGAATAGTATCTCTTGTAATACAGCTTGGAGATATATAGATTTTTTTACTCTTCATGGCGGCCCAAATCTTTATTATCCTGAAAACGAAACATCATGCCTAGATAGAACTGTACCATTTGACTGGGAACGTTTATTTGATGCTAATTCGTATATAATTCAACTTGCTTCCGATTCATCTTTTACAGACATAATACTCCAAGAAGAAACATTTCGTTCTTCTTACTTACACAAATTTGATAACGATGAAAACAATATTTTCTGGAGAGTACAGAAGTATAATGGTTTTATAAGTGAAAAATGGTCTAAACCAAATAATTTAGCCTTAAAAGATATTGGCCCTGATCAGCTTGTACCAGAGAATTATTCGATTAATATACCTAATTCAAACACAATTCTTACTTGGGATGAAACGGATACTAAAACTGGACAAAGTTATAGTTTACAGCTTTCGGAAGACACTCTTTTTAAAAATAAAATTGTAGAAATAGAAGAGTTAACAAAAAATGAATTCATTTTTAATTCATCCTATTTCGCTACTCAGTATTTTTGGAGGGTTAAGAACACTAGTAATGAATGTCCAACTGATTGGTCTGAAGTCCATAGTTTTAAAACAAAATTACAAGCAACTAAGTTGATTTCACCCATAAACAGAAAATCAATAGAATCTCCTGACACTATTACATTAGTTTGGGACTCAAACTATGACTCGGCTAACCATCAGGTTATTATATCTAGTGATTCAAACTTTAATGATATTGTTGACTCAATGTATGACATCAATGAATCCACGGTAATAATTTATAACTTGTTACCATCTACCAAATATTTTTGGAAAGTTATCTCAAATCTTTCGGATGATGTTTGCGAACCATCTGAAATTTGGGAATTTACGACTTCTTCAGCAAGAGTAGATAGTCCTATCTTATTATCACCAGAAAACCGTGCTATTGATCAAAAAAATGAAATAAATTTTAAATGGCAATATGTTCAAGGAGCTGACTCATATACTTTTGAAATATCCAATAATAAGCAATTTTCTGAATCAGTTGACAATTACTCTGACATTAAATTAAACGAAATAGATGTTTCTAATATGATTAATAATAGAACATATTACTGGAGAGTTAAATCTTTAAAAGATGAGATAGAGAGTAATTGGTCAGACGTTTGGTATTTCAAAACTAGCAATTACAATATAGAAGAAAAAGTTGAATTATTATCACCAAAAGACCAAAGCACTAACATAAACGAATCAGTTATGTTTAATTGGGAAATATTACCAGGAGTGGAATCATATAGATTTCAATTATCCAATAGTACCAATTTTGAGGTAAGTAATTTACTTTATAATGAATCTATAACTGAAACAAATCAAACACTCAATAACTTGGCTATCGACACAGAGTACTTTTGGAGAGTAAGAGGTGAAAATAGTTCAGGAGTAGGACAGTGGTCTATTATATATAGTTTTACGACGTCAGACGCAATGAGTTCTGTTCTCATTGATAGTTATAATACTGTGATTTATCCAAACCCTAGTCAAGGAATATTTAATATCGAATCAGAAATTTCTTTTACAAAAATAAATATTCTTGACTTAAAAGGTGTTTTGATTAGATCTATTTCATCCACTAAGTCTAACAATTATAGTTTAAATTTGTCAAATGAATTAGCAAAAGGGATTTACTTCATTGAGTTAGAAAATGAAAATGTGAAAACAACTAGTAAGTTTATAGTTGAGTAGTTGTTGGATAATCACAATTTACATCTCACTATATATAATACTATTGTCACTCTTCACTTCTGACAAATGTCTGTTGTTAATTAGTGATTTGAATATATGGTTGTGGTTTATATAAGTTAGAGCTAAAGTTCTTCCAATATATGCCTCTTTTAATTCTTTCAACTCAAATTTATTCTCTAACCCACGATTTATATAGTAAACTCTATCATCATCTTTTAATTTGAAAACAACATCTTTTATTCCACCTTCGTAAATGTTTTCAATCGTCCCTTTTACAGTTACAGTATTATTATTTGTTGGACTTGGTACTTTCATAGAAAAAAGTAACAACATACTAACAGTCAATAGTACCGTTAATGAAATCACTAATTTTGACATATTTGTTTCCCCTACTACTTCTTTTCTACTTTTACAGCTGTGCCATAGACCAAAAGCTCTGCCATTCCTTGACCTATTGCACTAGTGGCAAACCTTACGTTTACTATTGCGTTTGCTCCCATTTGTCTTGCGTCGTTGCACATTCTGTCGAGAACTTGCTCGCGTGCTTCGGTTAGCATTTGTGTGTAGCTGCCCACTTCGCCACCGACTATGTTGCGGATTCCTGCCATAAAGTCACGGCCTATGTGTTTGGTCTTTACTATGTTGCCACGGACTAAGCCGTGAGTTTCTACTATCTCGAATCCCGGTACTGTGGGTGTGTTTGACATGTGCATAGTTCTCTCCTGTTTTTATTTTTAAAATGTAATAATAAATACGGAAATTATATATCGAAAGTTGCCTTATATTATGCAGAATATTGACTTATGCCTCATTCATATAGCTCACTATCTCTTTTGCTGCGTCGCGGGCTGTTTTGCCAACGCCATATATAGTAGCAGAAGCGTAGCCAGTCCAGTTGCCATAGCCAATCAGCCAAAGTCCTGGCACCTCCGTTGACATAGTGCCTTTAGTTCTTATTCTTCCCTTATTGATTATACCCAAACTTTCTAAATGGTTTAGATTTGATTTGAACCCAGTGCACCAAATTACGGTGTCAAATTCCTCTTTTTTTCCGTTGCCCCAGACTACTCCGTCTTCGTAGAACTTAGCGAATGGTCGGACTGAGTGCAGTACGTCACGCTTTTGAGCATCACGAACAGATTCTACCATCACTATATCGCTTAGGTTGGCTTTTCGCTGTTCCGTTTTTTCACCTTTTAACATCTGTTGATACTTTGCTGTTGATTGGTTGAACAAGTATCTTCCATCAATTTCTTTTGGTAGAAAGTTGGGTTCTTCCAGTGTGACCCACTTAGTGTCAGCCACTAATGAAACCTCGGCTAAGACTTGTGCTCCTGAGTTCCCGCCACCTACTATCAAGACTTTCTGTCCTGCAAAATCGATTGGCGTGCGGTAGTCAACGGAGTGAATCTGTGTGCCAGTATATAGCTCAGCACCAGGGTAATCTGGTATGCTAGGGTTTTGTGCAGTTCCAGTTGAACTGACTACTGTTTTAGCTCTGTACTCTTGCTTGTCCGTTTTGATTATAAATAATCCATCTTGCTTTACTACAGATTCGACCCTTACTGGCCTTTCTATTGGCATTTCGTATTTGGCTTCATATTTGGTCAGATAGTCGATAAATTCATCCTTAGTGGGGTATTCATCGGCAGATTTTGGCATTCGCCATCCCGAAAGTGAACTAAACTCAGTTGGCGAGAATAGCTTTAGCCCTTCCCAAGTTCTGTTCCATGACCCACCTGGTGTATCGTTATCATCTAATATAAGGTAATCGGAATTGCTTCTCCTTAGGAAGTAAGCCATTGATAATCCAGCTTGACCTCCACCAATGATGATAGTGCTGTATGTATGGTCTAATTTTTTATTCACTTCATTTCTATTATACTAATTAAAACTACTGTTAATATAATCTTTATTAACTTTGTAAGCAAAAATCAGAATAAATAATCAATAGTCCTTATGCACTTACCAATATTACAAGACATACTCATATTACTTGGCTTTTCCGTAGTTATAGTATTCCTATTGCAACGGCTAAAACTGCCGTCCATTCTCGGCTTTTTGGTGACTGGTATTATCATTGGGCCTTTTGGGCTGAGTTTGGTTCACAATGTGGAACAGATAGAGATAATATCCGAGATTGGTGTTATTTTACTTCTGTTTGTGATTGGTATGGAGCTGTCGCTAAAGCAGTTAGCATCGATTAAGAAAACCGTGTTCATTGGTGGGTCGCTCCAGGTGGGGCTAACGGTGCTGATTTCGGGGTTGACCTACTACCTATTGGGATATAGCTGGAATGAGTCCGTGTTCGTTGGTTTTTTGTTCTCGCTTTCCAGTACGGCAATAGTGCTAAAAGTCTTCCAAGATAGGAACGAAATAAACTCACCGCAGGGGCGAAACGTACTTGCTATATTGATTTTCCAAGATATTATTGTTGTGCCGATGATGCTATTTACTCCGATTATAGCAGGGCAATCGGACAATGTGACAATGAGTATATTGAGCTTGTTGCTCAAAACTGCTATTGTGATTATCATTACTATCGTTAGTGCAAGGTATATAGTGCCAAAGCTGATGTATTCGGTAGCGAAAACGAGGAGCAAAGAGCTGTTCCTGATGACTACTATTGCTATTTGTTTTGTGGTGGCTTATTTGACTTCCGAAGCTGGATTATCTCTTGCTTTGGGGGCATTTTTGGCGGGACTAATTATTTCCGAATCGGAGTATAGCCACCAGGCAACAAGTATAATTCTGCCATTCAGAGAGCTGTTCACCAGTTTTTTCTTCATCTCTGTTGGTATGCTGCTGGACATTACATTTTTCTTAGAAAATGCTACGGTTATTCTTCTGTTGGTGCTGGCAGTGTTGGTTGTCAAATCTGCTATTGGTTCTATAGCAGTGGCAGTGCTCAAATACTCACCGAGAACGGTTCTGATTACTGGTCTATCGCTGTTCCAAGTGGGTGAATTTGCATTCATACTGTCCAAAGTTGGTATAGAGTATGGTTTGCTTTCGGCGGAGACTAACCAGTACTTCCTTGCTGTATCTATTATATCTATGCTACTTACACCGTTTGTGATTATGTTTGCAGAAGACATTGCTGAAAAATTCCTTTCTACAAAAGTAGCAAAAGCTGTAACCAAAAAAACGCCGAGCAACGAAGAAAGCAATGACGATGTGGAAACTGAACACCTGAGCGACCACTTAGTAATCATCGGCTATGGGGTAAATGGGTCGAATTTGGCAAAGGCGGCACACCAAAGTAATATACCCTATATTGCTATAGAGCTGAATGCCACGACTGTGCTGAGGGAAAAGAAGAACGGAATACCAATAATATTTGGGGATGCTGCCGAACCGCATATTTTGGAGACCGTGAATTTGAAAAAAGCGAGGGCTGCTGTGGTTGCAATATCTGACCCAGAAGCTACGAAAGCAATAACTAAGAATATACGTGAGTTTTCTTCATCAATCTATATGGTGGTGCGTACTCGCTACGTCAAAGAGACGAGCGAACTGCTGGCATTGGGTGCGGACGAGGTGATACCAGAAGAGTTTGAGACTTCGGTTGAGATATTCTCGCGAGTATTACACAACTTCTTAGTGCCAGAAGACGAAATAGCACAATTTGTGGAGTTGGTGCGTTCGGACAATTATGATATATTCCAAAACACTAAGGAGCTACCGAGGACTTACCGACCGACTAAGCATCCTGATTTCAATATCACATCGCTGCGTGTAATTAAGGATAGCGGTAAACTAATTGGCAAATCATTAGCAGACTCAAACCTGAGGGCTAACTATGGGGTTAATCTACTTGCTATCAACAGGAAAGAGGAGCTGTTGGAAAACATTACTCCCGATGAGAAAATCCTGCGTGGTGATATACTTTATGTGTCAGGTAAGCAAGAGGACATAGAGGAGTTTAATAGTCAGATATGTTAGGTGGCTTTAGCAACTTAATACTCATTAGGAGTTAAACATTTTGTATAGCAGCACTTATGGAATCATTGAAGTCAATATCTTTGGGAACGAACTGATAGCAATTTGTATTCGTGTCTGACACTTCATATTGGTTGTATGAGCCAGAAATAATAATAAGTTTATAGTCGTTAGAATTTGAGGTAAGCTTGTTTATTGTGTCTTCTCCACGAGAATCCAATAGGTTAATGTCAGATATAACCAAATCGCACTGGTTACTTTCAAGGTAATGAATTGCCTTTTCTAATCTTTTGAATGGAATTAGCTCATAGTCTTTTTTCAAGAGAACTTTCAGCTGCAACTTGACCGAGCTAATCATTATACTATCATCTTCTATTAGTACTATTTTCATCATAACTTGTTATTTCCTTTAAATACTCGCCGTATTCAGTTTTCAACAAGTTTTGTGCCAACTCTTCTAATTGCTGTGAATTTATTAATTTTTTCTTGTAAGCTATTTCCTCTAAACAAGCTATGTAGAACCCTTGTCTTTTTTGAACTGTGCGGACAAAGTCAGCGGCATTCATCAAGTTATCGCTTGTGCCAGTGTCTAACCACGCAAAACCACGTCCCAGTAGCTCAACTTTTAATCGTCCTTGCCTCAGGTATTCGTTGTTCACTGCAGTTATTTCTATTTCGCCACGAGCTGACGGCTTAACATTCTTAGCTATTTCTATCACGCTATTGTCATAAAAATATAGTCCAGGCACAGCATAGTTTGACTTCGGATTTTCTGGCTTTTCTTCTATCGAAATGGCTTTGTTATTGTCATCAAACTCAACTACACCATAAGCGGTAGGATCTTTAACATAGTAACCAAATATAGTAGCTCCCAAATCGAGCTTAGCTGCATTTTGTAAAATACCAGTGAAACCTTGCCCATAGAAAATATTGTCGCCTAAAATTAGGCACACATCATCGTCACCGATAAACTTTTCGCCAACTATAAAAGCGTCAGCTAAGCCCCGTGGCTCAGTCTGTACGGCATATTCAAACTTCATCCCCAGTTGCGAACCATCACCGAGTAGCGATTTGTAAAGATCAATAAACTCTGGGTTCGAGATAATGAGTATCTCCGTAATGTCGGCTAACATAAGCACAGAAATAGGATAGTATATCATTGGTTTGTCATATATCGGCAATAATTGCTTACTGACTGCCTTGGTCGCTGGGTATAGGCGAGTGCCGCTACCTCCTGCTAATACTACTCCTTTCATAACTTATCCTTTTATTACTTCACAGATTTTATCTATTTCTTCTTCAGTCAAATATGGGTGCATTGGTAAGCTGAATATTCTTTCTGAAATTCCTTCGCACACTGGCATATCGCCTTTCTTGTATCCCAAGTAGCTATAAGCCGTCTGCAAATGAAGTGGGATTGGATAGTAAACAGCAGTCGGAATACTATGCTCTTGCAATTTGTTTCTTAACTCATCGCGGTGAGCTGCATCTTTTGCCAATACGGAATATTGTGCCCAACAAGAGTAGTAACCACCAGGTACGAACGGAGTAACAACTGAGTTACCCAAGTTTGCCGAATAGCGAGAAGCCACATTGTTACGCTTAACTAACTCACCTGGGAATATATCTAATTTGGTAAGCAATATAGCTGCTTGGATAGAATCCATTCGAGCGTTTAGGCCTATATTTACATTGTCGTATCTCTCCGTTGCACTCATACCGTGCACTCGGATAGACTTCAACTTTTCTATCAATTCATCACTGTCAGTGAAAACAGCACCGCCATCGCCGTAGCAACCGAGCGGTTTAGCTGGGAAAAACGATGTTGCTCCAGCGTGACCAAAAGAGCCCGCCTTCTTGCCATCGAGTGAGCCACCGAACCCTTGTGCAGCATCTTCTAATACCATAAGGTTGTGTTTCTCGGCAATCGCTTCTATTTTGTGAAGCTCAGCAGGGAGACCAAATAGATCAACAGGTATTACGGCCTTTGGAGTTAGTTTGCCCTCTGCTTTTACTTTTTCTACTGCTGCTTCTAACTTAACTGGGTCTATGTTGTAAGTCTTTTCGTCTATATCGACAAACACAGCCGTAGCACCGACTAAGCTTATCACTTCCGAAGTTGCAACAAATGAGAATGGAGTAGTAAATACAACATCACCTGGGCCAATTCCCCACGCCATTAGCGGCATAAGAAGAGCATCAGTTCCGCTGGAGCATGCCAAAGCGTGCTTTGTTCCAACATATTCGGCTAATCTTTTTTCAAGCTCATCTATCTCTGGGCCAAACACATATCTACCGTGCTCTAAGACTCCGTCTATTCCTTTGTTTACTTGCTCTTTAATCTGTGCGTATTGTGTTTTTAAGTCAATGAATTGCATAATTATTACTTTTTTCGTTTTTGATTTTAAGTAATTTAATAAAAATGTAATAAATGGCAGTTGTGAATGAGTAAAATTAGTATCTTTAAAAAGTTACAAACAGAAACAAGAAAAAAATGACTCATAACCCAATATATAAAACAGTAATACTCGCTTTAGTGTTTCTTGCTTTATTTGATATAAGCTATTCACAAAAGAAGGGAATAATTAGTGACCTAGATGGATATACAACTCTAAGAGCTGGACCTGGAACACAATATGAAGTAATATATGAGATTGAAGAAGGAGATGATTTCGTATATACAGAGTCAGAAGAGTCAGATTGGTGGAAAGTAACAAGAAATGATTATGAAGGTTATGTTCACAAATCACGGATTCAACCATATTATATAAACGATGATGAAAATTGTAATTGTATAGGGTATATGGTTGCTGGAGAAAAGCCTGTATTTAAAACCGAAATTGATGACATTACTCTAGTAGTTTGTGGTTATCTTGATCAGAGGTTTGATGAATGTAGCATAAAGCTTTCCGAATTTGCGATAGAAGATTGCACTAATAAAAAACATATTACTTTCTATGGTGCTCTTAGAACTTGCATACTAAATAAAATGAATAATGAGTTAGAGATAGTTGAGTTGACTGTCTTACCAGTGGGTAAAGGTATGGATTGGAGCGAAGTACCTTACAGCCGAACTTTAATTACTGTTGAAAATGATAGTTTGAAAATAAGTGATAAAGAGATTATTCTCGATCTATCTGTCGTAACTGATTCAGATATTGAGTCATTTATTCAAGAGCTGCCAGAGTTGAAGAAAATCAACGAAAGTTACAATAGTGAGAATATAGTTGGTAAGCTGTTAGTTTGTTCCTTGAAGGGCAATAAGAAGTGTTTAGATATCTTTAATAATCTTAGGGATTATCTTGATTACTCTCTTGGGGCGCACCCAGGGCATTTCTACAATGAATGCAAATACAAACTACTTGAATTTAGTAAATAATCAATTCATTAATGTGGCAAATGTAGTACGTTGGGGATTGAACTTACTCCAAAGGTATTTTTTTTTAAGTTAATTCTGAGCGTACAGAGTTTTTAATCCAATGAATTGGGTTGATATATCTAAGTTTTGATAAAGAATTATAATCTTTCTTTTTAGCCCCTACTCCACAACAAACTTTTGACTCAATTCACCAATTTTGAGTACATAAACACCTGGAGTAAGTTTTCTAATATCTATTTTGTCTGTCCCCTCTGATGTCAAAAGAACTTTACCAGATAGAGAAAATATTTTAACAACTTGATTAGAATATTGGGAATCTATGTTGATGTAATTCGTTGCAGGATTAGGATATACTATCAGGTTGATGCTATTGCTAATATCAGCAACACTCGTTAGCACTTTGGATTTAAACAGCTCCCAATTAGCAGTCATTTGGGGTGTTAGTGCTTCTAATTCATCTTCTTCTATATCAGGATAGTCATCGCCACCTTGGGTAAACATTATCTGCATAGTCAATCTTACTGTACTGCCAGCTGGGAAATCAAACCTATGTGTTGGTGTGAAAAAGCTCTGCTCACCAACTGTTTTTTCTTGCACTCCATCGTTCACATAGTCCATAAAGTCAAAAGTGCTATAATCAGTATTCAAGTTGAAATCGTAGTAGCTGTATAAATTAAGATTTTGGTTTTCATCTTTTGATTCCAAAGCTGATTCAGTAAACCAATCAAATGCGATATAACCAAAATCAGTTCCTGTCTCGTCTTCACTTATTTCAGTAGCAAAAACAGCTATACTACTATCTTTTGTCAATAACATAATATCATTATCAACCCCTTTGAACCTATTGTCGGATCTATTTATATCAATATCAAAGACAGGTGCAAAAGCCATGTCTTCTAAAGAGACTGCCCCTCGGTTATGAACAACCCAACTTATGAATAAAACATCCGGACTTTCTTCATAGCTATACGTTCTGGTTTCTATGTCCAATTGCATATCCTCAAATTCTTTTGGGTTCGGAATCTTGTTTAATGGATAGCTATCGTCTATTTTAGATATCGATACCATTTCTTCGTCAGCTCTAAAGTTTGGTTTAGAAACTGATCGGCTTCTCTTATTTTGGTCAATTATGTAATTGCCATAGGTTTTTGCAGGAAAAGTCGTACCTAACCATATTGGCCATCTATATTCTGCCAAACTATCGTGAATCGCTATACCCGATAATTTATCATAGTCTCTAGAGTTATAGACTCTGTATTTGCTTTGAGTTCCTTCGGAATTATCGGTGAAAGAGCCAGTAACAAAATCATTACTTGACGTACTTGGGATGTATGTATAGAAATTTCTGTTTTCACCATTTGGTAACTTTGCGAAAACAGCTAATCCCGAACCATATATGTATTGTGCGTTACCACCCCTTGGCCACACGAACCCTGATTTTGTGACATCTCTGCTATAGCCAATTTGACCAGAGTTGTTGATTATAAAATCTATATTGCCAGATTTGCTCTTAGAGCTCTGGTAATTAGCATCTTGTCCGTTTAGTTGCAAAGTTGCCATTATCACTGTTAAAAAAATGAACGCCGTTAACATCATACACCTCTGGTTGCTGGTTCCCAAATATATTTGTGAAGCTGCATTTGCATTCGTACTGGTAAGCTGTCTTCCAGAATCCAGTTAGCCAAATCAACTGGCTCTATCTCGCCGAACACTGGCGACATTAGCACCTCCGACACTCTACCGAACAATTCATACTCATTGCATTTATCTATTGCCCAATCGTAATCAGCTCTGTCTTTTATCACAAACTTTACTTCGTCTTTACTATCTAATTTTTCGATATTTGAGTAATCATTCTTCTTGTGCATAGCAGAGCCAGGACACTTTAAATCAAAGATTTTAACGGCATCTTGCGACACTTTGCCAACGTCTTGTTGTCCGTTAGTTTCTATTACTACTTCCATCCCTCTGTCCAAAGCTGCATCGACCAACTTGCCAATATTCTTTTGTTCCAGCGGCTCGCCGCCCGTAAGCATAAGAAATTTACAACTGTAGCTCTCTACTTTGTCCAATATCTCATCAATACTCATCAGCGTTTCGGTCTGCTTTCTGTCGAGAGCATAAGGAGTATCGCACCAAGTGCAGCGGAGCAAACATCCTTGCATTCGGACAAACACGCAGGGCAAACCTGCACGGCTGCCCTCACCCTGAATAGAGTAAAATATTTCGTTTACATTGTACTTTATCATCTCATTACTCATATACTATGACACACTAAGTTATAGATTAGTTACACTAATGGTTATTTTATTCTCTCTAATACCGCAATTGATTCTATGTGGTAAGTTTGTGGGAACATATCCACCGGCTGAACGCTTACTACTTTGTAACCTTCTTTTAGCAATTCACAATCGCGTGCTTGAGTCGAAGGGTTACAGCTAACGTAAATCAACTTTGGAGCGTTAATTTCCAACAAATGAGCCACCAAATTCTTGTGCATTCCTGCCCTTGGTGGGTCTATAAAAATCAAATCTGGCTCTGGCAATTTATCCAAAAGCTCAGGAGTATCTTTGGCGTGCAAATCAGCAACTTGGAAATTGGCATTATCTATTCCGTTCATAAGTGCGTTAGCTTTCGCATCATTTATCGAAGATTCCACTAACTCTACTCCATATACTTTGCCGACTTTCTTCGCAGCAGGAAGGGCAATAGAGCCAGTACCACAGTATAAGTCCCACACGGTCATATCTTCGTTCAACTCAGCAGCTTCTAATATTTTACAAACGAAATTATTGAGCTGAATTCTATTAGTTTGAAAGAAAGAGAATGGTGACACCTTGAAGTCAACACCCAATATTTTGTCAAGCAGATAATCCCTGCCCAGCACTAACCTCTGCGATTCTATTGCCACTGGCGAAGGACCAGAATTGATAGCGTGGATGAAATTGATCTTGTCATCTAACTTTTCGGATAGCAATTCTGCTAATTCATCAACTAATTTGTCATGCTCATCATCGGACGCATTAGTAGTAAGAATAATCATAATACAATCGCTGCTTCCGCTATAACGAGTGATTAGCTCACGCAGATAGCCAGTTTTTTCTCGCTTATCAAATGCCGAAATATCATTATCTATCGCAAAATTACGGACGATAGTAAGAATTTCATTTCCAACTTCTGGGTGAATGTGGCATTTCTTAATGTCTAAGGCCTTCTCGAATGAGCCGGGAGAGTGCAAACCAAGAGCAAACTCCTTGTTGTCAATTTCGTCCTCAGTCTTTATCTCTTTTCTGGTTACCCATCTTTTTGCACTAAAAGTGAAGTCCATTTTATTTCTATAATGAAAATCATTGGGAGATGGGACTACATCATAGACCTCAGTTTCTATTTTCCCAATACGCTCAAAAGCATCTATAACATGTTGCTTCTTCCAAGACAGTTGATCGGAATAGGGCATATTCTGCCAACTACAACCACCACAATCATCGAAGTAATCGCATCTCGGCTCTATTCGGTCTTTGCTTTCTTCCAAGATTTTGACTAATCCAGCCTCATTGTAGCTTTTTCGCTTACGCTTTACATAAGCTTCAACTACATCACCAGGTACTACTTTTTTTATAAAGTGTACCTTGTCATTGTGTCTAGCTATTGCTTTGCCTTCGAATCCAATTGACTCTATGGTCAACTCTATATTCTGTTTCTTCTTTTTGCTCATAATATTTTATCTTTTCGATTTTAAGTTTCTTTTGAGTTGGTAAGTTACGAATGAGTTATCTATTTTGTGGGGTATTCTTAACATTTTATCGTTTTGCTCTCAATTATGTTTGTTGAAAGGAGCTTGTTACTTTGGAAACCGAAGAGTCCATATCACAATCAACAATGAGTTGCAGCCCATTATTACAAAACTGTTCTTAACTTTGAATAGAATTTTTCAGAAACATCAACAAGCTGACTATTTTTTTTATCAAGCCCAGCCAATTGGTTGGGTTTGTTTTTAAGTGTAAGTTTTGTTTATTCCTATTTCCAACAATATTAGTATATTAGAAGTAACAAATATTCATCTTTTAGAAATACCGATATGAAACACTCAACAATATATTATTCTGACAACAAAATTGAGCTACACAATACCCTCCTAGGAAAAGAAACTGTTATAGTCAACGGACATGAAGTATCCGAAAGACGCTCTATAGGCGGTACAACTCACAGGTTCACTGTTTCAGAAAATGGTGTAGAAAAGCAAGCCCAATTGACTACAAAAACGAATATGAACGGAGCCAATTTTGATTTATTCGTTGATAACAAACCAGTAATAGAAATACCAGAAGACAACACTCCTCTCTTCTTTTTTATGCTTTTAATACTGATTCCAATATTTATAAATATATTTTCTTGAATTATTATATTTTTTTCTAGCCCTATTACTTCGCTGTAGATTATCATTAATTCATCCCCCAATCATAAGTAATAACAATACAACTAATTGCAAAATAGGACTTAAATAGTCCGTATAAATCAAGATAAACAAATTTAAAATACATTTAAGACAAAAGACTCTTCATTATTGGAATTATATATTATAATCACTAATTTAGTACACAATAATACTTAATATTATATAAAACAATGTTAGCATTAGTAGCTTTAATAGTAATCAGTCTTTGTATAGCAGTATTCTTTTTAATACTGTTCATCAGAGCTGTGCGAAAAGATCAGTTCAAGGACACCTATACACCTTCAGTCCGAATGCTGTTCGATGATACAGAAACAAATAATAATTCAAATTCATAAGAGGTTTCATTTATGAGTACAAATGAAAGTAGGATAGAGTCCTTTATTTATGACAATGTCATAGTAAAGAAGTTTATGATAGCCACTATGGTGTGGGGTATCGTAGGTATGTTGGTTGGAGTGCTTATAGCAATTCAGCTCTATTTACCAGAGTTTTATCAAAGCATGGGTATTAATTTAGAATATCTAACCTTTGGTCGTTTGCGTCCTTTGCACACCAATGCAGTGATATTTGCATTCGTGGGTAATGCTATATTTATGGGTGTTTACTACTCACTCCCTCGGCTCAGTAAGGCCTCTATGTGGAGTTCGTTCCTGAGTAATTTCCACTTTTGGGGCTGGCAGCTAATCATATTACTTGCCGCAATCACTTTGCCAATGGGCTTTACAACAAGTAAAGAATACGCAGAGTTAGAATGGCCAATTGATATTATGATTGCTATCGTTTGGGTAGTATTCGGTATCAATATGATAATGACATTAGTCAAGCGTCGTGAAAAACACATGTACGTTGCCATCTGGTTCTACCTTGGCTCTTGGGTTACTGTAACATTGTTGCACGTAGTTAACTCTATGGCAATACCTGTTTCATTGATGAAAAGTTATCCTGTATTCGCAGGGGTACAAGACGCATTAGTTCAATGGTGGTATGGTCACAATGCTGTAGCATTTTTCCTAACTACTCCATTTTTGGGGCTGATGTATTACTTCTTGCCTAAGGCAGCGAACAGACCAGTTTACTCTTACAAATTGTCAATTATTCACTTCTGGTCACTGATATTTTTATATATCTGGGCTGGACCTCACCACTTATTATATACTTCCCTTCCTGGTTGGGCTCAATCGTTGGGAACAGTATTCTCGCTGATGCTAATTGCTCCGTCTTGGGGTGGTATGCTCAACGGTTTGCTTACTCTAAGGGGTGCGTTTGACAAAGTTAGAGAAGACCCAATATTGAAATTTATGGTAGTGGCAATCACTGCTTACGGTATGGCTACTTTCGAAGGGCCTATGCTATCAATAAAAGCAGTAAACGCACTATCGCACTATACTGACTGGACTATTGCCCACGTACATATAGGGGCGCTTGGCTGGAATGGATTCCTAACATTTGGTATAATCTATTGGTTAGTGCCTAAGATGTGGAACACCGAGATATTCTCTAAGAAGATGGCAAACGCTCACTTCTGGATTGGTACAATTGGTATTTTACTTTACGCTATCCCAATGTATTGGGCAGGTGTAGTACAAGGTCTAATGTGGCAACAATTTGACTCTTCGGGAGCTTTACTTTACACTAACTTCCTTGAGACAGTAACTGAAATATTACCGATGTATATGTTGCGTTCCGTAGGTGGTACTTTGTACTTAATCGGTGCTTTAATGATGGGCTATAACCTAATCAGAACAGCCAAGCAAGGTAGCTTCTTGAAAACTGAGACTGGTAGAGGAATAGCACTTAAAGATCAAGAACACGAAGAAGAGATGTTGAATGGCAAAGCTAAGTGGTGGGAAAGATCCAAATGGATTGAAGGTAAGCCAATTCCATTCCTTATAGCAAGTACTGTAGTAGTTGCAGTAGGTGGTATTATAGAAGTTGTACCTATGTATATGATTGAATCGAACGTGCCTACTATTACTGCAGTTAAGCCATATACTCCACTTGAATTAGAAGGTAGAGATATATATGTGAAAGAGGGTTGTTATACTTGTCACTCGCAGATGATTAGACCGTTTAGGTTTGAGACTGCCAGATATGGTGAGTATTCCAAATCGGGTGAGTTTGTTTATGACCGTCCGTTCCAATGGGGTTCTAAGCGATTAGGTCCCGATTTGCACAGGATTGGTGGTAAATACAATAATGCTTGGCACTACAAACACATGATGAGACCTGAAGATATGTCTCCTGGTTCGGTGATGCCGCTCTACCCGCACATGGCTGAAAATGAAGTTGATACTTCTTTGACAGTCAAGAAGATAGTGCTGATGAGAGCTATGGGTGTACCTTATGAGTCAAACTATGAGAACTATGTAATGCGTGATTATGACAAACAAGCATTCCAGATAGTTAAAGACCTAAAGGCATCGGGAATAGAAGTCGGTGCTAACAAAGAAATAGTAGCTATGATTGCTTACTTGCAACGATTAGGTACTGATATCAAAGGTAGCGCGTCATCAACAGCAGACGAAATACAATAAAGAGGTAAAAACTATGTTTAAAAATATATTATCAGGCGTTGAGAATTTGGAAATACTACCAATAAGTGTATTAATAATATTTTTTGTATTTTTTTCACTTATTACTGTACGAACGTTCATGCTCAACAAGAAGGACGTAGATGAAGCTGCGAATTTACCATTAAATGAAAATGAAGTTATTAATGAGAGAGGTAACTAATTATGGCTGAAGTAGAAGATAAACTACTCGATCACGAGTACGACGGAATTCAAGAGTTCGACAACCCTATGCCTACGTGGTGGGTAGGGTTGTTCGTGCTGACTATTATCTGGGCTGTTGTCTATATGTTTTACTATGACATAACGGGTTTAGGAGACACACAATTAGAAGAATACAAACAAGAGTTGGCGGCAGCAGAAGCAAAATACGGTGGGGAAAATGCTCAAGAATCAATTGCAATAGAACTTATGGATTCGGAAGAAGACTTAGCCGCTGGCAAAAAGATATATGAGATGAACTGCCAAAGTTGCCACGGTGCAGCTGGAGAAGGTGGTGTAGGCCCTAACCTTGGCGATATGTATTGGAAACACGGAGGAGATTTCAAATCAATTGCTAATGTTATAACTATTGGTGTACCAGAAAAAGGTATGATTGCTTGGGAGCCAATACTTAAGACTAAAAAGATAGTTCAAGTTACATCATATATTGAAAAAGAACTAAAGAATACGAATCCTCCGAACGGTAAGGCACCTGAGGGCGAGGAGTATCAAGGAGAATAATACCTTGTCAAAAGAAAAAAATAATAATGACAACAAAGGTAAATCCAAATACTTTGACATTGGTGATTTGAATCACGGTGGTGAGCAGGTAAAGAAAAAGACTGGGTCTCTTATTGAAACTTCAGACTCTTTTCGAGACACTCAATCTACTATTAGCCAATCGGGTAGAGTGTGGGTATATCCGCAAAAACCAGAAGGCCCAAGATACGATAAAAGAACAATAGTCAGCTACATATTGCTGGCTATTTTCTTCATTACCCCATTTATCAAAATAAATGGCAACCCACTGATGATGTTCAATGTGGTAGAACGTAAGTTTATCATATTTGGCTCTGTCTTTTGGCCACAAGATTTTATTATCTTAGCACTAACTTTCCTTACATTAGTAATATCTATTGTACTGTTTACTTCGGCTTGGGGACGAGTCTGGTGTGGGTGGTTCTGTCCTCAGACCATATTTATGGAAATGGTATTCCGTAAGATTGAGTACAAGATAGAAGGAAATGCAAACAAGCAAAGATTGCTAAACAGAATGCCTTGGAACAAGGAAAAGATACTCAAAAAAGGGTCAAAATTACTAATATTCTATGCCTTATCTTTCCTCATTGGTAATCTATTTCTATCCTATATTATTGGTGTCGATGCACTTTTCGAAATAATCACTTCGCCAATAAGTGAACACGCAGGTGGATTTACTGCAATGCTAATTTTTTCAGGTGTTTTCTTTGGTGTTTTTGCTTGGTTCCGTGAGCAAGCGTGTACTTTCGTTTGCCCTTATGGTAGGCTGCAATCAGTGCTATTAGACAAGGAATCAATAGTTGTAGCTTATGATTATGTACGTGGCGAAAAGCGTGAGAAATTCACTAAGAAAAGAAGCGAAGACGCTGGCGATTGTATCGATTGTAAGAAGTGCGTGTTCGTCTGTCCAACTGGTATTGATATCAGAAATGGTACTCAGATGGAATGTGTTAACTGTACTGCCTGTATGGATGCCTGCGATGCAGTAATGGACCGAATTGGCAAACCAAAAGGACTAATCCGCTATGCTTCAGAAAATAATATAAAAGACGGCAAGAAATTCCGTTACACAGGTAGAATGAAATTCTACACAGCTATTATTGCAATATTAGTAGGCGTTATAGTTTATCTACTTGCTAGTCGTAGCAATGTGGATACTCGAATACTTAGAGCAAAAGGACAAACTTACACTTTGACTCAAGATAATAAGGTTTCTAACTTATTTACAATGAAGTCAATCAATAAGACTTATGAGCCACTCAAATATACTATTGTCACTCCTGACTATAATTCGGAGATAGAAGTGATAGGTGGCAGAGAATTGGTTGTACCTGGGAATGATGTTATAAACGTTACCTTCTTGCTCAAAATACCTCGGTCGGAGTTAAAACCAGACAATAATAGAATAGTTATTGAGTTATTAGATGAAGAAGGAAATATCTTTGAATCTTTAAAAACAAATTTCTCTGCTCCGGCAGAAGGACAGTAGTATGAAACTCAATTGGGGAACTGGTATAGCTATATTTTACATAGCATTCGTAGTGGCAATACTCTCGTTTGTATTTTGGGTCTCTCAATTCAAGCCAGATTTGGTAACTGATGATTACTACGCAGAAGAACAAGTTTATCAGCAAGTAATAGACAAAAAGAATAATGTTAATCAACTAGAAGGGAATGTAGTTGTCGATGCTAATGTGTCTTCAATCAATGTTTCTCTTCCTGTTGGATTGGCAGAGCAAGCGGTAGAAGGCGTGCTTTTTCTATACCGTCAATCAGATCAAGATTTGGATATGAAGTTCAACTTTGCTGGCGTTGAGCGAATGTACACATTCAACTCTGAGAAGATTATAGCTGGCAACTGGACGGTTAAGTTAAGCTGGAACTCGGAAGGAGAAGAGTACTACTACGAGAAGAAAATAATGGTTAAGTGATGGAACTAATCGCTGGATTTTCATTAGGAATATTAGGTAGCTTGCACTGTGTAGGTATGTGCGGACCTATAGCTTTGGCTATCCCTCATAAATCAAATGACAAATTATCTGTCGCCGCTGATAATGCCCTTTACAACGGCGGCAGAATTATTACCTATATGGTGTTGGGGTCTATTCTTGGATTGCTTGGCGCCGCTATTAGTTTTTCGGGAATTCAAGAAAAACTAAGTATTATTATTGGTGTAATAATGTTGGTGCTTACCTTTGCACCTAAGGCATTCAAGCTCTCGAACAAAGCAAATACTTTCTTTTACTCCAAAGTAGGTAGGTTAAAAAAATACTTTTCTACATTTCTAAAAAAACGTGGCAAACCTGCATTGCTAGGTTTGGGTTTGCTCAACGGATTGCTTCCTTGCGGCTTGGTCTATGTCGCACTTGCTGCATCTATTGGAATAGCCGACTATACTAATAGTATGCTGTTTATGGCTGGATTTGGTCTCGGTACTGCCCCTGCTATGTTTGCGGTGGGTATGCTCGGTACAATGGCAAGCCCCAAAGTTAGACAGAATTTTTCAAAATTAGTGCCCTACGGAATTGCCGTAGTGGCTATCCTAATGATAATGCGAGGCATGGCATTGGGCATTCCTTACATCTCACCTGAGTTACCTGATACGGTAAAGCAACCAGTCGAAAATTGTTGTCATTGATGAAGAATTAGTTATATTGGTACATCTATCACTAATTCGTGGAGGAAAACACGATGAAAAACTACATTATATTCATTATTCTGAGCGGTATTCTACTCATTTCTTGTACTGAGGACAGTACTGAACCAAGCAATAGTTCTACCCTAAAGATTAGGGCATCTATCGATAACCCCCTGTTGACCAAGAGCAAAAAAGCCGGTATTTTGGCTACAAACGTAGATTCAATGCGGATAAATAGCTTTAGGGCGATTATTTCCAGCATAAAGCTAAATGATTCAGTAGAGGATGAAAAAAAGAAAACTGGGCCGTTTTTAGTTGGCTATACCGATAAAGATGGTGGTTATGTAGTTACTGAAATGAGCTTACCAGAAGGTAGTTACGAGAAAATTAAGTTTGAACTTCACAAATTCCCTGGCAATGACTGGAAACCTTATGAAGGTGATGGCGTCTTTGGTGACTTTGCTAATGAAAAGAAAAACACAATCTTGGCTAGTGGCACTTACTACATCAAAGGAGAGACATATCCATTTGAATTCGAAAGCAATCAAACAGAAAATCTCAGCTTGAAATTTCGTGAGCCATTGGAGCTAAAAAGCGGTGCTGTAGAAGAAATAGTGTTAGAACTAACAGCAAGCAATTTATTTATGAGTGGAGACGATATTTTACCTCCAACAACTGAGTATCAAAAAGAAATTGAAAAGAATATTCATCAATCAATAGTTGCGGTTAAGTCTTATACTAAGTAGAGTGCTTTTCCAAGAAAATAGAGTTCTAGCTCATCAATGTTAAAATCAGAGATGGACTTTTTTTTTATAATTAATTCACTTCCTTTTTGTAAGTTAATGTATATCATTAATATCATAAAAGGAGAACTTATATGAAAAAACTATTAGCAGAGTACATTGGAACACTGTGGTTAGTGCTCGGAGGTTGTGGTAGTGCTGTTTTGGCAGCTGGTTACCCAGAGTTAGGAATAGGGTTTGTAGGTGTGGCTTTGGCTTTTGGACTAACGGTATTGACTATGGCCTATGCTATTGGTCATATCTCGGGTTGTCACCTCAATCCAGCAGTCTCTATTGGACTATGGGCGGGTGGTAGATTCGACGCTAAAGATTTATTACCATACATTGTAGCACAGCTATTGGGAGCGGCAACTGGTGCTGGTATATTGTATATAATTGCAAGTGGTGCACCTGGTTTTGAATTAGGTGGCTTCGCTGCCAATGGCTACGGTGAACACTCCCCAGGCGGATACAGTATGATGTCTGCATTGGTTACGGAAGTAGTATTGACGTTTATGTTCCTAATAATTATATTGGGCTCAACTTACCCCAAAGCTCCAGCTGGGTTAGCCGGCATTGCAATTGGGTTATGTCTTACATTAATACACTTGATTTCTATTCCTGTTACCAACACGTCCGTGAATCCCGCAAGGAGTACTAGCCAAGCAATATTTGCAGGTGGCTTGGCTATGGAACAACTGTGGTTATTCTGGTTAGCTCCTATTGTCGGAGCATTGTTGGCTGGGTTCGTATATAAATTTATGTCACCTGTCGAGGAAGACTAAGTAGAATTGAAGTAATATTATTGCCCATTATTTAGTAAATAGTGGGCTTTTTTATATCATTTCCACAAACACATTTTCGCAAAACTTAGCTGATACTGACAACTCTTCGTCATTAAATCGGATAAGCACAGAGCCATCAAAATCACGTTTCTCCAGCACTAATATCTCGCTACTTAGCTCCAATCCAATTTTTGTGACATACTTCAGGAACTCCACCGAGCCGTCTTTGACAGCAACAATCTTACATTTTTGGTTTGTGTCTATTTCTGCCAATGTAGTTTTGGGTTTTACTATATATCCGCCATCACTTGTTGGTATTGTTGTGCCGTGTGGATCAGTTTTGGGAAAGCCAAGAAATCTATCCAATTCCGAGATTAGCTTTTCTGATTTTATGTGTTCCAACTGCTCAGCAACTACGTGCACCTCGTCCCAAGTAAAGTTCATAAACTTATAAAGGAATGTTTCCCAAAGACGGTGCTTTCTAATTAGTCCAAGAGCGAGCGATCGCCCCTCATCAGTCAAATCAATTTTGCCATACTTCTTGTAAGAAACAAGTTCTTTTGCTTTCAGCTTTTTTAGCATACCATTAACAGCGGCAGGTGAGAACCCGAGTCTGTCTGCTATTTGGTTTGTGCCAACTTTGTCGCCTTCTAGTTCAACAGTTAGGTTGAACAAAGCTTTTAGGTAATCTTCTTCGTTTTTAGTCAATTTCATATTAGTACATCGTATTTAGGTCTTTAGAGTATCCAAAGTTAAAATAAATGTAAAAGTATTAAAAATAAATTTGGTAATTATTGAAAGAATTGTCAATTTTGAATCTATCTTTTTTACAGAAGTTAGAAAACAATAGAAAGACACCTCGGGGTGTGGCGCAGTCCGGTTAGCGCACTTGGTTTGGGACCAAGGGGCCGCAGGTTCAAATCCTGCCACCCCGACATTAAAGCTCTTACATTTATGTAAGAGCTTTTTTTGTGGATTATGTATACCGAAGGGGCAGCAGTGCCTGTGATGCTTTAGCTTTATTCAAATCCTGCTCACCCACACTTATAGCATACTGTTTAAGATGAGGAGCAACAGGTAAATTTCTTTATAATAAACTAGGAGGTTAGCTTAACCAAATTGTCGTAAACGAGTTTTCTATTTATTTTATGAAATCTAAAATCTCAGTGACATACCGTATATAAGTCCAAACTTGTGAGTAGAAAGCAAGTTTGAATTGAAATGGTATATACCAGTAGTCCATTCTGGCCCTGCAAACATAGATAATTTGTTTGATACATCATATACCAATCCGGCAGACGCTTTAGTTACCCAACCTCGGTTAGTTCCACCAACTAATAGTGATGTCATTGGCTTTAGGTCTTCAGTAATTATGCTGAGGTTACTAAATGTGTAATTTGCCTTCAAACCACCCCAAAAAGTCAGTTGATTTTCTAACATAGTCTCATCAGAATCAAATGTGCTTATGTTGACCTTGTTTACAAAAAACTCCTGCCCAAATTCGAGACCTAGTTCAAAATCATCGTTCACTGAATACATAAGGGCAATACCAATATTGTTAATTGTTGGTGATTCTACTACTGACATGTTAGCATCAGTAAGTGAAGAGTTAGAGATACCTTTAACTTGTAAGTTGAACAGCAAGGCTCTGTCTGAGCTATACTCGTATTGCAAACGTTTAGATGGATTTACAATAAACCCACTATTCTGACCACTATCATAATTTGAACTTAACTCTAATTGTCTATAATTATCGGCCAACTCTGCATTATTAGTCGTATTGATATAATTATCACTATTATTGCCATAAGCTAACATACTCTCAGTAATATCAGTACTATTTCTTATTGCTACAGTATTAGATTTATCATTGTTACCAACAACTTGATTGCTTGTTGAGTAAGCGTTACTGTTTCTAATTATATTATTAGCACCATTGTTAAAGTTGGAGTTACTTCTCACCAAACTTTCATTAGTATTAATTTTATTACTACTTACGAATGGAATCGTCATTTCAATAGGTTCAGCCGATGCTAACTCAGCATATTGTTTGATTGTGCTTGTTTGCGTGCTGCTTATTTCGGCTGTATCATTATTATCCATTAGGAAGAGTGTAGATGCCACACCAAGAGTAGCTGCAATAACTGCTACGCCAACCTTGGAGGCTAAGAATGCCCCAGCCGCCGCAAATCCTGTGTTTTGTAAGTAATACCAAAGGCCACTACCACCCAACCCAATACCAGCTAAAACTCCACGACGCAATCTGTCGGGAGGTGTTTCCAACTGTCCACTCATCATTTGTCGCATTCGCATAGTGTCCAGGAACTCTTGTTGAAGCTCCGGATTTTCTGCCAATGCGTTGAGTACTTCCGATGTATCTATCCCATCGGTTTCGCCGTCCAATAGCATTGCTAATTTTTCGGAATCTGTCATATTATTTTCGTTCATTTTCATTAACTATAATCTTTTATTTCATCAAAGTAAGGAGCCAATAGTTCTTTAATCTTACCTTTAGCTCTATATATTCTAATTCTAACTATGGGCATCGTTGTATCCAGAGCTTCGGCTATCTCTTTGTAAGACATATCCATATACTCACGCAACACAATGACTTCTCTGTATTTTTTAGGCAAAGCATCGAGTGCGGTTTGCAACAGTTCGTTTAGTTGTCTATTATCATAAGATTTATCATAATGTGGCAACTCCAAATCGTCTAACGAGACCTTATCATTATACTTTTTCGCTTTTTCGTTCAAACATAAGTTCCGTGCAATTTTCAACAGATAGCCAGATACATTGGTCATCTTTCTGTCTTTGTTGGCACTAGTGTAGAAGCGAGTAAAAGTCTCTTGAAACATATCATCAGCCATAGGCCCATTGTTCAATACCTTCCTGCAATAGGTATAGATATTGGGAGAATAGCGCCTGTAAAGCTCATCAAATGCTTTTTTGGAGTCCGATTTGGAACCAGAAAGCATATAATAAAGCTCAGCGTCCGATATGGTTGTAAAGTCTTTGCTCATAGCTGTTTGATATAATAACAGATTAAATCTGTTTTTGTCACAAAATATCCGATTGTTTAGTTAATAGATGATTATGTTATGTATTTATTATACGTTACATTTTGGCTATCAGATTATAATATATCACAATCGTCACTTTTAGCAAAGTGCTCGTGCTGAGCTATAAGTCGAAGTATTAGCGTTTAGTAATAAATAAACCCCTACCGCACCACAATCACATTCTCTGTCAGCACACCACTTGGGGTCTGCAACCGCACTTGGTATAGTCCCGATGGTATCTTATCAGTGTTAATGCTTAACTGCTTTTCTGATGCTGTTTGTGTCCAATTCTCTGTGTAGGTAACTCTTCCTTCGCTGGAGATTAGTTGTAGCTGCATTTCTTGCGCTTCGACAGGCTCAGCGACCGAAGACAGCGACTGGTCATTGAGCTTGTCGAAATGCCCAGAACTACCGTGCGTTGAGCTTGTCGAAACGTCGGTAGTTACGTTTATTAACAACTTATCCTTTGCAGGATTTGGAGATACTTTCATCTCCGTAGATTCTGAGAATGTTACGTTCCTAAATGGAAATACACAAACAGAATCTATAACTATTATTCCTGGTCTGTCTATTACTTCAATGTACGGATTGTTAAATTCATAGCTTGGGAATGTGATGTCGTATTCCAGCTCATTAGCCAGCATTATCATTCCATTTATTTCATGTATTTGAGTCTTTGCTTTATTGATTTCTGCGGTTTGAGTAATAGTATAATCATCTTCCGTGTATAGTGCTTTTTGGTCAATATCCGTTGTGATAGTGTAGGTCTGCTCACTTAAATCTGCTTCACATTCCAAGTAAACAGGAATGCTTACTTCTGCACCAATCTCAGTTTCAGTTTCTTCTTTGGTGCTGATTTCAACTCTTGCATATACTTCCGCTGTTATTGGAATGGTAATCACAGTGTCGCAAGGGGAGATTACTCTGTATTCAAAGCTATCAGTGTAAGGTCCAAGTTCTGATGGGTCTAAGTCCTTTTTGTATTTTACAGGGAAACCATCTGGAATAATATAATCTCCATCATCAGCAGCTATTGTAATATCAAAACCACTTGTATTAATAATCTCAGCTGAATCAACTTTTGTTTCTGAGATATACACTTTACCAAAGTCAATTCTATCTTTACTAATGTCGAATGATAATGATTGCTCATTCACCGTAAACTCTTCTGTGGCTTGGCACCCATTTGCATCAGTAACTGTAAGTGAATAAGTACCTGCTTCTGTTACTTCTATCTCTTTGGTTACTTCATCTGTTGACCATAGGTACTCGGCAAAGTCTTTGTCAGGGCTTAGAGTGGCGATATTGCCACACACTATATCCTCACCCAATATCTCAAACTCTGGGTTTGGACTTTCGTTTACTATGAACTCTGCTGTGCCAGTGCAACCATCTTTGCTTACTGTTACGGTGTATGTTGC
>JAXMOE010000006.1:0-166177 GCA_034670025.1 Chlorobiota bacterium
GTAATAAAAAAAGAGTAAATAATGAAGCAAATAGATATGATTTCATATACTTTAAGAAGTTAATTGATTGCAATTAACTCAATATATGGAATTATTATATACTTGCTTCTTTGAAGTTTCTAATTTATTGTTTTGTTTTTAAACTAACTCATTGTAATCTTAGTATAAAACTCACCTAGAGCGGCAGGCAACTGTTCAATATGTGGAAGCACTTCATAATTTCTATGTCCAAACATCTGCGGTAAATAATATTTCGCTTTGCTTTCTACTGCCAAAGCAAAAGTATAAATCCCCCTGTTAGATAATTCTTCTATTGCTTTTTTTATATCCTCCGTTCCTTGCTTCCCTTCATACTTATCATAATCCGAGGCCTTCCCATCAGTTAGCAATACTATCCATTTTTTTGTGTGGTTTGACTTGTCCAATTCACTTCCGGCATGCCTAAGAGCGGGCCCAATCCTGGTGTATGATTCTGCAGCTAATGCACCAATCTTGTTCCTTGTCTTTTTCCAGTCTTCATCGAATTTTTTAACACTTTTGTAATAACAAAAATTTCTTGTCCTTGAATTAAAAGTATCTATCTGAAAGTCAATATTATACTCGTTGAGTACTTCCCCAAAGCAAACTAATGCTTGTTTTTCTATATCTAATATCTTTCTTCCTTCAGTATAAGAATCCGCTGACAAGCTAGTATCCATTAGTATAAGAACCGACAGGTCTTTCCTTTGACGCTTTTTCGCTATATATAATCGCTCATCTGGTGTTCGTTTCGCATGCATATCACCATAAGCGTCTATGGCTGCATCAAAATCTATATCTTCACCATGAGTCGATCGGTTCACTTTTTCTAGCTCATTATGTATTCGGGCAAACATCTTTCTTAGTTCAGAAATTGTTTTGCTATTGTCACTCAATACTTGACTGCCAAACTTCCTTGCACTTTTGTTTATTTCAGAATAGAAAACTCTGCAGTAATCTTTCCGATAATTTTTATTTTTATAGTCCCATTCATCATAGTGATAGTGTATATCCGTAGTCTCTCCTGCACCTGCTTCTATACTGTTACTATTGGGTGCTAACTCTGCTTTATATACCGAATGCACTGCATCATCTGCCCTAACAGTGTATTTCATATCTAACTCTGATAGTGCCTCTGTGTGGTCGCTAAGCTCGTCTTCACCATCAAAATTTCTCCAAACACCATTGAACTCATCAGCAGTCTCTACTTTCTCAAAATTATGTGTGAGCACGTAATCTTCCTGTGCTTTCTTATTAACAGCTATTGTCTCGATCTCTTCTACAGGGTTGGAATCTATTTCTGTAGTTATCTCGGCTTCTTGTTGCTTACTATTATTTTCGTCGGTTGGTGGTGTAGTGTTAGCTTTGTAAGATTTTGAACTTTTCATCCATCTACCATACAGATAGTTGACATTGGGGCTTTTCTTATCATTCTTTTTGGCTTCAGTCTCCGCTTCTAATAGCAAATTGTACACGGGCTCAATAGCAGGATACTCATCGAATAAGTATTCTAATACTTTCACTGATTCAGAAATTGATTTACCAATTAATTGTTTTTTATCTACTTCTTCGCCAGCTTTGTACTGGTGGTCAAGTAAGCATTGGGCAGACAAGTAGAATGTTCTGAACATATAGTATTTCAAATTCAATTCTAATGACTCGTACCTGTGGAATAGTTCCGGCATAAAGTACAGATAGTCTCTATATCCACCTTCCCTTTTTGAAGGGTAAATACTAATCTCCTCCCCCGTAATAGCTCGTGCTAATATCGTAAGCTTACCACTAATCTCTTTAAGAATTACTTTCTTATCAGTCACTTCTTGGCTTTCTTTGTCCTTGTATTTTCTTACAAGTTTCAGCAACTTGTGATATATAATCTCATCTAAATCTATCATAGTATCATGCTAATTAGATCATTGAGAGCATCTGAAGTATCCGCATCATCTGTAAGTGGTGCTGTAATAGCACACTCGGCAGCAATTCTTGGTTTCATACCACTATTGACCAATTTAGCACAATCAACTAATAGTCTAGTTGAAACCGATTCCGTAAGTCCCAGTTCAGACAAATTTCTAATCTTCTCAGCTACCTTTACTAACTGTTTTGCTAAGTCAGTGCTACATTTTGTTTCATTTTCCACTATTTCACGCTCCAATTCAGGGCTTGGGTATTCAAATTCATAAGCAACAAACCTTTGTCTCGTAGATGGCTTTAGCTCTTTAAATCCTTTTTGATAACCTGGATTATAAGAAGCCACTAACATAAAATCATCTGGTGCTTTAACGTGTTCACCAGTTTTGTCAACAAACAAAGTTCTTCTGTGGTCTGTCAATGAGTGGATAGCGACTACTATGTCGGGTCTAGCTTCTGCTATTTCATCTAAGTATAGAATAGCACCATTTTTTATTGCTAAACTCATTGGTCCATCTAACCAAACCGTCTCCGCTCCTTTTATTATATATCTTCCAATCAGATCCGTAGCAGACGTTTCTTCGTGACACAATACTGTGTACAGTTGCCTATCTAATTTGTGAGCCATATATTCTACAAATCTAGATTTTCCTGTCCCTGTTGGCCCTTTCAAAAGTAACGGCAAGTTCTCTTTGTAACAGTTTTCAAAAATTTCAGTCTCATTCTTTGTTTGCCTATAATAAGGCGTCATCTTTTCCATAATCTATTTGTTTTTTATTATAAAAAAGCCATCTCTAAGTAGTCTAATTTTTTTTTAAAACTACTCAGAAATGACTATAATCAAATGAATAATATTATCATTTTTATCTATTATACAGTTGCTTCATCAAAATAATTGTCGCCTTCTTCTGTTATTTCTCCAACAGGGCCACCATATTTTATAAAGTTAGCTATATACAGACCGATACCAGTTGCAAACATAGTAGCACACAATAACATAACAACAAAGTGCACTTCTATTTCTTTTTGAACTGCCAAAAAGTCCATACCATATTTTCTTTCTAAGTAAACTTGTGCTATTCCTGCTACTGCCAAAGCTACAGTCATACCTAACATACCTATATTTGAAAGCCAAAACGCATAGAGACCTATTTTGTTATTATATATTTTTCTACCAGTCAGTAATGGCATTGAATAAGAAATCATTGCTAAAATTAGCATAGCATAAGCACCCCAAAACGCCATGTGTGCGTGCATTGCAGTAACTAATGTACCGTGAGTATATAAATTAACTTGTGGTAATGTGTGTGCCGCTCCTAATAGCCCTGCACCCACGAATGATGTTAGAGCACAACCCAATGTCCAATAGAGTGCTAATTTGTTCGGATGCTCACGTCCAGCTTTTCTATACATATTGATTGCAAACAATGCCATAGCCAAAAATGCCAATGGCTCTAATATTGAGAATATACCACCTATCATCAACCAATACTCTGGTGCACCGATATAGTAATAGTGGTGACCTGTACCCAGTACTCCTGATAGGAAAGTTAGACCTACAATTACATATAACCATTTTTCAATTACTTCTCTATCAACACCAGTTAACTTTATCAAAAGGAATGCTAAAATACCTCCCATAATCAATTCCCAAACTCCTTCTACCCATAGGTGAACTACATACCACCTGAAAAAAGAATCTAAAGTTTGATTATCAAACCATATCATACCCGGTAAGTAAAGCAGTGCTGCGAACAGAAGCCCCATAACTAATACAATTCCTGTAGTTGTGTGTTTCTTTCCGTTCCACATAGTCAATATTATGTTAGCTAAAAATGTAAGCACATTTAGAACTACCAAATAGTCCAATGGTCTAGGTATTTCCAAAAATTTACGTCCTTCCCACCAGTTAAAGTGGAACCCAATGATAGCAGTTACACCTACTATAATTAGTGATATTAATTGAACATAAGCTAATTTAACTGAAAATAACTCTCTTCCTGATTCTTCAGGGATAATATAGTGGGCAGCACCCATAAAACCAGTTAATAGCCAAACTACCAATAGATTTGTGTGTGTCGCTCTGGCTGCGTTGAATGGAATCCATTCGTGTAATACATCTAAACCTATTCTATCAAAACCCATTATAAAGCCATATATAATCTGCAATACAAGTAATAGCATACATGTTGCAAAAAACCAAAAGGCTACTTTTTGTGATTCATATTTCATTTTATTACCTTTAGTTTATTTTAGTTTTGATAAATATTCTACAATCTCTTTTACTTCTGCATCTGTGAGAGGCAATTTGGGCATATTAGTTCCTGGCTTTACTGATTGAGGGTCAGATATCCAGTTCTCCAAATACTCCGCGTCGAATTTAGTCCCTATACCGTCCAGTGCAGGGCCAACATTGCCACCACTACCATTTACTAAATGACAAGCTGAACACAGTGACCATTTGCTCGGCATATCCGAATGGACTTCACTTGCCTTGTTGTTCGTATTTGTGGAAGCGAATGCTCCTTTGTCTGGCTCTGGAGGAAATCCATTCAAATCAATTTCTCCTATCCATTTGAAAAATGCTATAAGGTCATTCTTTTCTTCTTGAGTAAAATCATATTTTACCATTTTTCTCTCACCGGGAAACATTGCCTCAGGATCATCCAAGAAGATACTTATCCAATCTGCACCCCTTCTATCATAAACTTTAGTCAATTCGGGTGCGTAGTATCCACCCTCTCCCATTATCGTATGGCAACCCATACAGTTATTCTTATCGAATAGTTCCTTGCCTCGTATCACTTCTTCTGTCAAGTTTTCAGCATTTGTCTGTTTATCAACGTGATTAACCACTGTGTCATAAGACAAATAGAAGAAGACCCCTGTGAAAAATATAGTACCTATCACAAAGAATAACCTTGCTTGGTTTTTTGATAGCATATCTACACTCTATATTTGTTATTGAATTATTTAATACAAACAAACATAATAAAATTTTGAATATATATGAAGATAAAAGATGCTTTTATCTCTTATTAATTATTTTTTTGTAACATTTAGTACATAGAAACTGATTCTTGATAATAATAAGGATAATGATGTTTTATCGTCAGTTTCCAACCTTTTTCCTATGTGGTAGCTTTAGCAATTTGCCCGTATGATATACAGAGCGGCATAGAAGTGAAGAATCCATTTCTTGATGAAAAAAGAGTAGTAGCAATTAGCAAACGAGTTTGATTTTAGTAGATGGACTCTTCGGATGCCGTTGAATCCTCAGAGTGACGGATGAGGCATTCCCCTCCAGTGGAGGGGTGGCAACGCCTTGGCGTTGACGGGGTGGTGGTTGAATCTGCAATAAGTTTCTACAGTTGTTCAACCCCGCTGGGGTTGGTAATCTTTTTGTAATTTACATTTTCTACTAATATTATATCCCTACGGTATATGGTGGTAATATCTCTTTAGCGTGGGTGTTTGTCTTTAAACCCACCTAAATCTTCCCTTGTTAGGGAGGACTTCCACAACTAACTCCCTCTTATTAAGGGGTTAGAGGGATTTGACTGAAAACAAAAAACCCCATGAACTAAAACATAGGGCTTGATAAAATATAGTATTAAAATACTTACTACGGCAATCTAACTGCTGCTATAGTAAATGTAGCTTGGTTAAAATACATATAAGTATTACCTGCTACAGCACCGTTCGCGGTAGTTATAGCCGATGTTGCGGCTGCACGGTTTGCGTAAGATGGCAAAGTGGAGTTTGAGATTATAAATTGACCATTCAAACTATTCCCATTCGTGCCATCCCAACCAGCATTTTCCACTATTGCAACTACACTATTTCCACTATTCCTTCTAGCCGCATTGACACCACTTGCATTTACATAATTTCATGTCCTCTATTGTTATTAATGCATTTGTAAATACAAATTCAGAATAATTAAATATATTATTAGTAATTTTATTTTTACTTACTTTAGATGTATCAATAATTGTTATTGTCTCTTTAGAATTCTCGTAATAATAAAAATCTTTTCTATACTAAGTAAAACTTGAGAAGAAAATAGCAGTATAATAATAAATAGCTTTTTCAAATTTACCTCTATTTGTTGATAATTAATTTTTCTACAAAAATTTCATTTTTTGAATTAAAAGTCAGAATAATTAATATTCTCTCATTCCCTCTTAATTGTAATAATTTTTCAAAACTAAACTCTCTTGACATCAATTTTTGTCCCATTAAATTAAATACTTCTATTTTCTTGACTTCTGTCGAATTAACAAGAATTTCATTAGTTTTTTCACTATAACTCCAATATCTTCCCTTTAATTTTTCATTGTTCTGAATAGAAGCAAGTACTCCTTCGTAAGTACTTACTGCTACTTCAACTTCTAAATCGCTAATTATATCTTTATTATTTTCAGTAATATTTTTAACTTGTGATAACTTCAAGAATTCTTTGAATTCAATTAAAACATCAGTTCTAGGAGCTTTGTTGTATAGCTTTATATCTCCTAATTGCTTTTGAATTTGGTTATAAAACTCCTTAATCTTAGTATGTTCCTCAGAAATATCATTTATATCTTTTAATGTGTCCATCTCCGAGAAGCCATCCTTAAAAATATATTCATCAAAATAGACAAATACATTTCTCTTTGTGTAAATATAACTACTGTCAAAATTGTTTGATATAAATGCTTTGTGGAAGTCAAAAGAACAATCATATTTTTCATCAAATGCATCATAAAAGTCACATGAATCTACTGCCACTATTAATCCAGGGTATAAATGGAAATTATTTGGGCTTGCAATACACAAACAATCTTCATCTACTTGAGAGTCGAGTTGGGGTGTGCTAGCTATAAGTATTGTAACTGTAGCAATAAATAAAGTAAATAAGTTTTTTATGATTTGTCCCTTTTATTTTATGAAATATATTTATTATCTCCAAATATTTAGCAATTTTTTAATTCTATATCGTAGATACAAAAACAATCTTTTTCCCTCAACTCATAGCTATATCATCTTTTTCTGTTAATTTTGTAAGCATATTGAATAACATAACTTGATAAAACAAAAATGATTGATATTAACTTACTCCGTGATAACCCAGATTTAGTAAAAAAATCTACTGCCAACAAGAACGCAAAAGCGGACATAGACAAAGCATTGGAGCTGGACGAACGTCGCCGCTCATTGATAGTAGAGGTAGAACAGCTGAAAGCTCTCCGCAACAAAGTAACTAAAGAAATAGCTGATGCTAAGAAAAACAAGGAAGATGCCCAACCAAAAATCGACCAAATGCGTAAAGTATCGGGTGATATAAAGCAGATGGATTCCGATTTGGCTGAGATTGAAGAAGAGTTCAACTCTATCCTGCTACAAATCCCAAATGTACACGACGATTCTGTTCCAGTTGGCAAAACCGAAGACGACAATGTGATATTCAAAACTGTGGGCGAACCAGTAAAAAATGATAAACTAGATCACATAGAAATATCAAAAAAGCTGGGAATGCTCGACTTTGAGCGTGGCGCTAAAGTATCTGGAAGTGGTTTTGCATTTTACACTGGCAAAGGTGCTGCTCTGGAACGTGCCTTGATTAACTTCTTTTTGGATGAAAATACTCAACGTGGATATTACGAAATGATGTCCCCATTTATAGTAAATGAAGAGTCAATGCGTGGAACTGGTCAGTTACCAAAAATGGCAGAGGATATGTACCATGCACAAGAAGACAATATGTACCTAATTCCGACTGCTGAAGTGCCACTAACTAACTTTCATCGTGACGAAATGATTCCTGTCACCCAATTAAACAAGCGTATAACGGGTTATTCTCCGTGTTTCAGACGTGAGGCAGGGTCTTATGGGAAAGACGTCAGAGGATTCCTTAGAGTGCACCAATTCAACAAAGTTGAGTTAGTCAAGTTCGTAAAACCAGAAGACAGTTGGAAAGAGTTAGATCTGATGGTGGAAGACGTAGAGAATTTGCTCACTAAATTGGGCTTCACTTATCGTTTGAATCAACTGTGCACAGGCGACACAAGCTTTGCTTCGGCTAAGACTATCGATTTGGAAGTTTGGGCAGAGGGTGAACAGAACTGGCTTGAAGTGTCGAGCTGTTCTAACTTCATCGACTTCCAGGCAAGAAGGGCAAACATTAGATTCAAAAGAACAGCAGACAGCAAACCAGAGTTTGTGCATACTCTAAACGGAAGCGCATTAGCTACTCCTCGGATTATGGTTGCTCTGATTGAAAAATATTATGACGGAGAGAAAATTAATTTACCCGAATGCCTACACAAGTATTTGAGGTTTTCTACAATCGATTAGATTGTTATTTATTAGTTTTTTTTTCTTTAATTATATTTATAATAACTTTAATAAGGACGTGGAAAGTGTTTATTCTTTTTTCTTGCATCGTATTTTATTCTAACAGCACTAATGGATTGGGTAGGGTAAGAAAAGTAGGATTTGAGTGTAGATAACATTGGAGAAAAAAGTGGAAATGTTAGTTGATTGTGTATAAACACGATGCAAATTTATTTTCCCCCATTTTTCCCACACACACTCCAATATGTGAACATCGGTAATCCACAGAAATAGTGGCCTATGTTGACAAACAGAAGTACTTGTGTTTATAAATCTGTAACTTATAATTTATCAAATAATTGAACTGAGTAAACCATGAAAATAGCAATATCGGCAGACCACGCTGGCTTTGAATTAAAGAAAGTATTAGTTAAGTACATAGAACAATTGGGTCACGAAGTAACTGATTACGGCACCGACAGCAGAGAATCAATAGATTACCCAGATTATGCCTACGCAGCAGCCAAAACTATAGGCGATGGCACTAATGATTTGGGAGTAATTATCTGTGGTTCGGGAGTGGGTGTGAGCATAACAGCTAATAAAGTGAAGTCCGTTCGTGCAGCCAATTGCTTCAACAACGAAATGGCAGCTCTGGCTCGCCAACACAACAACGCAAACGTCATCTGCCTCGGTGCTCGCTTCCTCACAGAAGAGCAATCGAAAGAAATGGTAAAGACATTCATAACTACAGAGTTCGAGGGTGGCCGCCACCAACGCCGAGTGGATAAGATACACAGCACTACTGGGTGTTAGTGAAGGATAACTAATAAACTCTTTATAATAAAAGCCCAATTATTTAAAATAAATGGGCTTTTGTATTTATACTTTATATCAAGTTAGTAATCTATTCTTTCACTAGCTTAATAGTTCTTATACCGCTTTCAGACATTAATCTACAGTAGTAAGAACCCGTAGGGTACTTAGAGCCATCAAGATTTACGCTAAAAGTACCAATACTATAGTCTTTGGTAATGATAAAATCAAATCTTCTACCAGTGATATCAACCACTTCAATAGAGAAAGATTCTGGCTTATCTAAAGTAAATTCAAAATTCAGCATGTTGTTAAATGGATTTGGACCGTATTCAACATTATTAATTAGGAATTTGCTTTCAACACTAGTTGGATTAGCAGAGATAATACCTACAGCCCATTCACTGAAGTGATCCACATCTGGACAAGTTATTGTTTTTTCATCTTTGTTATAAATTGAAGGGTATTGTGGTTGCCAATCTTCAGAATCATCCTCACGCCATATCATACCTATTATATTTGGTAGTTCAGGAGAAAGCATTTCATATTGTGAATCAAGCTGAACATCTAAATCAACTTTAAAATTGCCATTTTCAGCAGTAGATTCTATTTTCCATAATCTACCATTCGATATTTCAGTTATCTTGTTGTTAGAAGTTGAGTGCTTATTATCCCCAATGCTCATTGTTACGCTATTATTTTCGTCTACTACATTACCACTCTCATCACTTATAGTGATACCAGTTTCTTCGAAAGATATGTTTTTTCCATTCTTTGTACCATTAGATTTAACTTTTAAACGGAATTTTAATAAACTATCTATATCTCTTCCTTTGTTCTCTTTAGGTTTGTTTTTCTTTAGCCAATTATATGCTTCTGTAAGAGTAACCATTTTGTCTTTATTTATATCAGCAGCTGGATCTTGGTAACATTTTGTAAAATTAAAAGTAAAGACCCCATATCCAATTAATTCTTTTGTTTTTGTGTCAATCAAATAATTAGCTAATGATTCTCTATCTTTTGCTGATGAAGTAACGAGTGTCACATTTGCATTCTCAAAATTAAACTCATCAGATACATCTTCCTCAACTAAACCAGAATAACATGACTCCCAAACTATACAATAGTCTTTAGCACCTATTTCGCTTAATAGACCAATTACATTAAAACTTGGTATTGTCTCTTTACCATTCAGCATAACTTTTCTTTTGTCCATATGACCAGAATAATAAAAATGAATTTTATCATATTTACCTACCATTGATTATAATATCGAAACGATACTATCAGCTCCAATACCATGTTCTACTCTAATCTTTTCATCTGTAAGTCCAGAATTTGATAATTTATTTTTAAGGGCTGTTTTCATCAAATCAACATTTCTAATAAATGAATCTTGAATTCTTTTACTCTTTAAATCAATTCCAGAAATAAGCAATGCACACACTCTAGCTTTTTTATCTTGCACTTCGCCATTATCTATGAATATATCTGTACTTCCTTCAGGAATTTCTGGTTCCTGTCCGTAAATTAGTTTATCATTGGTAAACATTACATTAGAATTCATATCCATTAGACTTGGGTAACCGTTAGCATTAACTGTGCTTAATTCATCATTTTCTATATCATAACTATAGAGTATTGTTGGGTGAGCATAGTAAGCATTTGGCATCATATCTATCCAACCTACGTACGAATTCGATTCTAACTTTAAGGATTCTTCATCAAATGCAGATTTAAGTTCATAGCCTTGTCCAACAGCTATATCATTTACATATGCAGGAGTATTCATATCTAAGTCTGCATTATTTGAGTAGAGTTCATTCAATTTTGATTCCAAATTATAAAACTTCGAACGGTACTCGAATTCAAAACTCCCTTCATTATTAGATGGGTCTTCATCAAAATCTACTTCAGTTGTAATAACACCTTTGTATAGATTGTTATACTCTAACCCACCTGTTTCCAATTTCCCAAAATTTATAGTTACCGTTTCACCTGGTTCAACATCTTCACCTTCTACGTCTTTGCTATAAATTAATTCCGATGATTCTAAAGAATACAAGCCAAATGTATATGTAATACCAGTTACAGAAAAGCTAGGATTCTGATTAGTATATTTAGCTACAATTTCTGGATTTGCATCTTCATAAACTATAGGGTCAAATTTAATCTTTAAAGAAATCAAATCTCCAGCATTGCTTGTTGTAACTGCAAACACTAATAGTATAGCAAAAATTATTAACTTTTTCATAACAACTCCATTATAGATTATTGAAAATACCTACAATATTACCAAAAAACTTTTTTACAACCTATTTCTAAAAATATTATTAGTGCAGATATATATCAAGTTACATAAGTTAATGAAAGCGATTATAACGGCACACCCTTGTTCTATGGACTTTTCTCACAAAAAGTGCCATATTATTATTAAATATTCAGATAAAGAGAATATTAATTTTTTCCAAGACTCTTCGGGTGTCAAAGCATCCTCTCAAGTGACGATGATGGTTGCCTGGCTCTAGCGTTGGTTGTTGAAGAAGTATTGTTTACACCGAACTTAGGTATTGCATACGCCTAATAGCCACAGAGTGGCTAAATATCTGTAGTCTTAGTAATCTTTACAGATTGATAGCCGCGTAGTGGTTAAACTATAATATGTTACTTTCCCTCTGTAACAGCTTCTACATGTATTCAATCCCCTTTGGGGTTGGCTACGGATGTGAATTGTCCAATTCTACTAATGTTTCGGCTACGCTCAACACGGCGTATTTAACTCCTACGGAGTTTATAATTTCTTACTCTTCTAAATAAAATCAATTGGAAAAGCCACAGAGTGGCGATATGTCAATAATACCCAAAATATCCCAATCAGTGAGAAGCTCCATAGGAGCGAAACTTAGGGAGGATAAATATCACTCCGGCACAACTAACTTACCGCTAAACTCCACACCACCACTCGAAGAAATAGTATAAAAATATGCTCCATTGTTCAACTCAATTAACTCTACTGGTTGGAAGATAAAGCCGAAGGACGAACCAACCGACCGAGTGAGTAACCGCTGCCCTGTTTGGCTGTAAAGCTCAAAGCTGTATTGCTTGTGGGAGGGGTCGTTGATGGCTATTTCTAAGTTGCGACCCGACTGATAGACACGGAATTTCTCGTCGGAGCTGAGTTCTTCTACTTCGGTGACTGTTTCTAAGCGGAAAATACCACCACCTTTACTGTCGGAATAGTAAAAAGGAATACTGCCAGCCCATTCTATAAATACTGATGACCCTTTCATTTCAGGTCTTACTTCATGTTGAAACCAATTTTCTCCGCCATCAGTAGTTTCAACTATCTTACCCCAACTCCCAATAGCAATTCCGTGATTTTCTGTCCTAAAAGCTATTCTCTGTAACCCAAAAGGGGGGTCAAAAAAAGTATCTACTAACTTTATCCAGTTTCTACCGCCATCAGTAGTCTTCCATATTAGGCTTTTTGATTGACCATTTTTATATTCTAACACTCTTCTATTAACAAAGTGCCAACTTTTTCCTTGGTCAGTTGAGCGATGTATCTCAGTAGTATCTAAATTTACAGCAAACAAGTAACAATTCATGCTGTTTTATATGTGGCCGAACTAACACCCACTCTTTCTTAGCTTCTAACTTAAAGAAGCTCAGGGTAATGAGTAGAAATAAAATATATTTAATACTTCGTCCCATTATTTTACCACTTGAAATTTGTTTGTAGAATATGTTTTATTGCTAAATTCATAACTCTAATAAACTTATTATGTGCTTCATAAAATAATGAAGCTATGTAGAGAAAACCTGTTTGTTAGGGGTTAATGTGGCTAAACATTAGTCATAGCAGACTTCTTACCACAGCTCTTGTGCCCCTCTGGAGGGGCTGTCTGAACTTGTTTCAGACTTAGGGAGGACTAAAATGTCACAGTGTGCGTAGCGTGGCTGTCTGTCTTAGCTTTATGAGATTCCCACGTTCGCTCGGAATGAATTATTCGTCCACCTCCGTCTTTTGCCTTTAGCAAAAGCCACCTCCGCCAGCGGAGGATAAGCCCCACAACTCATCAACAATACAAAAACTGCTTCCATTCCATCTTTGGGTTGCCAATCTTTTGGTTTAGGTAAATAACGTAATTCGGTTCTTGTGGTTTTGTTAGCAATCGCATATTGGCCTCGCTTAGGGTGCGGCTGCCTTTGGTATTGTTGCAACTGAAGCATGCGGTTGTTAGGTTTTCCCAGCTCTCTTGTCCACCGCGTGACTTAGGTATTATGTGGTCTAAGGTCAACTTCCCACTCGTTGTACCGCAATACTGGCAGCGACTGCTGTCCCTTCGGAATATATTCTTTTTGCTTAGTTCTACTTGCCTGTAGCTTATTCTGTGGTATTGGAGCAAACGGATTACACTTGGGAAATCGAACGATTGGCTCACCGAACGAATAAATTTCCCCTTTTCTTTTTCCACTAATTCTGCTTTGCTCATAAATAGCAATAACATTGCACGTTTGGGGGTACAGATTGTGAGCGGCTCATAACTTTGGTTTAGTACTAATACTCGGCCGCTTAGTACGTCATTGATTGTATTTCGATAGATACTGAAGGCAAATCACCACTTGTTTGATTGTTAATGAATGTATTTATCCGGCTAAAAATTTATCTAAGTTAGTAAAATATCTTAAATTTGCTACAAATATTTAATTAAGAAACAAATAAAGTTTTCAAATGTTACAATCAAAAATAGATAATGGTTCGCTTATAGTAGGTGTATTGGGTGCAGGACAACTCGCAAAAATGTTGGCAAACGACGCCTATCGCTTAGGTCTTCGCTTTGCTACCATCGAAGAAAAACCCGGTAGCCCAGCTACTTTCATGACAAAATTCGACTTTTCTGGCTCTGGCAACGACCGAGAAAGATTAGACAAGTTCGTTGCTTCGTGCGATGTCATCACACTGGAAAATGAGTTTATAGACCCAGAAATATTAGAATACATAGAAGAGAGCAAGCCTGTTTATCCTTCTTCTAAGACATTGAAGTTGATCCAAGACAAATTTATCCAGAAAAAAACTTTTGCCCAAGCTGGACTGAAACTACCCAACTACAACAAGATGGACAATGTAGAAGATTGCATAAAGTTTGGGGAGCAGTTTGGTTATCCTTTTGTACTAAAAGCAAGAAAATATGGATATGATGGCTATGGCAACGAAACTGTCCGCAATGAGGGAGAGATAGAAAAAGCATACAATAACTTGACGAAGAATAATAAATCTGGTTTATTGGCAGAATCATTCGTGAATTTCACTAAAGAGCTCGCCGTTATGGTTGCTCGTAGTAAGAATGGCGAAACAGCTATCTACCCTTGCGTAGAGACCATACAGCGTGACCACATCTGTCATCAGATTATTGCTCCAGCCGAGGTTGACAGTGCAGTTGCTGAGACAGCGCAACAAGCCGCACTCGCTTGCGTTAAGGCGATAGATGGTGTCGGAGTTTTCGGTATTGAGCTTTTTCTTACAGAAGATGGAGAAGTCTTGGTAAACGAAATTGCTCCACGACCGCACAACTCTGGTCACTACACAATTGAGGGGTGTTACACTTCGCAATACGAGAATGCAATCAGAGCAATCAATGGTTTGCCACTTGGTAACACAGATTTAATAACAGGCGCTGCTTGTATGATTAATCTACTTGGTGAACGCGATGGCAGTGGAGTTCCGTCATCACCTGACAAGATGTTACAATCGAAAGCAAAGCTTCATTTATACGACAAGACAGATTCGAGAGTTGGCAGGAAGATGGGGCACATAACTGCAATAGCAAACACCACAGACGAAGCAATAAAAATTGCTAAAAAAGCAGCTGCTGATTTTAAGTGGTAATTAGACTTATACATATTTTAATTGCATTGATAACTCTAACCATAGCAGTTGGTTATACTGCTGTGAGCCAACCCAAGATTGGCAATATATACATAGAAAATGGGAATGTGTTCGACTCAACAGAGTCTAATGCCCTATATATAAGGGATATAATGAACTCATTGCATATTGTGACCAAACCTTATGTAATTGAAGACGAACTGCTATTCAAGCCAGAAGATGAGTTAACTGAACAAGTGCTTTCCGAAACAGAGAGAAATCTAAGGATGATGGGCCTTTTTACGGATGTTCAAATAGAATTAGATTCTACTGGCTTCGGATTCTATGATGCTTATGTTGTTACCAAAGACCGTTGGTCACTAACGCCTTCTATCCTCTACGGCACAGGTGGGGGAATATCCGAATACGGTGGACGTATTTCTGAAAAAAACCTATTGGGTACGGGCAATAAGGTATTGTTGGAGGGTCTTTATAGAAATGAAAATGACATTAGGTGGCAAGGTTTAGCACAGGTTGAAATGCCGCGGATATTTCGCTCGGAGTTGAGCTTACTTACGTCGTTACAAGCTAACAGATTTAGAACGGATCAAGATATGGATATAATAAATCCATACAGAAATACTAAGGACAAACTGTCTTATGGAGTCAAGCTAAACAATTCTTTTGGTAAAGACTTTTTGTATTTCAACGCTCAGGACTCATTTTTGCTTATGCCTTTTCACGAAAGAGTCGGACAGGCATTCTACTCTCAAGCAATTAATAGTGAATCAAGATTGTTTTTCACTGGTCTGATAGAATACAACAGCACCAACAGGGGACTACCAGAATACAGGCGAGCTTATGACAATAGTGGAAAGGTGTTGATACAATTCAGTTCTCTTAGTCAAGAGTTTATACCTGTTGACAAAATAAACCAATTCCGCACAGAAGACTTGGTAGTTGGGGGCTATGGGCGTGTAATATTAGGTAAGGTATTCCCAATAGAAGGTGAGGGTGACAACTTGCTATTCCTTGGTGGACAAGGAGAAGAGAGCTATTACGATGGCGACACTTATCTATTTGGACAAATGACTGCTGGTACTGGGTTCAAAGGTGCAACGGCTTTTTATACTTACCAAGAGTTCTTGGGTCTCGGTTTTCACAAAGTATCTGATAGATTGACATTAGCCGCCAAAATTCGTCAACAAACTGCGTGGCGATGGCAACCTATCAGGCAACTTATTTTAGACAATGATTTTGGTCTTCGTGGGTATAACGCTAACAGATTTGCAGGTGATAATCGTCTGTTGAGTAATCTGGAACTAAGATATTTTACGGGTCTTGACCTGTGGTTATTCGATTTTGAGTTAGCTGGATTTTATGATTTAGGTACTGTTTGGAATCAATCCACACCGCTGAACAAAACGCAATTCTATAATTCAGTAGGTCTAGGGTTTCGATTCCACAGCAGAAAGACATCGGGCGATAATAGTATTTTCAGAATCGACTTAGCTTATAATTTATACGATGGGGATTTTGGTGGAGTAATATTTACTACCAACCAACTGTTCTCTCCAATCCGTGATCATATTTACAAATTGCCACAATTGTTTGGTATTGAGTTTGATTCGCAATAAAAAAAGAGATGAATGTTTCACGTGAAACATATTAGAGAATAAATGGACAATAATTTCGACATATTAGTAATTGGTGCAGGACACGCTGGAATAGAAGCGGCAATTGCCCCTGCAAAAATGGGACTCAAAGTTGGGTTGCTCACTATGAGCTTCCACAATATGGGTAAACCATCGTGCAATCCCTCTATTGGTGGCTCTGCCAAAGGGCATTTGGTCAAAGAACTCGATGCTTTGGGTGGCGAAATGCCTTACCTCGCTGACAAAGCAGGTCTGTCATTCAAGATGCTCAACACTTCTAAAGGCCCTGCCGTCTGGTCGCCAAGAGCACAAATAGATAAAGATCTTTACCCGCTATATGCTACAGAAACCCTATTCAACACGCCTAATCTGACTATGATTAAGGCAAAAGCAACAGAGATATTGATTGAAAACGATACTGTAGTGGGGCTGAAAACTTCTGATGGAGAGACACTCAAGACCAAGGCGATAGTGCTTTGTGCTGGTACTTTCCTAAAAGCAGTTATGCACACGGGGCTGGAGCAGACAAAAGGCGGTAGAATAGGCGAAGACACAGCTGATAAAATTTCAGACATGCTTAATCACTATGGCTTCCAACGTGGTCGTTTGAAAACGGGTACTCCACCTAGAATATCCGAAAACAGTATAGATTACAGCAAAACAAGAGTTGCTGACATAGATATGATTCCTCGTCCGTTTTCACACAGAACTGATTCCGTACGCAACGTAATGGTTTGCTACCAAACAGAGACCAATGAGACGACTCATAGTATATTAGAAGAAGGATTCGACGATTCGCCTATGTTTTCAGGTCGGCTAACAGGTGCTGGGCCGAGATATTGCCCATCTATTGAAGATAAGATATTCCGTTTTGCTGAGAGAAAGAGCCACAAGATACTATTTGAACCAGAGGGGTTGAACACTGATTCAATCTATGTCAATGGCTATTCCACTAGTCTTCCGCTTGATATACAAAAGCGAGCAATAGTAACAATACCAGGGCTTGAGAAAGCAGAGATTACTGTTCCTGGCTATGCCGTTGAATATGACTTCTTCTTCCCGTATCAATTGCGTTTCACGTTAGAGACAAAAGCTGTTGATGGGTTGTACTTTGCTGGACAGATTAATGGCACAAGTGGCTACGAAGAAGCTGCAGTGCAAGGTTTCATGGCTGGTGTAAATGCTGGACTAAAGCTAAAAGGCGAAGAACCCTTAGTATTAAAGCGTTCTGAAGCTTACATTGGTGTGCTGATAGATGATTTGGTAAACAAAAGTACTAATGAGCCATATAGAATATTCACTTCTCTGGCAGAATATCGCTTACTGTTGAGACAAGACAATGCAGAACGAAGATTAGCCAAACACGGACATAGAGTCGGACTTGTGTCTGACGAGCGACTTAGAAGAGTAGAAGAGACAGAATCAACTCTAAAAGAAGCATATAAGCACACGACTAAGAATAAAGTTACTCCTGATGAGGTGAATCACTATTTACAATCGGCAAATGAGAGTGAAATAACATTTTCTACAGATATTTACCAGCTTACAAAGCGTTCCCGAACAAAGCTTAAGCCACTGTTAGACAATATGAGCAAAAGAACTAAGTTGTTAGAAAAGATTAGATCTGACGAAAAGCTTACGCATCAGTTAGAAACAGAGATAAAGTACGAAGGTTATATCAAAAGACAGATGAAAGAAATAGAACACTTCCTCAAAAATGAAAACAAAATGATACCAGAGGACACAAATTATAGCAAGATAAACTCTCTTTCTACTGAAGCGATAGAGAAACTAAGCAAGATAAAGCCGGGTTCATTGGGGCAAGCGTCACGAATATCAGGCATTTCTGCTACTGATATTTCCATTCTAACTGTTTATCTAAAATCGTAGAATGTTTCACGTGAAACATTAGAGGTGTTTTTATCAGCAAAAAAATAGTAATAACGGGAGCAACAGGGAAAGTAGCAGAAGCTACTTACAAATACTTGTGCAGAGAAACAGACTATGACATAGTTTTGTTTTCTTCTGGGTCAGAATATCTGAACAAAAGGAAGCAAGATGCCGTTTATACATTTGATATAAGACACAAAAAGACATTAAACTTTATATTAGAAGACGAAAATCCCGATGTGGTTATAAATACTGCTGCGATGACAGATGTAGATGGCTGTGAGGAAAATAAGAAATTAGCAATGGAGTTGAATGCCTTTTTACCAGAATCATTGGCCATTTTTGCAAATAAGTATGATTTTCATCTTATAACATTCTCTACAGACTATATTTTTAATGGAAAAGAAGGCCCATACACAGAAGACGCTACTCCTGACCCACTGAGCTATTACGGCAAGTCGAAGTTAGCAGGAGAAAATGCTGTTAAGATTGAGGGTGGAGATAAATGGTCGATTATTAGAACAAATGTTGTCTATGGTAATAGCTCTTATAACAAAATTGATTTCATTCGCTGGGTAGTCAATGCTCTTAGCGAAGGCAAAAAGCTGAATATTATAGATGGACAGTGGTGTAATCCTACTTTGACGGACGATATTGCCAAAGGGGTACACAGGATTATAGAAAAAAATGAGCGTGGGTTAGTTAACTTTGCTGGGCGTGGTTATTATAATAGGTATGATATTGCTATGATGATAGCAGTGGTGTTTAATTTTGATACTGAATTGATTACTAAGATTCCATCGTCAAAGCTAAAACAAAAAGCGGTTAGACCTGAGAAAGGTGGACTCACAAATTTGAAAGCAGAAACAAGCTTGAATATGACATTTTCGGATTTGGAAACAGGATTGATTAATCTGAAACATCAGTTAAATAAGGACAAATAATGAATAATATAGATAAGAATAGGGTAGAAGAAATATTCCATTCATTCGCAGGGAAAAATATTGCGGTCATTGGCGACATTATGCTCGATAGGTATTTCTGGGGTAATGTAACTCGAGTTTCACCCGAAGCTCCTGTGCCTGTAATTGACCTGGAGCACGAAACTTTCCACCTTGGTGGTGCAGCCAATGTTGCGTCAAATCTATGTTCGTTAGGAGTTAACGCGCTTTTGTGCGGTGTTATTGGCGATGATAATAGTGGTGAAATGTTTGAGTCAATTTGCAAGGAAAAAGGAATAGACCCATCGGGACTATATAAAGACGAAGGCAGACCAACTACTGTAAAAACCAGAATAATTGGCAATAATCAGCAGATAGTTAGATTAGATAGAGAAGTAAGAACTACGATTGATAGAAGTGGCGAAGACCATATAATGAAATCATTAGATTTTGCTGAAAATCTATCAGGTATTATATTTGGAGATTATGATAAGGGAGCTATTTCTGCTGATTTGATAGCAAGAGTATTGGAATTTGCTAAGCAGAATAATATAGCTACTTACACAGACCCAAAGTTTGATAACTTCATGAATTATAAGGGTGTTACAGTGCTAAAACCAAACCAAAAAGAGGCAGCACAAGCGTTGGATATGCCAATAAAATCAATGGATGAGGTTATGGAAGCTGGAGCTAAATTGAAGGAAGTTTTAGAATGCAAGAACGTGCTTCTAACTCTTGGTAACAAGGGGATGATGCTGTTTGAAGAGGACGGTACTAACCATCACATTGATACCAAAGTTAGATTAGTTGCAGATGTATCGGGTGCTGGTGATACTGTGATCGCAACATTTGCTGCTTGCTGTTCTGCAAATGCTTCGATGAAGGAAGCCGCAACAATTGCTAATATTGCGGCTGGCTTTGTTTGTGAAGAACCAGGAATTGTGTCCGTGAATCAAGAAAATATTTTGAGTTATTTATAATGATAGTAAGTAGAGAAGAAATAAAAGAAATTTCGAAGAAGCTAAAATCGGAAGGAAAATCGATAGTTTTCACAAATGGTTGCTTTGACATCTTACATTCGGGCCACGTATTTTACCTACGTGAGGCGAAAAGGCAAGGAGACATACTAATGCTTGGATTAAACTCAGATGCGTCTGTAAGGCGTTTAAAAGGCGAAAATAGGCCTGTCAACTCCGAAGACGACCGTGCAATAGTAATTTCTGAACTAAAAAGCATAGACTACGTAGTAATATTCGAAGAGGACACTCCACAAAATTTAATTGCAGATATTGTTCCAAACAAATTGGTCAAGGGCGGAGATTACAAACCAGAAGAAGTCGTCGGAAAAGAAATAGTAGAAAATAATGGTGGCGAAGTTGTTATCATTCCATTTGTAGATGGAAAATCGACAACCAATATAATAAACAAGATTAATAGTTAGAGGTTAGATGAAGAAAGTAGCAATTATACTAGCTGGCGGCACAGGGGGAAGATTATGGCCCGAAAGTACAGTTGACCATCCTAAACAGTTCAAATCGTTCGTTGGCAAATTGCCACTCGTGTTGGAAACATATTCAATAGCGAATAAGCTATTTGACAAAGAAGATATATATATTCTAACTTTCCGTAGATACTACGACCTTTTGAAAGCTACTATAAGTGACATTGATAAAGCTAATATATTGCTTGAACCTTTTGGTAAGAACACTGGTCCAGCTATTACACTTGCAAACAGACTTTTGAGTGATAAATATAGTGATGATGATATATTTACTTATATTCCATCGGATCATTTGATTAAAAATAAAGAAGCATATCTTACAGCTTTGAAATCATCGATAGAGAGTGCTACTCAGATTAACGAGTTAGTGTCAGTAGGCATAGAGCCAAAAAGCCCTAATAGTCAATTAGGATATATTCAATATGAAGAAGAAAAAGAAGATAATTCTTATAGTGACCTGTTTGAAAAAGGACTAAGAAAGGCCTTAGTTTTTGCTGAAAAACCTGATATAGATACTGCAGAAAGGTTTATAGAATCTGGTGATTTTGTGTGGAATTCTGGTATATTTTCTGGTAAGTACTCTGTAATTAATCAGGAGATAAAAAGTAATATGCCAATGGCTTATGACTTGATTAATAAAATAAATACTGAAGATACTAATACTAAATCTGAGTTTAATATTGATTATATTTACAAACAAGTGAACCCAATATCCATTGATAACGGGGTGCTAGAAAAAACGAAGCGACTAAACATAGTAAAGGCAGATTTTGATTGGTGCGACTTGGGCACTTGGGATGAATATTATAACTCTTCTGAAAAAGATGAGTACAATAATGTGCAAGAAGGAAGTGTGGTTAGCGTAAACACATTCAACAGTTTGGTCAAATCAAAGAACAAACTAATTGCAATTTCGGATATTGATGATCTGTTAGTGGTAGAAGCCGACAATGCTATTTACATTTCAAAAAGAGGGAAGTCATCTAATATCAAGTCACTTCAACAGATAATTAGGTCAAACGAATTGAATAAACTATTATGATAAGAATTATATTTATATTGAGTCTTGCAACAATACTACTGAGCTCATGCTCATCGGCAGTGCGATTTACTTCAGATATGCACCCCGACTATACTACGCATAGTGACGCCGAAGTAGTGACCGTTATGTATGGGAAAGCTTCTTATTATGCTAATAAATTTGAAGGAAGACCAACGTCTTCTGGAGAGAATTTTAGTAATAGCGGGCTAACTGCAGCTCATAAATCATTGCCATTCGGTACATTGGTTAGGGTAACTAACTTGGAAAATAATAGGCAAATAGTGGTAAAGGTAAACGACCGTGGTCCTTATGTAGCAGGCAGAATAATTGATTTGTCACGAAAAGCAGCAGAAGAGATTGATATGTTAAGACAAGGTGTTGTAGAAGTGAAAATAGAGGTATTAAGATGAAAAACTTATTAATTATAATTACAATTGCATTGTTGAGTTTTAGTTCAAGCTTTGCCCACAAGTTGACTGTCGAATTAGTTGGGGATGAAGACACGAAGGGAACTTATTATGTTGCTATGTGGGACAATGAAGAAGACTTTTTGGATAACGATAAATTAAAAATTTCAGAGAATATTAGTACAAAGGGTGGCAATGTCACAATTGAAATAGACGATGTATCTTCTGGTTGGTGGGCTATAGCAGTATTGTTAGATGAAAACGGTAACAAAGATATGGACTACAATTTGTTTGGTGCTCCACAGGAGAATTTTGGATTTTCTAACAACCCAACTGTAGTGCTTTCAGAGCCAGATTTCCGAGAATGTAAGTTCTATATGGATGGCGATAAGACTATTAGTATAGAGGTAGATTAGTCGGCACAAATATACTTAATTCAATATCATATATTGATTTACTTTGTTTTTTAAAATATTTATACTAATTTGTTTTTACAATATTTTTCAAAATATAGGAGTAAAAATAAATGAAGTATATAAAACAAACCGTGTTGATTTTACTAATGGCAATAATAGCTATTAGCTGCAGCGACGACTCAATAGTCGAAACTGACGATGGTGATGGTGAGCTAAACCCCAATACGAAAGTTGTAATAACTGCCGAAATAGATGGCGATGTAGTAAGTACAAACACTTTCGAGTTAAAAGATGATTCTTATATTCCTTCTACATCAGCCACTACTGGTTCTTACAATGAATTGTCCAAAATGTTTTCGATAAATATATCTGATAGAGATGGTAGTTTGCCTAAGTTTAATTTAGGGTTCACTTCAATGATACAAGATTTTAAAGTGGGGACTTATTCTTATACCTCAGAATCATCAGACTTTTTAGCGGGTTCTTATATGAATAAAGAACTAAATGAGAATGCTTACATGGCAAGTTCAGTGGAAATGAATATTACAGATATGAAGTATCTTGGAATATCAACAGCAGGTGCTTACTATACAACTGGTGAGTTCACTATGGTTGGTGAATTGAATGGCGAAACTGTAACAGTTAAAGCTATTTTTGATAATATTCCAATCGCTTATGTAGGTAATATTTCTGCAAAAGAATAAAAGAAAAGTATATTTTAATGTTAAAGAAAGAAGAGCCAATATTTTTATCGGCTCTTTTTTTTTATAGCCTTATATTCATACTTAATAGTCCCAAGTTCTATATTTTATGATTTTATACTTTATTTGGAATAGTTTTTGTAGTTTATAGTTAATAAAGATAAATAAACTGATTTTATAATGGATAACAATTACTTCCCAATTGGGGTAGACAACGAGCTAAAGCAGTTCCAAGACAAACTAAACAAGCTGAAAGCTGGGCAAGGTGCAGTGATGGCACTGGAAGGTGAAGCTGGTACTGGCAAGTCATTTCTGATGATGGAAATGATGAAATTAGCAAGGAAAGACGACGACATTATCTCGCTGATGATAGAGAATGAGGCTCCTATTGGGAACTTCAATGTATCTAATCTGCAGCAATTGAAGCCCTTTTCTACAGCTATGGATAGCTTGTTGGAAGGGAATTACAAATCTGCCAAAGAGCGGTTTCGTAAGCGATTGGGTATTTCTATTCTTGCATCTCTTCCACTAACTGGAGAGATATTCTATGCAGTTAAGGAAATCAGTAAAGATTGGAAAGATTACAAAAAGGAATCGAGCAAAGAAAAAAAAGACAGTAAGGTGAGTGCAATTGATGAGTTTTACAATGCTTTTTGCAGCTTTGCCGATAAGCAGCCATTGGTGTTGATGATAGACGATATGCAATGGGCAGACGCTTCGTCAGTGGAGATGATTAGACGATTTGCAGGTGGTAAACAGCCAATTCTATTTGTGTTTTCTTACCAGCGGTCCGATTTTTCTGACCCTACTATTCCGCTATTCCCACTTATAGTTACTGAAAATCACGATATAAAGCGAATACGTCTCAACGGGCTTGATAAACAAGAGGTTGAATCTTATTTCCGCACTAATATGAGTGAGTACGAGGGGAATGAGGAGTTTGCTAACTGGGTTTATGAAAAAAGCCACGGCAATCCTGCAATATTACATGAGTATCTGCATTATTTTGAAAAGCATCCACCTTTCAACACTGCTGGTGAGCTAACTGTGAACTTAGGTGATGTAAGAATGCCAGTTACAGCAAGTGCCGCTTTAGCTGAAAATATTATTGAACTTAGCGATGACGATAAGAATTTATTATCAATTTGTGCAGCCGAGGGGCGTGAGTTTTCGGCCTTTATGTTGGCCAAATTGCTCAACACAGATGTAGTCAACGCAATACAGAAGCTGAGATCTATTATTGGCAAATCTCCTATTGTTAGAAGCATAGGGGCTAATATTCGCTATGGAGTGAAGACTACAATATACCAATTTACTCAAGCGTTTTACTATGAATATTTCTTAGATGGACTGGAATATGAAGAAAAAATAGCACTCCACGGTATAGTGAGCAAGGAATTGAAAGAGCTGTACGACTTAGCAGACGAAGAGGAAAAAGAACAAATTGCTCCTTACCTTGCAGCACACAGTAAGGAAGCCGAGAACGATGAGTTAGCTAACAAAATGATAGCAGTAAGTAAGGGGTATTCTGAGCAGTACAATCCTACTGAAGAAGGTGTTGAAGCTGGTGAAATTACTGACACTAATGGAAATGGTAACGGCGGTGGAAATGGTGACGGAACTGGCTCTGTGAGTGGTACTGTGATGGTTGGGAATTTGGTTGATGAATTTGATTTTTCTGCTATAAGAAATGAAGTGTTGGACGAAGTATTTGCTCAACGATATGAAAATGCAATTTCGAGGGCTGAGAATATATACGACACTAGTGCCAACAAAATGAGAGTTATCGAAAAAGTGCAGTTGCTTACGATAATTGCTAAGTCATATATGGGGATTAGCGATTTCAGTATGGCTGAAAACACTATAAACACTGCAACTCAGCTACTTACCGAAAGAGGTAGCCCACAGGCTGAGTGCTTCATCTTAAACACTACTGCTCTACTCGATGCCGAACAAGGCCGAACTACTCAAGCAATGGAAAAGCTAAGAGAAGCAGCGAGAATGTCGATGAAATTGCCTGATGAACTAAAGCTGCTCACTATTACTAATATATCCAAAATAGTTGGCGAGCAAGACCCTGAGATGTCGGTTACTTATAGGAAGGTGGCGAAAGCACTTGCTGACAAACTCAATTTTGATGAGTTCAAAGAGTTGATTGCGGAGTAGATTATCTTCACTTGTTTTATACACACACACTATAAATAATGCAGATAGTTTCCTTAGAAAACACAAGCTATAGTGAGATATTATCGGTTTTCAACCGAGCATTTAGCGATTATTTTATCCCTGTTTCAGTTGGGATAGAACAATTTTCCAATAAGTTAGAATCACACAACATTGATCTATCTTTATCAGTTGGTGCTTTTGAAAACAACGAGCTGGTAGGCTTCATTCTACACGGTGTTTTACCCTACATCGACAAGAAAATAATATACAACTTGGGTACAGGTGTCATTCCTTCTGCTAGGGGTAAAAACCTTACCGTAAAAATGTATAATCACATTCTTCCAAAAATAGATAATAATGAGTGTGAACAAGCACTGTTAGAAGTTGTAACTAAGAACGAGGCAGCGCTTAAGTCATATCTCAATTCTGGGTTCACAATATCTCGTAATCTCATGTGCTTCCGTGGTAAACTCAAATCAGCTATTTCAAATGATGATTATCAATATAGAAGTTTGACTGATAATAACTGGGAAAAGATGCAATCATTATGGGATACAATCCCAACAGTCCAGAATTCTCCTGAATTAGTAAAGAACAGACAGTGTGAACTTACACAAATAGGAGCATTCAGAAATAGTGAACTTATTGGCTATGTTATATACAATTCACAAGAAAAGTCTGTAATGCAGTTAGCTGTTGACAAAAGACATAGAAGAATGGGTGTAGCGAGTTCACTTCTTTCACAACTGAAAGAGAAAAATGAGATTACATTTTTGAATATTGACAAAAAGCAAATTGGTATAACTGACTTCCTTCAGCACTTAGGTCTGAAATTATTCATTGAGCAATATGAGATGGTGTTAAAGTTTTAGTTTGTTATTATAATACTTTTGTTGATTATTTCTCCTTTAATTGTCTCAACCTTAACGATATAATTTCCTGATCCAATGCTTGATAAATCAATATGGAGTAGCTTTTTGGCTTCTGTAGTCCTCTCTCGTATGGTTTTACCGACCATGTCTATTATTGTGTATGATTTGATTATCTCTTGTGATTCAATAGTTAGACTACCACTCGTTGGATTTGGAAATGTTGTTACACTATTATTATATGATGTACTATTCTCTACTGATACTAATATATCTGACGCAAATAGCTTACCATTATAATCTACAGCATAGATATTCATATCACTTAAAAGTACTACATCTCTGATATATCTACTTGAATTTGGTGGCGTAATATCAACCCATCTATTTTCTACTGAATGCCTAAAATATAAGCCGTCGCTAGTAGCTAATATCATTCTCTGACCATTATCCGAAAATACCAATTTTTGAAAGACGGCGTTGCCACTCAAACCAATTGAATAATCTGAGTAGCTAACTCCATTGTCTGTGCTTATTAGCAAGGGCGTAGGTTCAAATGGCAAATTAGTTGATAGAAACAGATTGCCTGTTGGGGCTACATTTGCTTTAATTTCAAAAGTAGCTACAAAGCCGTAGAGGTCACTTATGTTAGTTACATTTTCAGCAACTTTATATGAATTGTTATAATATCTCAGATGAGTAGCAACGCTATAGGCTGAAGTTTCACTATTTATTTTGAACTTCGTTACTCCACAGTAAAAACCCTGATTATTAGTTATAATGTATTCTTCATTTCTATACTTACCACCGTCATAATTTTGGTTAACCTCTATTAAAGTATCTATGGTTTTACCATAATCATAACTAATAAAGTCATGGTTAATATGTTGGAATATTAGTTTTCCATAATTATAGAAAAGCCTATCGTAAGTAACTGTTATTGGCTCTGTGTGAGTTTTTTCCCATTTTTTCTCCCCTCTATCATACTTATAGAAATACTTGTCATCAGCAGAATAGCCAAATAAGTCACCATCATCAGTCTTACCTAATACTCTAACATAGCCAGAGTCTAAAAACGATTCTTCTTGCTCCCATTCATCTTCGTTTTGATTGTAACTATATAGTCCATCGAAAAAATTGGCATAAAATGAATAATTATCTGAACTAATCAATGAAGCATATTTACCTCTTACACCATTGAGTTCAAGACCTTCAAACTTATTATACTTAAGATTATTATCTGATTTGTACTCTCTTATTATTGTAATTGAATTGTCATAGACTGTGTCCAATATATATTGTTTATCTATTGCTATGACAATAGTTCTGTTATCTTTAATGTATATGTATGAACCTAACGAGTTTCCTGGTATAGTTCTATTAGTATCATTGATGTAGCGTGCTACTTTAGTAAACTCTTCATCAGTATCATCTTTTTTGAAAAGATTAATTTCATATTCTAAAATTGGGTTTTTTGTTAGAACCGAGACATAAGCTATGCCTTCTGTATGATATTTAACATCAGATATATGTACCACATCGTTACCAAATGTGTTTGTTATAAACTCATCGCTTTCTCCGCAATCTGTAGTCTTTATTAAGCTGGTTCCTAAGTAACTGGAAGAACTGAAATAATCGGTATTAGGTAGAGATGTGAATTTTGCCTCTGAACTAAATTTCTTATATTTTTCCCAGCTTTTACCTTTGTGTAAGGATTTGTAAACCGTTCCATCATTATTGAAACCATAGAAACAACCACGATAACTCGGTTCAACTCTATTAACACCTGGAGGTAATTCTAAACTGTTCCAAGTAATACCATTATCATTAGTATATATTAGCTGCAAATAAGAAGAGATAAACACACCGCCATTGTCGTCTGCAAATATATTATTTACTGAGTAATACGTATGATCAACATCTACTTCTTGCCAAGTATTCATTTCTGATTCTAATTTGTACAAACTGCCAGTTTGTGCTATTCCCCAATGTGTTCCAGATGAGTCAAGACAAATATGCCTCAGTGTACCACCTTCGGATGTAGGAATTTTATTCCATTCAATTGTAGCTGAGAGTGATGAAGTAATCAAAAAAGATATTATAATTATCATTTTTATTATTTTTTTCATAATTCTCACTCATTATTGGTGTATTATTTTTTTGGAAATAGTCTTATTAGAAGTTTCTATCTCAATGATATAAGCCCCCTTTGGAAATTTGGCTAATTCGAATTGATTTGTGTTTTGGGCTTTTAGAATTAATCTTGAATTTGTATTATATATTCTTACTGTAAAATCACTTTCGTTAATCAAATCTATTGTAAAGTTACCATCCGTTGGATTGGGATACAAATTTACTTCACTATTGTAATCAGTATTGACTGATGTTATATCTGCATCAATTTGTTTTACCACTACAAATCCTTTGTCTGGTATGTTAGTTGTCAGCACTTCACCCGATTTCAATATCTGATTTGGCAAATATTCATTGTATGCTTTTGGCTCTCTTCTGCCATCGCCAGTTGTGTATGACAATTCGTAAGTACCAGCTGGTAAATTTTGGATTGATATATCTGACTCTTCCTGTGAAGTAACAATTAGTACCAAATTACCATCTGGGTTTTGGAACACTACTGGGTCTAACGTTTCTTTATCGCTAATTGCTTCTTTTCTTACTGCCCCACGCTCAATATTATTAAAGTATGGTTGTATGTATTTTACATACTCATTTAGCTCTATACTATAATCATCTGGACTATTGAAAACAGTGTGCGAAAGCCCGCCATCTTCATTAGGTGATGTCAGACTAAATCTAAATTGAAAGGCAGAGTTGTTGCCAACAGTCAAATCAGTGTGCAGTCTTTCGTAAGTATTTCCATTATTCCACCATTCTAACATTGATGTCCTTACTCCATACTCTTTGGCTCGGTCGGCAACTTGTTTTAAATTCTCATCAGTTCTACCCGCATAGCAGTGGTAAGAATATTCTGACCAATAGTCTAAAACCCTTGGAACTTCCAAAAACTTCCCTATCATATTTTGGTTGTTTGCTCCAAACAAATTAGTGTTCGACAGAGCGATGAATTCTGGGTTATAACCGTGTTCTTTCAATTTGTCGCCAGCAGCAACCATACACTCCCCAACTAACTTTCCATTTCCAAAATCAGCTACTCCTGGTTCTAATATTACTTCCACACCATCTGGATAAAAACCATAAGTTTCATCCATGTGTTTGAACACAGCCAATATAAATTCTGCATACTCTTCTGGGTCACGGTGGTGAAATTCTCCATCTGTTATTTGTCCTGTAAATGCTACATAGCAAAGATTAATATACAGAGTCTCTCCTTGTTCTTCCAATTTACTTTTAAGCGGTAGTACTGCGTTGCGAATTTTTACAGCCAACTCAGTAAAATGAAATTTACTCATATCCAAGTCGTTGGGGTCATCATTGTCATTCACTGTAGCATATCTGTTGGCTCTCCAATCCTCATAACTCAGTGTTCCTTTGTTGAAATGATTGTCGTAGTGGTCAGTTGGATCTTCAGAACCAGCTCGAACTTCTAATCTGAGTCTATTTATCCCAAGTGAATCAACCATTAGTGTAGCCAAATCTTCCCTTATGTAAGGCAGTGTGGTGTCTGACGAAATACTTTCACCCTCTATTACTAATGTACTCGTTCCTGCTTCCCAGCCCTGTAAGGTTTGATGCGAAATAGAAGTATCAACTGTTATGGTTTGTGAGTTAGCAAAAGAAAAAGTAGATACCAATATTAAAGAAAGTATAGAATATTTCAAATTAAGCCCTTATGTGATGTCTGATAGTATAATTGACAAGTGAAGAGTAAAAAAAGCACATTTATTTTGCAATAATTTTTTACTTAACTATCCAGCAACGAACCAACTACTTTATCCATATTTGACATAAAGCTAGTGTAAGATTTTGGATACTGCCTGTTCATATAGAGCAGCAGACCACCGTTGATATTATTTCGTAAGTTTAGCATAAGCACTATTGCTTCTTCTACGCTCATTTGTCCTTGCTCTATACAGTGCTCCACATCTGGCTGACATACTTTTTCTATTAGGGATACAGCTGGCTCTATTCTTTCAACTGATTTGTCCGAAGCTGATATTTTTTCGATGAAGAATAGCTCGAATATACCAGGGTATTGAACCATATACTCTGTGTACGCTTTTACCTTCGCTTCTATGTTGGGCAGCCCCCTTGTACTTTGGTCATTCTTGCTATTGATATATTCTTCACACTCAGCAGCGAAATCTACAATACAATAGGATATTAGCTCATTCACATCTGTAAAGTAATTATACATAGTAGCAAAAGAGTAACCAGCTTTTTCTGCTATTGACCTAACACTTAGTGATTTTGTACCCTCTGCTAATATCATCTCTTTGGTGGCTTGGGTAAAGTAGCCACGCATTCTTTTTTCTTGCAATTCTTTATTTTTCATAATAGTATATAATTCTACATTGTTTGTATTTAACAAAGCAAATATATTGAACATTGTTCAGTAATGCAAATAAAAATCACGCCTCTCTAAAAAATTCTTTCGTTATCGCAATATTATTCGTATTTTGCTTCAAACAATGGATAATACAAATATGAATAAAATTTTAATATATGTCATTTCGATAATCCTCCTTGGCGTAACTGCGTTTTCTTGTTGGCAGGTATATAGCCAATCGCAAGAGCGAGCTAAGATAAAAGAAGACATTAGCAAGGCAAATGATATTCTATATGGAATGTTATCAGTGAATGCCTGGGAAAAAGACCTAAAAGAAATAGCTGTAAAGCAGATAGATGAGTTTGAGCTCACCCACGAGCAAGATAGTATTATCCGACAAACGGTTAAAGAAGTGCTCAACAGCTTAATCACAAAAACAGATAAAGTAATACAGGAAGACGATGATTCTATACTCAAATTCATTCGTAAGCACGCAGTCAATCTGTTTTTCGATGTGGAAGATTTTAAGAAAAAAACGCCAGAACTGACCGATGCAATAATGGAAAAAATAACAAGCGATGAAAGTAAAGAGCGAATAAAAAAGATTATCAAAATAAAAATAGACGAGCTTTCCAGCGTTACTCATGATGCAAAAAGTATGGGCAGTTACGATAAGTATTTAGTAAAATACAAAGTAGAAAACCGAAAGGATTTAAACAAAAAGTTAATAGCTAAAGCTGATAAGTTAGAGACTCAGGCGACATACTATTCTGTAGCATCTTTAGTTGTAGGTGGTGTATTTTTGCTAATCATATTTACCAATAGAAAGAATAGGGATTTGCACGGCACTATACTAATATTTAGTATTGTGTGCGGAGCTATGATGTTGCTGACTGGTGTGGCTTCTCCAATGATTGAGATAGACGCTCGGTTCGAGACGATGAAGTTTATGATACTTGGCTCACCTATTGAATTTTCGGATCAATTTATATTTTATAGAAGCAAGAGTATTCTCGAGATTATAAAAATTATGATGGCGACAGGTAAGGTAGATTCCACAATAGTCGGTGGACTAATCTTGGCATTTAGTGTGCTGTTACCTGTAACCAAATTGACTTCTATGGTGTTATACTATATGAATGAGAAATACAGAAATTGGAAATTGGCTAATTGGTTTACTTTCTATTCGGGCAAATGGTCAATGGCAGATGTGATGGTAGTGGCTATATTTATGGCCTACGTTGGGTTCCAAGGAATATTGGACAATCAGCTAACCAGCTTAGATCGCAACACCGAGACAATGACCGCTATTACTACAAATTACACTTCATTGGAACCTGGGTTCTATGTGTTTGTTGCCTATGTGATATTTTCAATTTTGCTATCTGTGTTTTTGAAACGGAATATTGTTAAAGAAGTTTAGAGTTAAGCGTTAAGCTAGTTGTGGCGGAGTGATGTTTATACTATTAGGTTTGAAAGGACGGGGGAATTGGTAACCGTCAGTTAAAACCGACCTCAATTTGTACAGCAAGGGGTTGCAACACTTAGTTGATAAAAAAGCTTAGAATATAGCACCAATGGAACTTATTTCCCTTGGTGCAGTTACATGTCTCACTTGCAAAGGAGTAAGCTCCCTTGTTGAGATACTTTGTTTGATTACAGATGGACTCTTCCTTTCGCTCAAAGTGACTTGGTGCCTGTCCTCCGCTGGCGGAGGTGGCTTCCGATAGAATATCGGAAGACGGGGGCGGAATAAGAAAAGTTGCCTGAGTGATATGCTGAGCGACGTAGAAGTGCGTAGTCGATGGCATCTTAAAAATGCATCACTTCGACTACGCTCGTTGAACTTTTGACCTTCTCCTAAGCCAAAGCGAGATAAAACTCGGTGATGTATGCACAGAGGGGCATTCGTTCAGGATGTCATAGATGGAGAAATTATACCTTACAAAATGGTTGGTTTTTATTCGGGCAATACAAAAAAAAAGAGCAGCAATCACATTGATTACCGCTCTTAGTTTTTTCGCTTACCTTTTTTGGAGTGAAGATTAATCTTCGTCGTTAGTTTCCGTTAGGTTTCCTCTCTTTTCTTGGTCTCGTTCTATTGCTTCGAATAGTGCTTGGAAATTACCTTGACCGAAGCCAGTTGCTCCTTTTCTTCTTTGTATTATTTCGTAGAAGAATGTCGGTCTGTCACCAATAGGCTTAGTGAATAGTTGTAGTAAGTAACCACCGCTACCAGTTCCTACTTCTACATCGATTAGTATTCCTAATTCTTCTAACTTATCTATGTCTTCGGTTACCAAATCGCCGTGTTCTTTGCTCTTTGCTCTAATGTCGTCATAGTAACTTTTCGGAGCTCTGTCCAAAAATTCCATTCCGTTAGCACGTAAGTTAGCTACTGTTTTGATAATATCAGTAGTCGAAAGTGCAATGTGTTGGATTCCAGTACCGTAGTATTGGATGATGTATTCATCAATCTGCGATAATCTTTTCCCTTTGTACGGCTCGTTAATTGGGTTTTGTATTACACCATCTTTGGAGCGAACTACCTTAGAAAGTAAGGCTGAGTATTGAGTAGAAATATCACCAGGGCCGTAGTCAACGAATGTTTCAAAGTCTAACACACGGTTGATATAGCTTGCCCAAAAGTCCATTTCGTTTACGTGTACGTTACCAACTATATGGTCAATGTGAGTAAGTCCTGTTGGTTTTTTCTCAATTTCAAAATTCTGAACTGGCTTATCGAATCCAGGTTTGAACAGGCCCTTGTAATTATCATAATTGATGAAGTTGATTTCTGCATCGTCATAGAGCTTAATTGCAGCTTGCATAACGTAGCCGTCCTCGTCTTCCATTTTGTATGGCGGCTTAACAGGAACTCCACCATTTTTGATTGCATTTTCGTAAGTTTTCTTAACGTCAACTACTTCTAGGCACCAACGCTTTACTCCATCGCCGTGGAGGTTAGTGAATGACATAATATCCGATGTGCTCGGTTGAAGTGAGCAAGTAATCATAATTTTCATATTAGTTTTAGTCGCAAGTAGGTAGCTTGCTCTGTCACGTGTGCCAGTTTCTGGACCTTGGTAAGCAACTATGTCTAAGCCAAGCGCTTTTGCGTGCCAATAGGCAGTCATTTTACCAGAGCCAACATAAAATTCTACGTAGTCATATCCACGTATTCCCATTGAGTTGTTTGGAACCTTACTAGGAATTCCACCATAACAAATATCCATTTCCATGATAATAATTCTCTTTTTATTTCTTTAATTTTCGTACATTACAAATATATAAAACTTACAAGACTTATTAATATTTTATATTAAATGATTTAATGAACAATATGGCTTATAAAAGTAAAGATTACAAGAAGATTTTCAATGTGCTGTGGCTCTTTTACGGCTTTTTTATATTAGTGATATTAGCATCGGCATATATCTCAGTTTCAGAGCTTCAAAGAGTAGATTTGTTAACTAGTAACTTCACCTCAATGAATCAGGTGTTTTATACTTTTGATGATATAATGGATGAGTCTATTAGTTATGAAGATAAGATAAATCTGATAGATAGTGCTCAAAGAAGCTTGGGCAATATAAATGAAATAGTGTATGATAAGAATCAAGTCTTATATGATAATATAACTATGAAGTTAGATGAATATAGGAGTTATACCGAAACAAATGACAAACCAAACAGCAAGTTAGAAAGTGAGATAAAAGAAAGGTCAAAACAGTTTGTTGAGAACATATTTAGCGATGAAGTTGATACACTAAATCAAACCAAAAAGATGGATTTGATACTGATGGCAGTGGTTGTTATTACATTAACCATAGTATTGTTGTTAGTGATATTTCCTGTAATTAAGAATTTGGATAAGGTGACCAGTAAACTTAAAGCAACTAATAATGAGAAGGAAGTTGCTTTGATGAATTTGAAAAAGCAATCCCACGAACTATATTTAAGAGAAGAGAGGTTTAGCTCCATAGCTGAACTATCGCCAGTAGGATTGTTTATGACTGATGCGGAAGGCAATTGTGAATACGTAAACGAGCGTTATGCAGAACTATATGGTATGTCAACAGATGATTGTTTGGGTGAGGGTTGGAAAGAGGGAATACACCCTGACGACCGAGAAAGAATATTTAGCACTTGGTACCAATCAGTTGCTAATGACGAGCCAATTTATTCGAATGAGTACAGGACTTCATTTACGAGCAGGGAAGTTTCAGTAAAAGCTAAAGCTCTAAGAGATGAGAACGAAGAGATTTATGCTTTCTTAGGAATGATAGAAGATATAACTGAGTCGAAAGTAAGAAGGAAAATTTTAGAAGACAGTACTTCTAAACTAAGAGAATTAGTTGATAATTTGCCTTATGGTGCTCTTATTGTCAATGATGACGGGTTGTATTTCAACAAGGTAGTAGAGGAGATAATTGGATACAAAAATGAAGAAATAGACAGCTTGGACACTTGGTTTAATTATCTTTATAAAGAAAATGCTGAAGAAATAAAGAAAGTATATGAGGATCATATTGCAAACAATTCCGAATCACCAATATTAGTAGAAGTGATTAATAAAGACGGTTCGGTAAGGACTGTAGAGTTTATTGATACAGTAACTGATACAGCTGAGATATGGGGATTGGTTGACAAAACAGAGATAGTGAAATTAGAAGCTGAAAAACAAGAACTTTCTGAAATGTATGATTTGATATTAGATTCTACTAGTATTGGGGTTTGGACTTGGGATATGAAAACGAACAAGATCACTTGGAACAAATCAATGTACAGATTGCTCGGAATGGAGCATACGGTGGAAAATCTTGTAGAATCCTTTATGGAAAGAGTGCAAGGAGATGATAAAAACACTATGGCTGATAATTATGCAGCTTTGCTCGAAGGTAGATATGATAATTTTGAATCTGATTTTGGGTTTGTAAAACCGAGTGGAGAGTTAATGTACCTGAACGCAATAACAAAATCTGATAAAGATAGCAATGGTAATTTGTTAAGGTTATATGGTATCAATATTGATATTACTGAAGCTAAGAAGTATGAGCAAGAATTAGTCATTGCTAAAGAAAAAGCCGATGCTGCCAATAATTCAAAATCAATTTTCTTGGCAAATATGAGTCACGAAATCAGGACTCCAATGAATGCGATATTGGGGTTTGCAGAAATATTAAAAAACAAAAACAAAGAGATAGAACTTAATAGCTATATTGATGGAATCAGCAAGGGTGGTAACACTTTACTCTCATTGATTAACGATATACTTGATTTGTCTAAGATAGAAGCAAACAAGATGACTTTGATTAACTCAATTACTAACTTTGGATTGTTAATTGACGATATTGATAAAATATTTACAATGGCGGCTTCAAAGAAAGGGATTAGTTTTAATATAGAGATGCTTTCTACTTTGCCAACCTATATGCTATTAGATGATGTAAAGGTAAAGCAAATTCTTATCAATTTGATTGGCAATGCTATTAAGTTTACTGAAAAAGGGAAAGTAGAGCTTACAGTAAAGCATATATTTAATGACTATGATGTTTCAAAAATTGATTTAGTATTAATTATTACAGACACTGGGAAAGGAATTAGTAAAGATAAGCTGACTGATGTATTTGATCCATTTGTACAAGAAGATAACAGAATAAGTAGAGAGTATGAAGGGACTGGACTGGGGTTGTCCATTGTGAAAAAATTAGTTGACCTGTATGAAGGAGATATCACAGTAGAGTCAGAAGTAGGTGTAGGTAGCACTTTCAGAGTATTGTTACGAGGGATTTCTATTTCTCTTCTCAAACCTGGTATAATTACAAAATTAGAACAAGATCAGATAGATAAAATTGATTTCAATGATATTAATATTCTATTTGCAGAGGATATAGAATCGAACAGGGAAGTAGTCAAAGGGCTTCTTTCTGATACTAATCTTAGTTTATACTTTGCTGAAAATGGGGAAGAAGCACTAAGAATAGCTAAAGAATATGATATAAATCTTGCTTTTATCGATTTGCACATGCCAGTAATGGATGGTGTAACAATGGCAAAAATTTGGATAGAAGATGAAAAGTTAAAACATATTCCGATTATAGCTTTGACGGCGGAGCTAAATAGCGACGAGTCAGATGTTGATTCTTTGTTCAATGAACACTTGACAAAGCCAATAAAAGGAATAGATTTATACAGGGCTATTGCTAACTTTACTAGCCCAGACTCTGAGATTAAAAGTGACCCAGTAGTAACCAATGATTTGGATAGCCTATTAAGTGATGATGTAATTGGAGCTATCAAAGACGAAGGGCTTGATGAAATAATAGGGAGTTTAACAAGTGTAGTTAATACCAAAGAGCTTCGTAACCTAATGAGTTGGTTGGAAAAAATAGCAGAAGAATACGAAAGTAAAATGTTATCAGATATAGTTGAAGAGCTGAATATAGCTGTTAACTCATTTGACATAGAGAAAATAAAGTATATACTGCTTCAATTCAACAACAACTAAATACAAACCGACAATTTGCTTATTAATTCTAATATAATGTCCTTAAGTTGCTAATAATTAAAATGTAAGAATTTTATATTCGTAATCATTGAAAATTATAATACAACAAAGGTTTATTAAAGTGAAAAATTTATACATACTTATCGCGCTCCTGTTTGCTGGAGCAACTACACTAATTAGTGAAGTAGCACTGATAGAAGATGTTACTATTGACATTACTGACGACAGAACTCAAGACGCTTACTACGATTTTCAGGAAAACCAAGCAGTAAACATAAAATCAGACAACTGGGACATTTCTTTCATGAATTCTGTGTTTAGCGCAATTAGAATAAATGGTGGTCACGGTGTTCGCTTGTGGCATGTAACTGATGGTAGCGTTGATGATTTCAATCAACCATTGGACACTACTGGAAAATTCGATATATGGGAAGAACAATTTAACTCAACTGAAGAATGGGCAATCGGTGCTTTTAACTTGGGTAACAATGGTTATTCTGAAGGAACAGGTGATTTTGGTTGGGGTCAATATAGTCAAACTGAGATAACTGGTACTGAGCTATTTGTTATCAAATTAAGAAATGGTGATTACAAAAAGATAGCTATTGATGAATTAAGCGCTGGTACTTTCTATTTCTTCTATTCAGATTTGAATAATGAAAATATTGAAAATGTGGAATTTTCAAAGTTAGATTATTTAGATAAAATGAATGGTTACTATGACTTAGAAAAAGGTGAAGAAGTTGATCGTGAGCCAATGAAGGAAGACTGGCATTTGGTTTTTGGTAAATATATTCAAATAGTTGAAGGAGAAGGTGTTGTTCAGCCATATCCAGTTGTTGGTGTTAGATCAAATGAGAAAATAAAAGTAGCTCAGTTAGACGATGTTGAAATAGTTGATGATAAGTTCGAGCTGCCAAGTGAAATTAACTTTACTAATATGATTACCGAGATTGGACATGATTGGAAAGAGCTCAACTTTTCAACTTTCGAATATGATATGGTAGAAGGCAGAGTGTACATAGCTCAAAAGTTTGCTAAGAACGAAAACCAAGATGAAGTTCCTGTAAGCGAACCAGTTGCTATTAGGTTCACAGAATTTGTTGGTGGGTCGGTTACTTTCAAAACGGACGCTGTTTCTCTTTCTGTTAAGCACAATAATTATGACAACAGTCAATTTGCTATCTACCCTAATGTAGTGAGCAAGGGCGATAATATCAACATGATTTATTCTGGAACTGATATGGGTGTGGCTAATCTGAGTGTTTACTCATCTACTGGTGGGCTTGTGATTAACAAATCTGTTGAGCTTAACAAAAATCTGCAAATTAGCGACATCAACGCATCGAATATGAGTGCTGGTGTTTACTTCGTGAGAATAGAAAACAACAATTCAATTTACACTCAGAAATTTATAGTAAAGTAATTTGAAACAAGTTTTCTCTATAATTATATTACTTCTTGCTACCTCTGGACTGTTTGCCAAAGGAAGCTTGAAAGTCAGGGATATTGACACCAAAGAGGCGTTAATTTCCGCATCGGTTATGTTTGTAAGCTTGAATCCGAGTAAATCAGATTCTAACTACCGAAAGACTGATGCCTATGGTGCTGTTACGGTGCCTTATGATTCGGCAGTAGCAAAAGTGTCATATTTGGGCTATGAACCGACAGAAGTGAAAGTATATAAAAGCAAGAAGAACTTTGCTTTACTTAAGCAAGTCTCCATTCTTTATTCGGAGATAGTTACCACGGGGCAATACTCTCCTACTTTGAGCACTAATTCAATTATCAAAGTTGATGTGTTAGACCGTGATTTTATTAAAAGTAAAGCTGCGAATAATCTTCGTGATTTGCTTTTGCAAGAAGGTGCAATCAACATAAACCAAGATGCCCAGCTCGGTAGTAATTTGTCTATCAATGGATTGGGTGGCGAGAACGTAAAGATTCTAGTCGATGGAATACCAGTAATTGGTAGGACTAACGGCAATATTGATTTGAGTCAACTTAGTTTAACTAATATTGACAGAGTGGAAATAGTAAAAGGCCCTATGTCAACGCTCTACGGTACTGACGCTTTGGGTGGTGTGATAAATCTTATTTCCAAGAAGGAAAATGATGACAATATATCTGCTAATGCAAGGGGAATGTACGAGTCTGTTGGTAGGTATAACTTAGATATTGGTCTTAGCAGTAGCTTTGGCGATAGCTATGCGAGTTTGAATTTGGGTCGTCACTTTTTTGGTGGCTTTGCTCCGACTGATAATTCTCGCTCTAAGCTTTGGAAACCCAAAGAGCAATACTTTGCTGATGTTGACTTGAAGACGGCTTATGATGGAATAGATATTCGTTATAAAGGTAGTTATTTCGATGAGTTTCTGCTATCTAAAGGCAGCCCAATTGCTCCTTATTTCGAGGGTGCGTATGACAATAAGTATAGCACAAATAGGTTCAACAATGCTGTATTTGTATCAAAACAATTAGCTAACAATAAGAATTATAATTTCTCATTTTCTCATTCGGATTACACAAGAGTAAGAAATACTTATTTCAAAGATTTAGTAACATTAGAAGAAGTATTGACTGGTGACGATTCGGAGCAAGATACGACGGAGTTTAACTCTATAAATATTCGTGCTGCATTTTTCGATGAGTTTTTGAATGATAATCTTGGCTACAATGTAGGTATAGATTTCAATTTGGACAATGGTACTGGTGGTAGAATAGAGGGCACACCTGTAATCAATGATTATGCTGCTTATATTTCGACTAAGTATATAATCGACGATTTGTTTACAATCCAACCAGCTATGCGTTTTATATATAACACCAAGTATGACGCTCCACTAATACCTGCCTTAAATATAATGTCCGACCTTACTGATGAGCTGACAGTTCGTGCTTCTTATGCCAAAGGGTTCCGTGCTCCATCGCTCAAAGAGCTTTTCTTCTTTTTCGTAGATGCTAGCCACAATATCCAAGGCAATGAGGATTTGAATGCTGAAAGTTCTGATGCTTTCAATTTGGGATTTGCTTACACTTTGGTAAATAATAAACGGGTGTTGAAATTTGAGCCGAATTTCTATTTCAACTCAATTCAGAATAAGATTACTTTGGCTAATATAAAAGGCGATTTGTTTACTTATGTAAATATTGGTCAACACCGAACAATTGGGACAAACACTACTCTAAAGTATATATATGATGACTTTTATAATAAAATTGGGTTCAACTATATTGGTACTGAAAACTTTATAGAAGGTAAGTCAAATGGTGTGCAATACACACCTGAAGTGACTTTCAACTCATCGTGGGATTCTGACTTGTGGGATTTGAAATTTTCGGTGTTCTATAAGTTCACTGGTAAAGCACCTGGCTTTATACTCAACGACGAAGAAGAGATAGAGAACTTCACAATAGATTCATTCCACAATATGGACTTTACTATTATGAGAAAGTTTGAAGATTTGGGTTTGTCATTCTCGGTTGGTGCAATCAATGTGTTCGATGTAACGACAGTGAATAGCAATCAGATAATACAGGGCGGACAAGGGCATTCGGGCGGTACGACGTCGCTACCAGTGGGGTACGGGAGAACTGTTTTTGCAAAATTTGATTTGGATATATAGATGAAAAAAATATTGTTAATACTTCTGCCTGTTGCTTTGTTACTTACCTCTTGTTTCGATGAAGACATAGCTGTAACTCCTCTGCAAAGGGGTGATGTGCAGTCGAGTCAAGTCGAAATGAATAAGAGATATGAAAATCAGATATATTTTGATTTACATACCAATTCTGTGGTGAGTACTAATAAATATGGTGAGTGGGACTTAGGTTTCCAAGCTTACGATAGTTGCTATATCAGACTTAATTCTGCTAGGATAATGGCTGTGCAGGATTTGGGCAAGGTAGATTTTGCTTCTGTTACAAGTGAATCAGATGAGATTGATTATAAAAGAGATGTACCCAGTGGCAACAGAGATTCTATGGCAATTGGGAAATGGTGGACTGAAAAAGATGGTGAAATAATAAGTAAGGAACATGTATATATTATTGATAGAAACAGAAGCCACGACCGAACAGAAGGTGGTCTAAGAAAAATGAAAGTTTTATCAGCGGATGAAGATATATGTACGTTCATATTCGCTGAGTTAAGTTCTAATCAGATTGATACTGTTGTAGTACCAAGAAATGAAATGCACAACTACATAACTGTATCACTTGATGGAAAAGGAAGTATAACAAACCTGCAACCGGAATCAGATGAATGGGATTTGCTCTTTACTCAGTACACAGAATTGTTCGATGTGCCTGGTTTTGAGGTTTATCCTGTCAGAGGTGTATTAATCAATAGTAGATATTGTGAAGTAGTGGAAGCAGATAGTACAATTACTTTCGATGAGCTCACAAGCGAATCAATAAACGAGTATGTATTTACTAATCGAAAAGATGTCATTGGTTACGGTTGGAAGCAACCTGATATTAATACAGGGGTTTACACAGTCAATCCTTTAAAAAAATATATTATACGAGACACAGAAGGGTTCTACTTTAAATTAAGATTCATTGGTTTTAATAAAATCATAGATGGAAGAGCTGAAAGAGGCTATCCTGAATTTGAAATAAAATTATTATAAGAAGAGATTAAATCATGTCAGTAACAACATTGAAAGAACAATACGAAGAGATAAAAGCGAACAATCCTGGTTTGAGAATCAAAGATTATGCTGACCTATTAAAGATCAGTGAATTGGAGCTATTGGCTTCGGGGCTGCACGATAAGGCAACAAAGTTAGAAAATAAACCAGTTGAGATATACAAACACTTGCCTGAGTTAGGTAAGCTAATGGTATTAACTCGCAATGAGTCTGCCGTACACGAACGCAAAGGTGTATTCAATGAAGTGCAAGTCCACGGTACAATGGGTCTGATTGTTGGAGCAGACATTGATTTGAGGATTTTCTTTGATCACTGGAAGTATGTTTACAATGTTGAGAAAGAGCACAGAGGCAAACAGCTTAGGTCTATCCAGTTTTTCAATAAATATGGCAAGGCAGCACAGAAAGTGTACTTAACCGACGAAAGCAATGAAGAGGCATACAGAATGCTGATTGACGGCTTCAAATCTGATAGCAGTGGCATTCCCACTGTAGAAAAGGGTGCAAAGCCGAAGAATTATAATAATGTTGATGATATTGATTTTGATAAAGCGTTCAGAGATTGGGAAAAGTTAGATGATACTCACAACTTCCAAGCGATATTGGATAGTCAAAACATCAGGAGATATGATTTGATCAAACGTGCACCCGATGAGCTTGCTTACCGTGTGCCGAATGATGCAGTGATTGATATACTTTACTCTGCTGTGGAGACCGAAACTCCGATTATGGTATTCGTTGCCAATGATGATTTGGTACAGATTCACACAGGGGAAGTGAAGAACATTAGATTAATTGAAAATTGGACTAATGTGATGGACGAAGATTTCAATCTTCATCTTCGCAATGATTTGGTTGCAGAATCGTATGTAGTAAAAAAACAAGGCGACGCTGGTGGGGTAATTACTTCATTGGAATTGTATGATATGGATGGCGAGCTTGCTATCACTTTCTTCGGTAAAAGAAAGCCAGGAATACCTGAGCTGGAAAGTTGGAGAGAGATAATCGGTAAATTAGAAAAAGCGGATTAGAGTTATGAGTAAGATGAATAAAATAATCGATGTGCTAAAAGAAAGGTGGGGAGTAAACACTGTATTCGATGTAGTGGTTATACTAATTGTGTTTGCTATTACTGGCTTTCTTTCTCTATTTGTGAGCAATTTTGTGTTCGAGACATTGAATCTAACTTCAGCCGACCCCTTTTGGCTGAGAGCAGTAGTCTATATCTTTACGGTATTGCCTGCCTACCAAGTGATACTGTTTGTAGTAGGTACTTTGCTGGGACAAGGCAAATTCGTTCGTGGTTTCTTGAAAATGATGTTCGGACGGATGATGTTTTGGAAGAAAAAAGATAAAACAAAGGAAGTATAGTTATCTATTAAAAGTACCATTTCCCAAAAATTTGTTAATTTGTAGTTTCAACTCACAATCGATTTGGTAAAAGCTATGAATAAACTATACTACTTAGGTGTCGCTATCCTTGCGGCAATACTTTTGGTGTCCTGTTCAGATGACGACAATTCGACCAACCCAGATGATGACACAACAGAGAAATTCGAATTTCCACTAAAAAGAGGAAACGAATGGGTTTATGAAGAAGTATTCTACGACAACGACGGTGTAGAAGGTGATAAGTCTGGAAATGAGAGAAGCGTTACCGTAGGCGAAACAGTTACACTCTATGGTGAAGATGGATATATGATTACCACAAATATTATCTATGCCGCTGCCGGCGGAGCTGTTGCAGCAAAAAAATACGCTTATGTGGACGACAAGGGTTATTACGAATACGACCCGAGTTTTTTTAATAAGTTGGAAGAAGCTGACCCAGAAGTGGAAAGAGAATGGGTAAAGTTATTTGGGATAGGTCAGGAAAGTTGGACTGCCTATAGCTACAGCAAACAAGCGTCAGTTCAAGATTCTCACGAAGTAAACGAAGCTAATATAACCGTAAAGTATGAAGGGAAGAAGGAACTGACTTCTATTGATAGTACCACTATTACGGTTGATATATATACGGTAACTACTTATTATCATATAGACACACCAGAAAATACTTATACTGAAAGCTCAACTCGCACCTATTATATTCACAAAGATTACGGTATCATCTCTGACCGAGAAGTACAGACTGGTGGCAATGGGGCGTGGGGCTGGAAATTAAAAAACAAGAATTTTTAAATAACTATAACATAAATATCTCATGAAAAACATACTTTCAATTCTAATAATAACAATCATAGCTACTTTGAGCTACTCATGTGGCAGCGACAATGGCGTGGAAACAATTAAGAATAGTAATGACAAAGATCATTCGTTCGAATTAATACAAGGCAACCAATGGAGCTATGATATAGCTTCTGGAGTTGCACGCGATAGTATTGATATTGAATTTGCTTCAATCGCTAGTGTTGGTACACCTGATAATATTGGAGGAAAAGAATGCTTTAAAGTTAATGATTTCCGAAGAGCATTTAAATACACTTCGTTTGCGACTGCGGATTTTGCTTATACGGACAAAGATGGCTATTATATCTATTCTGATATGACGAGCGGAAATGTAAACTCACTATATCTATTTGGTGATAGATGGTTAAAGTTAATAGATTTTAAAAACTTGAACTGGGACATTGTTGACACAACTACAAATATTATGGTAGAGGGTCAGGAACATGAAATAAATATCAGTCTGTCTGGCAAAAGATTGGAAGTTTTAGATGTTTATTACAAAGGTAAAGTTTACAGAGGCCTGAAAACAGAGCTACACATGAAAAGTTCATCTAAGAATTTGGTCACTTTTGAAACTGTAAGAGTCAATAATAAAACAGAAACAATTTCAGTAGCCGAGATTGGTATTTATCAAACCAAATCGTACACACCAGGCAATCCCGTTAGTTACTTTAGCATATTGACGAATGAGAAATTAAATTAAGGTGTGGGGGAAACCCACACTTAATAAAATAGTTTATTTTATTAAGTGTGCTAATAATAGCAATTGAGAATTTTTATAATTGAACACTAGCTATATTTAGCTAACTTTGTTTTCATTATATATTACACATTCCTATTGTTTAAATGCCCAAAAACACTCCAAAACTAAAAGAAATTTCACCTATTGCAAAAAAGTCACTTTGGGCTAACTTAGTCGATGCCATAAAAGGCACAGAAGCAGACTACACTCAAATTAGCATTCGCAAAGCAATATTCTTGCTTGCAATTCCTATGATTTTGGAATTGGTTATGGAATCTGTGTTTGCGGTTGTAGATATTTACTTTGTCGGCAAACTGGGTGCTTCTGCTATTGCAACTGTGGGGCTTACAGAAACTTATTTATTTATTCTATATTCTGTTGCTATGGGGTTGGCTATGGCTGTTTCAGCAATAATTGCGCGCAGGACAGGGGAAGGCAACACAAGTGATTCGGGTACAGCGGCTTTTCAAGCAATTATTGTTGCACTTATTGCATCTATTCCGCTTACTATTGCTGGTGCATTCTTTTCCAAAGAACTGTTAGAACTAATGGGTGCTGATGCTTGGAGCATAAATGTAGGGTATAAATATACCCAATATATGCTTGGTGGTAACGCCGTAATAGTTTTACTTTTTGTTATCAATGCAGTTTTCCGTGGTGCCGGAGATGCTGCAATTGCTATGCGTGTACTTTGGTTAGCTAATATAGTAAATATGATTTTAGATCCGATATTGATATTTGGATTTGGCCCAATTCCTGCTCTTGGAATTGAAGGAGCAGCTATAGCGACCAACATTGGTCGCGGGCTTGGAGTTTCGGCACAGCTTTGGATTTTGGTCAAGGGGGGTAAACACATACAGCTGTCAGCCAAACAGGTCTATATTGACACTAAGATTATGTTGAACATAGTCAAGACGTCGTTAGGTGGCATAGGTCAGATGATTATTTCTATGAGTTCGTGGATATTCCTGCTACGAATATTGTCTGAATTAGGAAGCGAAACTGTTGCTGGTTCTACTATTGCCCTCAGAATTATGATGTTCACACTTATGCCAGCTTGGGGACTTTCCAACGCTGCTGCTACATTAGTTGGTCAGAATTTAGGGGCTGGTAAGCCAGAGAGGGCAGAAAAATCAGTTTGGAAAATAGGGTATTACAATATGATATTCTTGGTAATTGTTTCAATTGGCTATTACATTTTTAACTATGAGCTAATGGGTCTTTTTACAGAAGATGCTAAGGTGATTGAAGTTGGTGCTGAGTGGCTTAGGATTATGTCCTATGGGTATTTTGTATATGGATGGTGGATGGTGTCGGTACAAGCGTTCAACGGCTCAGGAGACACTACAACCCCTACTAAGATTAATGTAGTGTTCTTTTGGTTGTTTCAAATACCTCTGGCCTATCTTCTTGCCATTGAATACAATTGGCAACAATCGGGCGTGTTCTGGGGTATGTTTATTTCAGAAATCGCTGTTGGTCTTTTTACACTGTGGTTGTTCACCAAAGGGAAATGGAAGCAGACAAAAGTCTAATTACTATTCCAACACCTCAGATTAGAATTAAGTCTTGTTACCCTCTTTCCAAGATATAAGATGCTTCCAATGTAAAGTATTTGCGGATGAAAGGAATCTTAGCCAAACCATTTATTTTTAAACTCGGTAGTCCGAATTTCATTTTGAATACAGGTCGGAGGAAGTAAAATTCCTTCTCTACTACTTTTAGTCCTGCGTCTTTTGCAGCTTGCTCAAACTTAGGTATAGTTAATCGTATGCGGTGTATTCTATTTGCTTCCACTATGTCAGCTTTTACACCTTTTTCAATAAATTTGTTGAATGTCTTTTTGGAAAACAGATGTGTGTAAGGAAACTTACCGCCAGTGCTTTTTACTGTGTGTTGGTGACCACCATAAGGCGAGTGGAATGGAGGAAAAGTAACGAACAGCTTGCCGTCGTCTTTCATTATCATTTTTATATTCGACAGTGCAGCCGTGGGGTCATCCAGATGCTCGATAACGTCACGCAACAGCACCAAATCGAACTCACTTTGCCACTCAGCTGGTGGTTGCTGGGTAACTATGTCGTGGGTTGTGTATTGCAAATCCAAATCGCCCAGACCAGCTATGTAGCTCCCTTTGTCCAATCTGACTTGAGCTATGTCCGTGCCGAGTCCTGCTCTGGCACCAGCTTCCATAAATGCAGCGAGTACGCCGCCCTCGGCACTGCCGACTTCTGCTACTCGATTGCCTTTGGCAAACAGCCCTTTGTCAGTGAGGTAAGGCACTATAAAGTCATGACCTAAGTCAAACATATAGTTCCAGTAATACTTATCTTGGTCTGTTAATTTCTCGTCCTTATTGACAATTTCTCTTATTTTTGACATAAATGTTATTTCTTGTTTTGTTTCTCTGTAATTACTTATTTTACAACGCTTTAATCATTTTCTTAGTTTGCTATGTAGTACACAATGTAGGACACTTTTATAAGGTTTATCTTAATTAATGCTTGTTTACTTAATCTATGAATTTAAAATTATTCATTACAGCTAATGTTAAAATTTTTGATTTTCTACTGATCAAGTCAGTATTACCTACTAAATCAATTTGTGTTTTGAAGTAAGATTTTAGACTTTCAAAACCAATTGAATATGTTTCACTATCAAGTATATGATCTTTTTTCTTAGAGTTCTTAGTGCCATTATTTACCCTGTAAACCTTATCCGTTTCATTAGCAAAGTCAAATAAATAACTTTCATATTCAGCAAGTTCCTTAACCAAATAAAGAGCGTTTGAAAGTCGTTGGTAAAGTTCATTTGTTGTTATTGGTGGCTCATCATATTCAGCATTATTTTTATTGTAGTTAGGGTCTAATTTCAGACTAGTGAAATTATTATCTTTGTTAGCTTCAGGGTTTGTAAGCAAGTCAACTAACTTACCAGAATTTTCAATATACTTACAAACTAACTTATAACTATCATTATCAATTACATAGCTCAAAGATTTGAATATATCGGAATATATGATTTTTGATTTGAGTGCTTTTACTGAATATTCTCTATAGATTAATCGTTGTATTGATAAGGATTTTTCAAAATCCTTAAAAGTGTTTTCAACTTCAGAAACCCCCTCCGCTTCTAATAACCATTCAGAACCTAGACCAAATTCTTTTTTTCCAATATCCTTATAAGTAGCTATTAATACTTCATTATCATAATTATCAGCTTCAGAGTCATTAAAGAATTGTCTTTTCATAGAACCCTTGCCAGATAGAAGCCAATCAATACTGTAACCTAAATCATAAAGTTTTGATAACACATCATAATTAGGTTTTTGCTTCCCAGAAGTGTAGCCATTAACAGTAACTTTTGAAATATCTAATTGCCTTGCTAAATCACTTTGAGAATCAAACACCTTTGTTGCTAAATAATTTATTCTTTCAACAAAATTCATTTTTTATCTCTTTTTATTTGGAACATATAAAATTTTTCACTTACTTTGCAGTAAGAAAATATGATAACGATTATTATAAAGTTTTACGAACTTGCTCTTAATATTAATTTCAATCATTGTCGTTTTGTATATATACGTAAATTAATACAATAAGTCTTAATAACCAAAAGGTAAATTTTATGAATAATTCTCAAATGGTACAAGTCCATAACACTAATGAAGACGCTCTAGTTAGTAGAATAGCTAACAGAGTTACTGAAGAAGTATCTAAGATACTTCAGAAAACCAACATCAACGATAGTTCCAAACAAAAAAAGATAGAAGAGCTAAAAAATAAATATGCTTCACGTGATGAAGCTTGTGAAATGCTTAGTATCGGTTTAAGTACATTAAACAAGCTACTCAAAAACAAAGAGATAGTTCACGTAAAAAATGGACGTTATACTCTAATTCCAATTCAATCTATTGAAGATTATCTAACTAGAAATACAAAGACAATTGAGGATTAAGAAATGGATACCTCACAAATGTACGACAAAAGAATAGTAGATATGACGGGTGGCGAACTGATAGAACTAATCAAACAGCACGCCACACCGCAACCAGAGGAAGTACCAACAACCGAAGACGGAGTAAAACTACATACAATAGAAGAAGCTTGTAAGTATTTGAGGATTTCAAGACCGACATTGCACAGCAAAATGAACAGCAAATCTATTAATTACATCAAGATTAATAGGAGAACTTTTATCAAGCAATCTGAACTTGACGAATTTTTAGAGCGAAACACAATTTAATTTTTTCAATAAATATAGGAGCTAAATTATGATAGCTACAGCAACAACACCCAACCCAACACCATTTAATGTTGACAATACTAATAGCATAGTTCAAACATTAAAAAACGCTGGACTCACTACTTACAGTATGGTAAGGGATTTGTATTATAAGGTAAAACTATTAAAAGTCTATGATGTAATAGAATTGAGGAAGAACAAATCTATAACTGTTAAAGATAGACTAAACATTGAAGTTATCGCATACCTTGAAACTCTAAACGAATTAAATAGAATTTTAACAGATTTTCAACTGATGTATGACAACTATATTCTTTCACTTGACAAATTAAGTTCAATCGAGCTGCAGCACCAACTTCAAATCATTACTGAAAAACTATTAGTAGTCAGTATTCTTTGTGTGGCTTTGATGCGAACTAACAAGGGTTTTATTAATCAAATAATCAAAGATGACATTCAAAATTTATGCCGTCAAAATGACAAATTCTTAAAGCATTTGAAAGATGCAAGTAAGACAATATCTATTACTAACAAGGTGGGAAAAAATTAAACTATGATTAAGAGCAAGTCAAATATAAAAGAAAACTCAACATTAAATAATATTTCAAAAATTGGCTTTATTCAAAATATAAATGTTGAGTTTTCAAGGACTAAGAAAATCAGTTTATAAAAATCCTCATCTACGAAATGAGAAACTGATTTACTTTTAGATTTTTTCAATAGCTAAAATTAAATGATTTTTTCAATTAAAACAAATAATGACAACTATATGATCACTAAGTCTAATGTAGAAGAAATAAACCAACTGTTAGAAGACAAAAAGATAATATTTGAGCGTGTGCCGTATGCACCTCACAAAACTTTTTACGCTTCAATAGATGCAGAATTAACACCAGAGCAAAAAGAAATGATTAAGGAAGCTAACACCCTGCTAAGTAAGGAAAAGTTAGTATTTGTGGATAGTGTGGCTTTTGTACCAATAGAGTGAGTTTTTAGTTAATTACTCTATTTACCCCCCTTCAAATTTGTAGGAGCTTTTGGAGGGGTTTTATAAAAAAAAATCCCTTGTTGTCAGCAAAAACAAAGGATTTAAAGTAGATGAATACTTGATACAGTTGGTTTATCTACTAAAGATTTTCACAACTGTATCACTTGCAACATAACTCAAATTAACTTCAAAAACAAATGTCGGGCTAAATAAAATGAATATAAACTAAATAGAATAAAAAGTTAGATGAATACTAGCACAGCAAAAAAAGAAACAACAAAATTAAATTTAGCTTTAGAATACATTGAGTCAGGTTTATCAGTAATCCCTATTATCAATGGAGAAAAAAGACCACCGATAGAGTGGAAAAAATACCAACACGCCCCACCAGATACCGACAAAATAAATCAATGGTTTGGCAATGGCTCAAATTATGAACTTGCTTTAGTTTGCGGTGGTGTTTCAGATGGTTTAGAAGTGATCGACATTGATAACCATCTTGACAATGCAACTGAAGTTTTTAATTCTTACATAGGACTCATTAAAGAATATGATATAGAATTGTATAACAAGTTAGTGATTGAGTCCACTCAGTCAGGGGGTTATCATATTCTTTACCGTTGTGAAGAAATTGAGGGCAATGGTAAACTTGCAACTCAATCAGATAAAGATGGTAAGAAAAAGACTGTTATTGAAACCAGAGGCGAGGGCGGTTATTTACTTTCATATCCTAGTAAGGGTTATGATCTAATTCAAAACTCGATAGACAAGATCCCATTTATTGATATTCAGCAACGTAGCTATTTACATACTCTTGCAAAATCTTATGATACTGTTGGTACACACACCAAAGAGACCACTTATAAGGGTAACGAAAGTAGTAACCTAACTGTTGGTGACGACTTTAATAATCGTGGTGATGTTCACGATGTTCTAATTTCTTACGGTTGGACTCTTAGTAGTAGAAATAATGAAATCGAGTATTGGAAAAGACCAGGGAAAAGAGACAAAGGAATTTCAGCAACTTTTAATTATAAAAATTCAGGGCAATTCTATGTTTTTTCTAGTAATGCTAATCCCTTAGAGTCGGAAAAATCATATAATAAGTTTGCTCTTTATACCTACTTAAAACATAATGGAGATTTTAAGGAAGCTACTAAAGACCTAGCTAAACAAGGGTACGGCTCACAATCTAAGGAAATGACTAAGGTAAGTAGTTCAAATGTTAGTAATCAAGGTGTGGATGTTAATTTACTTGTTCAAGTTGTTGAAGAGCTTAGCTTCAAACATAATAAAGATATTCCTGTCGATGCTGTTAAAAGGTTCTTAAGCCAACTATTTGACTGGACTGTCAATGAAATGAACTCTCAAGTTATAGTTACCCCTATATCAGAAAATTGGGATTATCTACCTTATGATGATGAAGGGGAAAGAAATCATTATATAAATGATGTTTTCCCAGATGAACCAAGATTCTTAGATGACGATTTATTAATGACAGTAAATGATTTTGTAGAATACTTTTATTCTAAGATCACAGGTAAACATCATACTTGTAATAAGGCAATAAATGTCTTCAGAGAAACCATCAAGAGTAAAAGAATTCATCCTCTAAAAGATTATTTTATTAGTACAGATGGGTTTGATTTAAAAAAATGGAAAGAGGATAATCCTATTGCAGACAACCCTATTGTAGATTGGTTTTTAAGGTTTCATATTCCTATTTCTGAAGACCAATCGCATAAAGAATATGAACAATATTCTAAAAAGTTAGAAGAGCTCTTTATTAAATGGTGTATCATGGTTATTCAATGTGTCTTTGGAGACCGTCCGAATGATGTAGCTTTAGTTCTAGTAGGTGGCCAGAATACAGGGAAAACCACTGCTTTAAGGTCATTAATCCCACCAGAATTAGAAGATTATAGTAAAGAAGCTTTGCATGATCTAGCTGATAAGGATACTAAAATAGCAGCGTGTGAAAATCTGTTTTTCTTTGATGATGAGGGTGCTGTTCTAGAACGTGCAAACATTAAAACAATGAAAGGGCTTCTTTCATCTAAAACACACAAAGTAAGAAGACCTTTCGGAAGAGGAGATATGATTGGTAAGCGTGTTATGTCATTTATGATAACAGAAAACAATGATGACTTTCTAAAAGATGTAACAGGGTCTAGAAGATTTTTTGTTGTCGAAGTATCAGCTATTGAGGATGTTGAGGAAGTGGAAAGTAATATGGATTTCTATAAGAGTTTTAGTCGTAAGGATTTTTGGGGGTATGCTTACTCATTGTACAAAAAGTATAGAGAAAAGGGTCAGGTTGTTTCTTTTACAAATCAAGATATACAGTTTACCGCAAAGGTAAACAAGGATTTTAATGAGTCAACTCATTTTGATGAATTGATATTACAATATTGTTTACCTCAAGATGCTTTGAATGATACCAACAAAAAGCATTTACAGACTACTATGATATTAGAAGAATTACAAAAGAAAACCAATTTACCTATTTCCTCACATCATTACGCTAAAATCAATTTAGGAAAAGCATTATTAAGGAATGGGTATGTTAAAACTAGTAATGATGGTGTTAAGGGTTTTTGGATAGGATTTAAACAGTAATAGCTTGTTTTAGGGTAGGGTAAGCCCTTTTAACATACCCTACCCAAAACACTTGATAACAGTTCTTTGTAGAGGTTTATGTTAAATTTATAGGGTAGGATAAACTTTTTAATATACCCTATCCGAAACGCTTGATAGTGTTGGGGTTCAAGTCAATAGGGTATATAGGGTATATTAAATTATATATATATATATATAATACATACTGTAGTAGTAGGGTGGTGGTGTGGTGTGTGGGAGAAGCTTTTATTTTTAGTTTTTAATGTCTTTAATATACCCTACCCCCAAACCTATTGATACAAGGGGCAAAGGTCAGGGTAGGTTAAAATAAACAACCTACCCTATACCTACCCTTAAAAACTGATAAAAGTGGACATTTTTAGCCCCAGATATGAGTATAAGAGAGTAATTCAGAAACCACTAATATATAGTATAAACGAAACTGAAACACTAAATAACTGAAAACAATGGAATTGCCCCATTTTAACAATATAGTTAAGACACTATTTAGGACACTTTAATAACATAATAACTATTAATAAATACAAAGAAATGACGACTAAACAACCTTATTTAATAAATATATAGAGTTACAGAGGTAAGAAATGAGCAAAAAGAAAATGCACAATTTTAAGAGATGTATAATAGTAAAAGACGTAGCAAGTGCAAAGAGATTAACGACCAGAGTAATTACACAATTACAAAAAGACCAGATCAGTCACCAGACCGCAAAATCTATAATTTCAGCTTGTAAAGAGTTTTCTAGTTTAATTCAAACTTATGAGTTAGAAAAGACCGTTGAAAAACTAAAAAATCAAATCACGGAGTTAAAGAAATGAGTAATATATCCACACTTAAAAGAGAAGTCAAAAGAATACAAACCAACTTAGATAAGGTTAAGCAATCTGAAGTAAATAAAGAACCGTTTATGATACCATTCTTAGATATTCAGATAAGTTATATAGAATATGATATAGAACGTCCAGACGGCACACTTGACACAATAAGTAGGTATAAGTATAGACTAGGTATTTTCGGAAGCTCTAAAGAGCCAGATAGAGTAAAGTTATTTGACAAGATAAGACAAGCCAGAAAAAACGGACAACAAATATTCATTTTATTTTGTCCACCAAAAAGAGAGCATTTCCTTAAGTTAAGATTAAAGTACGATAGGGAAAACCCTTTGAAAATGGTTTTTAAAGATAAGTTAGGACGTAAGGAAGTTTTTTATTGGAATCCCAACGCCGTATTTGATGACAACAAACCAAACCAGACTAAGGAAGAGAAGATTATTGAGGAGCTAATGTAGAATGAGTAAGGACAATAAACAAAAATTCATAACTAAAAATTATAGTACGTCAACTACTACTTATTTTCATTTAATTCAACAATTAATGGATTTGAATATAATTGAACACATTAAAACAACTGATCTAGTCAAGATATTCAGGAAGCCAGACGGCACACCGTACACTACAGCAAATTATTATACTACTAAGAATAGATTATATGATAACTATGAGAATTACGCCCCAGAGCTTACTATAATAGACACTAAGGAACTAGAAGCCCTTAAAGAATGCGAAAAGATAGTAAAATTAGATAATGGCGTAAGTAAAAGTAAGTTAGATAACTATGTACTTCTATCTAAAGTAGAACACGCTAGACTACTGAAGTTAGATAGTGAAACCAACAAGAACTAAACACTATATCAGTAGGAACTACACACCTACTAAGCTATGATAGTAGGAGCTACACCACTACTACACTAATCAGTAGGAGCTACACACCTACTAAGATATATCTATGTAAGACTATTGTAAACATACCAGATAGACGTAACTTATTGTTATTGTTGGCATTGCATACATATAACAAACTAAAGAGTGTAAGACCAAACAACACCATCACACCCACAAACTACAGTTAATAAAGCACTTACAGCAAATAACAGTAATTGCAAAAGTCTTACTAAAATCTACATATATAGTTATATAACTTGCAATCAAAGTTAAACAACAAAACGCTAGAAGTATATGGAAAATTTAATAATAAAGAAATTAGAACGAAGTACTAAGCCCAACGACGCTATGAGTTACTTCTACTTTGATTATGAACTTGATATAGATTATAACCAATCTAAGGAAGTAGTAGAATTACAGAAACAAATTAAAGAGCTGCAGAGCAGAGCAAACAAAGTAAAAGAGCGAATTTCATTAAATCTAGATAAGATAGATGAAATAAAAAAACAACGTCAAGAGCTTGTAAGTATCCAGATAGATGTAACATTAAATAAGCACTCAAAGCAAAGCCGTGAGTTAGCAGAGCAAATAAAGGATATAGAGGGAGATAACTTTTACTCAAACGATGTCTTACGTGAAATTAACACAAAGATTAGAGAATATGAATCGGAGTTAATGAGTTCAAAGTATTCATATAATGAGTTACTATATTCCGAGCAATTAGAACAAGGTAAAGTAGATGTAATAAATTTCATTAAATCAATAGAATCATTACAGCACCAAATTTTAAATGTAATTAAAAGAGTAAGAAATATAAATTCTATACCAGAACAAGGACATAATTTAAGTGGAACTTCATACGATTTAACAAGCGTATGGAATAACCACATAACCGAATTAAACCCAAAATTAGACGAATTAATTAGAAAATTTAATATTAATACAAAGGAGCTAGAAAATGAGTAATTTTTTGAATTACACTTATTCGAATAGGTACAAAGTAACTAGTATGAAGTCAATTTCGGAACTAGTAGAAGACAATAATTTTTTAAATGCTATGAACATAGCCCCCAACCGTATAGAGGAAGTGGCAGACGCTTTATATGAAAGTAACTTAACAGTTACAGATTTAGCTAAATATGATTTAAAGCAAAGAGTTGACAACTTAGTAATAGACTATGATTTAACTGATGAACAAGAAAAAGTAATTGATAGTTACGCTTTGCTTAAATTTATTGAAGACGGCACACCCCAGGACGAAACCAGAAATGAAATATTAGAGAATTTAGAGTATAAAGAGTAATGAAAACTGAATTAAAATCATATATTGAGTATCATAATAAAAGTATTACAGAAGTTGAAAAGATACTCAAAGAACACAAAGAAATAGATGAAGACTTACTATTTGCTTATGGTGTTACTACATTAGCAAACAGTATGCTTCCTAACTATAAGTGTGTATTTAGTGAGGAAATAATAAAATATTTCAAAATCTATGCACTTATGGAATTTGTAGAAAAGAATAGAAACTTTGACGATGTTTATAATGAATTAATAGACAATGCTTTAGACGTTTATAATTCAGTCTTGAAAGAATTAGAGATAAACCGAAAAGACGTAGAAGACTACAAAGACCAGATCAATTTAAACTTAGATTATGTAAGAATACATAATGAATTTGACTTACGAAAGAAAAATATAGTTCAGTTATCTGAAACTAATAACTATGAATTAATTTCAGTTGCTTCCTAACTATTTATAAATGATTTTGTACTATTTTCTTTCGCTGTTGGAAGCCCTTACTAGAGATAGTGAGGGTTTTTTTACAGAGTTAAAAAAATACTATTAACGTTTACCAAACTTAATAAAGAAAAATCTATAAGTATAAACTATAGACCCTCTTTCGCTAGTTTCAATAATATGATATGAAAACTCACCATGATTTGGTCTTGGTTGGATTATAAAATCTGTTACAATAATTAAATACATCCCTGTAAAAAACAATATAAAAGATTTTAAAAATTTGGTTACATTTTTCAGCTGTGATAATCCAATTGTAATGAATAAATAGAGAATAGATATTGTCCTTACTATTTCTTTTCTGAAAACTCCAGTTTCATTGTAATGCCACTCTAAAATTTTTCCATGAGCATGAGTCCAATGACCTCTAAATTCTGAAAATTCTTGAATACAAAGTATAACAAAAAGTACAAATGTTATTAATGTTGAAATGAATACTGTTTTATTAATGTTTAATGTTGTTTTTTTAAAAAATAGCCTCACTGCTCCAAAAGCTATTGTATTTATTAACGATAATAAAAAATTTAAACCTATATTTTCGAATCCAGGAACACCATGATTGAAAAGATTAAGTAATACAAAACATAGTATAAAATATGCTAAATACTTTAAAATTATAATTGCAAATTTCTTCATAAGAAATGCAAACGAATATAACTTTAGATAGTTACGTTGGAGATAAATATTAGAATATTATTGACAAGAAAACAGCTGCAAAAATCACAATCAAAAAGAATGTAATCATTTCATTACTTTCTGGAATAGTAATTAAAGGCTTATTGTCAACAAACAAATCAAATGAAACACCGTTAAGATTCATTTTTGTGGTTATTTGGGCGTGTCTTTCTTTTCCATCATCTGTGAAAGTGAATCTGTGATTTGTTCCTGTAATAGAGTATTTTTCAGAAACATTAACACCATTTACTATTACAGTTTCCTTACCTAAAATAGTATTGTGTAGTTCTATTGTGCTGTTACCATAATATACTGTTGAGTGTTTCATAATTTGCTTGGTGTTAGTTATAAAAATTTTATTTAAATATCAAATGAATTTAAAATGTAATAATTAATATCATTTACTACTACAAGATTTTAATTTAATAAATTCAATGAAATCCTTAATCATTTTCCTATCGTCTGCAGAGACATTTTTCCTTGCTCCGTGGTAATTAGTAATTATATTGCCATGTGATGGATCCGATACATTTCCCTCATCCAATTTTATATCGAGAAAGCAATCAACTGTTAAAAAATTCTCGTATGTAAATAATCCTAACCCTTGTAGCTTTTTATCTTCATTTTGCATACCTACCCCTTTACTACAAATATCATTATATGACGCTAATTTTATAATGTTAATAGAAATTTCATTACTGCCTGGTGGGGGTACAAAGGCATCAAAGACTATTCTTTCACTCTTATAATGGTAAGGCTTAAAAATTAGTCTTGAGATTTCATCTTGATTTGATAGTTCCAATATTATTACTAGAAATTTTGATTAATACTTATTTAATATTGATAGGGCATCGTTTAGTAAACGTGAATTACTATTGATATCTCTTGTAGAAAATTCGTGAGTATGATAATTGTCATCTCTAGATTCAACATAATAGTTAATCATTTCATCACTAATTTCAATAGACATTACTCTCTTGTCATTTTCAAAAACTAATTCTATAGTTCCATAATGAGTAATATTCAATTCAGAATAATAGTTAAAAAAATAATCATCAACGGATCTCATAATTAATTCTGTTGAAGCGAATACAACAGGATTAGGAAATAAAAAATCTTTACTGGAATATGCGTTTTCCTTTAAAAATTTCAAATATTCAAAAGCTTCGTATTTTTTTATTAAACTATTAATAAGAGCACTTTGTAACTTTGAATAATTATCTTTTTTAATCTCATCTAGTTTGTTAGAAATACTACTGTCGACAAAATCAAAATTCACATTCGAATTGTAATTATTGTCATTAGTATAATTTGTTCTACTTATTAGTGAATAAGACATTTAATCTCCTTGTTCTTCTAATTTGTTAATAGTTTTATTAGTTACAATCTTAAAAAATAATTCATTCTTGAAATCTCTCAAAAGATCATATTCATCCCAAACATTTCCCTTTAAATTAGGTTTCTGTTTATAAACATCTATATCAACGAAAATATCTATTGCATCTGAATTTGAATTACCTTCTTGTTTTACAATGGATATATTTGCTCTTGAATCCTTTTTATCATTTAACAAAACTATACTATGATAAAAGTTAATTACATCGTTTTCTACATTTTTTATAGTTCCAATGTTAAAGTAGTCTGTAAGTTCAAAACTATTATCAAATTCAATTTTATTGATATACCTTAATCCAAGTCTATTTATTGAAGTAGGATTTATTACACTTTCAGCTATGTCCCAGAATTTCTTTGCATTCCCCTTGAAATCATTCCAATTTGTGTACTTTGTGTTCTGTCTAAAACTGAATTTATTAAGATTAACTTCTATAATTCTATCTTTTTCATTATTAAAAAATGTAATTGCCTCTAAACGTTTAATCTCTTTCTCTGATTCTTGTTTAATTCCTGTATTGTCAATATGGAATGAACTTCTAAACGAATACTTCTCATCGATTAAAGGGAAATCTGTTCTTATTTTTTCGTGTATTTCCTTTAATGAATTAATATCATCTGTGGTAGAATTATCAAATTTAATCTCTATTACAGATTCAACTATTGGGGCATTTTTTAGTGTTTTTTGTTTCATTATATATCAATAATTTTTTATAAACAATCAAAATTAATCATTTTAATTAGTATTACGAACTTTGTTTACAATTGGTTTAACATTAGTTTACTTCTATTGACTTAATATGCTATTTTTACATCCCATTCAAAGCACTCTTAACCTTACTAACCGCTTCAATTTCTGAAATCCTTATATATTTATCAAAAGCATCTCTAGTAGTATGTCCTGTAATTTTCATTATTTCGCTAGGAGCAACGCCATTACTAATGAGTCTAGTAATAAATGTACGTCGTGCCGTGTGTGAGCCGATTAGCTTATATTTTTCTACTTCAGTAATAACCTGTTCATTTTTTACAAAGGACACTTTATTAGTTAGTTTATCAATTCCAACGGTTTTACATAATTCTCTAATTTTATCTAAATATTGCCATCTGTTTTCAAGTTCATAGTCTTCAAAGCTATGAGTTAAGAGTAGTTCATTTAACTTGTTACTGATAGGTATATATAATTGTTTGTTGGTCTTTAGAGTCGTTAAATTAATAATACCGTTGTCTAAGTCGATATTGTTATTATTAATTCTTGAAATATCAGAAATTCGGACACCTGTATATAACTGAAGTAAAAACCAAAATTTAGTATTTTCAAACTCTATACCTGAATAATTTTCTATTAGTTTTACTTCGTCATCAGTCAAAACCACGCTTTCAACTTTATGGGTTTTTACTTTCAAAGCGTTTTTATAGTCTTGTTGTTGGATATATTTTTTCTTAAAAGCATAGTTTAACCAACTACATAAAATTGTTAGTTTAACATTTACGGTATTGTCAGTATTACCCAGAGCATCATAACAGAACTCTTTAAAGTCATTAATCAATTCACTATTAAAATCACTAAGTAACAACTTTTGATTAGAGTCTTGAGAATACTTCTTTAGTGTATTTCTAATATTAATATAAAGCCCTTCAGTTGACTTTTTTAAATGATTTTGCTTTTTAGCATTTTCAATATATAGATCATATAATTGAAAAATATCTAAATTTACCTTATGTTTACCAGAAATAAAGGATTTGACGATATTTTTAAACTCATAATCATCTATGTTTGGGTTTTTATCATACAATTCAACATAAGTGTTAAGTATAAAGTCTTCTATTTTCTGAAGCCGTTTATTGTAGCTAGAATGTAATCTATACGTAGGTTTAATTCTTTGTTTACGTGAATCCCAATCATTTGTAGGAATAGAGATTTTAGAAGTGAATTTAATTCTATTGCCTTTGAAGTGAACACTAAAAACGATATTAGTAATATCCCTGTTTTTGTGTGCCAGATACCTATTTATTTTAATCATATCGAAATATTTATATTTTGTTGAATAAAGCCGAGGGCAATATAATAAATCATTTGAAAGATAAAAACCTTAGGACACTTTGTAGGACACTTTTATTTAATTTATAGTGTTTTTAGCTTATTTACCATTGTCAACTGAAATAAAAATAGTCTTTGTAGTCGTTGGTAGTGAGGAAGTCAAAGGAAACTGAAAATAATTATTGATAAAACTTTTAATATTTGACATAAATGTTTAGCTGATTGACTATCTTAATGTTTTACAATAGTGCAATTTAAAAATTATTCTATGAAAATCGCGTATCTATCTACATTTTATCCTTACAAAGGTGGGATTGCTCAGTTCAATGGCTCACTTTACAGAGCTTTGTCCGAACACCACGAAGTGAAGGCATTCAACTATAAGTTGCAATACCCAAAGATTTTATTCCCAGGCAAAAGCCAATACGTAAACGAAGACGACAAGGCATTAGTAATAGACACCGAGCGGACACTCAACTCAGTGAATCCACTCAGCTGGCAATCAACTTACAGTGAGATTGCGGCATTCAAACCCGATTTGGTGATGAGCAAGCTGTGGCTGCCGTTCCTTGCTCCTTCTGTGGGTTATGTAACTGGTAAGCTGAGGAAGGACGGAGTGAAGGCAATATCGGTGCTGGGGAACGTAATTCCCCACGAACACAGAATAGGCGATGAAGCTCTCACGAAATACTATCTGAACAGAAACGATGGCTTTATTGCAATGGCGGAGTCCGTGAAAGATGACCTGCTGACGCTAAAGCCAGATGCTAAATATATAATGGGATACCACCCGCCCTATGATCACTTCGGCGATACAATAGACAAACTAGAAGCCAGAAAAAAGCTGGGGATTGCACCCGACAAAAAGGTACTGATTTTCTTCGGATTCATTCGTGATTACAAAGGATTGGACGTGTTGATAGAGTCCTTCAAATCGCTGGATGACAGCTATCACCTAATAATAGCAGGTGAATCTTACTCTGGATTTGACAAGTATGAGCAAATGCTTGCTGACGTTGATGCGAGTAGGGTTACCAAGCTGATAAAATACACTACGGAAGACGAAGCGGCTATGTGTTTTTCTGCATCGGATGTGTGTGTGCTGCCGTATAGGACTGCAACCCAATCGGGAATAGTGGGTATATCGTACAACTTCCACATACCAGTTATAGTTAGTGATGTTGGTGGACTGAAAGAGATGGTTGCTCCTTGGGAAGCAGGGGTTGTAGTCGAAAGGGCTGACAAGACGCTCTTCACAAATGCCATTCGTGATTATTTCAAATCAGACACAGACTACGTAGCCAACATAGATCAAGCACTGAAAGATCAGTCTTGGGAGAGTCTGGCTAAGAAGGTGGAAGTTTTTTATAATGAGTTGTGATGGAGTCTGTCTATTTGATACATAATCCCCTATGGAGTTAGATTTACGATAGTAGGTTTCCTTCCATAGACTCTTTATCTCGACTACCCTTGGCACAAGCGCTACTTTCAGAGTGACAGTGGATTTTTATTATAGAGGATTTCATTTTCAATATCATAAATAAATTACTATATTTGTCAAATACAGTGGAAAAAAGTATATTTAGAGACTCTAATTGCAACAACTTAATAAAAACTATGAAAAATAAAGCTTACCTGCTACTGATTATTCTTTTGGCTACTGCTACCTAATCTTTTTTCCAAACAGATACCGGGAAGTTCAGGTTATTATTATCCAATGTCAAATGGGAAATATCTAGTATTAGACTTTAACTCACATATTTCTATCTATGATATTGAAGAGGACTCTCTTGTAAAGAGTATAGGCTTAGAACACCCAATTTATGCGGTAACAAACGAACATTATAATTATTATGAAGAAGGTAATTTAAAAAAAATTGATATACACACAGGGAAAGAAATCTTATCTTTCCCTGTATCAACTGAGACAAACAATGAAACCATTAAGAATTTAACTATTTTTGAAGGTAATTATTTTATTTACAAAACAAGTAAATCATATTATCTTGTTGAGGATACTGATTCAGGATATGAGTTTACCTATTTATTTGAGATTGCTGATGACTTTATGTTTGGCAACAATAAAGGAATTTATTACAATGATGGTCAGATAATTTATATTGATGATGATGGCTTTCCTAAAAGCATTTCTCATGAATTTGAAAATGGGGTAGAAGCATTCTCCTATAAGGATGGTTATATTATTTACAATTTGCAAGTAGACGGTATTGACTATATTGCGTCTTATAACACTGTAAATAAAATTAAACGAAGAGTAGAACATAGTGAAGCATACCGACTAAAAATAGTTGGTGATAAGGTAGTCACTTACAATAATATTTTATGGAGAAGCTTATCTGTAATGTCATTTGATTTATTCGAGTATTTTGTATTTCAAATGTCCGAAATGTTTCCTATTAATTATTTAACTGTGTTTGATGATAGTAGGATAGTCGCTACTTCGGAAACAAATTTAACTTCTTATATGTTGAATTTAGATAATGAAACAAAAAAGCAAATAAATAGAAACACTTCAAATATAGAGGCGTTTACTTTTTCAAAAGATTCAAAATACATAGCTGTTATCAATGGTTCATTAGTTCCAGATTTAGGGAATAAATTATTCAAGGTTATTGAATTAGAAACTAATAATATAGTCTATGAATATTATTACAGTACTGAGAATTTTATTGAACAAATGTTCTATAATGACGAACATGGTTTTGTATTCCAAAGTGGTGATTATGAATTAAGTAGTTTTCTTCCAAATCACGACTCGGAAATAAAAAGTATAATCAAAACAGAAGAAGAAATCACTTCACATAACCTAAATGATGAATTATTGTTTGTAGGGCATAATAATCAGTTCGATATGTATAACCTATCTGAAATGAATAATATATACCGCAAAGAAGTTAACGGGAAGATAGATCTTATTAGATTTAATTCTAGGTGTGTTATCTTTAATAATTTAATTGGTTTCGAAAACAATGGAAGAGAATCAACATTATATAGATTGAACTTACATGACTTTGAATTAGATAGTATTAATTTGGGTAGCCATATTAATTTGAAACTTGGTCAAGAATCGGCTCCTCAATTTGGAGTCAATGAAAAATATCTTTACAAAATACGAAAATATAATACTGTTTGGTTCTTAAGATTAGACCAAGAAAAATTAGGTGAAAATAGAGTTGAATATGGTGAAGAATTTGGAACAATTATATCCATAAATGACTCAATTTATGTTTGTACAGCAAGAGATGATCCATATTTTATAAAAAAGGTGAAGTTCGACTATGATGAGTTAACATACGAAGTTCTAGAAGACTATCCGATTGATATTCCTAAAATTACATATCCTTGGGGAAGTACTAGTGAGACAGATATAAGTAGGTTAGTAGTCAATGACAAATATATAGCTTATGCAAACTACATTGAAAACACGATAAGAATTATCGAAGATGATGATTTGGTTACTACAGTTGAAACCTACGAAACTATATCCGAAGATGAGTTCATAGAACTGTTGCAGAGTGGGCAGTATGAAGTAAATGTTTATGATTTAAGTGGTAGAGTAATAGATGAAGACATTGTTTCATTAGACGAAATTAACAGACTCAAGAGCAACGCACCTTATCTTGTAAGCATTCGGAATGAAAAGCTAAATAAAGTCTATAAATTAATAAAATAGGGGAAAGAAGAATACTCAATAAAAGTTATTTTTTTTTCGTTTAACTTAAACTCCATGGATTCTTTACCTCGAATACGCTTGTCTGAAGCGCTATACGTGATTATTTCAAATCAGACACAGACTACGTAGCCAACATAGATCAAGCACTGAAAGATCAGTCTTGGGAGAGTCTGGCTAAGAAGGTGGAAGTTTTTTATAATGAGTTGTGATGGGAAAAGTAAATTTATATTTATATATTTGATAATTATAATTTCACTTAACAAACATAGGATTTTACAAATGAAAAAAATATTAGTGATTTTTGCATTATTAGCATTTACTTTAGTTGGCTGTAAAGATGACGACGATAGTACAGGCCCTTCTGGGGAAGCAATTTCGTTTCCACTAGCTGTTGGAAACTATTGGAATTTCAATGAATATGAATATGATGCTGATACTGATACACAAGGTGATTTGGTCGGGACTTATAGAATAGACATCGTTGGTAATACTACTTATAAAGGAAAAGATGCTTATCAGGTAGTACAATCAGCCGAATTTGAATCAGATACATCTTATATAGCAATGGAAGACGGTGTGCTATATACAGGTGGTGAAACTTATGGAACTCAAGCTGATCTTGTACCTGACTGGATTAAACTTTACGACCCTAATTCTACTTCTTGGGTTACAATGGACATCGACTTTTCTCAAGACGGTATCTCTACTAAGTTGAAAGGTAATGCAAGCAATGAAGGAGAAACTACAGTATCAATAGGTGGCGAAAGCCGTTCAGCTGTTAGAATAAAGCAAACAATAGAAATGGAATCTTCGTTTACTATTGCTGGTCAAACACAAACTCAGAAACAAACTATTATACAAGATTATTTGTTTGTTAATGGTATAGGTTTTTATCAAATTACATCCATTTCTGACAATATTCTTATAGATGATAGCATAGAAATATTAGTTGACTATGATGTCAGCAATTAAAACTATTAATTAGAATTAGATTAATAACAAGCCCAGTTGGTTTTCCAGTTGGGCTATTTTATTTAATTATTCTATATTTTTCTACCTACTAATGCATACACCATAGGCATTTTATCAGAAAATTTTTCTAGTCTGAATTTCTTTTTTTCAACCTCTATCATTCCTTTAAAACAGTTGTATGGTGAGTAATCGTATTCGTCGAATGATTGAATACTGATATTGTTTTTAATAAGACTATTGATTAAATCACTCGTGCTGTGGTTCCAACCAACAGTAGTTTGTTCTATCTCGGAATTTGGATCTGCATAAGTGCCAGTTTCATTTTCGATTATTGCTTCTTTGTTGAAATAGCTATAACTTAGCTCTGTAAAGTCATTGTCATACATCCATACAAAAGGATGGAAATCAACTATAAGAAACTTTCCATCAGGTTTAAGAAAATGAGACACTACATTAGCCCATTTGTTTAAGTCGGGAAGCCAACCAATTGTCCCATAACTCGTAAAAACATAGTCAAATTTTCCTTCTAAGTTGTTTGGTAAGTCATAAATATCACTACATACGAACTTTGTATTAGTTCCCATTGTATTTGCAAGTTTCACTGCTTCATCTATAGCAACATCAGATATATCGACACCTGTTGCATCAGCTCCCATTTTGGATAATGATATTGTGTCTTGACCAAAGTGGCACTGAAGGTGCAGTATTGATTTACCAGTTATGTCGCCAAGTAACTCAAATTCGATGGGATTAAGTGAAGTCTGTCCTTCCAGAAAACTCTTCATATCATAGAAATCAGATTCTATGTGAGTGCCGACCTTATTGTTCCAGGCCTTTCTGTTGAACTCTTTGTACTCTTGTTCTATGTTTTTCATAACAATACTATTCTATATGCACTCTATCGCGGATAGAATCTTCGAAGAAGTGGTGGAGTGCAAACATCTGCTCTGCTCCAATTTTCTGACCTAATTGAGCGATGAGATATATGAGTAGGGCTATTCCTAATAAGACTGGAACACCTGTGTAAATCAAATCGGGGTTTTCGTTCATCTGCCACTCTACTCCGCCCCAGACCAACAGACCAGCTAATAGCATAGCAATAGAGCCATAGGCAAAAGCGAACAGAGTCCAAACGCTTGATTTTGGGCTGTAAAGTCCTCTGATTAAAGTGCCTTTTTCGTGTTCTTCTAACATTAATGTTAGTTCGGGAGACCAGTAGTGGTTATCTTTTTCTGCAATTCGGAATTTGACCATAGCGTTGGCAACAGTTCCGTTAAACTCATCGGTTGAATCTATTATTTTCTGGAAGTGTACTCTGTGTTCTTCTACCGAACCAGAGCTGACTTTTTTAAATCTAGGTCTTAGTTTGAAACTGCTCATAGTGCCTGCTGGTTAATCTAATATTGCTTTTTTTATAAACCCATTACTCTGTTCTAATCTTTCGGAAGCTTCTTGCTTATTGCAATTTGCTAAGCTCATAACAATGGCCGTTTTTACGTGATTGTCGCTGTCAATTAATAGCTGAGTTGCGGCATCATAATCCACTTCACAGATATTCATTATTATCTTTTTGGAACGCTCTATAAGCTTCGAATTCGATTGCTTCAAATCAACCATCACGTTGCCATAGGTTTTACCCAATCGAACCATAGCCGCAGAGGTGAGCATATTGAGCACCATTTTCTGAGCCGTTCCGGACTTCATTCTTGTAGAACCTGCTACTACTTCGGGGCCAACATTTGGTGAAATTACTATGTCTGGCTTTACTGAAAGTGAGCTGATTTTATTATGCCCAGCAGTAGTGACTAACAGAGTCAAGCAACCAATATCATTAGCTTTTTGCAATGCTCCCAGCACATAAGGAGTCCGCCCCGAAGCAGCAAGTCCGCAAGCGATGTCATTTGCAGTCAGCCCTGCTTTTACTACTTCATCTATTCCGTGCTGTGGGTCGTCTTCTGCTCCTTCTTGCGCCACAAATACTGCTTCCTTGCCACCAGCGATTTTGCCTTGTACCAATTCGTGCTCGGTACCAAATGTGGGTGGACATTCAGAAGCGTCCAATATTCCTAATCGCCCAGAAGTGCCAGCACCAAAGTAGAACAAACGCCCACCTTTCTGAAATCTTTCAACTATTCCGTCCACGGCTTTGGCTATATTGTCTAATTCTGCTTCCACTGCAATTGCAATTTTTTTATCTTCAGAATTGATGATTTCTACAATTGTTTTAGAGTCAGAAATATCAATATCCTTAGAATCAGGATTTATCTGCTCGGTAGATAGCGTACTAATCTCTTTGAATAAATCAGATTCTGGCATTATTGGCTATCAATCATTTGAAATTTAATATTGCGGTCTTCCATTTTGCTTACAACTGACTCATATTCTGTGTCAATTTCACCAGACTTAATACCATTTATTATATATGGCTCACTTATAACTACAGTTCTAAAGCTATAATTAAATGGTGGGAACTGCTGCCCCGCTGGATGAGTGTCGAAGTATTCTATTTTAACTTGTTCAAAGCTGTAGCTCGGTACTAATTCAATAGAATAGGTAACGCCATCACCATCAGTATAGACTTGAGTTTGGGGTAGCTCAACGTAGTTAGGGTCTGCTTCTGTTCCTATGTTCAAGTAGGTGATAAAGTATCCATAATCTAATATATCGTAATTTATTTCTGGAGCATTTATAGTGGCAAAATATCCAGAATTACCATCATAAAGGTTCCAACTAAGTTCGTCTAATGTATAGACAAATGTTGAGTAATCAGATTTGTAATCTGTTGCACTGTCATCGCTACAAGAGCTAAGTGCAAATAAAGCAGCTACTGCTAATAATATGTATTTCATAATAGTTTCCATTTTTAGTTTGTACAATATAGTAAATGAAACGAAGAAATCTTAATAAGGTTCTGTGTAGCATATAATTTTAAGAAATAATTAAAAAAAGAGCAAAAAAATTTGGAAGTAATATTTAGATACCATAATTTAGGATAAAAGAGTCTTTAATATTATTAAAAAGGTTTCCGAATGTCATTATTATCAAAATCATGTGTGTATGGGATAAGAGCTTCTATACTTATGGCTGTTAGGGAACAAGACAAAAACAAGTATTTGTCTATTAAAGATATTGCGGAAGAGTTGAATTTGTCAGCTCATTTTTTGACGAAGATATTGCAACAATTAACTCAAAAAGGATTGTTGGTGTCACACAGAGGACCGAAAGGTGGAGTTAGATTTTCAAGACCAGCAAAAGAGATTATGCTCATTGAGATAGTAGAAGCAATAGATGGATTGGGATTGTTCGAAGAATGTGCTTTGGGGTTAGCTGGCTGTGGTACAGCTGCACCTTGCCCACTACACGATAGTTGGTCTAAGCATAAGGTTGAACTAAGAAAATTATTTGAGAAAGAGAATTTGAGTGAGGTTGCTCAAAATGTGAAAGACGCTGGTTTGAGATTGAGAACTGTGAGCCAAGCTGAACTATTGAATATGAAAAGTTATAAATAGTAACACTAATATTATGAAGAATAATCAAATATATCATGCTAAAAGAACAGCAATTTACTTTGTTACTATTGGAGTAATCATAAGTTATCTGACTATAGTATTTATGATTGAGATTGGTTATCTGAAGCAAAGTGTAACTCAATATAATGTATTGCATACAAAATTGGCTTTTGCTTTTATAACTATGCAACTTATTCTTTTTGTTTGGAAAGTTATAATTAATGATAAACAAGAGCTTTTCAAATTTGAAAATGTAGCAATTGCACAGATATTCATAATCGAATATCTTATTTTGAGTAATCAATCATTGCTCAGTGTTTATGAGCTAACGGCATTCCCAATTGTGAATGCTTTGCAAGTAGCAAAAATAGTAATATTACTGGTGTGTTCAGTTATGTCAGTGATAGAAATAATAGAAGAAAATAATTATAAATATTTACAAATAAATACTTCGGAGTGAGTATGAAAAAGCTATTAATTATAGCAACAATAATCGCTATTCTATTTATGTCTTGTGGAGAAGCCGGCGACTCAAAGATAGAGGCAGGTAAATTAAGCAATAACACGGAAGCTGTGGAAGAAAGCAGTGGTGACGGTGCTAATGACGGTAAGGGTGTTGGCCCAATTACTTCAGTAACTCTGGGTGACATAGATGAAGCTATGGCTACAGAAGGTGCTGAAATATTCAAAACTAACTGTAGTGCTTGTCACAAAATGGACAAACGATTTGTAGGTCCGGCTATGGCAAAAGTTACTGAAAGAAGAAAGCCAGAATGGATTATGAATATGATTATGAATCCAGAAAAAATGGTAAAAGAAGACCCAGTTGCTCAAGAGCTTTTGGCTGAGTATTTGGCACCTATGGCAAATCAGAACATAACTGAAGATCAAGCTAGAAAAATATTAGAACACTTTAGAAATTACGATAATCAATAAATTTTTATAATCTTAGGAGATAATAAGATGAGAACGAAACTATTTATATTACTAGCAATTGTTGTGTCGCTTGGCATGATGGGTTGCGAAAGTAAAGAAGAAGGTGGCGGCGGTAATAAAGGAATGATTGGTTCCAATGCTGCAGAAAAGGTGTACGTTGCTCCAGGTGAGCACGATGAGTTCTATGCGTTTATGTCTGGTGGCTTTAGTGGTCAACTTTCAGTGTATGGTTTGCCTTCAGGTAGATTGTTCAAAGTGATTCCAGTATTCTCAGTAGATGGGGAGAAAGGATATGGCTTTAATGAAGAGACTAAACCAATGTTAGAAACTAGTCATGGTTTTATACCATGGGATGATTCTCACCATCCTGAGCTATCACAAACTGATGGTGTACCTGATGGTAGATTTATATTTATCAATGGTAACAATACTCCACGTATTGCAAAGATTGACTTGAAGTCATTTGAGACTACAGAAATCATTGAAATACCGAATAGTGCTGGGAATCACTCTTCACCATTTACAACTCAAAATTCTGAGTACGTAGTGGCAGGTACTCGATTTAGTATTCCTATTACTGAAACTGATGTGTCTATAAAAGATTACAAAGAGAAGTTCCAAGGTTCATTAACTTTCGTAAGTGTTAGTGATGACGAGCACGGCGATATGGCTATTGATTTCCAAATCTTAGTGCCTGGTTATGATTATGATTTAGCTCACGCTGGTAAAGGTCCTTCACACGGTTGGATGTTCTTTACTACTTATAACACTGAGCAAGCACACACAATGAAAGAAGTATATGCTTCTCAGAATGATAAAGATTTCATTGCTGCAGTTAACTGGAAAAAAGCACAAGAATACCTAAAAGCAGGTAAGTTCCGTGAAATGCCAGCTAATTACTTAAACAATGAGTACAGCGAAAAGACTCACACTGCAGTTAGTAAAAGAGAAACTTCAGTAAGAGTATTGATACCAGAAGAATGTCCAGGTTTGATTTACTACTTGCCTACTCCAAAATCACCACACGGTGTTGATGTTGACCCTACTGGTGAGTACATAGTTGGTAATGGTAAATTGTCTGCTGATTTGACGGTTCACTCTTACACAAAAATGATGAAAGCGATTGAGAATAAATCTTTTGAAAAAGAGATAGATGGTATTCCTGTACTTAAGTATGATGAAGTTGTAGCTGGTGTTGTTGAAAAACCAGGATTAGGTCCATTGCACACTGAGTTCGATGATAAGGGCTTTGCTTATACTACTTTCTTTATCTCTTCAGAGGTTGTTAAGTGGAAAGTTGGAACTTGGGAAATAGTAGATAGAATCCCTAGTTACTACTCTGTAGGTCATTTAATGATTCCTGGTGGAGATTCACGTAAACCATGGGGTAAATACTTAGTATCGTTGAACAAAATCACTAAGGATAGATATTTGCCAACTGGGCCAGAATTAGCTCACTCAGCACAGCTGTATGATATTTCTGGGGACAAAATGGAGCTAATACTCGATTTCCCAACTATTGGTGAGCCGCACTATGCTCAAGCAATAAAAGCAGATGTTATCAAAGATAATTCTCTGAAATATTACAAGTTAGACGAGAACGAGCACGCACACGTAACCAAGAGCGAAGCTGAGACTAGAGTAGAAAGAAACGGAAACAAAGTTCATGTATATATGACTACTATCCGTTCGCACTTTGCTCCTGATTGGATAGAAGGTATAAAAGTAGGTGACGAGGTTTACTTCCACGTAACTAACTTAGAGCAAGATTGGGACGTTCCGCACGGATTTGCAATAAAAGGTGCAAGAACTGCTGAGCTACTAATTATGCCAGGACAAACTGAGACTCTGAAATGGGAGCCAACTCAAGTTGGAGTTGTTCCAATTTACTGTACTGACTTCTGTTCAGCTCTTCACCAAGAGATGCAAGGTTACGTAAGAGTACACCCTGCTAATGCTAACGTTGAGCTAAGCTGGGGCTTAGGCGAAGACGACGAGTAATTAAATTTGAATTAAAATTATTTCTTAGCCCCCAAATTTAGCTGGGGGCTGAGTAAATAAGAAGGCAAAAAATGAAAAATAATAAATCTCGCATATTGATGATAATCGGTTCAGCTTTGCTGCTGCTTATATTCTTATTCCCACTTTGGAGAATCAGCTTAGATGCTCCTCAGTTTCCAGAAGGCATAAATATGTATATATGGGTAAATCAAGTTACCGGTGATGATGAAGCAACACTTCAGAATGTGAATATATTGAATCACTATATCGGGATGCAAAAGATAGAACCAGATTCAATTGCAGAATTGCAATATTTCCCTTATATTATAGTTGCTATGTCTGTTATTGGCATTTTATTTGGCGTAGTAGGGAACAAAAAGTTAATACTCACTTGGGTAATCATTATGTCAATTCTGGGCATATTAGGAATCTATGATTTCTACTTATGGCTCTATGACTATGGGCATAATCTGGATCCAATGGCACCGATAAAAGTACCTGGTATGGTGTATCAACCGCCGCTGTTTGGCTCAAAGTGGTTGCTCAATTTCCATGCTCACTCTTATCCTGCTATGGGTACATACGTTCTCTCATTGTCAGTGCTGATGGCGATTGGCGCGTATTTTATTAAAGGAAAAAAAGGAGATTCGAATGAAAAAGCTGCTTAGTATATTGGCTTTGATTTTATTTTTGGCTTCGTGTTCTACCGAGCCACAACAAATAGATTACGGGAATGAAAATTGTGATTTCTGTACTATGACAATATCTGATGACCGATTTGCATCGGAGTTAGTTCTAAACACTGGCAAGGCGCTTAAATTTTGTGCCATAGAGTGTATGGTTCGTGATATTAATAGGACTGAGAACTACACAGACGATGATGTCAACAATTTCTATGTTATTGATATGACTAAGCCCAATACTTTAGTTCCTGCTTCTGATGTTGTATTTTTAGTTAGCGAACAAATACAAAGCCCTATGGGTGCAAATTTGGGAGCTTTCGAAAATGCTGAAAAAGCAAAGGAATTGCAAAAAGAATGGGATGGTGTAATATATAGTTGGGATGAGTTAAAAACAAAATTTCAATGATGAAAGTAATCTTCATATCGATTTTAGTCATTCTGCTTAGTGGTTCATTGCAATCGGAGACAATACGTGTCAGTGCTGATGGCGATTACAACACTATTGGCAAGGCAATAGAAAAAAGCACAGACGGCGACACCCTATTAATATCCAATGGCACTTACGAAGAGTCAGAGATGTTGATTGATAAGCAGATAGTAATAATTGGGGATAATTACCCAAGAATTAAGTCAAAAGATGGTAAGAAGATATTTACAATCACGGCTGATTCGGTTACTATTACTAAAATGGAGCTGTCGGATTTGGAGCGAAGCTTTGTGGAAGACAGAGCTGCAATTGATATAGATGGTGGAGATTATATAAATATAATCGACAATGAGTTTAATAATACTTTCTTTGGCATTTACCTTGCTAAATCCAAGGGAAGTAATATTATTGGCAATGTATTGAAGAGCGATGCTGTAAAAGAAATGAATAGTGCTAACGCTATCCATGCTTGGCACAGCAAAAAATTGACTATAAAAAACAATAGAGTATCTGGGCACCGCGATGGACTATACTTTGAGTTTTGTGACAATTCGGTAATAGAAAACAATCACAGCAAAGGTAACTTACGCTATGGCCTTCACTTTATGTTTAGTAACTTTAACGTGTATAAAAATAACACATTCGAAGAAAATGGCGCTGGTGTAGCTGTTATGTATTCTGATAATATAGAGATGGTAGGCAACAAATTTGTAAACAATTGGGGCCCTACTTCATTCGGACTTTTACTAAAAGAAATTAAAGACAGCAAAATACACAACAACTTATTCTACGGAAACACGAAAGCGATATATGGCGAGAGTGCCATAAGAATTAATATATATAATAATGATTTTGTTAAGAATGGATGGGCTATGCAGATGATGAGTAGCTCTGAGCAAGATACTATTACCTACAACAATTTTATCGGCAATACATTCAACATATCAACTAATCAAAATGCTCGTAACTACAATTTGTACGAAAAAAATTACTGGAGTGATTACAGTGGTTACGACTTAGATAAAGATGGAATAGGCGATGTGCCTCACCGTCCAGTTAAATTTTTCTCACAAGTATTGGGTTTCACTCCGGAAGCGATTATACTACTCAGGAGCTTTTTCATAGAGCTGCTGAACTTCATAGAAAACATTGTTCCTGTCCTCACTCCAGATAATTTGAAAGATGTAAAACCAATGGTGAAGAAGATAGACAATGATTCAGTTCCAAGACATATATAAATCATTCGGAAAGTTAGACGTACTAACTGGCGTTACTGCAGAAGTAAGCGGCGGTGGTATATCTGCTATACTTGGGCCAAATGGTTCTGGAAAAACTACTCTAATCAAGATGTTATTAGGTATGGTTTACCCCAACAAAGGGGAGATTATATTCGACGGCAAACCGATAAAGAAAGAGTGGATTTACAAGAAAGATATTAGCTACTTGCCACAGATTGCAAGATTCCCAGAGAATTTGACAATTGTAGATTTGATTAATCTTATCAAAGATATTAGAGGCGAAGATTCTGAAGAAGAGAGACTAATTGAGCTTTTTGATTTGCATTCGCACATGGGCAAGAAAATAAAACATCTGTCGGGTGGTACTAAACAGAAAGTGAATATTACATTAGCTCTAATGTATGACAATCCCGTTATTGTGCTCGATGAGCCATCGACTGGACTTGACCCAATTGCATTAGTTCGACTTAAAAATCTGATTTTGGAAGAGAGAGACAAAGGCAAGAACATACTTATCACCACTCACATTATGAGCTTGGTGGAAGATTTGTCCGACGAGATTTTATTCCTTTTGGAAGGCAAAATTCACTTCCGTGGCACAATACCAGAAATCAAAGAGTTTACAGGTGCAATCAATTTAGAAACTGCAATAGCAAATTTATTGGAGCATAAAAATGCTGAAAATATTAAAGTATAGTTTTAATGATTTACTAAGGAGTAAGTGGACTATAATCTACCTTGCTTTCTTCCTTATTGCAACCCAAGGTTTGCTTTATATAACTGGCGATAGTGATAACACAGTAGTTGGCTTGCTCAATGTAGTTGTTATTCTTTGTCCGCTTATTGCGACAATATTTGGGACAGTAAACTTCTATAATTCCAGAGAATTTACTGAGCTTTTGTTGGCTCAACCAATAAAAAGAAAGGATATATTCTTGGGCCAGTACTTTGGTATGACTCTGTCTCTTTCTATTGGCTACCTTCTGGGTGTGTTGCTGCCGTTCGTTATCCATTCGTTCACTAACTACGTGAATTATGAATTGCTTGCTATACTGCTTGCAGTTGGTGTGTTCTTGACATTCATATTCTCAGCTCTATCATTCCTAATTTCACTAATTACTGATGACAAAATCAAGGGCTTTGGTATTTCCATATTAGCTTGGCTTTTACTCGCCTTAGTTTATGATGGTTTACAGCTATATATTCTATCAATGTTGGGTAACTATCCGCTGGAAAAAATATCGCTGGTTCTCACTTTCCTTAACCCAATTGATTTATCGAGAATATTGCTGATGCTTAAGTTAGATATTTCAGCGTTGCTGGGATATACCGGGGCAGTGTTCAACAAGTTCTTTGGTAGCTACCTTGGTTACATACTTTCGTTTGTTGCTCTGGCAGTTTGGGTAGTGATTCCTTTGTATTTCATTAACCGAGTATCGATGAAAAAGGACTTCTAAGGGTTACTATAAATAGCTATATAATTTACAAGTTAGATAAAGCAATTACAATTATTATTTGTAACACTCGTTTTTATTCTATATTTTAGAATTGCAGCATAATTCGACAAATCCAAAATGGATAATATTCAGCAAAAGTAATGTGGATAATTAGTTTTTACCTACAACACCCAATGTATAAAGTATTATACACAGCTGTTGAAAAGTAAAGAATAAAACCGTTTGAAAGTAAAAGTAATTACTGTTTAATTGCATCCACTTAGTTTTAATATTATTATAAACTATAAATTGCCAAAATAGCCACTTGTTGAAAGGTGAAAAAAAGGCAAGTTCGTAATAACCCCGTGTTATGCTAAGTAAATTCAAGTAGTTATTCATTTATTTTCAGGTGCCTCGACATGAAATTCACTAGATATTTCACCAAGGACGACAGTAGCGTATATGACTTGTTCAAATACACTCATCGTGCTTCTTCAATAAAAAATCCAGACGGCTCTGCAGTTTTCGATATGAAAAATGTAGAAGTTCCTACAGGTTGGTCCCAAATGGCCACAGACATATTAGCTCAAAAATACTTTAGGAAAGCTGGTGTACCTCAGTTCGATGAAGAAGGCAAGAAAATATTAGATGAAAATGGCGAACACGCCACTGGCACCGAGAACTCAGTAAAGCAAGTTGTTCACCGTTTGGCGGGAACTTGGAGACATTGGGGCGAAAAATATAACTACTTTGATACTAAAAAAGACGCAGAAATATTTTACGAAGAAGCTGCATATATGCTTCTTAATCAATCGTCTGCACCGAACTCACCGCAGTGGTTCAACACTGGTCTTAACTTTGCTTATGGCATAACTGGCAACAAGCAAGGTCACTACTATGTGAACCCAGACACGGGTAAGGTAGAAAAATCGAAAGATGCTTATACTAGACCTCAACCACACGCTTGTTTTATCCAATCTGTTAGCGATGATATGCTAAACGAAGGTGGTATATTCGACCTAATCACTCGTGAAGCTAGAATATTCAAATTTGGTAGCGGAACTGGTTCGAACTTCTCACAAATTAGAAGCAGCGAAGAGCCATTATCAGGAGGGGGGGTATCTTCTGGAATGATGAGCTTCTTAAAAATATTTGATAAAGCCGCTGGGGCAATCAAATCAGGTGGGACTACAAGGCGTGCAGCAAAAATGGTAGTGGTTGATATAGATCACCCAGATGTAGAGGAATTTATAGAGTGGAAAGCGAAAGAAGAAGAAAAAGTTGCTGCTTTGGTAACTGGTTCTAAGATTAATAAGGTTTTCCTATCAGCAATTATGGAAGAGGCAATTACTAATGGCGCTGATGTAGAAAACAATAATGTATTGAAAGATTTGATTAAGCGTGCTGTTCACCGCGGTGTGCCACTTAACTATATTGATAGAGTTCTTGCTTTGGTTAAACAAGGGTTCACTTCTATCGATGCGGAAGAGTATGACACTCACTACGAGAGCGAAGCTTACAACACAATTAGTGGTCAGAACGCAAACAACTCTGTAAGAGTAACCAATGACTTTATGAAAGCTGTGGAAGCTGATGAAGAGTGGGAACTAAAGTGGAGAACGGACGATAAACACGCTAGAAGAGTAAGAGCGAGAGACCTTTGGAATAAGATTAACCTGTCGGCTTGGAAATCGGCTGACCCGGGATTGCAGTATGATACTACTATCAACGAGTGGCACACTTGCCCAGAGTCAGGTAGAATCAATGCTTCTAATCCTTGTTCTGAATATATGTTTTTGGACGATACTGCTTGTAACTTGGCGAGTTTGAACTTAATGAAGTTCTATAACGAAGAAACAAGCGAGTTTGACATAGAAGGCTACAAACACGCTATTAGGGTTTGGACTGTAGTGCTAGAAATCTCTGTGCTAATGGCACAATTCCCATCAAAAAGAGTGGCTGACCTTAGTTACAAATTCAGAACATTGGGTCTGGGTTATGCTAATATCGGTACATTGCTAATGGTGAATGGCATTCCTTACGATTCGCAAGAAGCACTTGCTTGGACTGGTGCACTGACTTCTATACTATGTGGTCAGGCATACACAACTTCTTCGGAAATGGCGAAAGAGCTCGGCACTTTCCCAGAGTATGATTTGAACTCTAAGCACATGCTGAAAGTTATCCGTAACCACAGAAGAGCTTCTTATAATGCTAAGACTTCGGAATACGAAGGGCTAACTATCAGACCTCAGGGAATAGACACAAGATTCTGCCCTCAGGATATGTTAGTTGCTGCAAGAGAAGTGTGGGACAATGCTTTAGAAATGGGTGAAAACCACGGTTTCAGAAATGCACAAGTTACTGTTATCGCACCTACTGGGACTATTGGCTTAGTTATGGATTGCGATACTACTGGTATAGAGCCAGACTTTGCTGTCGTGAAATACAAAAAATTAGCTGGTGGTGGGTACTTCAAGATTGTGAATCAATCTGTAAGAAAAGCATTGGTTAAGCTTGGTTACACCGAAACACAAATACAAGAAATAGTAAAATACAGTAAAGGTCACGGTACTTTGGTGGGTTGCCCCGCAATCAACAAAGCTACTTTGATGGAGAAAGGATTTACTGAAGAAAAATTAAAATTAGTCGAAGACCAATTGGACGATGTGTTTGACATTAAGTTTGCTTTCAACAAATGGACTCTTGGCGAAGACTTTATGATGAAGTTGGGCCTAAGTGACGAAGAGATTGCAGATTCTAATCTGAACATACTCGGTGCTCTTGGCTTTACGGCCGAAGAGTTAGAAGAAGCAAACGATTATGTTTGTGGTACTATGATGATAGAAGGTGCACCACACCTGAAAGAAGAACATTTGCCAATATTCGACTGTGCTAATAAGTGCGGTAAGAAAGGCGAGAGATCAATCCCTTATATGGGTCACGTTAAGATGATGGCAGCGGCTCAGCCGTTCATCTCTGGTGCTATATCTAAGACTGTAAATATGTCTGGCGATGCTTCTGTAAATAACATTAGCGAAGTGCACATGAAGTCATGGAAGTTGATGTTGAAAGCGATTGCTCTTTACAGAGATGGCTCTAAACTATCGCAACCATTGAACTCTGCTAACTACGACGATATGGACGAAGTAGTTCTATTGGGTGACGAGACTTCACTCGATGAAACTCTTGGTGCTAAGGAATTACACGAACACAGAGAAGGCAAGTTAGTTCGTCAATCGCAAAGATACAAGCTGCCGAAGAAGAGAAAGGGAGTGATAAGAGAAGCTACTGTTGGTGGACACAAGATATTCTTGAGAACTGGCGAGTACGAAGACGGTCAGTTGGGTGAAATTTTCATAGATATGTACAAAGAGGGTGCTGCTTACCGTGGTATGCTCAATAGCTTTGCTATTTTGGCGTCTAAGGCATTGCAATATGGTGTTCCATTGGAAGAGCTTGTTGACACATTCACATTCACTAGATTCGAGCCAGCAGGTATGGTACAAGGCCACGAAGCGATTAAGAACTCTACATCTATTTTAGATTATGTGTTCCGTACGTTGGGCTACGACTACTTGCAGAGAAATGACTTGGTACACGTGTTCGACAATGACACAAACAAAACTGAACTAAACACTGATGCTGCTGCACAATTGCAAGACATAGAAGCAAAAGGCAATAGCGGTAACGAAGGCGACCAACCAGACGAAAAAGACATTGCCAAAAACAGATTGGACAGCCCAAAGACATTGGAGCTAAAGACTGTAAAAAGTACGACTAGCAGCAACGCAAGAACTGCTGAGCTGAAAGAAGCAATGAGCTTGGGTTACACTGGCGAAATGTGCTCTACTTGTAGCTCATCGCGAGTGAAGCGAAACGGTAGCTGTACGGTCTGCGAGGACTGCGGCACGACGAGTGGCTGCTCGTAAGCACAATTGATTATTATTTTACAATCCCTGTTCTGAAAAGAATGGGGATTTTTTTTGGTGGCGAAACACTGCACGAAGAATTACCCACCACTGTCATCATTCTGCAACAAGGGAGCAAGTTCACTTACTGAGCATTGTCGTTGGCGACTGTCCTCCGCTGCGTGTGAAGCCAAAGACATTAGCGGAGGTGGACGAAGAGCTGTCATTGCGAGAAATATCAGTTTACTGATATTTTGTGGCAATCTATCTTGTTCAAAGCAGACAGCCGCGCTACGCTCGCCGTGACATTTTCAAGTCCTCCTCAGTCAGAAACGAGTTTCTGCCAGCTCACGCTAAAGACGTGACACGTCCACCAAAGGAGCATAAGAGCTGAGACATAAACAATGCGCCTCAACGATAAAATAAAACAAGCCCGAATATTATAATTCTAATTTGCTCTTGTCTTTTCTATTAGAGAAAAAAGATAGTATAATTATTTCATTATTTTTTACAGTATAATACATAGTGTTAAATTTAAGTATGACTGCTCTTCTTATGTGGGGTAGTTCCTGGCTTGATGGATAAAGCTCTGGGTTATCAGCAATTATAGTAAGAATGCGTTCTAATTTTTGGACTAATCGACGGATAACTGAACCGGGGAAATTCTTTTCTAAATAGGAAATAGTATCTTCTAGTTCCGCCGTAGCATTATTTGTCCAGCTGATTTTATAGCCACTTTTCATACAATTTCTTCACTTCTGAATTAGAAATAGTATTATTGTTGTCCATATCGCTTAAGCCCTTCTTGATAGAGGCCTTTTCAGAGTCAGAGATTTTAGACCACCAGTCGCTATCTAATTTATTTCGGAGAGTGATTAGGTCAGAGATAATGCTCTCATCTTCCAACGATGCTAACCATTGTATTAATTCAACTTTTGAGTTTGATAAATTGTTGTTCATATTTTAATTATTTTTATTTCAATAATACGAAAAAATTAATAATAATTACATTTTTACGAGTATTAAATTCCATAACAATACAATTGAACCGTAATAAGGGGTTGCAACCCCTTGTTGAGCCGTGTGTGGCTTTTCTGGCGGATGAATTTACAGCTTTTCCTATGCATGGACTCTTCGGATTCATTAGAATCCTCAGAGTGACGGTGGTGGTATTCCCCTCCAGAGGGGCACAAGTGTTGGTAACTGTCCTCCACTGCGTGTAAAGCCAACGGCATTAGGGGAGGTGGACGAAGAGCTGATATTTTGTGGCAATCTATCTTGTTCAAATCAGACAGCCGCATCAATAATGACAGGCGCTTCGATAGGCTCAGCGTAGGAATGACATTTGTTTTCTGTAAACTATCTATATAACGGTGAATGTACCGCTGTCAAGCCAGCCAATTTCGCCATTGTCTAATCGGATCTTACGCCAATCACCAACTGAGTCTAAGACTTGCATTTTCACTCCTGCGTGGAGTATGAATAGGTCTTGGCTTTGTGAGTCAGGGGAGCTCTTGACATAAGTGCTTTGCTCTGTTAGTATGGCAAATTTCTTTACATACTCGTTTTGGTGTGAGCTGTATGCTAAGTATGATAATAATATTGACATTACTAATGTGGCAAATATCACTGCTACGGATAGCTTTTTGATTGATGTGCTACGGCTGTAAATAAGCAGTCCTGCGAATACGAAAAGTACCCACACGAAGCCAACTGTCCACCAAGCCCAGCTTGTAGAGTTTTGCAGATTGCGGAGTGAGTCCACCCAATCGACTATGAATATCTGCTCTACTCGCTCTACTTTGTCTATTGTTTTTAGTCGAGCTATTGTTAGGTTGTGGTCTATGTCTTCGTTGTCGCTTAGCTTGTCGGCTCTTTCGTAGTTGAGTATTGCGTATGCGATATTGTCCGTTTTGTAATAAGCATTGGCTAAGTTATAGTAAAGCTCAGCAGAACCGCTACCATTGTCCAAAATCTGCTCATACGTGTTTATGGCATCAGAATATTGCTTGTTGCTGTACTGCTCGTTGCCCTGCTGAAACAGATCATCGGAGGCATTGGCAGTCAATAAAATTGATATAAATAATATGGCTATGATTATGTTTTTCATTTTATACCTCGCTCTATGCTTGTTATCACATTAGTCGATTTGTCATACAATTCCTGCATTTTCCCAGTGGTGTCTCCACCCGGTGAATAGCGAGCAAACTCGGACTCTTCTAATGCAGATATGAATTTGTCTATTGTGTCTTCTTCTATTGCTATGTCTTTTAGTTTCTGTTGAACCAACTCTTTGCTCAATTCCGATGCTGGTATATTTAGCTTGTCAGAAATATAGCCCCAGAGTGCTTTTGTTATCTCTTCGTAAAAGTCAGCACTGTTGTTTGATTTCAGTGCTGTACCTGCTGCAGCCAAACGCTTTTTGGCTAATTTGCTTGCTCTTTTGTTCTTTACTAATTCCGTGTTGTCGTCTTCCTTTCTGCGTTTTGCAAGTAAGATGAAGAGTATTAGAAATAGGAAGAACGGCAGCATTATCAGTGCATAGAACGTCGGCGTTCCGAAGAAACCACCACGGTTTTTGTCGTGGAGTTCGGTGTCTGATTTTATATATCGTATGTCTTTGCCAATTAGTTGTAGCTCTTCGCGGCTTACCCCTGATATATTGCTTGTACCGTCTGATTCTCCTTTGCCAACGGAGATTAGGAACTCTTCTGACGATAGCGTTTTGTAGCTTTTGGAATCCAAATCGAAGTAAGAGAAAGTAACTGGCTCTATTTTGTATTCGCCCGGAGTACGGGGAATGATTAAGTATTCGAATATCTTTTCGCCAGACATACCAGCAAGCGACACTCGTGAGTTATCTGCCGTTTTTGGGTCGAATGTTTCCATATCGGGTGGCAGTTTGATATTCGGTGCGTCAAATAGCTTTATGTTGCCTTTGCCGTTTATCTTTACTTTCAGTGTTATTGGCTCGTTGGTGACGGTTTTTGTATTGTCCACCCACGCTTCCATTTCGAATTTGCCGACTGCTCCGTTGAAGCCGTTTGGCGCACCATCCGGTAAGTTTTTTACGTTCACAGAAATCGGTGAAGAGCTAAGATTATACTCAAAGTCTTTGTAAGAGCCACGGTCGAAGAAGTCATCGAATATGCTTCGTCTTCTTCTTTGCTGCCCGCTAGTTCTCAGCCGTACAACGGTCTTGAACTCATAAGGGTCAACCGTCAGCTTACCGCTTTGCTGTGGGAATAACACCACTTGCTTTAGATTAGCTACTCGGAACCACACACCATTGACTTGCTCTCGTTTCCACTGCATTTCGCCAAGGTCAATTTCCTGATTCCAAAATCCATTGAGTATAGGGGAGCTTTCTAATTCCAGACCGACTATGTTCAAATCAGAATTAGCATAGAGCTTGAAGGATGCCGTTACTTGTTCACCAACGAATACATCGCGCTTAGAAACATTGGTGCGTAAGTAGAGATTATCTTTGATAACATCAATAGCATCGCCTTTCATTTTCTTTTCGCGTTCTGCTGCCTGCTTGCGTCGTTCTTTTTCCGCGGCAGAGGGTTCTACGACTCTTAGCTTAATAGAGTTAGAACGTAATCGCTTGCCTTCAACTTGTATAGTAGCTGGTTTTATTTCAATAGTGCCAGTTTTTGTTGGCTTTAGCACGTAGGTGAAGGTAAGTGCTCGGCTGTAACGCCCATTGATTATCTGTGTGCTGCTCGACTGCGATGGCCCTTGGAGCACTTCCATATCGCTAAAGCTGGGCGGTCTGAAGTTGGAAGCGTCGGTGTCAACACTGAATTGTATTCGGAATGGCTCGCCCTCTATCACTGGGTTACTCGACACAGCAGCGGTGAAGTTTTGTGCTACAACAGATGTAGCAGCCGTTACTAATAGTATCAATAACAGATAAGTTTTCGTAAGTCCTCTCATTACCAATTCTTTCCAGTTTTTTTGTCGTCAGATTCCAATTTTCTCAACTTCTTTTGCAACTTTTTCTCTTCTTGCATCATAGCTTGGAGTATTCTCTCTGCATCTTGCTTAGAGATTTTATTTTGCTGCATTTGGTTTTGGGTTTTGTCGCCATCTTTTGGTTTTTCTTTGTTTTGCTGACTGCCCTCACCATCCTTATTCTGATTTTCTTTGTCTTCTTGATTTTGTCCGTCTTGTTTGTCTTTGTTCTGACCGTCTTTGTTTTCATCCTGATTCTGACCATCTTGGTTTTGTTTGTCTTTATCTTGGTCACCATTTTGGTCTTTGTTCTGATCTTGCTTATCCTTTTGGTCTTGCTGATCTTTGTTCTGGTCTTTATCCTGATTGTCTTTGTTGTCTTGGTTTTGCTGTTCTTGCTTTCTTAACATTTCCCTTGCATAAGCTAAGTTGTACTTAGTTTCTGGATCTTTTGGGTTGTTTTTTAGGGATTGAATGTAGGCATCTACGCTTTCTTGGTACTTTTTGCCTTCCAAAAGGGAGTTACCCATATTGTGATAGATGTTAGCTAACTCTTGTTTTGAGAAATTGGAGTGCGTAAGTTCTTCGAACTTTGTCTTTGCTTCCTCATAGTTGCCTTGTTTGTAAAGAGAGTTTGCAAGATTGTACTTAGCAATAGAAGAATTTGGGTCTTCTTCTAAAGACTTTCTGTAATCTATTTCAGCTTCGGTGTATTTATCACTTTTGTATTTTTCATTACCATTGTAAATATACTTTTCTGGTTCTTGTGCTTGTGCGGCAGTGACTACAAGCAAAAGCAATATAATTATATTCATTTTACTCATCGTTTTCACCTACTATTTTTCTTAAAGTTAATCGCTTGTTCTTTCTGTTACTCACTAACATCTCAATTAAGATTAGCAACAAAGCAAATCCGAATAAATATTGAAATCTATCTTCGAAATCAGTAAAAACTTTAGCTTCGAACTCTGTTTTTTCCATTTCTGATATATCTGCAAGTAAGTCAGATAAGTTAACTTCGCCACCTGCAGCTCGGACAAATTTCCCATCGCCAACGGATGCTAATTCTTGTAGCATATTGGCGTTCAGTTTAGACACTACTGTAGCACCGCTATTGTCTTTGATAAATCCCTGTGGTCTTCCGTTTATGTAGCGAGGGATTGGGCCACCTTCTACAGAGCCCATACCGATAGTGTGGACTATTATTCCTTTATCAGCAGCGTCTTCGGCAGCACCCAGAGCGTCGTCTTCGTGGTTTTCGCCATCGGTGATTACTATCATTACTTTGTTCACTTCTTCATCTTCTGAGAATGATTTCATTCCTAACTCTATTGCTCCACCAATGGCTGTACCTTGCTTTTCTATCATATTGGTACTCATAGAAGAGACCATCAGCTTTGCTGCCGAGTAGTCAGTAGTGAGCGGTAATTGGAGGAATGAATCACCAGCAAATAGTACTATACTAATTTTATCCTGTGCTAATTCGCTTATCATTCTATTTATAGCAGATTTTGCTCTTTCCAATCTGTTGGGCCTAATGTCTTCGGCCAACATCGAGTTCGACACATCTACTGCTATGACTACTTCAACGCCTTCTCGCTTCACTTCTTTCATCTTAGTTCCAATAAGTGGGTTAGCTAATCCGACTACCATAGCAGAGAATGCAATGGCAATTAGGATAAATTTGAAGCTATTTTTGAAAGTGGACACGTTGGGCGACAACCGCTTTAGTGCTTCGGTACTTGCGAATGAGGCAAGTAATTTCTTGCGTCTTGCTCTGTAAACAATATACAACAATACCAGTACTGGCAGAGCAGCAAGGAGATAAAGATATATTTCGTTTTCTAATTTAAGCAATTTCTATTTTTCTATTTTTTAGTTAAACAAACTTAAAAATTAAAGTTTCTTATGTCAATATTTGCAACATTATGTAACGAATAACCATGGTCATTTGTTATATTAGAATATGAAAAAATTAAATTTAATAATACTAAGTCTTATAGCTCCTGTTCTTCTATTGGGGCAAACTGGCTATGATGAGAATACACTATACGTAAAGTTTGATAATAGTGGTAAGCAATCGTCTTTACTCGGTGCGAGCAATAACGGCTATTTGTCGCTGCCATTAATTAATGATAAGCTGTTCAGCAATGTGGAGCTAACTCTGCGAGGGGACTCGCTTTTGAACGAGTTAAGAAGCGTAAGGAAAGTAACTTTCCCGGGCAAAGTAGATATAGCTAAGATTGCTAATAAGTTGAATCGCGATAAATCAATTGTCTATGCTGAGAGAATACCGAAAGCGGAATTGCTCATTGGTGAGTCCGATGACCCACAGCTCGGCAGTCAGTATCATTTGTATATAACACAAATAGCAGAAACATGGGCGAGTTTGACAGGTGATACGGTTATGGTCAGTGTGGTTGACACTGGTAATGATTTTGAGCACGAGGACTTGAAAAATACTTATTGGACTAATCCTGGCGAAACGGGGTTGGACGACAATGGAAATGAGAAATCGACTAATTTTATAGATGATGATGGCAATGGCTATGTTGATGATTGGAGGGGATGGGATTTTGGTTCGGAGAATGGAAAAGACAATGACCCAACTTATGCTAACGACCACGGTGTGCACGTAACTGGCATAGTTGCTGCCGAAGTGAACAATGGCTTTGGTGTAGCAGGGGTTGCACCGAGAGCGAAAGTGCTAAGCATTAAGATAGGTGGAGACCAGAGCATAGACCGAGGGGTCTATAATCAATATGAGGGTTTGCTCTATGCTGCTGCTATGGGAAGCCGAGTGATAAACTGTTCGTGGGGTTCGTCAGGATATTCTAAAACAGAGGAAGAAGTAGTTCAATTAGTAAACGAAATGGGTTCACTGATTGTAGCTGCCGCTGGCAACAATGGCGCTGATTTGCAATTCTATCCATCTGGGTATAGGGGAGTGCTTTCAGTAGCTTCCACGGCCGATGATGATAGGAAGTCTGGGTTTTCTAACTACCACACTACCGTAAGTGTTTCGGCACCTGGGAGTAATGTATTGGCCACAATTCCGAACAATAGATATGATACAAAAAGTGGTACATCTATGGCGTCGCCTGTTACAGCAGGTGTTGCTGCCGTGCTTATGTCTGAGTTCCCAGAATACGATGCGGAGCAAATTAGGCATTTGATAATGGCAAACACGGACGATATTTCTGATTTGAATATTAATTTTGACAATAAGATAGGCACAGGTAGAGTTAACTTAAGAAAAGCTTTGGAGAGGGTGAATTTCAAGTCCGTTGCATTGACGGAATATGATATTACTAACTCAAATGGCTCAGAGGGAATATTACCAGAGGATAAGATAATATTTGATATTGATTTTAAGAATATACTGGGTGATTTGAACGATGTAGATGTAGTGATAGAAGATGATGAATTTTTTCCAGTTGTTATGAGCAATAGCTCTTTTAGTTATGATTTTATTGAAACTGGGGAAATGTTTGATATTAGTGGACTGGAAATGGAGATACCAGAAGATATACCAACTGATTACGAATATACTTTGACTTTAGATGTGTTCAGTGAGGCACAATTTGTCAATAGCTTATATATAACATTTAGCGTCAATCAGACTTATATTACTTTAAGAAGTGATGAGTTAGCTGTTACTCTGAATAGCAACGGTAACTTAGCTTTCAATGATTTTCCCAATAACCTGCAAGGTGAGGGGTTCAACTTTGGTGGTCGCAATATGATGTTCGAAGGTGGGTTTATGGTATCTCAAAGGATAGATGGTGACAGTATATACGTAGCTGATGGAATTAGAAACCAAAGCGGAAGAAAAGATAGGGATTGGTCAAGAAAAACTAGAATTACTGAATCAGATAATGGATTTACATTGTATTCAGAAGCTGAATATACAGACAAGCCCGATGGGTTTAGTTCTGCCAGCCCCAATGCTCTTGGTATATCAGTAAATCAGAAAGCGTACATAGTGCCAGAGCATCCTAGTTCCCTAATATTAGAATATGAGCTAACTAATGATAGCGACGTGGACTTGGATTCTATATATGCTGGTCTGTTCTTCGATTGGGATATTAGCGAAGGTGGTGCTAATGACATTGTTTATTATAACGAGATAGATAAAATAGGAATAGCAGAAATAGCTAATGAGGAAATTAGTCCAAAGGTAGCAGTAAAGCTACACAGTGGACAAGTACAGAACTACTATGCCTTTAACAACGATGGTGCTGGTAATTCGATTGCGGTGTATAATTCTTTTGATGATTTCTCGAAGGGAGCTGCTATGACTAATGGAATTGGTAGAAAGATAAGTGTAGTGCGAGATGCCTCGATGTATAGCGGTGCTGGACCAATGTATATACCAAGTGGGAAGTCAGTGATTGTACAGATGAGTATAAACGCTGGCGAAGATAAGGATGAGATAATAGAAACTGCTAACGAGATAGATAGAGATTTTGAAGACTTAACTGTTTTCACAAACGTAGAGAACGATGATAATATTAGTATCGATGTGCTGTCGCCTAATCCTGTTTACTCTAATAATGAAGTGAGTGTGCTTCTGAATTGCAATTCGGAAACGCAAGTCGATTATGCAATATATGACATGCGAGGAAAAGTAGTAAAGGAATTGGGAAGCGAAATGCTAAACAATGGCTACAGAATGATAAAATTTGACAGCGAGGGGCTGTCATCTGGGACTTATCATTTTGGAGTTATGTGTAGCGGGAAATTAGTCAGTATTCCCTTTGTCGTTGCTAATTGATAGTGCTTCTTTGGTCAGTTTGTCTATGAGGGACTCCATTTTGTCCTTGCTATCACTGCTTAGTACACCCTCGGCAGTGTTCAAAATCCTTATTTTGCCATCTGTGAGTTTGGCTAATATTATTTTCATATTTGCAGAGTTCAGCTCTCTGTCCAATTGCCCATATAGGTAATACTGCACATCGAATTGGCTAAGCATTTTCAGCTCCGAAGCTGATGCAGGGGATGAGTTTTCTACCATATATATGTTGAACATTGCGTACATAGAGTCGCGAGTGGCTATGTCATATACGGCGAAGTTGTCGGCTGCTGTGGCTGATTTGTAGATTGTTTCTGAGGCGTAGTAAGATGTTACTGTTTCGTTACCAAATAGCTCCCAGTTAAACGGGATGTCGTTATTGTTCATAATGAATCCACCAATTACAAGCGGGCCAGCTGGCTTTACTTGAAACTCTTTGGGTTGATGATTGTATATAGTTGTGTCACCAATCACATTCATCGCGGCCCTTTGGAATGCCTTTACTAATGCTATATCATAGACTTGTTTTCCATCTTTTATATGATGAATAGCAGCATATCCAAAACCTATTTTGTCTTTTCCTTCCTCATCTGTTAAGGTGATGTTTGCTCTTAGCATATTGTGTAGAACATCTATACTAGCGTAGCAAGTATATTGAGCATCCACAGACCGAGCCAAATCATCATAAGTGGCTGTGGAATCAGCATTGGCTATTGTTTGCTTTCTGACTGAATCGGGTGTGGTGTGGTGGTTGGCAGTCATATCGAGTGCAAACTTTAGTGCAGAATAAATACGAGTAGGGGCAATAGAATCGGCTGCCGCACCTTGTTGTACAGAACCAACGAATATTGTTTCTGACATTAGAGTCAGTGGTAAAAATACAATTAATATTATGAGTGATTTCAGTTTGTTCATTTGCTCAATACTGTCATTTTGAATTTATTATAACTATATGTGTTGACTATATCGCTGTGAGTTAGCCAACCCTTTCTCGCCATTCTTATGCCATATTTTACGTGTTTTAGTCCACGAATGTTATGAGCATCGGGGTTGATTGCTATTTTTACGCCCTTTTGCTTTGCATAGCCGAGTAATCTCCAGTCAATGTCTAATCTTCGAGGATTGGCGTTAATTTCTATTACTGTTTTGTACTCCGCAGCTGCGTCTATTACTGCTCTTTGGTCTATTTCGTAGCCCTTTCTTTGTAGTAATATTCTGCCAGTTGGGTGGCCAAGTATGGTTGTGTAAGGGCTCATAACGGCTCTTATCACTCTGTCGGTCATTTCCTTTTTGCTCATAGTAAAATTAGAGTGTACGGAAGCAACGACCAAGTCAAATTTTTCTAATATTTCTTCATCATAATCCAAGCTTCCATCGCTTAGAATATCGGACTCTATTCCTTTTAGTATTTTTATGCCTAAGTCTTTTTCGTTTAGTTCGTCTATCTCTTTGTGCTGTGCTAATACTCGTTCGGGTGAAAGCCCATTGGCATAGACAGCGGTTTTGCTATGGTCAGTGATTGCGAAATAAGAGTAACCGAGTGCTTTTGCTTCCAATGCCATTTCTTCTATTGTGTTTAATCCATCGCTCCAATGTGAGTGGCAGTGGAGCATCCCCTTCATGTCCGATTCTTCGATTAATTTGGGTAGCTCATTGGTGTTGGCGAACTGAAGTGCTTGGGGTTCTTCGCGAGTTTCTGGCTCTACATATTGTAGTGCCATTTGTTTGTATAATTCTTCTTCGTTCGGAACTCTAAGCTTTTCGTCACCACTATATAAATAACTGTCTTTTACTTTGAAGGCATTTGACCTTAGGGAATCGAATGCCGACAAATAGCTATCGGAGCAGCTAAGGTCGTGAGCAATAAGTCCAAAGTTATCTTTGTCAGCTAAGTGCAGTATGACTGGTAAATTTTTATGACCATAGGTGAATGTGATTTTGTTGTCAGCTAACCCTGCTGAGTATTCTTTGTTTATTGCTTCCAAGAGCTTATCTGTGTCGTTTGGAATAACTACAAAGTCCAATTGTTCTATCACTTCTAACCAACGACGTAGCTCCCCAGCATAGCTTGCTTTCTGTACGGCTCCGCTTTCTTTAATTAGTTCTAATATATCTTCTGCTGCTTTGTAAACAGTGTCTAATCTGTATTTGCCTTCATAGCCAGAAGATTCTTCTATTGAGTTCAATATCTGCTGTACTGACTTAGTACCAAACCCTTTAAGCTTTTCTAATTCGCCACTTTCAGCCATTTGTTTTAGAGTTGCAACAGAATCTACGCCGTGTTGCTCTACTAATTTTCTTGCTTTTTTGGGGCCAACACCTTTTATCTTACTAAGTGCAACCATTTCGGCAGGAATTTCTTTGAGTAAGTTTTGGTGATATTGCATAGTCCCGTTTTGTACATAATCGGTTAGCTTTTCTTGTAGCGCTTTTCCTATGCCGTCTATTTCGCGGAGTGTGCCTTCCTTTACGTGACGTTCTATGTCAATTCTTTCGTCGGATATTAGGTTTGCAGCATTAGTGTATGCACGAGTTTTGAAGTGGTTTTCGCCTTTTAGTTCCAATAGTTCAGCGACTTCTTTCAATATTCTTGTTATTTCGTTTCTCATTTCGGGTTGTTTTGTTTTTTTAGATTTATTCTACATTGTCTGATGTTCTTGTAGTGAGTGACAATTAGTACCAAAGAGCCAAGATGAAGTAGATAGACCATAAGGTGATGGTGGTGAAACAACACACCCATTATAAACAAGCCCCAACCAACAGCGAATGCTGCTTTTACTTTTGGGTCTTTGGTCTTTCGGGCTGACAGGACTGCTGCTACCAGAGCAACGCCAGCAAATATATAATCTATTATAGGCATTTCGTGTTCTACCAAGTAGAGCGTATCTGCTGATAGAGTGAAGATTATGGGTATAGCGAGACAATGTATTAAACAAAGTACGGATGCTATAATTCCTATTTTATCGCTTGAAGTTGATTCCAAATTAACTCAGTTATTTCTGTGTTTATGAAGTGTTACAAAAACGAAATTACGATATTTATGTTTTAATCTCCTGCTATTCTGTAACAAAATGTGTGAATCGTTGTTTATGTAGTATCGAAGAAAAATTTTTAATTTAGATTGTTTTTATTAAATTCTAATCAATTATAGATTGAAAAACCAAAAAACCACCTAAAGGAGTGCTTACTGAACTATTATCTACTAATTACTTAATACATTTATAGAACAACTTTACTATCGTGATACATAAGTACCGGGCGTGTGAATTAGTTGTTGCATTTACAAATACAAAAGTGATGAGTGGATTTATGGGGAAGACTAAAGACAAAATCTATTATGCAGCGAAGGAACTAATCTGGAAGAATGGCATTAACAGCACCAATGTTGCTGATATATGCAAGGAAGCTGGTGTTAGTAAAATGACTTTCTACAGAAAGTATGAGAACAAATTTGAGCTTTTGCAAGGCATTATTGAACACAATTACGAAGAATTCAACCAACAATTTATAGAGATATTCCAAAAAGAGATTCCATTCAATGAAAAAATAATGGATTTGATATTTGCTCAATCAGAGCTGTTGAAAGGCATAAGCAAGAACTATATTGTGGATATAATGAAACAGGAGAATGCAGAACTAAAAGCATTCATCCAAAAAACAAATAAGAAGCACAATGATCTGGTTATGCAGCACATTGTCCGCGAACAAAGAAAGGGAAATATTAGGGGAGATGTAAGTATTGATTTTTTGAATTTTTTCAGAAATCACATATCTACACTAATGTTCAACGAGGAATTGCAAAAAATATATCCATCATCGGAAGAGTTGCTAATTCAATTAACAAAAATGTTCTACTTCGGTGCAGTAAAAAGGTAACTATTGATTAATTTAAACTGTTTTTTACTTTCTTAGTCAGCGAGTTAAACACCAATTCATAAGAATGATCTATTAGTTCCTGCAGCACACCGTCTTCTAATTCTTCTATATATATAGTGTTCCAGTGCTTTTTACTCATGTGGTAACCAGGGATGATAATGTCTGGATGCTGCTCCCTTAGCTCTGTCGCTCTTTCTGGTTCGCACTTTAGGTTCACCCGAGTCGGCACCGATTCCATATTAGTTAGAGCAAATATCTTACCATCAACTTTGAAAGCGAGTGTAGTTTCGTCGAATGGTGTGTCTTCTGTTGCGTGTGGCTTACCGAGGCAATATTCTCTGAGTGATTGTATGTTCATATCCCTACATATCCAAATCTGGTTGTTTGTATAATTTCATTTCGTTCAGCTCCAATGCAATCAGCACGCCGTGTTTTGGCTTTATTTTTGAGTAAACACAACCACCGTCCAAGTAAATAATATCTTCTTTGAGTGAGCGATTAATTCGTTTGAATTTTTTCGGTGTGTGCCCTACAATCAATCGCTTGCCATTAGTTTTGCTTTTGTCTATGTGTTTGTTCCTGACCCAGAGCATGGATTTTCGGTCTTCCAGAGGGTTTTCTAAATTGAAATTTAGCCCACCGTGTACTAATATAAAATCATCCAGTTCAATGTAATGCTTTAGCGATTTGAAAAACTTGATATACTTTTTTTTGAACTCACTTGCCCTTCTGGCATTGAAACTACGCAAGGTTTCCGAACCTCCATTCCACAGCCATTTGTAGTGGAGCTTATCCGATTTTAATGAGCTGAGTAACATTGCTTCATGGTTGCCCTTTAGGCATTGGACATTATACCCATTCTTTTTCATTTTGATTATGTATTTCACTACATTTTTTGAATCGGGCCCTTTACCAGTACAATCACCGAGGAAATAAATGGTATCGTCAGTTGTGGGCATTAGCTGTTGCTCTATTAGTGCGACTAATGTGTTGTAGCAACCGTGCACGTCACCTATTACAAATCTGCGAGACATAAGTAAAACCTATGAAAATGAGTGTTAGAATGAACTACAAAATATGCTAAAAATTATATAATAACAACTGATTTACAATTTTCTATTACATATAGTGTTATATGTGTTAATAAATGTGAAAAAAATTAGTTAATATTTCTTAGTTTTGTAGGATTTGAAATTTAAACAATTGCGTATATGAACAAAGAGAGTTACGAAAAGTACGAACCGGTAATAGGATTAGAAATTCACGCACAGTTATTAACTGAATCAAAGGCGTTTTGTTCTAGCTCTAGCAGGTTTGGTTCGTCGCCAAATACTAACACAGACCCAGTTACTTTAGCTCATCCTGGCACTTTGCCTGTGTTGAACAAAAAAGTAGTTGACTATGCCATTATGATGGGGTTAGCTACTAATAGTAGTATTAGGGAATGGAATCTCTTTGCTCGCAAGAATTATTTCTATCAAGATTTGCCCAAAGGTTACCAAATATCACAACACGATACTCCAATTTGTTACGATGGCTACCTTGATATAGAGTTAGAAGGCGAAGCAACTAAGAAGATTGGAATTACTCGTATCCACATGGAGGAAGATTCTGGTAAATCAATCCACGATTTGGATATTGATACTTTAGTTGATTTTAACCGTGCAGGAGTGGCACTAATCGAGATAGTGAGCGAGCCAGACCTTAGGAGTTCTGCTGAGGCGTATTCGTATTTGACTCAGTTAAAACAGATATTGGTTTACTTAGGTATCAATACTGGTAATATGGAAGAAGGTGCTCTTAGGGTAGATGCGAATGTGTCGGTTATGCCCAAAGGTAGTGATACGTTTGGTACTCGTACGGAAGTGAAAAACTTAAATAGCTTTAGAAATGTAGAAAAAGCTATTGACTATGAAATAAAAAGACAGATAGAAGTAATAGAGTCAGGTGGCGAAGTAAGACAAGTTACTATGCAATGGGACGGAAACGAGAACAAAACGAAAGAAATGAGAACTAAGGAAATGTCTCACGATTATCGTTACTTCCCCGAACCAGACTTGCCGCCATTGGTTGTGAAAGAAGATTGGGTAGAAAAAGTAAGGGCTATGATGCCTGAGCTACCTATGGCACGAAAGAACAGAATGATAGAGCAATATGAACTGCCGAACTACGACGCAGGTGTATTGGTAGCAGAAAAAGAGATTGCTGACTATTATGAAGCTGCTGCGGGTGAGTTGGGAACTAAGGATGCTAATAGTTACAAGTTAGTTAGCAATTGGGTTATGACAGAGATAATGCGTATCTTACAAGACCCTGATTTGAGTGTGACTGATTTGAAAGTTATGCCTAATCATATTGCAGAAATAGTAGATCTTATTTCTTCGGGTACTTTATCGAACAAGATTGCGAAAGATATATTTGAAGAAGTAGAGCAAGGCAGATCACCAAAGGAAATAGTAGAAGAAAAGGGGCTAAAACAAGTTTCCGATACTTCACTTATTGAAAATCTGGTGAAAGAAGCAATAGAAAACAATCCCGAAACGGTTGAAAGATTCAAATCGGGTAATGCTAAAGTGAAAGGATTTTTTGTTGGTCAAGTGATGAAAGGCACTAAGGGGAAAGCAAACCCACAGTTGGTGTCGGATTTGGTTGACAAACACTTAGAAGGTTAATTTATTACTAATAGACCAAACTATATTAAATAAGAATATAAAATACACAGAAAAATTAAAATTTGGAGTTAGTTATGGCAAAATCAGCTACTAAAAGCAAAAAGACTGCGAGCGCAGAAGAAGAAAAGAAAAAAAAGAAAGCGACTAAATCTACTACGAAGAGTAAGGCAAAAGCTGCATCTACTAATGGTAAATCGTCTACGAAAAAGAAGACTACGAAAAAGACAGCTCCTAAGTCGAAGAGTAAAGCTAAGAAAGCTGTAACTAAAGAGAAGACTAAAGTAGGCAAAACTTCTAAGTCTAAATCACTAAAGACTCACACTATGACTTTCGGTGGTAAGGAAGTTAAAGTTCAAATGTATTCTAAGTTTGATTTCAGTGGCTACGACAAAGAGCAGGTAATCGACTGGTATAAGCTTCAGTTAATGGGTAGAAAGTTAGACGACAAAGCTGCACTTTATTTGAAGATGGCTAAGGGTTGGTCTTATCATGCTCCTTTTGCTGGGCACGATGGTATTCAGTTGGCTCTTGGTCAAGCATTTAGACCAAGTAAGGATTACTTATTCCCTTACTATCGTGATTTTATGACTTCACTTGCCGCTGGTATGACTCCTGTTGAAATTATATTAAACGGATTGTCAAAAGACACAGACGTAGCTGGTGGTGGTCGCCATATGTCCAATCACTTTGCAAAACCAGAAATTAATGTTCAGAACGTATCGTCATGTACTGGTAACCACTCACTCCACGCTGCTGGATTGGGTAGAGCTATCAAAAAATATGATGGTGATGAGATAGTGTTTTACTCAGGTGGTGATTCTGCTTGTGCTGAGGGTTATTTCTACGAAGCAATAGCTGCCGCGGACTTGGACAAAGCTCCTGTAGTATTTGTTATTCAAAACAATATGTTTGGTATTTCTGTTCCTTTGGAGCAGGTGTCGTCAAACTTGGTTGTGTCTGACAACTTCATTGGTTTCCCTAACACTAAGATTATAGAGTGTGATGGTAGAGATCCATTTGATTCTGATAGAGCATTGCAAGCGGCAATGGATTATATCAGAGCTGGTAAAGGTCCTGCTATTGTTCACGCTGAGTGTGATAGAATTGGTTCGCATTCCAATTCGGATAAACAAGACAATTATAGACCTGGAGATGAGATAGAAGGTGCGGTACTAAGAGACCCACTAATGCAGTTCAGATATAGGTTGATTGAGAAGAAGTATTTGACAAAAAAAGAGTTAGAAGAAATAGAAGGCGGAATAAAGCAACAGATCTTCGATGCCGCTGATGAAGCAGAAGCTGCACCAGATGCAGATGGTAAGAGCTGGCCTGACTTTATTTTCTCTACACCTTTTGCTGGGCCTGATGCTGATACTGAGTATCCGCTTGACTCAGATGCGGAGAACGTAAATCTGATTGAAGGAATTAACAGAACACTTAAGCAAGAGTTCAGAGCTAACCCTAATACTTATATGTGGGGACAAGACATTGGTAAAGGTGGTGTGTTCAACGTAGTGAAAGGAATGCCAGAGGAATTTGGAAGAGAAAGAGTATTCAACGCAGCTATTGCAGAAGATATGATTGTAGGTACAGCTAATGGATTTAGCCGCTACCGTGATGATATTAGAGTAGTGATAGAGGGTGCGGAGTTTGCTGATTATTTTTGGCCTGCTATGGAGCAGTTCATTGAGTTGACTCACGAACATTGGAGAACAAGAGGGCAGAACTCTGCTAATGTAACACTTAGATTGGCTTCTGGTGGATATATACAAGGTGGCTTGTACCACTCGCAAAACTTGGAAGCTGTGTTTACTTCTATACCAGGTATGAGAGTAGTTGTTCCTGCTTTTGCTGACGACGCTATGGGGCTTTTGAGAAACTGTATTCGTTCAGAAGGGCCAACTATGTTCTTAGAGCCGAAGTTCTTATACAACTTCAAAGCTGCCGCTGGACCTGTAAGCGATGAAGATTGGGTAGTGCCATTTGGTAAAGGAAAAATCAGAAAAGAAGGCACAGATGTAACTGTAGTTAGTTATGGCAATGGTGTACACATGAGCTTATTTGCTGCCGAGAAATTGGAAGCGGAAGGCAAATCAGTTGAAGTGATTGACTTGCGTTCGCTTATTCCTTGGGACAAAGACATTGTGTTAGAGTCAGTTAAGAAGACTAATAGATTAGTTGTAGTTCATGAGGACAATACAACTGGTGGATTTGGTGGCGAAATTGCTTCTACTATTACAGAGTTAGCTTTCAATGATTTGGATGCCCCAGTATTGAGGTTAGGTTCTGAAGATTGTCCAGTAGGATTTGCTAAATCTTATGAAGATGAAATATTGATAAACGTAGATAGTGTAAAAGCTAAAATAGAAGAATGTTTAAATTTTTAGATTGAGTGTGAATTAGCGGTTCAGATGTGTGGAATTAATCTGACACTGTTATAACATAATTACACACAACAAAAATAAAAACGGAAATAAATACTTACCCGAATGTTCATTAATTGGATATTCGGGTAAGTTGTTTTATATTTGTATGCTAGGTAGAATGGAAAGTGTGCATAACTTTCTATTGTTTACTATCGGTTAGAAAATAATTATAAATGATTGACAAATAAGGAATTGAAGATGTCAAACTCGGAAGAGCAAGAAGAATTACAAATTGGTAGAAAGTTAACTGAAGACATAGTTGACGACGATACTGCTGAAAAGTTAAAGAAAAATGGAACAATATTAGGAATATTCTTAGTGGTTATATTGGCTGCTGTGGGGTATTACTATTATAGTTCAACACAAGCTGAGAAGTCAGAGGCAGAAGCCGCAGTTGCTTTAAGTAAGGTGCTTACTGAGTACGAAGCAGGCAATTATGCTGTTGCTTTAGACGGTGGTGCAGGTGCTGATGGTAGTGAAGTTACTGGTTTGACTAACATAGCTAATAAGTATGATGATGTTGCCGAAGGAAAGTTAGCAGCACTATATGCTGGTAATGCATATATAGAAAGTGGTCAGTATGACGACGCCAAACAATACTTTGAGAAGGCAAGTTCGAGCGATGCAAACTTAGTTAAGTCAGGAGCTTATGCTGGATTGGCATTGGTCGCAGAAAACAATAGTGATTATGCTAACGCAGCTGAGAACTATAATAAAGCGGCTAATAATTTGGAAGAGCCGACATTGAAAGCGAAATATCTTTTTTACTCTGCACTTAACAATGAGGCTGCAGGTAACAAAGATGAAGCAAAAAAAATATATGAGTCAATTGTAGATATAGCAGAGAGTTCTGAATTCGCAAAGCAATCAAAAGCGAAATTGGCAAGTCTTGGCACAAAAATTGATTAGAATACTAATGCTAAAGAGCATTTAGTGAATAAAAAACACAAATAATAATGAAACTAAAAGTTAATTTTTTAATAATAATTTGTTTATTGGAGGTATTATGCAACGATTAATTCGTCTTTGCGTACTCATGGCCTTCGCATTTATCCTGTCTTCTAGTTCAGGATTTGCGCAGACCCAAGTAAAAATATCCGGAAGGATAGCTCCAGGTGATGTTAGAGTCTTTGTCAAGGACTCCACATATTTAGTCGAAAGAGAATATGTGGTTGGCGGGACGCTAATCATTGAGCCGGGAACAGTAGTCTATTTCCATCCTAACGGAAGGTTAATAGATTCAACAGGTGGTAGAATCATCGCAGATGGTTTTGCTGAAGCTACTTATAATGCAAATCCACATGGAATTGATCCATTAGGTATTGCAGGAACTAATCAAAATCCGTTTAGCTGGACTGGCTACGCAGATTTTGACTATTTTAATTTTGATGGAACTAATCCACCAGAAACTGATGTTATAAGAACATTGGATGTAACAACTGATAGGGATAAATCTGTACACCCTGACAAATACAACTACATATTTAATGTTGTATTAGATAAGGTAAACAGAAAGATTATTGACTTAGACGCTATGGATGCGGCTATTGTTGATGCTGATCCTGATTTAGAGATTGTTTCTTTTGAAGAAGCAATTGTTTACGTTGCTGCTAGATTAAACCAAGACCCTAACAATGATGTAAATCTTAATGTTAGACCTTGGAGAAGAATTGGTGGTAACAACGTAGATGTTGTTCAAGAGAAAATTAGATTTGTTGGTCAACCAATAAATAATGTATCAGTTGAGTGGGGACACGTTTTAGTACTTCCGGGTGCTAGAGCAGCTTTCTTCAGAAATGTTTCTTTTGAGAACTTCAAAAAAGATACTACTGTTGATAGTGATCCTATTTACTTCGAAAACAATAACGCTGCAGATTGGACTGCTGTTAACAACAAATTAAATATGTTGACTAACGGTAGTGGTGGTGCTATTACAACTTTCGCTTCTAGAACTTGGTTGTTAGATGTTGACTTTATTGGCAACAGATCAAGATTCAGAGGTGGTGCTCTTCAAATTTTGCAAGCTCCAAAAGAGATGCCAAAAGTAATGAGTGCTAATGATTTAGCGAACTTCGTTGGTTATTACCCAGCGAACAAAAACCCTAATATTACTGACAGAGATGGTAGTCCTTCTACTATAGTAGAGCAAAACCCAATCATTGCGATTGATAGAATTGACTCTCCTGGTTCTGGTAGTACTGGTTCTGAACTTTCTGATTATGAAAGAATGGGACACGATGACGGTCGTTTGGCTGTTTATTTAGGTAGAATGAGAAATTTAAACTTCGAAGATAACGTAGTTCAGTTAGCAAATTATGGTCAGACTACTGTAGGTAATCCACCAGTAAGAATCGTATCTGATTTGTTAAATGAGCCAGCTATGTATCCACAGACTTATGGTAACCACGCTTATGGTGGTGCAATCTATATTTCTGGTGAAGTTACTATGGAAAGAAACAAAATGGACATTGGTTTTGGTATCAACAATAGTATTATGGTTGATGGCAATGAGGTGTTCTTTGATGAATTGGATTCATTCGTTGCTGAAGGTAACGAAGCTAACAACTATCAATCTAATGGTAGTTCTTTTGGTTCTCGTGGTGGTGCTATCTACTCTGGTAGATATACTTCACTACAAGTAGCTGGTCACTTTGAGTCTAATATGACTGGTGCAGAATACTTAACTGATGAAGTTGTAGGTTCTGTTGCAGGTCTTTACTCTATGGGTGGTGCTATATTTGTTGAGAATTCTTTGAACAGACTATTTGTAAAAGGTGGTCCTGCTAGAGAAGATGTAAGTAATCCAACAAGATTTGAAGGTAATATGTCAGGTGCTGGTGGTGCTATCTATGTTGATGGTAACACTAACCCAATGTTAACTACTATTATTGGTGGTTCTGACGCATTATTAGAAACAAGAGATTATGGTTTTGATATTCAATTTAACAACAACTCTGCTATTTCTTGGGGTGGTGCAATCTATTCTAAGAGACAAGGTAGTATAACTGGTGCTGGTGGTATTAATAGCCAAGAGCTTATCGGTTATGGTGGTAAATTCCCAATCAGATTTGAAGGTAACACGGCTGGCTATGCTGGTGGTGCTGTTCACTTCCAAATTCCGACTGCTGATAATCCTCCTTACTTCCAAAGAGCTGTTCAATTATCAAGAGCAATGTTCAGAGATAACACAGTTGGTGCTAATGTAGCTGACAAAAATTTAGGTCAGTTAAGAGGTGGTGGTGCCATCTACTCTAACGGTGGTGATTTGAACTTAGTAAAAGGTGTTGAATTTGATGGTAACATGGTTTATAACGGAAACGGTGGTGCTGTTTCTATGATTGAGCCTTATAACTTAAACAAGAGATACTTCGCTACTGATGCGGATAATATTACTTATGACGCTAATGGCGTTGCAACTAATATGAGTTCAAGAGATGACATATTTACTTATGACACTACTGATGCTAAATTCCCACCAGATGCAAGAATGCTTACAGTATTCAAGAACAACGAAGCTATTTATGAAGTAAGAGCAGAAGACGAACAAGGTTCGGGTGCAACTCAGTTTGCTGAAGGTGTATTCAGAACTAGAAGTCCTTTGTTAGCTAACTATCATACTAGTGCTTCTGTAGGTTATGCAGTTGGTTTGTTTGGTACTATTGTTAAGTTCACTCAAGGTGGCGAAAAATGGGAATACCCAGAATCAAATACTAATCACAGATTAACTGATGTTGAATTTGTTACTGCAAGTACTGGTTATATCGTTGGTGCTCAAGGTATCATGAAGAAAACAACTGATGCTGGTAACACTTGGTTCGACATTAATACTGGAACTAACAATCAATTTAATGATTTTTATTCTATTGGTCAAAATGATCTATATGCTGTAACTAACAACGGTTTGATTTACGAATCACACGATGCTGGTGCTTCTTGGACTACTATGCAACCACAGATGCAAGATCTGAATGGTGTATATTATGGTAGTTTGAATACTGGTTTTGTTGTTGGTGATGACAGAATGATATTAAGAACTAAAGATGGTGGTGCTAACTGGGAAGAAGTTGTACCTCCAATCCCTAACTACGATTTACAAAAAATCTTCTTTACTAGTGTTGACAAAGGTTTCATCATTGGTAACAGAGGTACTATGTTATCTACTACTGATGGTGGTGACTCATGGTTTACTGTAGATGTTGATACAAGAGCTAACTTAACTGATATAGTATTTATTTCAGCTATGAAAGGTTTTGTAACTACTGTTTATGGTGACATGTTAACTACTGAAGATGGTGGTGCTACTTGGACTAAGATGGAAGATTTGACAAGATTCGGTCTTCAAGGTGTTCACTTTGCTTCTAACTCAACTGGTTTTGCTGTAGGTGACTACGGTACTTTGTTGAAGACTGAAGATGGTGGTGCTACTTGGAACGAAGTTAATCCTTCTGACGCTGGTCACTATGATGTAGCTAGAATGCACCCAGGTACTAATTTACCAGAAAATGGTATTGGTCTTGGTGGTGCAATGTACATATTAGATAGTGCTAATGTACAGGTATTAGATAGAATAGATACAGTATCTTTCAATAGAGTAAGATTGTTGAATAACACTGCTTACACAGGTGCTGCAATTTATTCTGATAACTATGACTTGAAATTAATATTCCAAAACTCATTAATCTCAGCTAACACTGCGTTGACTGATATTGGTGTAGAACAAAATGCTATTCATGGCCCTATGGTTCAAGATGGTAACGGTGGTATTGCTGAGAATGAAGCTTCTTCTGATTTAGCAAGTGCTGTTATCTATGGTGAATTACAAGGTCCATTGCCAGTTGGTACTGGTCCAGAAGCGGGTAACTCTGTTTATGGTAACAATGCAAGATTTATCGTAAGATTACCAGATGCTCCGAACACTAAAGGTGTTTTAGCTGGAAGCATTGGTCTTGGATTGGGTGGTACTAACCCGTTGAATGGTAACTATTGGGGTAATACGGAAGCTAATGTAACTGTAGAAGTAATAAACGACTTGGGTTACCCATTAGCTGACAATGAGACTTTCTTTGTCGAAGGTGACGGAAGTTCTCCATTGCCATTCGTAAGAGGATCGTCTAACCCATTAGAACAAGGTCCATTTGAATCAATATTTGATGAATACACTTATACTCCAATATTATTAGAAAATGCTGCTGGTGATGAAAATACTCCTGCTGCTACTAGCTTGAACGAGCAACTATTAATGTCTGGTAAAGTATATGACTTATATGACAAAGGTACTGATATCAAAACTGCTGATTACTCTAAGAGAATCATGAGCCCTATTGAGGACTTTGCAGTTGGTATACCTTACAACACTGAAAGATTTACTGATGAAGGTCAACCTTCGTTTGGTAAGTATGTTAAGAGAATGACTAGAGATCCATATTGTGTTGGTCTATTAGACGACAATGGTGATTTGAAATTCCCTTATATTACTGCACTACAATCTGAGTTTAAAGCTAACCCTGAAGGCGATTTCTATCACCCAATTGGTTACCCTCTATACTTAGAAACTAAAGTAGATTATGCAGGTCTTGCAGAAAGAAGCAACCACATACCTGAAACTAAAAATCAAACAGTATTCTTCGTTATTAACGAAACTACTACTGATTTTATCAGAGTAAACTTAGAGCAAGTTTCTGAAGTAGCTCCTTACAGAGAAGTGTTCAGAAGCAGAGTTGAGTTTGTTCCTGATTCAAGTAACAGAACTCCTAACACATTGTTAAGAAGAACAAACGAAGGTTTATTCAACTTTGGTGTTGGTTATAGCTTACTTTCTGAGCTAGAAGACAATGGTTATAATGAAGTTGGTGCTTCATTGCCAGGTAGAAAATACGAAGCTGATTACCGTCAATTAGGTGGTGTTAATGATTTATTCAGTAACAGACCTTCTATTGACCAAAACCCTAACATTGACAATGGCAATGGTATGGTTACTTACTTTGCAGGTGAAAGATATGACGCACTTCCAGTTGATACTGGTGATGTGATTAGAGTTGTATCAAGACAAGTACTTTGGAAAGAAGGTGTTGTAAAAGCTTACGAAGATGGTATTTCTTTCAAGATTGAAAGAAGCACTTATCCTCCAGTATTTACTGGTGATATAGTTGAATTACAAAATGATACATTAATGAAATTAATCCCATCATTAGATCCTATTAAGAGAGCTAATGACTTGATGGATACACTTTATTACACAGATTTTGCTAACACTATTTTCTTGAGAGAAGATAGAGATTATCCTGGAAACTTTAATGATGGCAGAGATAGTATATTATCTATCACAGCTGTTGATTCTAATAGTTTCTATGATCCAAGAGCATTGGCTGATGGTGATAACTATACTTACTTAACTTATGAGTGGAATGTAGAAAATAACTCTGGTTTAGCTAATTGGTTACAAGCAGATACTATTTATGCAAATGACAACAATTCAACTAAAGACGGAGCTACTGGTTACGTTGTGTTGAAAGGTAGTCCAGTGAATCCTTATGTAGTGCCTGGTGGCGAAACAGTTGAAATTACAGCTGCTAACTATCCTCCTCACTACAGAACATTAGATTCATTGGTTGCTTCTGGTCTATTCAATGATGAGCAATTAGATAAGTTTGTAGAGACTTTTGGTCCTTACTACAATGCTGGTTCTTATGATACTGATAGAGCAAGATATTTACAACAAGATACTATAGACTTTGGCGGTGCTAACGGATGGAGAGCTGAGTACGAATTTAAGATATTCGTAGTTGACGAAATTCCTGAGTACATAGAACCAGATGAGGCTGTTGTTGAGAAATATCGTTACGAAGCTGACGGTGTTACTATTAAAGATATCATTGCTATCTATGAGCCAACTGTGTTGACTTGTGGGCAAACTAATCAAGAAGAACCAAGATTAATAGCTAACTTGACTGATAAGTTAAGATTCCAAATTGATATTAATACTGATGACGAAATTGAAGACTTCTATGCTGAACAAGAACACAACTGGGACTTCAGATATGGTAGAACTGCTTATGGTTTCTTGAACAAGACTATATCTGCTGGAGACACAGTTGTTATAGATGATGTAACTATTGATAATGAAGATGGAAGTACTGATACTTTCGTTGATCAAGAAAGACCAATATGGATGTCAGATGATAACTTATACAGATATGATGTAGAAGATACTCAAGATGACTTAGGTGTTGACTTCACTACTTTCGGTAAATTAAATATCCGTATAGATAGTGCTGAAGCTAAGGCAATGTTAACTCCTCTTAACAGAAGTAATGACGAATATAACACAGATACTTCATTCGTATTTGTAGTGAATGATGGTCACGGTGGAAGAATGGAGAAGAGATTAAATGTATTAATCAACTTTGCTCCTGAAATCTTGACTACTACTTTACCAAATGCAATAGAAGGAATCGATTACAATGATCAATTGTTAGATTCAACTAGAGCTGTCAAAGTATTTGATCCTAACTTCTTCCAAGAACATGAGTTTGAATTAATATATGCTGGTCAAGGCGATATCGCTAAAGATCCATGTTATGTTGAAGCTGGTGTATGGGAAGAGGGCGTTGATTATGGCGCAAACGGTCAATTCACTCCAGAATGGTTGAAGATTAATCCTGAAAGTGGTTTACTATATGGTACTCCAGAAGTAGTTGACGCACTTAAGGACGAGAAAGTAATCGTATTAGTAACTGATGAAGACGGTTTACCTGCATTGATGGAATTTGACTTAACAGTTGAAGCTAAGAATGAAGGACCACAAATTTCAGTTGCTCCAGACGTAGATTGTATCGACCCTAACAGTAACTTAGATAATGACTACTTCATCTATGTAATTGACAAAGATTTCTTAAGAGATCCTAATGTTACTCCACAAGAAGAAGTTACTTTAGAAGTTACTCAACCTTTAGAAGGTGTAGAGTTAGGTCAATACGTACTTAATGGTGAAGATATTGATAATGATTCAGTTAAAGTTGATGTAATTGTTACAAAAGCAATTGAAAACGTAACTCCAGATGCTGATGGTAGAATTACTGTAGAAGTAAAAGCTACTGATGGCGAAGGCGAAGTTGTTATCTATAGATTTAGATTCAAACGTTCTGATCCAACTTACTTTGCTGCTCCTATTACAGTAACTAACTCTATTGGTGCTTTCCAAGTGCTTGAGTTTGGTACTGCTGCAACAAACGTATCAACTGGTGACGGAAGAGATGGAAGTGAAGAAGGTAAATTAGACCCTAACTATTGTGAGTATGAATTACCTCCTTATCCACAACAAGATATATTTGACGTTAGATGGACTGTTCCAACTATCAATGGTATTTTAAGAAACATTTATCCTGAATCATCTCCTACTGGAGACCAGATATATGTTGCTCAAATACAAGCTGGTGGTGAGAACGGACAAACTGCAATTAACTACCCAATTACTATTGAGTGGAATGCAAATGATGTTCCTGCATTTGATGATGCGACTGCAAACCCTTCTGAATCTAGCTGGTACTTAAGAGACCCTGCTTCTGATGGTTCTGTATTCCATATCAACATGCACGATCCTGTTGTTAGATACTTATCTGGTAATAAATTCGAATATGACGATGCTACTGGTGAAGCGAAATTAACATTGACTAATAGTGAAATAAGTGCATTCATTATCTACAGAGATATACTATCTGATGTAGAAACTAGTGACGTAACTAATATTTCTACTATTACTAATGTTTCGCCTAACCCAGTAAATACAGTGAGTGAAGTTAAATTTAACTTACACAAAGCTGCTGATGTTAGATTTGAACTTATTGACAATGTTGGTAAAGTAATTGGAGTTCTTAATGAAGGTCAATATCCTGCTGGTCCACACGCATTCAACTTTGATATCAAAGAAGGATTTGCTGGTGACTTAAGTTCAGGTGCTTATACAATCAGAATGAACGCTGGTGGTGTAACGGACTTTATCCAAATACGAGTTATCAAATAAGACGACAAACTTGGGGTACCTTACTTAAGGTAAGGTACTTCCATTTATAACGATGATAATAATTAATAATATATAAGAGGTTTTTATAATGAGACTTACTAAAAGCATATTAGCCGGATTGACAGTAGCACTTGTTGCTCTTTCTTCTAGCATGACGCTAAAGTCTAATGTACCTGGTGAATTTATGTCATTGGAGCTAGTTGACAAAGACTACACTCCAATCGAGGGCGGAACTGTTCTTGATGAAACTGACTTTATTTTACCACCAAATATTCAAGACCACGATGATGGATATCACAGAATTGATATCGGATTCCCTTTTGAATATGGCGGAGAGGTATTTACTGAACTTTGGATTTCTGTAAACGGTTTTGTAACCTTTGACAGTCCAAACTTTTTACCACAAATAAACCCGAATGGTTTATTTAGAGACTTGCCTTCAACTTATCAGAAGAATGTATTAGCTCCTTTTTGGGGTGACCACATTTACAGAACTGAAATTGAAGACTTGAACAATTACACTGAAACATCTATTTCTTATAAAGGAGATAGTGATAAAATGATAATAGAATGGAAAGATTTGAACATTATGGACAAATCTAAGCCATCTAGTATTGCTGATTTTCAGGTAATAATTTACAAATCAGATGACCCAGCTACTCCTCAAGGAGACATTGAGTTTGCTTATGGCCAAATAGGTGGTAATCAACTTACTTCTGAAACTACTGTTGTTACTAAAGGTGCTGCAGTTGGTATCAAAGGTGAATTTGATGATTACATGAATGGTTTATACCCAATTAGTGATCTTCCTGATGGTACATCTGGTGTTTCTGTTGGTGCTGTAGATAGTACTACATTATCTAACGCATGGCAGCCATCTGGTGCTTCTAACTACAGAATCTTATTTAGTGCTAAACAAACTTTGAATATTGAAGAATTTTGGGGTGACGGAGATGTTGATTTCTCTAAAACTCCTTCTCAAAGACACTTTGGTTTACCACAAAACAGATATGTTACTTTCAATGATGTAAGATTAATTCTTAACTCTATGGCTACTCAAGTTCCTTTGGATAGCACTAGAAGAAGAGCTGCTTACCACGGTGATGTGAATCACAATGGTAGATATTACTTCAGAGATAATGGTGGTACTTTAGAGAAAGTAGAAATTAGAAGTATGGACGAAAATTACTTTGATAACATTCCAAATGAAGTTACTTCATTGAAGAAAGTATTTTATCAAGTAAATGAGCACGATGCTGCTATCATTCTACAATATCTATCTGCTTCTACGACTAGGTTACCTTGGTTGATAGCTGATGAGGTAGTTTTCTTCCCTAAGAGAGCTACATTTGCTGATAACATTGTTATTGGTGAAAAAGAAGTTCTTGACGGTAAGACTGTAGTTCCTGTTTACATAAACAACAATCACCACGGTGCATTGTCTGTATCTTTTGATGTTAACGCATCAGTTAAGAGTGTAAGTACAGAAATGAATAACGATTTCCAAATGACTAATCACGGTACTAACTCAGTATTTTTTGCTGGCTCAGCTGAAGAGTTTGACTCTAAAGAAGCGGTATTCTTTGTAGAACTTACTGATTTGAATAGTGATTTAGAATTGAGCAACATTAGAGTAAATGACAAAGCTGTTGGTTCTATAACTGAAGCTGGAAATGAAGTAAATGCTAATTTGGCTGTTACTCCTAATCCATTTGTTAATGGTATTTCTACTTACTCTGTAAATGTTCCACAAGAAGGAAACTACACACTTTCTGTATATGATGCAGTTGGTAATAAAGTTTCTGAAATTTATAGTGGTAACATTAGCTCTAATGCAACTAATGTATTGGAACTAAATGATGTTTATGGTAATGAACTAAATTCAGGCGTTTACTTTATCAGATTAGAAGGTAAAGGCGTTAATGAAGTTGAGAAAATTATTATCAATAGATAATGATGAACTCTAAGTTTGTATATACGATTTTTGCTTTGGGGTTGCTCATTATTATGAGCAGCTCCCAAGCTCAATCGAAAGATTACAAATTGGAATTGTTGGATTTTAATCCTATTGATCTTTGCGGTAAAGAATTTCAGAAAGAAGTAATAGTAGCACCGAGTATTGGTAATATTATCAAATCAGACTCACTTATTGGATTCGAATTATCTTTGGGTTATGACCCAGAAATAGTAAGAATGAATAAGGTGTTATATATTAATACTTTTGCTGATAGATTTAAGTTCAAACAATCATACACTGAAAGTGAGACTGGAGAAATTGTTTTCGAAGGTGCTGTCGGTTTGCAAGGACAACCGAACCCATTATCAGGTGATATGCCTTTAGTAGGATTTGCAGGTGATTTTATTGGTGATTGTGATGACTCAGTAGAGTTTACTGTTAATTATTTCTTTCCACTCGATGGTTTTAAGGGCAGTGTAGATGAAGACACAACCTTAACAATAGTGGGAAATATAGTTGATAAACCAACACGAATGATTGGTTTCAAATTTGATAATACTGATTTGAAGCTTAAGAAAGATAGTACGGCATTACTAAATATAGATTTAGATTTAGGCGAATTGAGTTCTTTAGAATATTGGAAAGCGAAAGTATCATTTGATACAGATAGTTTAACACTTGTCGGTGTAGAAGGTTCAGACTCAGTAGAAGTTGAGTTGAACTATGCTGATAACACAGGCTATTTTATTGAAATGAAAGTAATAAATGCAGATGATGCTAATATTACTTTGAACATTGCTTCTGCTAAGTATGATACTGCTGATGTGAAAGTTACGATAGAAACAGTTGAAACTACAGAATGTATCTGTGCAACAAGGTTTCCCGAATCAATAAAGATATTTAATAATTATCAATCTGACACAGTTGTAACAAATGTTGATTATTCTGATTCTTATGAATACTTAGATGGTAGAATATTAGCTAAAAAAGTTGGCACAGTAGTTCAAGTATATGATATACTTGGAAACAAGATAGACGAAGAAGTTTGTAATGTTAATAGCGTATATGACTCGAATAGATTACGAAAAGGCATATACTTTATTAAGGTTACAACAAGTGATCTGACAAAAATATACAAGAAAATAAATAACTAATTTTTTATAAATAATTTTAAGGTGTCCAAATGTATAATACAAATACAACGGTTAAGGGCGTAAACAGACTCACCAGTATGGCGGTAGCAGCATTGCTATTCCTTATTGGGTTCGGGTCGGTTGAAGCTCAATATCCTAAAATCCCTGTTTTATCTTTAACCGGTCAAGATAACGGTTATAGTGATCAGTGGTTCGAGAACGGTAGAGTATTGTTACCTCGTAACACAAACTACCAAAGAGAGTTTTTAGTCCCTGTTTTCATAGATAACAGATGGGCTGATAATCCAGGTGCTTACTCGGTAGATTTACCAGTAGCTCCAATCACAAGTTTTCAATTCAAATTGTTTTATGATTCAGCTACAGTAAGACCTGTAGGTGTAGAAACAATGCATCCAAAATATGTGCCGAATATTGTGAAGTTAAGAGATGAAGCTCCTTTGGCAGCTGGTTTCCAAATAGATTGGAGTGACCATGTTGATAAGAATTACTTCACTCATATTGATCCGACTCAAACTAACACTGTTAATAGAGGTCGTTCGGTACTAATTAGTGGTGCAAGCAACAAACCGTTACCTAACACTGATTTGAGTTTCCAACAGTTTAGAATTTTACTTTATGTAAGATTTAGAGCAGTTGTTGCTGAAGGTGCTGCATTGGCAAATGATTTATCTTATTTCCACATTGGTAGAGATACTATTGTTTACAATGACTTGAATGTTTTGCAAGAAGCTCCGTTTGTTGAATATAGAGGTTACGACACTAGAGTCAATACTGATTTTCCAGATCCACAACGACCAAATTTCGACTCACCTTTAGGTGCTGTATTTAGTGGTCTTGCTGGTATGGACAATAGAACCATTGATGACCAAGTAAGAGAAAATAAAATCTTACCAGGTGGAATTTGGTTCCAGTATATGACTGATCAACCAGAATTTGAATTCCAAATAAACAGACAATTAGGTCAACAACCTCCAATAGTTCAAATTAATGAAGGACTATATGAGATAGTAGATCCATTTACTGTTGATTTGAATGCTAACAGAAATCCTGATCCTTTCCCTAATACGGCTACAAGAATCATGGAAGTGCTTAATGGTACTGAACAAACAATATTGAAAGACATTGAAATCGTTACTGACAAACCTTGGTTAGAGGTTAGAATGGTTGGTGATAGAATAGAAAATGGTTTAAGACAACTTACTACTGAAGGTTACATTGACTATATTGACAATGGACTTTTGGGTGAACCAAATATCAAAGATGAGTTGAATGAAACTCCAGCTGACAAAGGTCAAGTAAGTTTAGAAATTTCTTGTGATCCTGCAAAAATTGATGCTGGTAATGACTTAGAAGACAATCCTGAAATTGAAAAAACAGGTATCTATACTGGTTATATTACTTTGAAATCGCACTTTGCGGAAGTATCTCCTATTAGAATTAAAGTTACATTTATCTATTTCAGACCACCTTTGGAAGGTCAAAGCCCTCAAGGTTCTAGACTGAATGGTATTAATTTGACTTTAACAAATAGAGATGGCGACCAATCAAGAATCGTATTCGGTACAGGTGATAGAGCTACTTTGGGTGTTGATTCACTTTACGGTGAGCACGCTAAAGAAACTGAATTGTCTGATACTGAATTGGAAGCAAGATTTTATCCTGTAGATGAGTTTGGTAATGAATTAGATGATATTGCTGAATTTGGTTTTGGTGACTTTGCTTCAAATGATGAGGCAGTGAAGTCTAATTCTAGAGATATTAGAAGCTCTGATGACACTACTCGTTCATTGATTTACAAAGTTAAATTCAATCCGGGTGATGCTAACAAAGATCAGAAATTTCCAATTATTATTTCTTGGAACAGAGGTGACTTTATCGAAGGCTCTTCTGCTTATATTAGAGACACTGATAATGGTCAAACATTTGATCCTGTTAACATGATGACTGAAGGTCAATTTAATTCAGATGGAACATATTCATTTAATATCAATGATCCAAGAGTAAGAGAATTCATAATTGAATATACTCCTGCTAAGATTATTGAATATACTGATTACGAAGGTAATCCAATTATTGAAACAGGATGGAACTTACTATCTATGCCTGTTAAACCAATAAGTAACGAAAACCCTTGGGACTCAGAAATATTACTTACTCCAAAACCATATTATTTCTTCTTAAACTCGTATCAACAAGAAGATCCTGATAATATTAGGGCTGGTGTTGGTTACTTTGTTAAGTTTGGTGCTAATGAAGATTTATTACCGAAAACTTTCAGAGGAACTACTATATTCGAGGTTAGCCCTTTTGTTAATCCTGTTAGAGTATATGTAGCTGACGAAGGAAAAGGTGGTTGGAACACAGTTGGTGCTCCTTCTATCCCAATCAATGTTGAAGCGATAGAGTTTAGAGCTGTTGCTCAAGGTAACAGACCTGACAGAAACTATATGTTACAACATGGTGTATGGAAATACGAAAGTAAAAAAGGTTACAAAGAAGTATCTGAATTGCAACCAGGATTAGGTTATTGGTTGAAAGTAGATGACGATGGTTTTTACTACTTCAACACTGCTAATCCTAAGCAAACAAACGCAGTTCCTGCTATGTTTAATGCAAGAAAAGATGCTAAGAACAATGCTACTCAAATTATTGTTTCTGACAATAATCAAAGTGCTAAAGCATTGTATGTAACTAATAATATCAAATTGAACAGTATAGAATTGCCGCCATTGCCTCCATCATTCGATGTTAGGTTTGAAGGTAATACTGAAATGACTAGCAACAGTGAATCAATTATCAAATTGACTAATGTTGAGTACCCAGTTTCTATATCTGCTAAAGGTATGAACGGTACTTTTGAAGTAATTGATGCTGCAACTAATGAGTACTTTGGTACAATTAGTTCTGATGATTTCTCAACTGTAGAAATCAACAATTCTTCAAATTCAATCAAATTGAATAGAGTAGAAACTACTGATATGAGCGAAGTTAACAATGTATATCCTAATCCAGTTGTATCTGAAGCTACTATTAGTTTCAATGCTCCTGTAGAAGGTGAGTACAATGTTACTTTGATCAACTCTGTTGGTAACACAGTAGCTAACATCTTCAACGGTAACGTAGAAGGTAATGTACATACTATTGGATTCGATGCTAATGGTTTTGCTTCTGGTAACTACTTTGTTAAAGTTCAATCTGGTTCTTACAGCAAGATTATGAGATTACAAATCGTTAAATAATCTGTAGTTGTTAAGACAATAACATTATAAGGGATAGCTAGACGTAAGTTGTGCTATCCCTTTTTTATTAAAAAAAACGATAGAATAATATGAAAACTATATTTTTACTATTTATATTTGGCTCAAGTTTCGCATTTGGTTTAGATAAGACTTCGTTTAAACTAAATATTCAATATGATGGGATAACTTATTTTCTCGAAGCGGGTTATTCGGACTCCACTTCATTGAACTATGATGAGGGTTATGAAAATGATTTGCCACCCTTTGCTCCACCTCAAGGTATTATTCCAACATATAGAATAATGAGAGTATATGAGGACAGAGCAGATGAGCTGATCTATACTGATATAGATCTGAGAGCTACACCACAAGCAAACGATACGATTATAAACTACACGTTGGACTTGTTAGGAAATAGAGAACAAGGTAAAGAGTTGATTCTTACTGTTCCAGTAGGCACTTTGGACGATAAGATAAAAGAAATAAGGGTTACTGACAAATTATCAGAAGGTGGGCAAGTTGATGAAAATATCATCAATGGCGTTCCATTCAAAATAGAAAATGATTTTTTAGAAAGATTTGATATAAGTGTTAGATATGTGAAGAAGGAAACTTCTGTAGATAATAACGCCTATGCAAGGGACATATACTATTCGGAAGATATTATATACAACAGGGCAAACAATGCCAACAGAGTAGCTATATATAGCTTAAACGGCACAAATGTGTTAGAGATAGCTAACCACAATGGTGACTTCAATGTGAATACTTTAGAAAGTGGTGTGTATTTTGCTTATATTTACTCTAATGATTTAGTGGTTAGTAAGCTAAAGATTGTTAAATTGTAGTTTATACTGTAATTAATCTTTAATTAATTTGTTTATACTTTTAAGCAATAATGATAATAGTTTGTAAATGCCTGATAAAGACATAAAAAAAGACAAGAATCACGAAAAAACTGGCAATGATAGTCAGGGAAAAAGTGATGCACGAAGTAAACCTAAATACTACAAGAAAAAGGATAGTAGAATAAATCCTGTAAAAAAAGCTGAGAACACTGATAAGGATTCTGAATCAAAGTCAAGCAAACCAGCGAACAGGAAAAAGAAACACAATTCTAATAATAGGTCTAATAAACCATTAATATCTGTGGTGATACCTACTTACAATGAGCAAGACTCTCTGCAAGAGCTATCCGATAGGTTAGAAGTTGTGCTCAAGAAGGAAGCTAAAGGAAACTATGAAGTCATATATGTTGATGATGGTTCGGATGATGATTCGGCTTCAGTTATAAAGGATATTAACAAAAAGAACAACAGATTTAAGCTAATTCGTTTTAGAAGAAATTATGGAAAATCTGCTGCGTTATCAGTTGGTTTCAAACGAGCCAAAGGTGCAGTGATAATTACTATGGATGCTGATTTGCAAGACGATCCGGATGAAATTCCTAATTTAATGGCCACAATCCGTGAGGGTTATGACTTAGTATCTGGTTGGAAAAAGAAGCGAAACGATCCAATAAATAAGACTTTGCCATCTAAATTTTTCAATTATGTTACTTCGAAGGCAAGTGGTATAAAGCTACATGATTTTAATTGTGGACTGAAGGCCTATAGGTCAGAAACGGCTAAGTCTCTTGATATATATGGAGAGATGCATAGGTACTTGCCTGTGTTAGCTCATTGGAATGGTTTTAAGATTACTGAAATTCCTGTGCTGCATCACCCAAGAAAGCATGGAGTAACCAAATTTGGTGCTTCTCGTTACGTCAAAGGATTTTTGGACTTACTAACTTTGTTGTTTACTTCACGTTATCTTAAAAGGCCTTTGCACTTTTTTGGAACTTTAGGAACATTGTTAGGTTTACTCGGTTTTGGAATAGATGCCTGGTTGACTATAGAGTGGATAATGGGTGATACATTTTTGAGTAACAGACCTGCCGCTTTGTTGGGAATTGGTCTAATTATAGTTGGAGTTCAATTAGTTTCACTGGGACTATTGGGCGAAATGATTGTTAAAAATTTTAAAAGAGATGAAGAATATCAAATTAGAGAGACTTTATAAAACAGTACTTTTGGTAGTTAGCCTAGTGGTAGCAACTAATCTGTATGCCCAGAGCGGAAGCAATGTCTATAACTATGAAAATAGTATTGGCGTTGGTTTAACTACGAGTAAGGTGTTGGGGGACAACCCAGCTATCAATACCATAAGCCCTATAAACAATAGTGTACCAGGAGGAAGCTTCAACGGAGCAATGCCAGGAATAGAAATCAAAGCTCAATACAAATTGGATGATATTGGGGATTGGCGGTTAGTAGGTGGTATAAACTACACCTTTTATAGTGCTAGAGAAAGAATACCAAGAGAGAGTATAACCTTTCGTTTAAAAAATAATTTGAATATTCTTAGTCCATTAGTTGGTATAAACTATGTGTTGATTAGGTTTCCTTCTGCTATGTCATCAGTTTATATAGGTGCAGAGGCGAGATATAACTATATCCATGCTAATGATTTTGTTTTGGAAGAAGAACGATTAACATCTGGCGAGAGAGTAGAAAGGCAACAGAATAATAAGGAAGCCACGGGCAGAATAGGTGGATTGCTCAAATTGGGATTCGAAGGTGAGCTTCATGAAAATTATATGATTAATGTTAGTGGCGGTATTGATTTTCTTAATCTAATTGGAAGAGACAACAGCCGTGGTGAGTTACTTACTCCATTTACTCCAGACCGATTTGATCCAAATTTGGGAGTAGAACAAGAAGAACAGCTTACGTATAATTTTTATTTTTCAATAATGATTCAATATAGATATTAGTAGTATATGGCAGAAAAAATAAAATACAATTTAGATTGTAAATACTTTTTAGGTCATATTCCATGTAGCCCTCATAAGGTTCACGGTGTTATGTGTAATAACTGTGAATATTACCGACCTAAGAAAAACAAAGTATTGATAGTAAAGTTAGGAGCTATAGGCGATGTTATTCGTACTACTCCAATTCTTCATAAAGTCTGGGAAGAATACAGTGACTCTGAGATATGGTGGATTACTGATTTCCCTTCAGTTGTTCCTGATAAGGTGGACAGAGTTTTCAAGTTTGATTCGAAATCGATACTTACTATGCAAAACACAGAGTTTGAGTATGTAATTAATCTTGACAAAGACTACGAGGCATGTAGCTTAGTAAATTCCATTAGTTACAAAAAATTAGATGGTTTTGCTTTGAAAGATGGCAAACCGATTCCAGCCAATGATAGAGCTGAGCACAAATATCTGACTGGCCTGTTTGATAATGTTAATAAAGTAAACACTAAGACTTACCCAGAGGAAATATTTGAAATATGCGGGTGGGAGTTTAACAAAGAGCCATACATAATAGATTATTCTAAGAAAGATTGGAATATCCACAACGAGGGTAAAAAAATAATTGGTCTCAATACGGGTTGTGGCGACAGATGGACTAGTAGGTTAATACCTGATAGCACTTGGATTGAGCTAATAAATAGGCTGAATGAAAATGGGTACTATCCTTTACTTTTGGGTGGTTCGCAAGAGCACTATAAGAATCAATATTTGGCGGCTACTACCAAAGCTGCTTATCTTGGTCACTTCAAGTTAGAAAGATTTATATCATTGATTAATGAGTGTGATACAGTAGTGAGTGTGGTTACTATGGCGGCTCACTTAGCCATTGGACTTCGCAAACCTCTTTTATTGGTAAACAATATATTTAACTCTAATGAGTTTGAACTATATGGGCGAGGCGAAATAGTAGAACCAACTAAGCCCTGCCATTGCTTTTTTAGTGCCAAATGTACACACGATGAGTATTCGTGTATAGACTACGTTAGTGCCGATTTGCTCTATGAAGCAGTTGTTAGAAACATTGAGGTAAAGGTATAGAATATGGAACAAAAGAATTTTAATATATTAAAGCATTTTATGATAGATGTGGAGATTGACAACAATCCTCCGTCTGATTTTTATCTAAAAGTTGCAACCCAACGCGATATGGTGTTGGATATGATGGACAAAGGTGTGATATTGAGCTATGGTCTTTCCGACGATAGCACTAAGCTGTGGTTGGTTGCTGTTGGCAAAAACCTCTCGGAAGTAAGGGAGTTGACTGAACAGTTTCCTTTGTTTAAGTATATGACATTTAACATAGTCCCATTGATGTTTTTTAGTAATTCTACCCACAAATTACCCGAATTATCACTGAATTAATACTGCTTGATAAATTATAATACATTAGGTGTAATTATGAATAAATTCTTTTCGGTTTTAATAATTTCTCTTTTTGTCGTTACCTCATCGGGTATTGTAGCTCAAACCCAAAAATCAATTGATAGTGATAGGCCTGGGCAGTCATTTTCGGCTCATACTGTAGGAAGTGGAGTATTACAGCTACAAAGCGGTTTGAATTATAAGTCTTTGGGTGCTGACAATGCTAATAGTATGATTTATAATTTGACAAATATACGCTATGGTTTGAGCGAACACTTTGAGTTCAATGGTACAATTGGCTATGGTGTGCAATCTACGAATGTCAACACCTTAAATGGTATCAATAATTTAAGATTAGGTGCAAGGTATAACTTTTCGGAACAGAATGGATATACTCCTGGCATTGGTGTTAATGTTGACTTTCTTTTTGCGTTGGGGACACAGGTTTACAACGACCCTTACGAAGATGTGAATACGACTCTGATTATAAGTCAAAAAATAGCCGATAAGTTGAATATGGCTACAAATATTAGTGCTTACTACGACCAACTAAATGGCGATATTCTTACTCCTTATACATTGAATGTGTCTTATTCGTTGTCTGAATCTAATACAATTTTTGCAGAGATTTATGGCGAGTTACAGCCAACGTTTGGATTGAATTTTGATGCTGGCATCTCTCATTTGATTAATGAAGATTTTCTTTTTGACTTTGCAGTAGGTGTAGAAGATAATGAACTAGGAACTGACTTTTGGGCAGAAGCTGGTGTTAGTTATAGATGGAAATAACCAAAGCTTTGCTATAACTTACAGTATTTTACGATATTTAGCACTATTGAACTAATTTTTCCTTAACTTTGTAATTAGTACAATTTATATAAGTGAACTTTTTTGATAAAATTTGATCAATTAGGCCTTTCGGATAACCTTCTGGAAGCCATCCGCGAACTCGGATTCGTAACCCCAACAGAAATACAAGCAAAAGCAATACCTCAATTACTGACCGAAAACCGAGATTTTATCGGTTTGGCTCAGACTGGTACTGGTAAAACAGCTGCATTTGGATTGCCATTACTCGAAAGGTTAGACCCTGCCCAAAAGGCAACTCAAGCTTTGATATTAGCACCTACAAGAGAATTAGGTCAACAAATAGCTAATCAGCTATTTAAGTATAGCAAATATCAGGAGCGAATTAATGTACTTGCCGTATATGGTGGTGCATCTATTCAAAACCAGATGAAAGCTCTGAAGAAAACTCAACACGTTATTATAGCCACTCCAGGTCGATTGATTGACTTGATTAAAAGAAAGGCGATTAAGTTAGAAAGCATCCGTTACTTAGTTTTGGACGAAGCCGACGAAATGCTCAATATGGGTTTTAAAGAAGATATAGATAAAATTCTTAGTTATACTCCTGACTACAAAAATACTTGGCTTTTTTCGGCTACTATGCCAAAAGAGATAAGAAGGATAGTTAATAAGTATATGGATAATCCTGAAGAAGTTCAGATTAACCCGAAGAATGAAGTAAATACAGACATAGAACATTACTACGCATTGGTTAGACATTCGGATAAGACTGAAGCACTAACAAGAATATTGGACATTACTCCCGATATGCGTGGTGTAGTTTTCTGCCGTACAAAAAGAGAAACACAAGATTTGGCTGAAAGATTGTTGGAAGACAATTATAAAGCAGATGCCCTACACGGTGATTTGTCGCAAGCACAGCGCGATAGAGTTATGCGTCGTTTCCGTAAGCATGAACTTCACGTATTGATTGCAACTGACGTAGCTGCACGTGGGATTGATGTGGACGATTTGACTCACGTTATTCACCACTCATTGCCCGATGATAATTCTTACTACACTCACAGGAGTGGTAGAACTGCTAGAGCAGGGAAAAAAGGTATATCATTGACATTTGTTAGTGGTAGAGAAAAACACAGAGTACATAAGTTAGAGAAGCAATTAGGCATTTCTTTTGAAAGAATCTTTATTCCTAATGGTGAAGATATTTCTAAGGTTAGGATAGAAGATTGGTGTGTGAAAGTTCACAACACTAGCACTGTTGGCAAAGTAACTAAGAAAATGAAGTCTGATGCTAATAGAATATTTGAAGATGTCAGCAAGGAAGAGTTAATTGAAAAACTACTCGTTATTGAGTTAGATAAGTTAAGAACTGATGGTTCGAAAGATCTGAACGACACTGAACAAAAAGGTGGCGGCGGAAGAAGACGCGGCGGCAACAGCGGTCGTGGTAAAGGAAAGCAAGCGAAAAACACCCAAGGCAATTACTCCAAGCGTAGCAACAAAAACAAGTCGCATCGCAAAAGAAAAGGTAAGTAATCCGACAGATGTATAAGTAAAAATCAGTGCTCCATGCACTGATTTTGCTTTATTACTCGTTTATATTATAAGTTTTATAATAAATAGGAGTAACGAGCTATGTCACACGATTTTTCCGACCTGAAAGCAATGTACGTAAATTGCACCCTCAAAAAATCTCCGAGAGAAAGCCACACCGAAGGGCTGATGGAGGTTTCCAAAAATATAATGAAGAAAGAAGGCGTAACAGTTGACAATATCCGATTTGTTGACCACGATGTAGCACCTGGCGTTTACCCTGATATGACTGAGTATGGCTGGGACACAGACGAGTGGCCAGAGCTATTTGAACGGATATTCGATGCTGATATATTGGTTATTGGTACTCCTATCTGGCTTGGTGAACGTTCGTCAGAGGCGACTAAGTTGATTGAGCGGCTGTATGCTATGAGTGGGAAGCTGAATGACAAGGGGCAGTACCTTTACTACGGTAAGGCAGGTGGTTGTATTATCACTGGCAACGAGGATGGAGTGAAGCATTGCTCTATGAGTATATTGTATTCACTTCAGCATTTGGGCTACACAGTGCCACCACAGGCAGATGCTGGCTGGATAGGTGAAGTTGGTCCCGGGCCGAGCTATCTGGACGAGGAATCTGGTGCTAAAGATAATGACTTTACGAACAGAAATACCACATTCATGGCTTACAACCTAATGCACTTAGCTAAGATGCTGAAGCAAAACAATGGCTATGACAACTATGGTAACTCACGTAAAGATTGGGACGACGGCACTCACTGGAAGTTCGAGAATCCTGAATATAGGTAGGTGTCTGGCAGAGCTTTCCCTGACTTAGTGAAGACCGCCATCCATATTGTGCCCCTTTGCATGGGCTGTCTGAATTTATTCAGACTGGGGAGGATTGAATAAAAAACGTCCACCAACATCTTTAGATTTTAGCAAATCCTCCCCCCAGACCCCTTTGTCCATACCCTTGGCTTTACACGCAGCGCGTGACGGCTACCTAACTACAATAAACATTGTTCATAGAAACTTCTGGATTCTCAATCTGCAATCAACTTAAAAGTCATTATTTCTGTTCCATTTCGCAATTTTAGAAATAATAGTTTGTCTTTATTATTTATCTTATACTTGCGGTGTTCTACTTGGCTGTAAGTTACTTCTTGACCAGAAATATTGCTTATTGATATTACTTCGCTACCTAAGTAGTTTTCCAAATTTAAAATCCCATTTTCAAAAGTAATTGTTCTGATTTCAGAATTGTCTTCAATACTAGTTTTTACTACTTCATAATCTGCAGTAGCAAAAACTAAGTCCCTAACAATAAAGTGATATTTATTCTTGTTCTCACTTATAACTATATCATTAACTTGAGAATAAGTAATTCCCCCTTCATAATTGTTAGTCGGAATTAATCTGTTCTGCTTACTTCTTACCAATTTGTCCGTCGCTGGAGTGTATTCATAAACACCATCATTTTCAGTACCAATTACTATAAAGTCTGCATCGTTTGTTAAAGCTAAGCTTGTAATTTTACTTTCAATACCTAGGTCATATCTCGCTATTTCTTTATTTTCTTTCAAATCATGAACGACGATAATATTTCCTAAAGGACATATAAACTTTTCTTTATTCGAGGAGTAACCAAACTGAGTTCCAAATCTCCAATTATTTGAACCCTCTGTAGATGCATAAATCTCATTTGTTTCAAAATCAATAAAGTTAATACCCTGCCAAAATTCAGTTATTGCACTAACGTTTCCATTGACCTTTGTTATATCTAGATAACTAGCATTGCCATAAGAATACTCTTGTATAAATGAATTGTCAGTCATATCAAATGATGATCGAAACACTTCGTATTCACCAACATATAGCTCGTTTGCTTCCTCATCAGCATAGATGCTAGTAACCCTTGAACCAAAATCCCCAAAGAAGTTGTATTCATCAGTATTAATATTATAGTCTAATATTTGAAATAAGCCATTTCTATTTATTGGCAAGTAAAGATTATCACCTCTGATTTCAAATGGATGAATGGGGTGATAAATTGGGTCTGCTTGATTCTCGTAAGACACTTTTTTGATTTTTGCAGTATGTTCATCTAATAGAGTAATAGTATTGTACATCCCACTGTTGACAACAGCATACTCATATAAGTAGTGATCAATTTTCTTAAATTTTCTCAAAGGGCCATTAAATTTTGTGATATTTTCAACGTCAGAAAAGTCTTTAGAATAACTATATATAAAATTGGAACCCCTATCATATACTATGTATCTGTTATCATAAATCCCAACAAAGTCATAATACCACGAATCCGAAGGATTTAAAACTCCTATCTTTTTGACTTCTTTGGCTCCCGTAATAAGATTACCCTTTATAAGTTCAGTCCCGTTACCTGAATTCAAATATACAAAGTCTGCATTTTTATCAATATATATATTTGATAGACTATTATAACCAGTTTCATAAAGTTTAATTCCATATATATCATACACTTCATAATCGAGATTGTACTCAAAAACGATATAGTCATTAGAAAAATGTAAATATTGGGGTGATCTGTCTATTGAAAATCTTGATACTTTTTCTTTCCCTTTATAAAAAGTAAAAGTATTAAAATTATCTCTCAGCACTAAATAGCCTTTATCCAATTTGTAGAATTCACCTTCATTTAATTCTTTTATCTTTAAAGTATCTGCTACCAAATAGTCTGATTTATCAATTATTTGTAAATCATCATCTTGAGTAATGGTCAGAATTTCATCTTCAGTAACGTCAATATATTTCACTTCTTCATAAGGTAAAGTATCAATCAATTCAAATGTACTATCATCAAAAACATGCATACTTCTATTGTATATTTTATTCCCTTGTGCTTCATAATCAAATGACACAAAAGTGCTTTCATCTGTGTCTGGTAAAATACCTCTCAGATTATAAGTAGATAAATCAATGCTAGCAACTCCAAAGTTTATTCCTTGGAAATAGAGTTTATTATCATTGATTGTAAATCCTTGACCTGTAAACATTGATAATGAATTTTCAGAACCAACATAGTTCTGCGACACAAGTGGAAGTGTTGTAAATATTATAATTATTATTAGTAATATGTTTCTATATTTCATGGTAAATCTATTATATGATTGAATTGATATACTGCTAAGATACTAATAATTTCTACATTTACCTTAAAAAAATCAGAGTAAACTTTTAAAAAATATTAATTCATCAAAGGTAGCGGAAAAAACAAATGCACCAAACAAAAAAAAAGAGCAGCTACTTTTAGCTACTCTTTGTAATTAATCTTCTAATCTAATTTGGAGTTATTTTACTAACCCAAACTCTTTGCCCACTTCACCGAACACTTGCAATATCTTATCTAAGTGTTGTTTTTCGTGAGTAGCCATATAGCTAGTTCTCATCATACTCATAGTAGGGGGAACGCCAGGCGGAACAAATGCGTTGACGAAAACACCTGCGTCGTAGAGGCGTCTCCACATCATTAGTGCTTTTTCAACATCACCAACAATAACAGGAACAATAGCAGTCAAACTGTCGAGAACCTCAAACCCAAGCTCTTTGAATCCGTGGCGCATATAGTCAGCATTTTCTTTCAGCTTAGTTACTCTTTCTGGCTCTCTTTCCAGCACTGTGAGTGCAGCCAAAGTAGCAGCACAAGACGATGGAGTAGGGCTGGCAGAGAAAATAAGCGCTGGGGAAGTGTGTTTCACAAAGTCAATCACCTTACTCGGACCAGCAACGAAGCCACCAAGTGAAGCAAATGTCTTAGAGAAAGTACCCATAATCATATCAGTTTCCTTCGTTTTACCAAAGTGACTTGCTGTACCACGACCACCTTCGCCTACAACACCAGTTGCGTGAGCATCATCGATCAATACTCTTGCGTTATATTTTTTTGCTAATTCTAAAACTTCTGGAAGGTGAACTAATTCACCAGTCACAGAGAATACACCATCGGACACAATCAGCTTACCAGCGTCCAAAGGTAAAGTGCTAAGCACTCTTTCCAAATCTTCCATATCATTATGTTTGTAACGCTTAAAATCTACGAAAGCACCTTTGGCCATCATAGCACCGTTAATCAAACAAGCATGGTTTTCTTTGTCCATTACTATGTATTCGCCCTTAGTTGGCAGTGCAGATATAGTACCTATACCAGTTTGGTAACCAGTACTGAAAAGCAAAACTTCCTCAAATCCAAGGTACTTTGCCAATCTTGCTTCTAACTCTATGTGTAAATCTAATGTACCCGTTAGGTAACGAGAACCGGAACAACCAGTTCCATATTTTTCTATTGCTTTTATTCCTGCTTCGCGTACTTCCGGATGAGCCGTAAGCCCCAAGTAATTGTTGGAACCAGCCATAATTACTTTTCTGCCTTCCATACTAACTACTGGACCTTCATTTTCCTCTACTGCACGGAAATAAGGATAGATGCCTTTCTCCTTTGCCTCATCAGCTACATGAAAATTGTACGCTTTTTCGAATAAATCCACATTAACCTCTTTTACAAATCTTATGTTCTTTTTCTAAAAAACAAATATACTGAATTAATTTTTAACTCAAAAAAACATAGTTTATTATACTATGTTTTTACACCACTATTCACTCTCGGGTGGAGTCCATCTGTGTTTTTTCATATCTACTGCATCTTCTACAAATTCAACCCCTTCTGCTTCCAAAAGCTCCCTCATAAACGTTGGAGTCGGAAAGTGCATTTTTCCTGTTAACTCCCCATTGCGATTGACCACTCGGTGAGCTGGCACTTCTTGCTTACCTTTGCCCGAATTGAGTACCCACCCAACATAACGTGCAGAAGACCTCAGACCAATTGCTTTGGCTATATCACCATAAGTGGAAACTTTACCACGAGGAATTTGAGCCACTATTTTGTTTATCTTTTCGTTTACTGTCATAACTATGGATAATAAAGATACATTTTTTAATTATTTGAGCGAGCGATTAGCCACCAATTTACCCGGTGCTACTGCTCATATCAAAATGGCTCCTTTCGGTGATTTGGAACGGCTGAATAATAATATTCCCAGACTTAATTCCAAAAAAAGTGCTGTGTTGATACTCCTTACGGATAATATGGACGTTTTGTTCACTTTACGTAGTAATAAATTACGAAAGCATAGCGGACAAATATCATTTCCCGGTGGAAGGCAAGACCCCAACGAGACTGACGAGCAAACCGCACTGAGAGAAACAGAGGAAGAAGTCGGACTGCCACCAAGCAATTTAGAAGTTCTCGGCACTTTGTCGCAGCTCTATGTGCCACCTTCGGACAATGTCATTCAGCCAGTAGTCGCTCGGCTAAGCGAGCCATGTCCAATAAGGGTTAACCCCGATGAAGTGGACGAAGCTTTTTTTGTCAATTTGGATAAGTTTAGGGGTGATGAACAACTAAAAGTCAAAAACACTATTTACAAAGGTAAACCTTACTCATATCCTTATTGGGATATTCATCCAAAAGTACCACTTTGGGGTGCTACAGCTATAATAATGAGTGAATTTATGCACTTAGTAGATGAATTTACTCACAAAAATTATTAATTTGCCACGACTATGAATGACACAAACAACAATAATATTGACTGGTCGCATCCACCAATAAGTGATGATATACCAAAATTTGAAGCCCCTGCTACTAAGCGAATAATCTTAGATGGCGGTGTGGAGCTTATGCACTATCACAATGGAACGCACCCCCTTGTATCCTTCAAGGTGGTATTCCACAAAGGAACGGCACAAGAAGATTACCCAGGGCTATCCAAGATAATGTTCGAACTCCTTTCTTCTGGCACAATTAACAGAACTGCCTACGAATTTGCTTCGGAATTAGATTATCTGGGGGCATCGATCAACTTTAGCGAAAGCAAAGACTATGCAGTGGCAAAGCTCAATTCACTTTCGGAAGTTTTCGACACATCATTTGAACTGTTTTTGGAATCTATGTTAGAACCAAAGTTTGATGACCAGGAAGTAGAAAAAACTATAAGAAAATTCAAATCCGCTAAACAGCAAGATGAAGCAGATTCGGGCTATTTGGCATCTACTGCTATGATGACTGCCCTTTTCCGTGAACACCCCTACGGTGCACCCGAATATGGATATTCAGCTGAAATTGATAACTATAATCGCAAAAATATTAAGAATAACTGGGAATCGTACATTTACGAATCCAAAATCTCAATAATTGTCACTGGTGCATTAGACGAAAAAACCGCTATCAGGTATGCAAACATAATAGCTGAGCAGATGAGTAATGACCCAGACGAGATAGAAACCGAAGAAATCACACTAAGAGAACAAAACAAGTTGGTGCTTGTTGACTATGCTTCGGACAACCAATCGCTAATCAGAGTTGGCAAACCGACAATAAACATATTAGATGAAAACTACGCAGCACTCAGCTTACTCAATGTGATATATGGTGGATACTTTATGTCCCGACTGAACAATTTAATCAGAGAGCAAAAAGGATTGAGCTATGGAGTTCACTCTTCGCTAAGTTCCGCTCGTTGCACAGGTTTGCTTGGAGTTGGTACATCGGTCAAAGCTGACAACACCCAAGAAGTAGTGAATGATATTATAGAAGAAATGTCGCTGCTATCCAACGAAATGTTGGAAGAAGAAGAGTTGATGAGAGCGAAGAATTACTTCCTCGGTAGTTTCCTTCGTAGTGCCGAAAGCTATAAGCAAATATCGAAAATGCTCATTACAATGTCTATCAATGGCTTGGATGACAATTATTACAACGATTTTTATAGCAAAATTAAGAATATGCGAAGCGACGATTTATTCAGTGCCCAAATTGACTTGCTAAAGCCAGAGGGCTTAGTAATAGCAGTAGCTGGCAAGGTTGACAAAGTTGCACCGCAATTTGAGCAATTCATTGATAAATATGACTTACTCAATGCTGAAGGCGAAATACTAAATAGAACTGAAAACAATAGTTAGTTCTGTTCGTATTGTTCTGATAATAGTACAAAACTTAAAAAGAGAAATAAGAGAAAGAATGGGAAAAGATATAGAGCTACTCAAAGAGTTAGCCGATTCGATCGGTAAAGTAAAATCAGAAGTATCAAAAGTAATTATTGGTCAGCAAACAGTAGTGGAAGAGCTACTAATTTCCCTATTTGCTAAGGGTAATTGCCTATTAGTTGGTGTACCAGGGCTTGCAAAGACGCTATTGATAAAATCACTTTCCGAATCCCTACATCTCGATTTCTCACGTATTCAGTTTACGCCTGACCTTATGCCTGGTGATATTACTGGTACGGAAGTGATAGAAGACGACCGCACGACTGGCGGTAAGGTCTTCCGATTTGTCAAAGGCCCAATATTTTCTAATATTGTACTTGCTGATGAGATAAACAGAACTCCACCGAAAACACAAGCCGCTTTGCTGGAAGCGATGCAAGAGCACGAGGTTACTGCTGCTGGAAAGACACTAAAATTAGACGAGCCATTCTTTGTTCTGGCAACGCAAAACCCAATAGAGCAAGAGGGAACTTACCCACTTCCTGAAGCACAGTTAGACAGATTTATGTTCAACATAAAGTTGGATTACCCTTCGCAACAAGAGGAAATGGAGATAGTGAAGTCCACAACTGTGGAAAGCACTGCCAAGATAAATCAAGTATTAGCTGCAGAGAAAATAATTGAATTTCAGAACTTGATTAGAAGAATACCCGTTGCTGACAATGTAATAGAATACGCAGTGAACCTAGTCCGCAACACAAGACCAATGCACACCGAAAGCGAAATGGTCAAAAAATACATTAGCTACGGAGCTGGCCCAAGAGCGAGCCAATACCTTATACTCGGTGCAAAGTCGAGAGCAGGAACTAGAGGAATTGCAACTCCAGAAATAGCAGACGTAAAAGCCGTTGCTAACTCTGTCCTCCGCCACCGAATAGTAACTAACTTCAACGCCGAAGCCGAAGGAATAGACACTGTTGACATCATTGCAGAGTTGGTGAAGTAGTAAAAATTTTATTGAATAATTAATTTTCCTGTGTACACATCGTCACCATTGGTTATTTTATAAAGATAAGCACCTTGTGTGTAGTTATTATTCAAATTGATATTAATGATGTGAGTTCCTGTGCCACCAAACTGATACTTATTTGTTTGAATGATTTTTCCTGACATTGTCATTATTTCAACCTTGCAAAGTGGATTTACTATATTTAGAGATATATTAACGTAGTCTTTGGCTGGTTGTGGAAATATCTTGACTGCATCATAATTGTTTGAGTTATTCAATACTGAGGATACGAGTTTTTCTTTTGTCTCAAATATTGGCTCGTAATTATAGCGTTTGCCTTCACTATCTGTTGTATAGCATTGTGACACAATTGGTTTCTGAATATTATCAAATGAGTTTCCTAACTCTTCACTGTATTTTTCAACCCATTCATCATCATTCAATCTATAAAAATCAGAAGTAGTGAAGTCAAAGAAACTATATACTGGGCCAGAATAGATTGTCTTTTTACCTTCTTCATTTTCTGTAACTACACTACTTAAATTTACTGCCCCAGTTGCAATGTGTTTAACCCAACCAACTATGTTTCCTCCCTCATCAGAAGGTGAAGTGTGTATGTCTGCTACAGTCATCTGAGGGTCTTTATACTTCTCAATAAAATACTTTTTAGAAAAATACATCCCATAAACTAATTCCGAAATCCAACCTGTAAAGACATCTTGACCGGGGTCACAATCCCAATCACTACAATCAAACAAAATCCGCTTAAGAAATAATCTGTCATTGTCTTCTAATGTTATGTTGCCATGTATTTTTACTGATATAGTTTTTAAGGTATCAAATACATTTATAATTTTACCCATCGGGAATCTATTTTCGAAACTATCGTCATTTTCTATAATTTGAAATATGTTTATCAAATGCTGAAAAAACTCAGGTGATGGTTCCAAATATACATCGGGGAATTCACATATATTAACATCACTCGTTGGTTGTTTACCGTGCAGTATATAGTCGTGTCTTAGTTCAGCCCAGGAAGCCAGCTGAGTAGATGCTGTTTTCTGTTGCCAAGCGGCTGTTTTTTTATAAGATCTCTGTTGCTCTCTACCCTCTTCTGAAATAGTGGGGTTCAAACTCCTAATGGCTGCCAACCAATTGGTATATACATTTCGTTCCCAAAAACTATTGTCATAACTGTCAATCAAATATCTGACTGATGCAAGATTAGGTGAATAATTATACTGATTCAGCTCGCTTTCCAACCCACTGAGTACAGCATTATTCCCCAACCCAAATAGGACATCCAAGCTATTGGGCAACATTCTTTTTACTTTTTCTTCATTGTGTATTATCTCATCATAAACGACCCTAGACGTAATAAATCCATCAATAAGTGGTCTTTGACCTAATAGTTTGAACACAGACCCAGGTTCTGCTTTTTTAATTGTTTTCCCACTGATAAGAAAACTAGAATTATAGCTTTGTTTTGCAGATTTTAATTGAAGTAATTCAGTTCTGATTTTGCTGATATTATTGCTTTCCATCAAGTCTTCAAACTCGAAATTCTGCCCTTCAATTATCGTATTTACTTCATTGTAGTTTATATTGTCTTGCCTTCCAACTAAAGCGATTAGTCTATTATTGATTACTTCCAAATGATTTTTTGCTTCTGAATTTTCTATTATATTTGAAAGAAAAGAAGCCAATCGCGTTTGTCTGTCCAACTCTGCATCTGTTAGTTCAAAAACTAGATTGTTTTCTGGGTTAGAAATATAGATGTTTATATGTCCTAACCACATAATAGCTTTAAAATAATTACTTAGGTTTTGATTGTCAGCGTAGAATCCTCGTGGTTTAAACAAAGAGAAGTCATAAAATCTCTTGGTTTCTGCGAATAGGCTTATCTCTGCTAATTTTTCATCATTAATTAAACTTAGTAAGTGGTTTGCTTCATTTTCAATACTTGAATCAAAGTTAAATTCTTCTTGAGGCAAATTCAGTTTCTTAGCAACAGAAATATAAAGCTTAGCATCATTTATCAAATTATTAAATTCATCACTGTTTATGTTAGTGCTATCTTCATAATTATCTATCTCATTTAGCATAATTGTCAGAGCATTTCTCAAGTCTCCTTGATTATACCTTTCCAATTTTTTAAATATATTTTTGAACGATAAATGTAGAATATTTAGAAAGAAATCATTCGACAAATATAGAGGTAAATCTTTTTTCCATATCTCATAAATGCCATGAATAAAAGTGGGGTATCGGTGTCTTTCCGTTACTAAGAAGGCGTTTTCTTCTAATAGCCCTATTTCATCTTCTGTGTAATTAAGTTTGTTGTTTGATAACTGATAATAATTTACACTATCAAGGGATATAGAATCTGAATTATTAAAAGGGTCTGATGGGTACATCTCTTTTAGGCCTTTGTAGTCAAGGTCTTTCGTATTCTCTAAAAAAGATTCATACTTGTTTAAGTCAAACTCAGAGCTTTCTACTGAAATATAGCAAATGAAAATGAACAGCAAAGTTATTAGAATGTGTTTCATAATTATTTTCCTCAGAAATGTAATAGTAACTATATATAATGACACTTGAACACTAAAAACGTCTCATAGATTACTAAGTTTTTCAACTTGTCATTATCCAAGCTATATACCCCTTTCAATTTTTATGTCTATGTCAAAGTAGAATATTCATAAAATAAATATTAATATTTAGGTATGGCTAACTTTATTTGTTAGATAAATATAATTTATATAGTTTGCATCTATTAACACTGCAAACTTACTATACTATATTATATTTATGCGTTTCATTATTTCACTAATTACGTTTCTATTATTTTCATCACTCGCAAACTCTTCCACAATACAAGGAGTGGTAGAAAACAGCGAAGGTGAACCCGTTATTTCCGCCACTATTTCTTTAGTTAGCACGGAGAAAGGAACTTACACTAACAACAGAGGGAAGTTTAAACTTAGCGATATTATCACTGGCGAACATCTACTAAAATTTAGCTCTATTGGGTACAGCGACACCACAATTGCTGTGAGTATAGAAAATAATCAAGTCAAACGAATTGATATCGTTTTAGAAAACAAGAATATCAACTTAGACGAAGTTGTGGTAACTGGTACACGTACCGCTAAGCGAAGAACCGACTCCCCTGTTATAGTCAATATAATAGATAGCAAACACTTGGAGCAAACAGCAGCCCTTAATCTATGCGAGGGCTTGTCGTATCAATCTGGTTTGCGAGTGGAAACCGATTGCCAAACTTGCAACTACACACAAATTAGAATGAACGGACTGGAAGGCGGCTATTCACAAGTATTAGTCAACAGTCGTTCCATATTTAGTCCCTTGACTGGGTTGTATGGGTTGGAGCAAATACCGTCAAATATGATAGAAAGAATTGAGGTGGTGCGTGGTGGAGTTTCAGCTCTCTACGGGTCAAGTGCCATAGGCGGTACGGTCAACATTATCACAAAGCTGCCAAGTGAGAATAGTTACAATGTAACCAACACTTTCCAATCAGTACAAGGCAATGCAAACGACAACACCCTTTCTGCCAATGCTGGATTTATCAATGAAGTCGGCAATGCTGGTGCGTCATTCTTTTTTAACAACAGAAGCAGACAAGCTTACGATATCAATGGCGATAACTATTCCGAGCTGCCAGAGCTAAAAAACAATTCGTTTGGTGCTAACTTATTCTATCTCCCAACTGATAATCAGAAGCTATCCATTAGTTTGAGCAGTCTATATGAATACAGATATGGTGGCGAAATGGTAGAAGGACCGGCACATTTGGCAAAGCAATCGGAAGAACGAACACACAATGTACTTATGGGCTCAGCTGATTATCAGATTTATTTCAATAATGATAAGAACTCACTTTCGATTTACTATGGCGGACAGAAAACAGACAGAGACCATTACACAGGTATAATGCCCTATGATGAGCAAGAGCTTAATGACTTCCTTGCTGCTCCACCGTACGGAACTTCGGATGTAGAAACTCATCAGGGTGGTGTGCAGTTCAACAACAGATTCGATGACTTCTTTGGTAGCAAGGCTACTCTGACAGTTGGTAGCGAGTATATGTACGATGATGTATATGATGAGATTGAGTCGTTCAACTATATTGTTGACCAAACCACCACCGACTTAGGGGCTTTTGCTCAACATGATTGGGATATAATGCAAGAGCTAAACTTGCTTACTGGTGTAAGGTATGACAAACATAACTTAGTTGACTATGGAATATTCAGCCCACGCCTGTCATTGCTTTACAAGCCAATGCCGAATACTCAATTCCGATTGGGTTGGGGCACAGGATTCAGAGCACCCCAGGCGTTCGACACCGATTTACATATAGCATTTGCTGGTGGCGGCGTATCGCGAATATCACTAAGCGATGAGCTGAAAGAAGAGCGTTCCAATAGCTACACAGCTTCCGTAAACTACGACGAGGCGACCGAGCACTATATAGCTGGTTTCACTATCGAGGGCTTTTATACTCAGCTCAATGATGCTTTTTACTTATTCCCACTTGGTGAGGATGAGTTCGGAGAAAGATTTGAGAAGCGAAACGGAAGTGGTGCTGTTGTTCAAGGAATAACATTAGAAGGACGAGCAAACTTAGATTATGTAATTGAGGTGGAAGCTGGTCTAACAATACAGTCGAGCATGTTCAACGATGCCAGAGAGACAATAGAAGGGCTTCCAAATAGACGCGAGTTCCTAAGGGCACCAAACAGATACGGCTATGCTACTCTGAGCTACAACCCAAGTAAATTTTGGAATATTAGCTCGAATATCACTTATACAGGACCAATGATAATCGCTCACTTTGGTGGCGAGGGCACTGGTCAAGAAATTGACGAATACTTCACAAGTCCAGAGTTTTATGACATTGGTCTGCGATTAGGTCATACTTTTGAGTTTGGTGAAACCAACACAGGATTGGAGGTGTTTAGTGGAGTTAAAAACATACTCAACTCATATCAAGAGAGATTTGACATTAGCAAGAACAGAGATAGCAATTTTATCTATGGCCCAGGTCTGCCACGGACTTTGTATGTCGGACTTCGGTTGAAGTCATTGTAGAGTTTGGTAAACAAGCGGTTTTTAATTCGGGTTTTATTTACTAATTTTGGTTGTTACAACAATCGAAAACCAACAGACAGAAACGATTGTCAGCAAAAAAACAAACCCGAATAAACAATGAAAACAAGTAGATTAGAAGCATTCAGCGACGGAGTTTTGGCAATTATCATCACAATTATGGTGTTGGAACTCTCTGCACCCATGGATACAGATTTGCAATCATTACTTGCCAAAATACCTATATTTCTGAGCTACGTATTTAGTTTTATTTACATAGGAATATACTGGAACAACCACCACCACTTGTTCCAAATTACCCAAAAAGTCAACGGCAAAATTCTCTGGGCAAATTTGCACCTACTTTTTTGGTTGTCACTTATCCCTTTTGCTACAGCTTGGCTAGGCAACAATCACGAAACACAATTACCAATTATTGCTTATGGTTCAGTCCTATTGTTCTGTGCAATCGCTTACTTTATTTTGCAACATGTAATTATTGAATACCACGACAATGAGTTCCCATTGAGAAAAGTGGTTGGCTCAGATAGAAAAGGCAAAATATCCATTGGGTTCTATATTCTCGGAATAGCACTATCATTCCTTAGCTCTTGGCTCGGGTTATTTTGCTATGTGTTTGTTGCTATTATGTGGCTTGTCCCTGATAAGCGATTAGAGGAAAATGTATAGATTATCTAATTTTAACTTATAGTGTAATATGAACTTTCTACAATCAATTTTGCGAGGAATAGGACAGGTAATGTTTCAAAATAATTCCCTATCCGGATTCTTATTCTTAGTTGGGCTATTCTATAATTCTATCACTTTTGGCTTAGCGGCCCTAATTGGTGTAATCATAAGTACACTAACAGCTCAGATTATGAGATATTCAAAGCAGGAAGTACAAAATGGGCTATATGGTTTCAACGGCGTTTTAACTGGGATTTCGGTTGTTTGTTTTTTTGAAGTAAACACCATAACTATTTTGGCTTTGTTACTCGGTTCCGTTCTATCTACTTTATTTATGTATCAACTGAAGAAAATAATTCCTCCATTTACTGCTCCTTTTATCTTAGCTAGTTGGTTGATTATATATTCATTATTACTTGTGCTCAATCAACCAATGATACCAATATCAGACCATCAAGATTTATATTTTAATCTTTTCGAGGCAACAAGCAATAGTTTTGGCCAAGTAATGCTTCAAGAAAATATAGTCACTGGACTTCTTTTTATTCTAGCTATATTAGTAAACAATAGGTTAATGTTGATTTATGCAATCTATGCAGCTGTGCTGAGCTCTCTGTTGGGGTGGCTAATATCGCAACCGCTTTCGACTGTTAACTCTGGGCTTATGGGTTATAACGCCATACTTTGTGCAATTGCATTAGTCGGAAATAAGTGGAATGATTTTAAATGGATTTCAATAGCAATAATCCTTTCAACATTAGTTAATATTGGTTTATCAAACATTGGTCTAATTACTTTAACAGCCCCATTTGTTATAGTTACTTGGGTTTTAATGAAATGGAAGAAATAAGCTTAAAAGCATTGCTTAATATTATTTATATCTAAATTTATGTAAATTACATTGCAAATTGGAATTAAAAACATCTCAACAACTATGAATACAGTAAAGACATATCAGAAAGTAAATGCAAATGAGGACTCCGTAAGTTTTAGAATTTCTAAAATGGAAGATGTTTACACCGAACGCGATGGCAAAGTTGATGAACCCCACAGACACAACTACTACACAGTGCTAATAATCAACAAGGCAAAAGGTGAGCACAAAATCGACTTCAACTCTTATCCATTAGCTGACAAACAAATATTTTTTGTAGCTCCTGGGCAAGTGCATCAAGTAATAGAAGAAGAAAAGTCCTATGGCTTTGCAATGACTTTTTCTAATCAATTTTTGGTCGAAAACTCTATACGATTGTCATTTGTTGAAAGCTTGAACCTATTTCAAAACTATGGACAAAGCCCACCACTGATACCAAGTGACGAACAATTTGAATCAATAAATCAATACACAAACCAAATCTTCAACTTATACAGTAGTGAAGCCAATATGAAGTTTATGTCTATTGGTGCACTTTTAAAATTACTTCTGATAGAATGTAATAATATTTGCTCAATCAACCCTATTGAATCTGATATAGACAGCTCTGGCGACAACCTAATTAGAGCATTCAAAAAAGGAGTTGAAAATAATTACAAAAGCGAGCACTCTACCACCTACTATGCAAATATGCTCCACATAACCCCTGATCACCTAAACAGAACAGTGAAATCAAAAATAGGCAAAACAGCCAAAGATTATATACAAGCACGAATAATAACGGAAGCTAAAAGACTTCTCTATTTTACATCACTAACTAATAAAGAAATTGGCTACAAATTGGGCTTCAACGAGCCAGCTAATTTTAGTGCTTTTTTCAAAAAACATACACAATTATCCCCAACAAATTTCAAGAAAACCGAATTCACACCCTAAATATCGGATTTTCATAAGCATATCCCCTCTTTTCATATTCCACAATATTATATAGAGTTATATCTTTGCACTATAATTAATCGCAAAGAAACTATGAATCGTAAAAATTTTATAAAGAATGTATTGTTATCGAGTGTGGCTGGCGTGGTTGCACCAAGAATTGTAAAAGAGCCGAACAACGGTTCTTCAAAACCTACTGGCAGTACATCAAGTGAACAAGTAGGATTCAATCATTTACCAAATAAAGATATAAGAACTATGAATACATTAATCCACAAAGCAGAGACAAGAGGAAAAGCAAATCACGGTTGGTTAAACTCACACCACACGTTTAGTTTTGCTAACTATCACAACCCAGAAAGAATGAACTTTGGTGTTCTACGCGTACTCAACGACGACGTAGTGCAGGCAGGTAAGGGCTTTGGTACTCACCCCCACGACAATATGGAAATTATATCCATACCTTTGGAAGGTGATTTGGAACACAAAGACAGCATGGGGAATGTGGCAATAATAAAAGAAGGCGACGTACAGGTAATGAGTGCTGGCTCTGGCGTTACTCATTCGGAGAAAAACAAGAATACAGACAAGGAAGTGAAGTTTCTCCAAATCTGGGTATTCCCAAACAAGCGAAACGTAACTCCTAGGTACGACCAAATTTCTATTAAAGAGATTGAAGAAAAGAACAAATTCTACCAAGTTGTTTCTCCTAACCAAGAAGGCCAAGGTGTTTGGATAAATCAAGATGCTTGGTTTCACTTGGGGAATTTTACTAAAGGAAGTACAGATGAATACAAAATACAAAAAGAAGGAAATGGTGTTTACGCATTCATTTTGGAAGGTGAGGTAGAAATAGGTGGTGAAACTTTATCCAAAAGAGACGGAATGGGGATATGGGACACCGACAGCATAGATGTAAAAGCAACGGAAGATGCTCGTGTTTTACTTATAGAAGTACCAATGTCACTCTAATTTATTCAAATGTAGAGAAAATACACTTAGTAGATAGACACGATTTTTTTTATTAAATAGGAAGAGAAATGGAAAAACTAAAAAAGCTATTTTTTGATTCAGGTGACTATAACACCTATGTAAATATAGCACTTTTGGTGCTACGAATAGTTGTCGGGGTTTTTATGCTGACGCACGGCATTGGCAAATTTGAGAAATTAATTAGTGGAGCACCCATACAATTTGCCGACCCAATCGGAATAGGTGCAACTGCATCATTGGCATTGGCAGTATTTGCAGAAGTATTTTGCTCAATTTTAATAATGGTTGGTTTGGCTACTCGTTTTGTTGCACTTCCATTATTGAACACAATGTTGGTAGCAGCATTCATTGTGCATGCTAATGATCCATTCGGCAAACAAGAATTTGCATTACTCTATGGTGTTATTTACTTTACTATAGCTCTAATTGGAGCTGGAAAATACTCAGTGGACTATATAATTTCAAAAAAGATAAACAAATAAACATTTTAAACATAAAACAAAAAAGGTTAAAACATGGAAAACAAAACAATTTGGTCAATAGACAACGCGCATTCTGATATAGCTTTCAAAGTAAAGCACATGATGATTTCGACAGTAACTGGTCACTTTGAAGACTTTGAAGCATCAGCAAAAACAGAGGGAGACGATTTCAAAAATGCAATGATAAGTTTCAACGCTAAAACTGACTCTATTAACACTAAAAATAAAGACAGGGATGCGCATTTGAAATCAGATGATTTTTTCAATTCGGAAAAATTCCCTGAAATGAAATTTGTATCAAAATCATTCGATGGTGAAAATTTAGTAGGTGATTTGACTATAAGAGACGTAACCAAAGAAGTTACTTTAGATGCCGAGTTCAATGGTATAGCCGTTGACCCTTATGGGCAAACAAAAGCTGGATTTGAAATCACAGGGCAGCTTAATAGAAAAGACTTCGATTTGACTTGGAGTGCAGTCACAGAAGCAGGCAGCATAGTGGTTTCTGACAAAGTGAAGTTGGCGATTGATGTTCAGTTTACAAAACAATCTTAATTTGATAAATGAAATTAATTGAAAACTTAAAGTGGCGCTATGCCACTAAGAAGTATGATACTTCAAAAAAAGTATCCCAACAGGATATAGACTACATAAAAGAGGCAGTACAATTGTCTGCCTCTTCTTATGGTATGCAGCCATTTAAGGTATTGGACATCAGCGACCCTAAGTTACGAGAAGAACTAAAGCCATTATCTTGGAATCAATCACAGATTACAGATGCTTCCCATCTGTTCGTATTCTGCAATGTTGTCGGAGTTACAAACGAAGATGTTGATTATATGACAAAGCTAAAATCTGAAATCAAAGAAGTTCCAGTTGAATCAATAGCAGGATATGGCGAGTTTGTCAAACTAAAATTAGAAGAAAAATCTGAAATAGAAATGTTCCATTGGACTGCTAAGCAAGCATATATTGCATTATCAACTGCGATGTCAGCTTGTGCAGAATTGCAGATTGATTGCACACCTATGGAAGGGTTTGAACCAGATGCAATAAATGAAAAATTAGGATTAGCTGAAAAAGGGCTAAATGCCTCGGTGTTGCTAACAATTGGTTACAGGCATACTGATGACGCAGCTCAGCATTCTAATAAAGTCAGAAAGCCCATCGATATAATATTCGAAACTTTATAAGTGAAATGCCCAGTCGCTACTCCTTCACAAACTTAGCGATTGGGTTTCCACTTTGGTCTGTTATGAAATAGATTCCAGCAGGTAGTTTGCTTACATTAATATCATTATTTGTAATTTCAACACTCTTGATTTTTGCACCAAATGAGTTATAAATTACCGCTTCACCTTCAAAGCCAGTTAGGTTAAAAGTATTTCCAACAGGATTAGGGAATACATTTGCATCTAACTCTTCAGTTGAACTGTTTTCAACAGATGTAATCTTCTGATGAACTTTGATTAAACCAATTTCTGTTGATACATATAGCGTATCTTCACTTCTGAATACATTGCGTATATTCGCGTGAATTTTTTCTTTTCCTTCAATCAATGGGATTCGCTCCCAGCTATCTATTGTGTTTAGTCTAAATAGTCGGCCATCAGTTGTAGCAACATAAACCAAACCGTCATTACTCTCGCCAATGAAGTTTAGCTCTCCATCAACCATATCTTCGGAGTTTGCTTTTCTATAATTAGTATCACCAAAACTGTAAACTATATTGTCATTTCTACCATACATTTTCCCTTGGTATCTAGAATAAGCAATTTGGTTTGGTTTTATTGCTTCATTTTCTTCATCTCTTTCAAAATTAAAGTAAGTACAGTTAATATTTCCATCTATTTTATTGAGGGATGTCCAAGTCAAACACCATTTATTGCCATAGTTATCAATTTTCATATCAGAAGGTACTGATCCATGATAGTAAGTAGAGTATTTTCCGATTTCATACCAAGAGCTTATACAGTTGTCTTCTTGAGTAAGCTCCATGGTCTTTTGACCTTTAAAATCATATTGACTTATTCTTACTCCAAACTCTCTCTGAAGATTATAATTTACATCATGGCTACCAATTCTGTAAGAATAGTAAAAGTTCACATTGTCATCAAAGACATCAACACTTCCTAGAAATTCTGGTGAAAATCTAAAAAGTTTTTCTGATGTGCCTTTAAAATATTTATACAAATATTCATCATGAAAATAGTAGTCCCCTTTTTCATCAATCTTAACTGCCACACCATCATCGTTAACAATACCTATTGCCGAAACACCTTGCCAATCTCCATCTTTTTTGACACGAGATATATTGTTATAATACCTTGAAATAAATTCCATTCCGTCCATTTTGTAATAACTACCTAAAGTAAGATATGGGAAGTATGTATCTTGTTTAATAATAAAATTATCAACTTTTTTATTCTCTAAATCAATAAATTCTATTTCTGCTGATTCGTTTCTTTTCACATTGGCTAATCTAAATATTTCATCACCATTTTTATAAAAGTTAGTCTCATTTGTTATTTCTACTTCATTTGTATCAATATCAGTAATTAATTCAATTTCATCTTCTACTAATCTGTAGTATTCACCCGACATAGTTGAAAGTATCAGTTCATCGCCAAACTTGTAAACTTGTCTCCAAGTTATGTCATTATCAGCTGCAAACTTCTCGAACTTTGTTTCTACAACGAATTGATCATTCTCAAATGTTGCGAGTTTATACACTCTTTCACCTAATTTATCAAATATTATAAACCACATTTTCCCTGACTCATCAGTTTCTATATTCGATATTATTCGATTGCCAAAGGGTAAAATAAACCTATTAGTTTCTTTGCTCCATTCTCCAGCTTCTATATCATATTTGAAAAGACCTTCATTTGATAAACTATTCCAAACAATTCCCTCTGAAAATGCTAGAAACAATCTATAATCACTTCCAAAACCTCTTTCCTCAACAGTAAATGATTTTACTGTGTCTTGATTTATGTTAATAACTGCATAGCTGTAACGATTATCATATCTACCAATACTGAGCCACAAATATTCTTTATATATATAGATTTCTGAAAGCGAGGTTAAATGAGAAGTAAATGGGGATAAGTCAAAATATTTGAAATTTTCACCATCATAACCCAACAGGAAGTCGTTCCCATGAAACCATATATACCCGTTTTCATCAAGTTTAATTCCATTAAAGCTTAAACTGTCTTGATCTAAATTTTCTACTTTCCCATCCGAAAAACTATATACTCCACTATTAGTAGTAAAATACACCTTTCCCTTATACACTTCAATATCACTCACGTTATTCCCCACCATATCTGAGTTGAGAGTAGAATAGTATTCATAATCTCCAGTTGCCCTTTCTTGCACTACAAAGCCGTTGACCAGCCCTACGTAGTAGTTGTCGTCATCGAATGCAAAGCAGTTGTAGTTGTCGTAGTTCGAGGTAAAATTCTCTGGTTGAGAATAAAGCGATGTCAATGATAAAAGTAACAAGATTGGAAGATATATGTACTTCATTGGATTGGTGTGTTTAGTTAATTTGATATTTACAATATAGTTATAAAGTAATACAATATAAATGCAATTTTGTTACAACCCTACCCCTCTTCCGTTTCCTCATCCTCAATTTCTGGTTGCCTTTCTTCTATGTTGAAGTTAGCTATCTGTTGCTTTACGGATTGAATCTCGTTGTAGCTGAAGCTGGTGAGTGATGCTTCGTGCTTCTTATCTGCTGTCACCATAAACACTCGGTTGGCATCATAGGCAATGTGGTCTATTTCTGAGACTTTCAGTTTCTCGTGCTTGAATCCAGCCATTGGTCTGAACTCTATCTCATCACTTCTGAACTCAAAGTATTCGGTTGGAATAACGAAATGAATGAAAATAGCATAGCCAACAAAGAATACCATATTCCACATTGTGGTTTCCCACTCAGCATTGCCATTAGTGACTTGTATAGCCGTTGTTACTAAGTAGAATAGCAGCACTAAGCCACCAAAGCCATAAGCAATCTTGCGGGTCTTACTCGATTTTGTGGAGGTTACTCTCATTGGTCAGCGAACTCCTTAACGGCAGCTATTACCGTTTCTACCATTTCATCAGTCAAATCTGGGAACATAGGCAGCGATATTAACTCATCGGCAGTTGCTTCGGTAATTGGGAAATCGCCTCGCTTATAATTCAAATCGTTGTACACTTCTTGCAAGTGAACAGGAATTGGGTAGTGCAAACCAGCGTAAATCTCACGCTCTTTTAAGAAATCAAGTAATGAGTCACGTTTTGCTTTGCTCTCTAACCGCAGTTCATACAGATGATAAACGTGCTTAGTGTTTGCTCTCTCTATTGGTGGAATTAGCCCATCAACTTGACTAAATGCATTGGTGTATCTTTCTGCTACGCTACGTCGTTGTTCCGTCCATTTGTCCAAATGCTTCAGCTTTATATTGAGTATTCCGCCCTGTATTCCGTCCATTCGGTAATTATAACCAATGTCAATGTGTTTGTACTTCACTGGTTGCGCGTGATTACGTAGCAATCTGCTCTTTTCGTCAATCTCATTGCTATTCGTTACCAAAGCTCCACCTTCGCCATAAGCGCCAAGATTTTTGCCAGGGTAAAAACTAAAGCAAGCCACATCGCCAAAGCTGCCAACTTTTTCCCCATTGTAATCTGCCAGATGTGCTTGAGCGGCATCTTCCACCACTTTCAGATTGTGCTTTCTCGCTATTTCCATAATCGGAGCCATATCTGCGGGCTGACCGTAAAGGTGGACAGGGATAATCGCCTTGGTCTTGTCAGTAATCAATGCTTCTATCTTGCTCGGATCTATTGTGTAAGTGTCTTCCGTTACGTCGCACAGAACTGGAGTAGCACCAACATAGGACACAGCCCAAGCAGTTGCCACAAATGTATTCGCAGGGAGAATGACCTCATCGCCAGAGCCAACACCGAGTGCAAGCAAGGCAACGTGGAGTGCCGATGTACCAGAATTTACAGCTATGCAATGCTTAACATTATGAGCGGCAGCAAAGCTCTTCTCAAACTCTTCGACATAAGGGCCAGAAGCATAGGCAGTGGAGTCTAATACCTCCAAAACCTTAGCATCTATTTCAGTTTTTATATTTCTGTATTGCGTTTTTAAATCTAAAAATGGAACTTTCATTCTACGTTCTTACTCCAATAGGTTCTAATTATTCCCGTACCGTTGAAGCTCTCCTTGAAATCGAAAAGCCCCCAATTAATTTTTTTGCCACCGTCTTCGGTGCTTATCCCCATGTTCAAATACTCATAGCCCTCATCTGCTAAGGTCTTCAGCAGCATAAACAGCCCATAAGTAGTGGGGCGTTCTTTCTGATATTTATAGTCGAGCGAACCGTAGAATACGTGCCAACCAATATGGTTAATATTGAATATCAGGTACCCGGCAGCCATGTTCCCATCTACAAACACACCGTAGAGCCGAACTCTGTCTGTGTATAGTTCGATTAGCTTTTCTATATCTTCAAAAGAATGGGCAGGTGTGGCTTCGTGTCGTTCTAAGTTATCAAGCAATATATCATAATATTGTCTATGTTCGCTCTTTTCCAACTGGCGGAAAGTGAGCCCACGGCGGACAGCTTTCCTTACATTTTTGCGTACCTTGTTTCTGCCTACATTCTCAAATTGCATTGCCATTTCGTCCACACTAACATCCTTATAGCTTGATAATGGATAGCAAGTGGATAGCTCCTCATCCTCACGTTCGTAGCCCAATCGGACTAGAGAGAAGTCGAACTGGTCGAACGGTTGAGTAAGGAAAATCTTTGGTGCTTGGCGGAACTCTATTCGGCTAATTCCTGACTGCTTTGCGTAATTTTCTATCGCTTCCAATGTGCTGTACACATCTTTCAGAGTGCTTCCTTTCGCGAAGATACAACCACCATAAGAAGTACCAGGGTGGGATTTCAATACTTTCGCATCGCCACCCATTAGCAGGGAAGCAGGGAAGACTGCAAACAGCTCATCATTCTTATAGACCATTAGTGAGTGGTCATCGAACTTGCCCTCTGGGTGGTATGATATAAACTTCTGCTCGTGGAACAAGGTCGCATTTACCCCATGGCTGACAAAGTCTTGCCATTGCTCATAGTCTTCGGGGCTATATTTGCTTACCTTGTATTCCGCCATTATATCTTAACTAACTCGCCATTGTTTTTGATTGACTTTTCGGCCGCTTCCAACAGCTGTACTACATACAGCCCAGACTCGCCATCTGTCATAGTGTTTTGGTTGTTTTCTATGCTTTCGTAGAAGTGATTTACCTCTGTTTGTAGTGCCTCGGCATTGCTCACTTTCGGCGAATACATATCGCCAGTTCTGTACTGTATCAGCGTTTCGTATATCTCTTCTCTGTTTTCAATCAGAACACCTGAATCATATATCTTTAGCTTTTCGTCACTGCTCATATCGTTGAATACCAACATTTTCTTTGTTCCACCGATTATAATCTGGCGGATTTTCACTGGTGACATCCAATTTACATTGAAATGCGCCATAGTATCATCTTCAAAGTGAACCGTGATGTAGGCAATGCTTTCAATCTCTTTTTGACCATATTTTTCTAATGCTTTTCCCGTGGCGTTCACTGCTACTGGCTTTTTGCCAATGCAATACTGCAAGATAGAGAAATCGTGAGGAGCCAAATCCCAAACCACGTTAATATCATGTTGGAATAGCCCCAAATTCACTCGCGTGGAGTCCATATATTTGAACTCACCAAGCTCACCAGAGTCCATCAGTGATTTTATCTTCTGAATAGCAGGAGTGTATATAAAAGTATGATCTACGTGGAGCAAGACGTTGTTTTCCTTAGCAGCAGCTATCAGCTCTTCAGCAGTTTGGGCCGAGTCCGTAAGTGGCTTTTCTACCCAAGCGTGTTTGCCAGATTTCAGTGCCGCCAGAGCTATCTTATAGTGAGTGTTCACAGGAGTAGCAATAGCCACAGCATCTATTGTGTCGTCAGCCATTATCTCGCTATAGTCCGCAGTTGCAGTTGCGTTGGGGTACATAGCCGATATTTTTTCTAATTGCTTAGTGTCCGAATCGCAAGCGTAGGCGAGTTCCCAGTTTGGCGATTGATTGAAATTCCTCAGTAAGTGGTTACCCCAGTAACCGCACCCGATGACTGCTATTTTCATTAAGAATCCGATTTGTTATTATCTTAGTTATACAAAGTTAAGTTCTATGTGCGTATAATTAAAATGATAATACTCATAAAGTTGGATTATGTTGCGAGGAGGGAAGGGAAGTCGACATTGCTTCATTTTATTTTCTTCTTTCTATACATTCAATACATAAAGTTATGGAGTTTCTTCCTATTCGCTCAAGTTCTTCAGAATGAAACTCCATTGAGCATTGCTTATGATATTCATAAACAAGCCGAATAGCAATGTCATTATTTCTAATCCCAATTTCATTTAACTTTTCAAAATTAGGTTCAAGCAAATCCATAAAAGCATTTACAAAATCTATTGGTGAATCCTCATCATCTTGAATTAGTTGTATCCACCAAGTGGAAGGCATATTTGATTTTTCAAAATGGGATTGCTTGTATTCTTTTGGTTGCTGACCTAAAATTTCTGTTATGAGGCTGTATGTATCCCAACTAGGTTCAAAGTCTATACTTAGATTGTAGTATTTCATTTAATTTCTGGGATTCCTGTTTTCAAATAATGTTTATTTATTAATTCTACTTTTGAGATTTCCATATTATTATTTTCTCTACCCTCAACTTTCCAATTTGTACTCGTTTTAATAGCAAATTCTATAGTATCAGGCATACTATTTGGTGAAAAAGATTTATTAAAGTTAATCCACAATGTTGTTTCAAGTTTTTCTAATTTACTAAAGTCACAATTATGGTTTGAGAAATGGACAGACAACCACATTATATAGTCTTCTAATAATTGTTCACTCCCTTTATTATATGATTGTTCAGGACTAATAGTCTTATTAATAAAATCAATAGTTGCTTTTGTTTCTAGTCCTTGACTATGTAAATCAAGAAGAATATTCACTGCTAATCGTCCGCTTCTAGTATAGTCATTACTTATAAATGAGTATATAAAATTATGGATCGCTGATTTATAATTTTTGTATTTCATAATTATCTAACTCACTTAATTTACAGAAATGGTAGCCCCCTACCTAACCACCTGCAATTTCTTGATTAGATTTCTGCTTCCTGACTTTACTATCAGTACATAAGAACCAGTTGCAATGCTGGTATTTATTACCTCTTCTGTACCAATATTCCCGTTGCGAGCGAATACAACACTACCAGTCAAATCCCTTATCTCAACAGACTCTATATTTGTAATTTCAGCTGGTAATTGCAATCTGAAGCTACCAGAAGTAGGGTTGGGTGCAACTACAAAGTCATTGTCTTTCTCATAGCCAACTGATGTAACATAGCTGATTGTCTGTGAGGGTGAACCCATCCCCATAGAATAGTAACTACTGTTTGGTAACTCAACCAAATCAACTGCACGTAAGCTATAATTGAAGCTACCAGTAGGAGCTGTAATATCGATAAATTCATTGTCTGTAATTAAGTCGCTATTTACCTTAGTTGCAGATTTATCATCAAGGTCAATACGGTATAGATTAAATCCATCAAATGGAGATGTCGGTTCGTTCCAGCTTATTTTTATAGCTCCATCCGACTTTTCTGCTACTATTGGTGGAGCTTTTTGGGTAGGTCTAAATTTCAACGTTGGGTCACCAAGTAAAGTCGTATGCACTTTTCGTTGACTACCATTCAAAGCCACAGTAGCGGAACTACCAACATAATCAGCATTCTGCGACATCAGTAGGCAATCCCCTATAGTGCCACCTACCCCAAGCTTGTTCAAATACCAGTGCGGAATACCGCTCCAAAAACTACCCAAAGCCCCCGAAGCTAATGTTGCTCTAAGAATATTATTTTGACTGTCCCAATCGCCAAAATAGCTACCCGAAACACCTGTAAAAACAGTTTTGATGTCATTCTCTACAAAATCACTCGTCTTCCCTATTCCATTACAACTGGTGTAAGAGCCAGCCCCCATCCCAAAACTGAAGTAGTAATTGTTTTCTTTTAGTTCAGTCAGGTAGTCTCTGTCATTGAACAGTGAATCAGTTCCAATTAAGTTACTTATAGCACGATAGCCACTACCAGATATATTTAGACCTTTGAAATTATCATCAATCAATCCTCGGAGTACAAAGTCAGTATTACCACTTCTCCACTCACTTGTTCTTGCCAAGTAAGCTCTTATCATTTCAACTTCTTCTTCGGGAAAGGCGGCCATATCGTGGAAATCAACTCTACTAACTATCACATCCACATCGCTCGGTGGTGCGCTTTGGTCAAACTTGCCATCGCCAGGTATATTATTATTTCGGTCGCTTTTGCTTTCTGTATAATTTACTGACTCATCTGTCCAATTACCATCAAAATCGCCATAATACATATCCGCTGGCCAAGCACCAGTATGGTTACCACTACCTTCTACGTGACCGTCAGGAGGCAATGCAGTACCAAATCTGCTAAAATGCCCACTATAAGGCACAGGAACGTGACCAATGATATAAATTGCTTTTATTTCCTGGTCCCATATATTTTTCAAGTTCAATATCGATTCTTTTATTTTAACAGGAGTTTTTGTTCTAGGTACAACAATTTTTATAGCTTGCCACCCTTCTAACTGCATCTCGACCTGAATGTTGAAAATATCCGTTTTCAATTCTTCATCAACTTCTTCATCTACTAAAAATATTATTCCCCCTTGGGAATAAGGCATTTCCACCTCTTTACCTATTGAAATAACATTGAAAGCCACAACATTATTCCCATCTTTTTTAGCAACCATTATCTCTTTTGAAGTACCTATTTGGTAGCTATCATCTGTCCAAGAATTACCATCAGTATTATCAATATACTTAAAATCTTGTGAGGTCTCAGCTTGATTTTCATATATGTTATATTTACCAGAAAAATTGGGGTCGTTAGCCCAAGTAAGGGTTGCTCCACCATTTTCACCGTATTCAACCGATATAAATATAGTTTGGTCTTTTCCTTTTTGAGCAAACAAGGTAAATGTTACTAATAATTGAGCGATAAGTAAAAAAAGTATAGGTTTTTTCATTTTATTTTATATTTTTTAGAAAAGTCGTTTCCATTAATATAATAAATAATAGTATTACTATATGAAAATATCTATCCGAAGAGCAAAAAATGATGATTTGGACAAGATAGTAAACTTGTTCGAACGGACAGTTAATGTAATTAACTCTGAGCACTATTCGCCCAAACAAATTGCCGCATGGTTAGACGACCCAACTAGAACTGATAGATTCGAAGAAAAAATTGAAACGCAATTGTTCTACGTATGTGTAGATGAAAGTGATGAAATATTAGGTTTTTCATCTATTACTGAAGATGGCTATTTAGACTTACTCTATGTTAGCCAAGACCACCAACGTGAAGGCATAGGGGCATTGCTTATGGAGCAGATGATGGCGGCTGCAAAAATTAGACAATGTGAAATAATAGAAGCTCACGTTAGTGTAACAGCTGTTCCTTTCTTCAAGCGAAATGGTTTTGTGATTGAAGCTGAGCAATATGTTGAACGAAACGGCGTTAAACTTAAAAATTATAAGATGACAAAATCATTAGAAAGTAGGGATTGATGAATTTAGACCAGATTGAAACCAAATTAGAAGAACTTAAGCAATCTTCTATCAGATTAGAACCAAATGAACAAGAACGAGAGAGGCATTTTGACACTTTTCAAAATTACACGAATGAGTTTTTGAACGAAGTAAACGACTTGCCTGCCTTTGTCCCAGACTATGAGGGAAAGGAAAAGTTCGACAATTATCCATTTTCTGAAAAAGGAGTAGAAGCTGAGGAATTAGTCGAATTTCTTAGTGACAATGTTGACCGTGCTGGAATCAACCCTGCCTCTGGTGGACACATTGGCTACATACCAGGTGGCGGTATTTATAGTGCTGCTATGGGTGATTATTTAGCGGCAGCTATGAATCGTTATTCTGGTGTGTTCTATGCTTCGCCGGGTGCCGTTAGAATAGAAAACCAAATCATCGATTGGGTGGCTAGCTTAATTGGATATGGCGAAGGTTATGGAGGTAACTTGGCTTCTGGTGGGAGTATGGCAAACCTAATTGCTATAGCTGCTGCAAGGAAAGCAAAAGGAGTTAAGTCAAAAGACATAGAAAACTCGGTCGTATATATCACACAGCAAGTGCACCACTGCGTAACTAAAGCTCTTAGAATATTGGGTATGGACGAAATAATTATCCGAATGGTTGAAATGGATAATGAATATAAAATGAAGCCAGGCAACTTAGCAGAATTAGTAGAACGGGACACTGACACAGGTCTCACACCATTTTTGGTCGTTGGTTCTGTTGGATCTACCGACGTTGGTGCCATAGACCCAATTGATGCAATTGCAGATATAACTGAAGCTCACAATATGTGGTTCCATGTCGATGGAGCTTACGGTGGTTTCTTTCTGCTAAGCGGTGAAGTTAAGCATAAGTTCAAAGGGATAGATAGAGCAGACTCTGTAATATTAGACCCCCACAAAGGTCTGTTTTTACCCTATGGAGTTGGGGTGGTAATGGTGAAGAATATTAATCATTTATTGGAAGCCAACAGCTATGACGCAAACTATATGCAAGACACCCGTGAGCACAGACAGGAGTATTCCCCAGCAGATTTGTCTCCTGAGTTAAGCCGTCACTTCCGTGGGCTCCGTATTTGGTTGCCACTGAAACTCCACGGTATTGAACCATTCAGAGATTGCTTGGACGAAAAGATATGGCTAACGAGATATTTTTATAAAAAAGTCCAAGAGCTGGGATTTGAAGTTGGCCCAGAACCAGAGCTCACAGTTGCTGCTTTCAGATATAATAAGTCAGGAGAAGACAATAACGCTATCAATAAAAAACTATTGGAGCGAATACACGATGACGGAAGAGTGTTTATTTCATCTACAACTCTGGACGGTCAATTCTGGATGCGTATAGCTGTGCTATCTTTCCGTACTCGAAAATGGCATTTGGATGTCATTTTGGAATTATTAGAAGAAGGGTTAGAAGCTTAGTCTAACTCAAATGAAAAGACAGCTGATTTCTGAGTATTTTTTATCGTCGCATACATCGAATCGTCTAAACGTTGGTATGTTATCCATTGGGGGAAATCATTTTTCGCATTGTAGAAACTAACTTTACGAATAGAGTCCACCACCATCTCGAAAGTGGTGGGTTGCTCCTTTCTGCTCGATTTTGCAATATAATAGTGCTGCCCATCTATCTTTAGTATCCTTAGCGATTCCGCTGCCAAGGTGTCGCCGTCCTTACCCACTGTAGTGGAATAACCCTCCATAACGTGTTCGCTGATTCCGTCCCAATGTTCGTGAATAATCACCTCATCCGTTCGCATATACCAATCGCCACTCATCCACGAAAAGTTGATGAAGTCCTCGTACTTGGTCTTTTTCTGCACCAATATACCATAGTATATCCACACGGAGCTAACCACTGCGAGTATCATTAGTATATATTTTCTTTTGAGTTTCATGGGTTTTTGCTTTTAATTTTATGAATTAGAAACCATATACCGAAGATATTAAAAAATAGAAATATAAAAAAGTGTTTAATATAGTATTTGGTTGGTATCGCATTTCCGTATAATAGTCTGTTAATTGCTACTGATAAAACTAACGGTGAAATAATGAATGCACTTGGAATAATTAACCACATGCTCAGTTGTATGATAGAATCAGTTTTAAATATTGGAGCAAAAAGAATCAAAAGAATTGCGAATACCAATAAAAAATTAATTGTCTGAATTATCTTCGTATTTCTATATTCATTCTTAAAAACTACTTGCAATGTAGAAAGTACTATAGTAAAAGAAATAGTCCAAAAAACTACCATTACTATTTTGAAAGCAATTTCTCCAAAAAAGAAACCCGAAATGAAAATAATTATGATTGCAATTGCAAGATGATAATGTTTTATGCCAATGTATTTATGGAATACGAGTTGGCTGATTCTATTTAGAGTTTTCATCACCCAACCACAGCCATTGCTTCTATCTCAACTAAATAGTCGGGGCTGATTAGCTTAGACACCTCGACCATTGTTGTTGTTGGTTTTATATTCTTGAAATATTTTCCATGAACAGTACCAATAGCTTCCCAATCATTTATATTAGTAACGAAGATTCTGGTTCTAACAATTTCATCAATGGATGAATCAAAGTATTCCATTATATTCACGAATTTAGATAAAATCACATCTGTTTGCTCTGCGGCATTCCCAAAAGCAAGCGATTTACCATTTTCATCATTGTACACAGTACCAGATATAAATATCATATTGCCTTTCTTTACGGCTCTACAATATCCAACTTTGTCCACCCATTCATTTTTGTCTAAGTATTTCATTTCGTTCTAAAAATAAATAGAAGCAAACAGCACGGCAGCTGTATTGATATTAAGGGTTTCACGCTCCAAAAAACTTGGTGAACTATCATCGAGTATTACAACATTCAACTGCCCCTCTATTCCTAAACTAAAGTTAGGATTGAAGAAATATTCTACACCATAGCCAGTCCCGAATATATAATCCATAGTAGATTGATCAGTTGATGAATAAGACGTGTGAAAAATACCAGCTCTTGCACCAATAAACGGTCTTGCAGCGGCATCATTCATAAAAAAACGAGCACCCAACCCAAAATCTAATTCTGAGCCTATATCTTGTTTGTACCTAGTACCAAAAGTTGGTGCTATTATTGTTCCACTCGATATCCAAATCGGTACTTGAATATCAAATGTAGATTGTTGAACTGCGGCTGTTAGTCCCATGCTTGGAGATTCTTTTTCAGACTGAGCGAACAATATTATTGGCAATAGTGCTATTAAAACTATGTATTTTTTCATTTATACCACCTTATAACTATATTTTCAAATATTCTTTCTTTGTTTTCTTTACTTGTTTTGAAGAAGACAGATTGGCTAATTACTTTACCACTGTCGAAAGAACCACTATATAATGATTCAACGGCGTAAACTACGTAAACTCCATCTTCTAATCCTCTTGTGTTAAAAGCTAAATTAATTTCAGAACCCCAATCGCTAAAAATTTTATAAGCTGGTTTGTCCATACCAGAAATAGAACTACCTATTCTAAATGTTCTGCTCAACTCATTGGACACATTAGCTTTGACTATAAAAATATCAACAGGACTTTCATAGCTCCCACTTCGATATGCAATATTGACTACATCAGTTGTAATACTTGGATAAGCTACCATATTATCAGAAGCTATATTAACACTTCTCTTGTTGTAATCAGACAAATCAAACTGAAGCCCACCTTGTAGAATACCTACAGGAACGGCATTTTCTAATATAATTGGGAACTGATGTACAATTGGAGAATCGAATGTAGGTACAGTTGGGAAGTGAGGGTCTTCACAGCTGAACAAAAACAATAGCAATACTAATAATATTATACTTTTTTTCATAATTAATATATGTTTGAGGAAATCATGGATCAATCTACTAATTTTTCCATATTTGAAAAAGAATTAATTTTTTATTACAAGGAATCTTAATAAATCCACTATAAAGTTTTTATCGATAAAGAATATAATTTAACTCTATTCACACAAAAACATCAAAATAAGGTCAACCAATTGACTCTATTTAATACTTTTTCTTTAAATAAGAAAATTTCGGCTATATTTAGTGCTTATAATTAAATACTTATTTATCTTATATTCAAAATAATGTTACTTTTTTTATAAAAGATTGTTATTTTTGGAAATTATAAGAATTGAAAAACAAAGAGATAGTTATGAGAAGTTTGATACTTGTTTTATTTACCAGCCTTATTTTAGCAAGTTGTAGTGACGATGGTGGTGGAGTAAATCCTGACCCTGAAGTGAATTTTGAACCCACAGGTTTCACACTAACTTACAAAGACAGCATTTATACAGAGTATCAGAAAGGTGAATACATGTCCGATGCCGACACTATTAGAATGAATTGGTTCAAAGGCGAGCGAACATTCGACATTAACTTTATGGACAAAGACGGCAAATTCTATGAAAATGTTAACCCTAGAGATTATAATATTTATGCGGAAACTATCAATCGAAGCACTATTGAAGATAAAATAGTTCATGGTTCTGCTATTGATTTTGAGCTAAGTTTTACTCCGCACGACCAGGGCGTTACTCATTTCTTTCTTAGAGTAAACAAAGAAAAAGACGGCAGCGAACTTTTCTTTGCTGATAGTTTATTTATTGAAATATACTAAAGCAGGAATTAATACTTCTTTAGACTTGTGAAAAAATTTAAAATCACATATCGTATAATTACGCTGTCCATACTGTTCGGCTTGCTTTCTATTGTAAGCCACGACTTGGTGGCTCACAACCATAGTGAGCATAAGACTAATTCGGGTGTAGAACAGCTCTATGAACTAGTGCAATACGACTCGCATTGTTTCCTTTGCGATTTCCACAAGACAAACAAATTTGCTTCAGTTGACTTCAAAACCGAAGTTCAACACCAAAACTTAAAAACACAACAAATTCTGCTTAATGATTGTAGATTGTTCAAAGGGCATAAGTACCTCAACAGTGGGCGTTCTCCACCTGTTGAATTAGCACTTTAATGTCTTACTAAAACAAAATACAATTATTAATTATTTATAAATATATAAAGGGCAGAATTATGCTTATCAAAAAACTTAGCCTATTGGCTATCTTATCACTAACTGTTTTTTTTACTAGCTGTGACGATTCGGACACAGTCACTCCATCGGAAGAACACTTCGAGGCCGTTGGCTATGTGTTACTCAACGATAATGACGAGGTAGTCTTCCGACTATTCGAAGGGCAAGTCGATGTCACTATTTCCGAATCGGTTGCAGTTAATTTAGCTGATGGTATTTCTGAGTACCATGTTCATTTCTTAGATGAAGATGGCAACGATATTGGCACTCCAGAAGGAGAACATGACCACGAAGAAGAAACTGAGGAAGAGCACGGAGATGAGGAAACTACACTTACTGTAGAAGTTCAAGATGAAGGTGTCGCTACTGTAGAAGCTCACGAATGGGAAGTTGAGATAACTCCTGTTGCAGTTGGTAGCACTCAAATGAAAATACAAATACTCCACAACGGACACGCCGATTTCAACTCACCTTTTGTGCCTTTGGAAGTAAAATGACAATCGCAGAAGCACAAAAATTAGTTGATGAGTGGATAAAAGAAAATGGAGTCCGCTACTTTGACGAAATGACTAACTTTGCTATACTCACCGAAGAAGTCGGTGAGTTAGCAAGGGTTTTTGCTCGTAAGTATGGTGAGCAATCCAACAAAAAATCAGACGAAGATTACAACGAAGCCGACGAAATGGCCGATATCCTCTGGGTGCTGCTGTGCTTAGCTAATCAAACTGGTGTTGATTTGACTGATGCACTGAAAAAGAACTTAGAGAAAAAGACTGCCCGAGATAAAGACAGACACAAAAATAATCCAAAACTGAAGAATTGAAAGCAATAATTATACTACTGCTATTGCCTTCTTATTTATTTACAAAGCAGCTGACACTTATTATTACCGACAGCTACACAAATGATATGGTAGAAGGTGTACAAGTAATATTAGAAGGAGACAAAACCCAGTACAGCACCGACAGCAATGGCGTTGTGTCCTTGCCCACAGTTGTTGATTCAGTCGGTACTCACATTGATTTGGTAAAGCATGGTTATTTGGAAAAGCATATTGACATTCCCGAAGAAATTGACACTGCCCGCATCAGCTTAGTCCCTTTGGAATACAACTATGACGACGTTGTGGTGTTCGGAAACCAATACCCAAAGCGAAGCAGTGCGGTTGTTGGCAAAGCAGACCTTATGAACAATATCGGTGGTACACTTTCAAACATTCTATCAGACCAATTCGGCATTTCCGAATCGCAAATGGGTGAGGCAGTTACCAGGCCTGTGATTAATGGGCTCTCGGGCAATCGGCTGCAAGTGATTAACAATAACTTCAAATCGAAAGACCTGTCGAGTAACTCATCTGATCACTCACAGGCATATAGCAATGTTAGTTTGAGCAGTGTTTCGCTTGTTTCTGGCCCCGACTTGGTTCGCTATGGCTCGTCACTGATTGGCAAATCGGTTGTAAGAAAAAGCAATACCAATATAGTTAGCCCCTTAGAAGAGAACAGCTCTATACTTTCTGCTGGGTACTCATCTGTCAATAACAAGTATAATATCGCTACTGAAAATGAACTTAATTACCTACTTGGTGGGGTTGCTCTGAATGGACAATACACCAAAGCAGGGAACTTGATTACACCCGAAGGAACACTCGACAACACCCAATACGATGAAAAAAACATTAACGTCGGTACTTACCATAATATTGGTGAGTTCAGCATCAACCCTTATGCTGATATTTTCCAGAAAGAATACGGACTACCTGGCGGCTTCGTAGGTGCTCACCCCAATGGTGTGAATATAGAAATGAAGCGAAATGCCTATGGACTAAATTCCGAATTTCACATACACGGGAAGTGGTTAGAAAAACTAAAGCTCAACTGGGAACGAAATTTCTATGATCACCGTGAGTTTGAGTCAAACGGGCTACTCGGTGCACAATTCAGATTTGTTTCCAATACCGTAAGGTTTGAAATAGAGCAACACGAACAGACAATATTACAAAGCGGTTACTTAGGAATTGAATACTCTCGCAAGGAAAATCAGCTCGGTGGGTTTGTGTTCATTCCCAACAATAGCTATGATGTAATTTCTGCCTACATAAACGAAAAGATAAGAATTAATGATGATTTCAGCATAAAGCTTGGCTCCAGATACGAATCGACAAAAATCAATTTAGATACCGATTATAACTTTGAGAATAAGACTTACAGTAACTTCTCATTTTCTTCGCTTTCTACTGCACTATCTTTCGATTATCAATTGAACAATATGAATAGCTTCCGATTTGAGTTAGCTAACTCCAACAGAGCCCCAGAGCCAGAAGAATTACTCTCCGATGGGCCACACCTGGCTGCCTATTCTTATGAGGTTGGCAACCCAGAATTGCAGTTGGAACGAGCGATGTCATACAGTTTGGACTACAACCACAATGGCGACTGGTGGGATATGAGTGCCGAGGCATTCCTATATGACTACAGCAATTACATAACGCCTGTAGCTACGGGTGATACTAATTTTTCTACCCTGCTTCCACTTTTCAGACAGATAAACATACCTGCTCAGCTCTATGGATTTAGTTTGAGGTTTAGCACCGATGTGGCTGAAGGGCTACGATTAAGAAGTAATATAAATTATACTATTGGTGAAAGGAGTGACACTACCGCTTACTTACCATTTATTCCACCTCTGAAAGCAGATTTGGGATTGATGTACAATTATGCTAATTGGAATTTTACGCTTGGTGCAGAGTCTGCACTTAACCAAGAAAAGCTCGGGCAATTTGAAGAAGCAACTGACGGCTATGTTATACTTAACGCATCGGTTAAAAGAAATATAACAATCGGTGAGCAGTTAATGAGTGTGATATTCAGGGCGAATAATATTACGAACGAGACTTACAGAAATCACTTATCGAGGATAAAATCAGTTTACCCTCAGCCCGGTTTTGGTGCCGAGCTGACAGTAAATTACTTCTTCTAATCTTTCTTTTCTTTCTTCACTAAGTTTAGCCCTAAGTCAGTCAACTGAGTTGGATCAACTACTGATGGCGAGCCATCCATAAGCGATAGGCCGCTTGTAGTTTTAGGGAATGCAATTACGTCACGGATATTATCTGTTCCCGTAAGTATCATAACCAATCTATCCAAACCGAAAGCAACGCCACCGTGCGGAGGTGCACCATATTGCAACGCCTCGATTAGGAAACCGAACTTATCATTCGCTTCCTCATCGCTAAGCCCTAAGGCCTCGAACATACGTGATTGCATTTCTTGGTCGTGTATTCTTATACTTCCGCCACCAACTTCAGCACCGTTTATCACCATATCGTAAGCGATAGAGCGCACTTTTTCTGGAGCTTCATCAAGCATATCAATATCATCATAATTCGGAGAAGTGAACGGGTGGTGCATAGCATAGACAGCACCAGTTTCGTCATCTTTCTCGAATAGTGGGAAGTCAGTCACCCAACCGAAATGGAAGTCAGATTTAATTTCTTCATATATTCCTGTTCGTTTTGCAATCTCTTGTCTCAAAGCACCCAATATAGTGTAGCACTTAGTCCAAGTATCTGACGAAATCAAAATCAAATCGCCATTTTCTGCACCAGTTGCAGTTTTTATATTCTCTATCACTTCTTCCGAAAGGAATTTTGCAATTGGAGATTTCACTTCATCATTGTCAAACTTCATCCAAGCAAGACCCTTTGCTCCGTAATTCTTAGCAAAATCAGTCAGCTCGTCTAAGTTCTTACGTGAGTAGTTAGAACAACCCTTAGCATTCAGAGCAGCCACTTCGCCGCCATTGGCAACTATGTCTGTGAACACCTTGAAATCGCTGTTTGCCACTATATCCGATATGCTTTTCAGCTTCAAATCGTAGCGTAAATCTGGCTTATCACTACCATAATTTTCCATTGCTTCTTTGTAAGTCAAGCGAGTAAATTCGCCAACTTCGTAGCCAAGGACATCCTTCCACAAGTTGCGGATATAACCCTCACCAATGCTGATAACATCTTCCATATCTACGAAAGACATTTCTACATCGACTTGAGTAAATTCGGGTTGTCTGTCGGCACGGAAATCTTCATCACGAAAGCACTTCACAATCTGCATATAGCGGTCGAAACCAGCGACCATACTTATTTGCTTGAATATCTGTGGTGATTGCGGTAGAGCATAAAACTTACCCTTGTTCATTCTACTTGGCACTAAGAAATCACGCGCACCTTCGGGAGTAGATTTCATCAGCACAGGTGTTTCTATCTCAACGAAATTGTTCTCATCAAAATAGCGGTGAGTAGTTTGGTAAACCTTATTTCGCACGATGAATTTATCTTGCAAACCAGCCCTACGCAAATCCAAATATCTGTATTTCAATCTTAGTTCTTCGCTCGCATCAGTTTTGCCCGACACCTCGAACGGTGGCAGCTTCGACTTACTTATAACGCCAAAATCTGTTACTAATACTTCAATCTCGCCCGTGGGAATATTCTTATTCTTGTTCACTCTTTCTCTTACTTCGCCCTTTACCCAAAGCACATCTTCCGAGCGAACTTCTCTAGCTTTTGCTTCCAGCTCTGGGTTCACTTCTGGCAATATCACCACTTGGGTTATACCGTATCTGTCACGCAAATCGAAGAATATTAAGCTCCCCAAATCACGCCTTACGTTAACCCAACCATTAAGTATTACTTCGTTACCTATTTGGCTTTCGTTTAGCTCACCACAAGTAACTGTCCTTTTCTGAAAATTCATTTTTTTGTCCAATTTTTCTATTTCGTAATTCTAATATCTACAAAACTCGGAAATTTTTAACAAATAAGGAGGTTAGGTGGGGAAATATTAGTGAAATATTGTAAATTTCGAGTGATGGTTGTCCTCAACTGCGTGTAAAGCCAAAGGCATTAGCGGAGGTGGCTTTTGCTGAAGGCAAAAGACGGAGTTGGATGAAAAACTGTCATTGCGAAAAATATCAGTTTACTGATATATTGTGGCAATCCATCTTTATTAGAACAGACAGCCCACTCCGATGCGTGGCAAGCCGCGCTACGTTCGCTGTGCCATTTTATTCATCCCCAGTCTAAACTAGCTCAGCCAACTCCGTTAGAAGTTTAATATTAGTAGAAAAATGCAATGCACGAGATACACCCAACCCCATCGGGGTTGAATATCAGTATATGTAATACTCCTGGACTCTTCAGATGTTTAGCCACTCTGTGGCTATCAGGCGTGTACTTCTCAACTAAGTTGAGCTGATAATGAATTTAATAATTTAACTGGAACAAAAGGTTGCAACCCCTTGCTGAAAAGTAGCTTCTCAGTAGCGGTGGTTCTCATTCTGAAAGATGTATAGTTTTCAAAAGACCTTCAAGAAAAATAAATCCCTCGATTATCTCATTTTTTACAAAAAAGGTTAATTTGCAAAAACGACTAAGCAACTTAGAAATCAGTAATAATATAAATCAACAATTTCTTATTTAGTATGAATACAATTAAAATTCTAATCCTATTATTAATTCCATTTGCCGTAATCAAGGCAGATGCCCAGAATATAAAGCGCTACGAGGAAGGGCCACTAAATCCTAATGACTTTCTGGCTGAACCAATATTTGGTAGTAATATGTCAGGCCAGGCATATTTTAGGTTAGAATACTTCAAAGATAAAATTGTAAGAAACGACACCAATTTCATTTTCATAAATACTAATAACTATATTGATCAAGAGTCATCTTGGATTATAGAATCCAGAAGAATATCACAAAACTTGGACTATTTCCAAGTATTGTTTGATATAAGGGAATATTATAGGCGCCAATTTCAATTAGAGATAAACAGTTCCACTCAAATTAGAGGGTATAATAGATTAATGCAATCTTACTACGACAAAGGGTCGTTGGAAATACAGAGGTTCCAGACTGAAAGTGAATATGGTTTAGACAATCAAGTAGTCCAAAAGTGGTCATTATCTCTTTATAATGAACTGAATGATTCTGAAAAATTTGAAATACCTAATGTCCGAAATAAAGATTGGGGCTTTGGAGCAAGCTTGTTCTATTCTTCTAATTTTAGTTCTGGTGGTATAAGTGAAAGACTCAATCCTTCTTACGCTGGCTTTGGATTTAGCTTAGAAGCTCTGTACCGGGATTATTACTTATTTATTAACGCTTATGTAAATTGGGGAACTGTAAAAAATGAGTTTTTCTATAAGGAGAACTGGGAAAATGATTTTAATGTTAGTACAGCCAATTTCAACCTATCCTTGGGCTACCCCATCTTAGACAACAGCACGCATAAACTTATACCATACATCGGTTACGGAGTAAATGAACTGGGTTATCCCGATGGCATAGAAGGAGTAGAAGACGGTCTCACACTTACTGACTACGGACTACATGCTGGCTTTTGGTATGATTATAATTTATTTAGTAATATAGAATTAATTCCAAGCATTGGATTCGGTGGAGCAAAATTTTCAAACCAACAATATATTAGATTTGGTGTGAATATAACAAGAGTAAACAATGTTGTTTACAGTGGTTACTCACTTAATTTCTCGCTGGGCTATTCGCTAATGGCAAGAACTGTGGAGACATATTAATTTCATAAAGATACATTTCTCCTACCACTCTCACTCACCAAATTACTTAGCATACCTTTGAATATAAACCCATGGAACGGAAAAACAGAATACCAGTAGAGCCGACCCGAGATTCCTAGTGGTCTAAATGTGGCGGTCTGTTTTAGCTTATCTCCCTCTACCTTGAACTCTAACCACGCTTCACCGGGCAGCTTCATTTCTGCAAAAAGTAATAATCTACCTTCTTCTTTATTAGCATAGAGAACTCTCCAGAAATCTAACGAATCGCCGGCTGACAAAGTGTTGACATTGGTTCTGCCACGTCTGAGTCCAACACCACCTACGAACTTATCCATAATGCCGCGTATTTCCCAAAGCCAATCGCCGTAATACCAGCCATTTTCTCCTCCAATCTTCCAAACATTATCTATTGTGGTGGTCTTGTCTTGCATCTTCATTGTCCGCACATCTTTGAATGTACCGTGCTCAGGGACTTGGATAAATTCGGTGATTTCATAATCAATACCACTACTCGCAAATGAGTCTTTCCAACTGGAAACTATATTGTTATCCTCAATCCTTTTGAATGCTTTCTCTACAGATTCTTTGAATGTTATCGGATCTACATCTAATATTTTATTTATATCATTGTTTCTGCACACAACTTCTATTTTCATGCTATCGACCAATGAACGAGCTAACTTATACGAAGTAGAAGTTACAAAATATAGCCAGTAAGATGATAGTTTAGGAGTCATAACTGGTACAGTGATAATAGTACGCTTTAGGTTTCTCACTTCAGCGAATTGCAGTAATATTTCTTTGTAAGTCAATACATCGGGGCAACCAATGTCAAAATTCCTGTCATAGGTTTGGCTATTTTTCATTGAATTTTTTAAGAATTTCAGCACATCAGAAATACCAATCGGTTGACAACGCGTCATTAGCCATTTGGGTGCAATCATAATGGGCAACTTTTCTACCAAATCCCTAATTATTTCGAATGAAGCACTCCCAGATCCAATAATTATTCCAGCTCTGAGACAAGTAAAGTGATAATCACCTTTGGCTAATTCGTCTTCCACATTCTTACGGGATTCCAGATGCTCAGACAACTTGTCTTCATTTATTATTCCGCTGAGATAGATGACTTGCTCAACATTTGTTTCGGACAGACTATCTCTAAAGTTTTGGGCTGATATCTTTTCTAACTCTTTGTAATTATCTGATGATGACATAGAGTGAACCAAATAGAAAGCCACGTCTATGTCTTTTGGGATAACTGAAAGCGAGTCTTTTTCCAATAAATCGATTTCAATAACTGAAATGTTATCTTCAAAAGAATCGGGATAATCAAATCGGCTTTGGTCTCTGACACAACACACCACTTCGTGTCCATCGTCAATTAACAATGGCAATAAGCGTTTGCCAATATACCCAGTCGCTCCAGTTAATAATATTTTCATTCAGTCATAGCCGTGATATAGTTGCAGAAATACAATTACAGAAAAAGGTTGAAAAGCGTATTTATTGTTCTATGAAACAGTATAATCCTACGGCTTAACTAATTTGATTGAGCTAATTGCACCGCCAGGAGCTTGCATTCTTACAAAATATACCCCAGCTGCCAAATCTTCTAATAGCCAACTGACCACTACTTCATTACTATACTTATTGCCATTGTTTGTCAGACTATAATCCCTGACTATACTTCCGTTTATGTCAATTAATACAAATCTGAATGTGCCTTCTTCTTCCGTCGAGAGCAATACGCTAAGTTCATTATCATTTTTTTCAATGTCAAAACTCGTTTCACTTATGAATTTAACATTTCTGTATGGCAATATACACGCTTCGTATTTGATTTGGGTACTGTCTTTTTGGGTGACACATACTTCTTCTATTGTATTTATATCCTCATAGACGGTTAGCTTAGTCAAGCTGTCGCCACCGAGCAGCGCAGTAAAGCATAGTTGAAAGCTGTTAGGTTCGTCTAAGATATAATCATTCGGACTATATTCTAATTTCAATATGTTTTTGTTATCTACTTGCAATTTTGAAGCGTTTGCCGATGATGATTTGAAGTGCATTAAGTTTGGATTATATTCAAAGAATAATGACAGATCACCTTTTCTGGAAGAATCTGGACACGTTGGGATAAACTCGCCATTGATACAATACTCGTCTCCTAATTGAACTATCATATCTGTTAGTTCATAGCTCACACAAGGAACACACTTGACCAAACAAGAATCGACATCTACAAAGATGCTATCTATATACTCACAGCCCAACTCATCGTTGAGAGTAATGGTGTAATTTGTCGGTACTTCTGGTGAAAATGTTGGGTTCAGTATATTAGGGTCACTAACTCCATCGGTGGGTGTCCATTCTACTTTTACCATACTACCACTGAACTCATTGCTCGGAGTGTATTCATCATCAATACAGATAGTGGTATCTGCAGAGACAATTAGATCTGATATCTCAACTAATTCTAAATCAACAAAATCAATACCAAATCCATAAGAAGAATTACCAAATTCACTTGTACCCAGAACCCAAACAGATAGTTCCGTATAATTATCTTGAGCAACAAATTCTCCTGTAAGCATTACCCAATCGTCATCATACTTAATGTCATCTATTCTTCCCAAACTTAATTCTTGGTTTCTATTTTTAATTCCTAACCACATATTTAATGAACGCTTACAGTCTGGAGGTCCTTGGCAAAACCTTGGTATTTTCTCTACATTACAAACACTTGCCATAAACCTATATCTAGTACCAATCTTTGTTGCAGTACTTTGATAATAAGCTCGTTGTTCAACGTTAGGGAGTGGGTCACCGACTAACATTCTTCCAAAAAGTGGTTTTTTAACGAAAAAGTCTGCATTAATATTAGCATCAGTTGTGCTCTTTAACTCACCATAATTTTTAAACCTTATTTCGCATGGTGAATTTCTGTCTGCACTAAAAAACATGTCAGTGTTGTAACCAACTGGATAACATTCATTTGATACATTGTAACTGTTGAAATAATTATTATTTAAGGAAGTAGAACAACAATTTTCGGATTTTATTAAGACCTCTAATGTATCTCTTTTATTAGAAGCAGTTTTAATTTCAGCAAATAATTTATAACTCCTAAAAATACTATTAGAACGTTCAAATAGAAAGGAGCAAGTTGCAACAGAATCGTTACTCTCAAATGGCCCTGCATTGATTACATAATCTTCATATTTTAATATTATGACTTCAAAATCTTCATCATAGTTAGACTTTATCATTACTACCACTTCATCGCCTAAGCAAGCATGTGTTGGAGCGGAGACTTTATAGGTTCTTTCCTCTTCCTCCTCTTCGTGTACAAAACAATAGTCGTCATACTCACCAGTAAAATAGCTATTTATGACTGTGGGTAACCCCCAAATAAACTCTCCTCCAATATCAATCACATCTTCGGTATAATTACAACCTTCTCCAATTATATCCGGATTTAGTATGGCATCTAAGTAATTATTGAGATATCTGCCACAATAAATAATTCCATTTGGACCTCTTTCAATTACATTATAATTTACAGATGACTTTGTTTCTATTATGTATCTGTTTTCTATCATTTCATCAACATCGCAAAGAGTTAAATCGTATTGATATATTCTATTTTGTCCTTTTACATAAAGTAATTTACCATTTGGTGAGAATACCGTCGATACAATATTTTCTTCTAGTTTCAAACTCCGCGGATTTGATAACAAACCAGTTTTAGGGTCAAAATCAAACAACTCTAAATCTCCATTATACAAAGGGTCTGTTGCTGAGTTTGTTGTTGGTAAAGTTGAAGCAAGAGTTGTGCCACTTGGTGACAATGATAACCTACCCGTAAACCCCGCATTAGCTCTTATTATATGTTCCGCACCTATCTTTTGTGTTATTATATTCTCATCTAATCCATTCTCATCTATTCTAATTATTTTGAATGCGTTATTTCCATTTTCGTGAGTAATAACCCAACAAATTTTATCTACCCCATTTACTACAGCTGTCATTTTTTCTGTTGCATTCTGATAAAGGTTCTTATTCTTGAGTATTACTTCACCTTTACCATCATTCTTTGTTCTGTCTATAATATTATAATATATACCACCATTAGTCTTATTGGGTTGTAAATCAGGAGTAGTAATTAAATAATAAACATTAGGGTTTGTGAAATCTTGGATAAAAAGGCCTGGGTTAATAGGTCCTAAACCTGATTCAATACTTAAACTGTTAAGAATTGTATCTTGTCCAGAATTTATTAGTCTTTTAATGTTTGAGTTAGAACTCAGGTACAAATAATATAATAAGCCACCATTGTCATCTGAAATAGAAGGAGTTCCTTCATAAAAGCTATAATCATCCATTAACTCTAACGGCTCAGGATTACCATCATTTGTAGTGAAAGTTATACCAGCATTTTTGCCAAATATCCAGTTGTTGTAGTGTGCAGGTTTTGGCCCCGAATATGCAGAAATTGATGTCGCTATTATTGCTATTAGTAATGCTAAGTATTTCATTTTTAGATTGCATAATGTTAGTACTTTGTATCAACAAACGAAGACAAATATATTTTCACAATTATAAAAATAAAAGTCTGAAGTTGTTAGTTGAGATGTAATTTACAGAAATTCTGAGTACTTGGCAAGTGATATAATAGTTGAACTATGCGAGGAAGTACAGAGCTGAGCACTTATAGGGGGAATGCTCAGCTCTGACTAATCGAATTATAATATTCGTGTATTTTTAAAACTCTCGATTGAGTTATGACTATTAAGTACACTACAATTACAATGCCAAAAAAAGAATAAAATAAATTCTTATTTTTGTGGTCTTCAACTGAATGAAAATAAATGTAATTAGGAATATAAAATGACGAACAAAAGAACAGTAACAGTACCAAGAGGATTGGACCTGACCTGCAAAAACTGGCAATTAGAAGCAGCTTACCGTATGATACACCACAATCTTGACCCCGAAAATGCCGAAAAACCTGAAGAACTAATAGTATATGGTGGCTTGGGAAAAGCAGCCCGAAACTGGGAAAGCTTCGATGCTATCACCAATACGCTTAAGAATATGGATATTGATGAGACATTGTTAGTGCAATCAGGTAAGCCAGTCGGAGTAGCAAAAACCTATACTGCCGCACCCAGAGTAGTGATAGCCAACTCGAACTTAGTACCGAATTGGGCAAACTGGGAACACTTCCGTGAGCTTGACAAACAGGGCTTAATGATGTACGGACAGATGACGGCAGGTAGCTGGATTTATATCGGTACACAGGGCATTGTTCAAGGAACTTACGAGACTTTTGCAGAGTGTGCAAGGCAACATTTTGGTGGCACTCTCGCTGGTAGATTTCTACTTACTGGCGGTATGGGCGGAATGGGTGGTGCTCAACCATTAGCGGCAAAGTTTGCTGGTGCTGCATCAATTACTGTTGAGATAGACGAAACAAGAATTGACAAAAGAATACACGATGGCTATTGCGATGTGAAAGTTGATAGCTTAGACGAAGCACTTAGAGTAATGGAAGAAGCAAAGCAGAACAAGGAAGCCAAATCAATTGGACTAATTGGCAACACAGCTGAGATATTACCTGAGCTGTTGAACCGTGGTATTATCCCAGATATAGTAACTGACCAAACTTCAGCCCACGACCCACTGAATGGTTATTACCCTGCTGGGTACTCAATGGAAGAAAGCGATAAACTAAGAGTAGAAAATCCTGATAAATACTTAGAAGAAGTTTATAAATCAATTGCTAAGCACGTAGAAACAATGGTAGAATTCCAGAAGCGTGGTTCGGTAGTGTTTGATTACGGAAATAACATTCGTGGTATAGCACAGGACAAAGGTGGCTACAAAGACGCATTCTCGTTCAAAGGATTCGTTCCCGAATACATACGACCTCTATTCTGCGAGGGCAAGGGCCCATTCCGTTGGGTGGCACTATCAGGTAATCCAGATGACATAGCAGTAACTGATGAAGCAATAAAAAACTTATTTCCCAACGACGAACCAATGCACAGATGGATAGACAATGCTGCTGCCAACATTGGCTACCAAGCACTTCCATCGCGTATTTGTTGGTTGGGCTATGGAGATAGGAAAAAAGCAGGGCTACTATTTAACGAATTAGTTGCGTCAGGTAAAGTGTCTGCACCAATAGCTATTGGTCGTGATCACTTGGACTGCGGCTCAGTTGCTTCCCCTTACAGAGAAACAGAAGGAATGAAAGACGGTTCGGATGCTGTTTCCGATTGGGTATTCTTGAATTTTGCACTAAACTCAATCGGTGGTGCTACTTGGGTGTCACTTCACCACGGCGGTGGGGTAGGTATGGGGTTGTCACAACACGCTGGTATGGTAGTAGTAGCTGATGGAACTGCCGAAGCAAAAGGCAGATTGGAAAGAGTACTAACTTACGACCCGCTGATGGGAATACTAAGACACACAGATGCTGGTTATGACCAAGCAAGACAAAACGCAAAGGATAATAATATACTAATACCGATGGATAAATAATGAAAGCAATAGTAATAGGTGCAACAGGCACAATAGGAAAAGGAATAGTAAAAAGATTAGAAAGCGAAGGATATGAAGTAATAGCTGCTTCCAGAAGTGGAGAGCACAAAATAGATATTGACAATCCAGAATCAGTGAACGCATTTTTTGCGAACATTGACTCTGTTGATGCCGTAATTTGTGCTGCTGGTAAAGCAGCTTTCACTCCAATCAACGAGATAGACGAAGAGAAGCTACAACTTAGCTTCAATAGCAAACTCGGTGGACAGATAAGAGTAACCCAAAAGGCATTAGAAAAGCTGAGTGAAAATGGAGCAGTTATATTAACTGGTGGTATGTTTGCCTACGACCCATGGCCTTCTACATCTGTCCTAGCAGCTGTAAACAAAGGACTTGAAGGGTTCGCACTTGGAGCAACTAAAGACATAGAAGACGGAAGAAGAGTAATTGTATCGCATCCCCCACTACTATCTGAAACAGCAGAGAGAATGGAAATGGACACAACCCCATGGCCAAACACAGACAAAGTGTCTGATATGTATTGGAATGCAATTAACAACTCTAAAAACGGCGAGGTTGTTTACTTAGAGGGCTACGAGCCGAAGTAGAAATTCACCTTGATTTTTGTCTCTATTCAACAAGGAAACTTGCTCCCTTGCTACATATTTTTTCCTTTAACAAGGGGTTGCAACCCCTTGTTGTTGTTCTATATTCTCCTTTCACAGTCTGCCCACGCTGGGTGTGGCAAGCTATGTTTTCAGCGTGAGTGGCAGAGCTTGTTCTGACTTAGGGAAGATAACCAACCATATTGTGCCCCTTTGGAGTGACTGGCAGAAACTTGTTTCTGATTGAGGAGGAATAAGGTTCACCGAGCGTAGTCGAGGTGATGAATTGTTAAGATGCCATCGACTACGCTCAGGTAACTTATCAGAATCCACCTTAAGCCAACCGAGGATGACGAGTTGACTACCTCCCACGCCAAAGGCA
>JAXMOE010000007.1:0-94472 GCA_034670025.1 Chlorobiota bacterium
TAGATAACGGTCTTGAAGTGAAGAAAAAAAAAGAGGTATAAATCAACCACTAACAGCAATCATAGTAATAAGATATCCGAGAATTTGATTAAAGGGAAGATCGTTGAAAGAGCTGATAGTGTTTGGGGGGAGTGTAAATTAAACTCTGTCTAGTTAGTTAAAATGGTTAATAAATATTCTAAATTGTGCTTAATTTCTAAATACAATATAGTTAGTTTTTAGTTTATTTCTAGTTGCTATCATAAATCTGTTTAATATCCTGTATTTATTTAGGTTTATATTTTAAGTTTTAATCTATCTTCACCAAAGTGTATAGCTAACTGTTGCACAGTAGTTCCCCAGTGAGGAAGCTGCTTAAGTCCACTACTTTATTATTTGCATTGTTGCTAAGTAAACTAGTTTCATTAATGCCATATTGCTTGTAAAGCTCCCTTTGGTTTTTGTTACTTTTCTAATCTGTCTATGGAAGCCCTCTACCATGTTGGTTGTATAGATCAACCTCCTTATCTCTGGAGAATAAGAAAAATATGGTGTAAGTTTACCCCAGTTGTTCCTCCAAGACTTTATTATCAATGGATATTTCGCTCCCCACTTCTTTTCTAAATTATCTAACTCAAGTTTAGCTAAATCTACTGTATTTGCTTTATATATCAATTTTAAATCAGCCATAAAGTCTTTTCTATTGCTACTACTCACGTATTTGATTGTATTGCGGATTTGATGTATAACACAGCTCTGCACCTCACATTTAGGATAAACTGTCTCTATAGCTTCAGAGAACCCCTTTAGATTGTCTATACATGCAATTAGTATATCTTCTAATCCTCGATTCTTTAATTCTGTAAGAACGGATAACCAGAATGTAGCTCCTTCACTATCAGAAATATATAGACCCAATAATTCTTTTTTGCCTTCTCTGGTTATTGCTAATACTGTGTACATAGCTTTAGTAATTACCCTACCTTCTTCTCTTACCTTAAAATGCATTGCATCCATAAACACTATAGGATATATTGATTCAAGGCTTCTATTTTGCCACTCTGTTATCTCTGGAATAATCTTGTCTGTTATATTTGATAACATTGTTGCTGATACTGGGACATCATACATTTCTTCAACATAATCAGATATATCTCTTAAACTCATTCCTTTGCCATACAGAGACAAAATCTTGCTTGACAAACTCTCGACTAATATTCTCTCTCGTTTCTTGACTATCTCTGGTTCAAATGTAGAATGCCTATCTTGAGGTGTTTCAATTTCTACTTCTCCTAGGCTTGATATTACTGTCTTCTTACCCTTACCGTTTCTCTTATTCTTTTTGCTTCGTTCTACCTCAGATAAATGTTCTTCCATCTCTGCTTGAAGAGCTGTTTCTAGAAACTGTTTTAATAATGGGGTAAATGCTCCATCTTTACCTAACATGGATTTGCCAGACTTTAATTGTTTTAAAGCTTTTTCTTGCATTAATTTATATTCTTGCTCTGTCATTGGACTTCTCCGTTTCTTAATTATAACTTCTTTGGACAGAGTTTAGTTTACAGTCTCTGTTTGGGTAAGTGATATAACATACATAGAAACTTGTCAAGGTTTTTTATACTTATCTTTAGTTACAGACATTTACTCAAGGAAGATAATGGGGTATAACTTAGCAGACAACTTGATGACAAGCGAGAGTTTGAAAGCATTAAAAATGGCAATCAAAACAAGTAAAAAGCAAGCCGATGTACATCATTCTGACCGAGGAGTCCAATACAGTAGTCAGATGTATTTAAACAAGCTTAAGAAACATAGAATCGTAAGTAGTATGAGTAGAAAGTCTAGCCCTCATGAAAACGCTGTGGCTGAAAGACTTAATGGAATATTAAAACAAGAATATGATATATCAGATAGATACCAGACTAAACAGCAAGCAAAAAAAATAGTTAAACAAGCAATAGAATTATACAATACAGATAGACCACATGGGAGTCTTAATATGCAAACACCTCAAAAGGTTTACGAAGATAGTTATAATAAATATTGCAATTTATAAACTGTCAACCTATATTAGGACTAGACCCATTACTAATACTTATGCCCCTCTGGAGGGGCTGTCTGAATTTATTCAGACTTAGGGAGGATAATTTAGTAAGTGTAGAGACGTATTGAATACGTCTCCAATCACTTTGTCACTCTGAGGATTCCAAAGAATCCGAAGAGTCTATTTCTTTTAGAATCAGCTAATTTGTGGCAATGACGTTTTCATCCACTTCCGACTTTTACCTATGGTAAAAGCCACCTTAAGCCAGCGGAGGACACTACCCCTTCTTTTTCTTTTCTTCCTTGAACATACCGCTCGTGTATTCGCTGTATAGGTCGAATAGGTACTCTATTCTTGCGGTTTCTGATTTGAAGGGCTGTGGTCTGTAACACAAATCCACTGCCTTGACTAATGCTGGGGGCATAGTTAGTGGGTCGTATAGGTCGGCTAAGCTACTGCCGGGGAATTGCTCCCTTGTATCAAGCACTTTTTGTGCTTTTTCTTCTACTCTTTTCTTGTGCTTTTCGCTCGGCTCTTTGGGCCAAGGGTAGTTGTTGTAAACTATGTTAGACGAGTATCTGTAATCGCTTTTTAATCTACCTGCCACATTTCTAATCCAAATATTATGGAATGAAGAATGTAATATGCCGAAGTGATATAAAGTTGCATCTGGCAACCCATAAGCACTATCCGCCAAAATAACATCTTCTGAAAAATAACCTAAAGGTAGATATTCGCGTCTATGAGATGAGACTCTTGGTATTAAAATGTAAGAAGAATCAGGTTGTCTTATGTCTCCAAATAAACTTGGTGTTTTTGACTTGGAATTAACAGATCTTGATTTAGTATTTACTCTAAATTCTTTACATCTTTCAATTCTGTCTTTAAGAGGTGGTATATTATTTATTAAACTTGGACTAATATCTAACAACCAAAAACAATATCGCCATTTATTATTTAACATTTCATAAGCACCACCATATTTCTTTATATAATTCTGTAGTTTTGGATATTGATTATTGAATTTATTTCTTTCATTTATATTTAAAAGCAAATTACCATCATCATAGGGAATATTACCTCTAATCATTATTGGAACATTTGCAATAGGGCTTCGAGATTTTTCAATAAATGTATTTTTTGCATTAACTAAATAAGGGTTAATCATTTGAACCTTTTCTTTTTTTGCATCACCATTAATATCATCGTAATGATATAATAATTTTTCTCTTGCAAATAATCCGAAACCAATAATTACACAGTGTACTGCAGCTTTCCCTTTGGCTTCATTTTTCCAATTAAAAGTTCTATGAGCAAAATTAATAACTACTTTTCCATTTAAAATTAGATCTTTCCAAAGTATGGAAACTTGCTCGCCTTGTACAACACTATTTGTATAAACAAATGAAACTTGAATGTCAGTTTCTTCAATAAAACTAGTGGCTAAATAATACCAAGCAGCAACGTAGTCAAGTTTTCCATGTTTAACGCTATTTCCAAACGCATTTTCCATATCTTCTTTTTGTTGTGGGTTTTTAAAGGCAGCCCCAATAAACGGCGGATTCCCAATAATATAATTGAGCTCTGATTTTGGTACTACTTCTTGCCAATCTACTTGTAGGGCATTGCCGTGGACTATCTTAGCGGACTTGCGGAGTGGTAAGCGTGCATAGTACATTCCGAACTCATCGGAAATCATTATGTTCATTTGGTGATCCATCAGCCACATAGCCACTTCGGCTATTCTGGCAGGGAACTCGTCGTATTCTATTCCGTAGAACTGGTCAACTTCTATGTGCATTATGTCGTCTATTCTTGTCGCCAACTGTCCACCTTTGTTTAGCACTTTCAGCACTTCCAGCTCGAGCAATCGCAGCTCACGGTAAGTAATAATCAGGAAGTTACCGCAACCGCACGCTGGGTCTAAGAACTTGAGCGTACCAAGCTTTTGGTGGAACTCCCTCAGCTTTTTCTTGTTCGACTTTACTGAATCAAACTCTTCTTTCAGCTCATCTAAGAAAAGCGGCTCTATCACTTTCAGTATATTTTTCTCTGAAGTATAGTGAGCCCCCATATTCCGTCGTTCCTCTGGGTCCATTACGCTTTGGAACATACTACCGAATATTGCGGGGGAAATTTTGCCCCAATCTAAGGCACTGCACTCTAACAAAATCTCGCGCATTTGGGAGTTGAACGCAGCTATTGGTAGCGATTCTTCGAATAGCTTGCCGTTTACATAAGGGAAGTCTGCCAAGTGTTCATCTAAGTTTTTTAACCGCTTTTTCTTTTCGGTGTTCAGCACTTGGAAAAACTGAGCCAACCACGCCCCCAAGTTGCTACCGTCCTCGTTGGTCTTTACTTCTATTGCCTCGCGAAAAGTGTCCTTCTCGAATATACCAGTGTCATCTGCAAACAGGCAAAACAACAAACGGACGAGATAGACTTCGAGTGGATGCCCCGAATAGCCGCTGTCTTCCAGCTCATCGTGGAGTTTACCCATTAGCTCGGCTGCTTTTATGTTGACTGGGTCTTCTTCGCGGAACTCCCGTTTTTGGTAACCAGCTACGAACCCGAACAGCTTTATCTTGCTGGGCAATTCCGCCAAATCGAACTCATAATCTTTGTTTTCATCCAAATCGTAGAGTCTGAATCGAGCAAAATCGGAGACTAATATATACTTTGGTAGCTCGTGGTCTTTCAGTCCATGGAAATAATCGGTGGCTTGCTGGTAGGCGGAATCTAAGTTGCGGCCGAGGGATTTGTGCTCTACCATTAGCGTCCCCTTCCAAAACAGGTCAATAAAGCCCTGATTGTTGTTCAGCTTTTTTACTGGCTCTTCAAAGGTGGCGAACCGCCTGCGGGACACCCCAAACACTTGAAAAAAGTCATTCCAAAAGGAATCTTTTTCAGCTCTTTCTCTGCTTTCCCCTACCCACTCTTTGGTGAATTGCTTTGCTCTTCTTTCTATTTCGTTCCAACTAAGTGCCATTCTTTTTATCTTTTTTCTATTATTCTATATTAGTTTTCTGACTGATTGTTAATATAAGGAAAAAGAGTGAGATGCAGGAAAAATGCAATTATTTCATAGAAAAGTGATTATTTATTTGCCCAAACTAACAGCACCCAACACAATCTCACGGCTCGCACCAGTAACAGAAGGAATATTGGCTGGCAATTGGTTAACCCTTAGGTATGCAAGAAATGCCATGAGCAATGACTCACGGCTATTGGTTATGTCCTGACCGTCTAATATGGCTTTGTTGGTTTGCATTCCAGTATATTTTTCTAACAACTCCATAAGAAAAGCATTATTAGCACCACCGCCAGCTACTATAAGTTGACGGTCTTGTTTCGTTATTTTATCAATATTACTTGCTATTGATTTTGCCGTAAAGTGGGTGAGGGTGCAAAGCAAATCACTATCTGTAATTCCGTTGGTCTTGTGTTTTTCTATAAATTCAGAATTGAACAGCTCTTTGCCTGTTGACTTCGGATAATCAGCAACTATATATTTTTCACTCATCAAGCTATTCAACATACTAACGTCCAACTGCCCAGCTTTGGCTAACTCACCGTTGGCATCGTATTCCTTGTCGTATTTTTGCTTTGCTACATAATCGATCAGGCAATTACCAGGACCAGTGTCGAAGGCAATTACATCATTTCTATCGCACGCTTTTGGTAGAAAAGTGATATTGGCAATACCGCCAATGTTTAGCACTATGGTGTCTTGTACTTCGGATTTGAGGAAGTTGAAGTCAAATATAGGAATCAGTGGTGCTCCTTGTCCCCCAAGAGCTATGTCCGCTTGGCGGAAGTCAGAGACTACATCAATACCTGTTCGGATGGCGAGCTGAGCAGCCGAGCCAATTTGGTAAGTTGATGCCACTTGCTGGTTGCAAAATTCTCGTGCTTCTGGTTGATGCCACACCGTTTGTCCGTGGAAACCAATAGCCCTTACGTGCTGTGAATCAATATTGTTGTCTGCTACGAATTGATTTACTGCATCGGCAACCTCGTTGGCAAACCTGACATTGAGTTGCGAAATATCGTAAAGTGTTGTCTCATTTTTTAAACTAAGAAGGTATTTACGTAATTCCGATGTGAATGATATATCATTCGTTGATACTATATTTATGCTATTATGACTGATATATGCTACACAAATATCTATTCCATCCATCGATGTTCCTGTCATTATTCCAATATAGAGCCCTGGTTTTATCATACTTTTATTTCCCGAAAAGTTAGGTTAATTCGTTCGCCTACATTCTTTTTTGTTTTGGGGACTGAGTGCTGGTATTTGCTTTGGAATCCACTTTTCATAACCAACAAGCTACCATTTTTTAATGGTATTTCTCTTTTTTTTGTGTGGTCTTTTCTTTCTCTAATTAGAAATCGCCTTGTTCCACCGAATGAGACTGAAGCAATAGTTGGGTTTTCGCCCAGCTCTTTCTCGTTGTCCGAGTGCCACCCCATAGAATCGTCACCACTACGGTAGTAGTTGAGCAACACACTGTTGTAACTTGCTCCTGAGTTTTGCTCGACCGTATTTTTTATTTCTTCTAACTCTCTCGTCCATTTGTTGGGTGTTAGCTGCAAACTAGAATAGCTGTAGTGAGCGTTGCTATCGCCATACCAACTGCTCAACCTTGGTATCTTTACTTTTTTCCCGAATATAGTAATCTCATCTTGATTCCAATCGATTGACTCTTTCAATTTCAGAAATAGCTGGTCTGATTGCTCTTCGCTGAACAAGGTCTCAATGTATATTATATCATTATCTTCGTATATTTCGTTCATCATACCATAAACAATTTGCTATACAAAAAGAGGGCTGCGAAACCGAAGAAGAACACAATACCGACATAGCTAAGTATATTCAACCATCTGGCAGGTCGGTGTTCAGCAGGGAAGAAATCCTTGCGTACAATCAGAAAGTTCAACAGTGCAATAACTGGTGATGAAAGAAATGCGATCACCGTTACCAAGTCCACAAACAGCGTAAGTGATTGAGTAAAGAATAAGATTAGGACAGATGAGCAAGTAGAAATTATAAGCTGAAATCCGAACATATACTTCCGTTTTGACTTATCCGAATTTTTATTTCTGATAATGCCCAACGCCTCTGTGAGTGAACGAGGGTAGGCATCGACACAAGTGATAATGGTTGAGAGCATAGTCGCAAACATAATGAATGCAATAATTGTCTTACTCCACGAGCCAATAACATCGGTGTAGAGTGAAAGCAACTGCGAAGTAAAACCCACAGCTTTCCCCGATATTTCCTCACCAGAGCCATACATCACAGCAGCACCTAGTCCCAGAAAGCAAACAGCAAGCACAATGCTCACAACATAGCCAACATTGAAGTCGAAAAGTGAGTTTTTCAGGTCGCGCTTTGTTTTGTCTGCCTTGTCTTTTTCCAAAGACCACATGGAAGTCCAGCTCGACAGTTCCAACGGTGCAGGCATCCAACCCATTAGTGCAAGTAAGAAGCCGATACCAGCTTGGTTCATAATTACTGGCGGCACAAACTCGGCAACTGGTTGGCTGTTAGTACCCAAAGCAATAATAAACGAAACGATTGTAAGCAAACTGAGTGATAGGGTTAGGTATTTGACAAAATTTTCGAAGACACTGTACTTTCCAATATATAATATCCCTACTACTATAATCAGATAAACAATAGATGTTACTTCGTTTGAAAGTGTAGCACCAGTAAAAGTATAGTACAGAAAATTGAACATAGCAGAAGCTACAAATGTAATAGCTGCTATGGTAAAAATAGATAGGATTACGTTGAGCACCAGATAGAGCTTAACTGCCCAGGTGCCAAGCCGCGAATACCCACGTATGATACTTTCGCCCATAACTGTGGTGTAGCGTTGGCCAATCTCGAAGAAGGGATATTTGAGAAGGTTAACTAGCAAGACTGCCCAAACTAACTCATAGCCGTAGGTTGCCCCTGCTCGCGTGGATTGAATTAGGTGCGACACACCAACGGCTGCCCCTGCGAAGAGCAGCCCTGGCCCTAATGATCTGAATGCACTTGCAAACTGCATCGTTTAGAAATTTGGATAGAATATAACGTTAAGTCTTGGGATAGAATAAAAGTTGTTAGATTCTATTGTTTCAAACTCATTATCTGCTTTTAGCAATTCTCTTTCAGCAGACGAAAGTTCGAAGTTTAGCTTCCACTCGGCAGCCAAATTGAGTAAACCAATATTCCCAATTGGAACGTTAAGTATAAAACCTAAGCCAGCATTTAGACCCAATTGTGAATTTTCCGTACCATTAATCGAGTTCATAATAAAACTTGGCCCTATTAGACCATAGAAATTTATTTTATTATGAGGGTTAGGAGTCCAAAGAGTAGAAAATTCTAATATTTGGTGAATGTTTGGCTCTATAGCTCCAGCAGTTTCTACTGATTTGGTATTCTTAGAGTAAGAATATCCAGCTTGTAAAATAAGATAATCAGCAAGTCCACCATAAGTAATAGAACCGCCATAAGCTGTTATTCCTTCATAAGAAATATTAGCGGGCTCTTTGTTCTCATCTTCAATAAATGTCTGACTTTCAACAATTGTGTTAGTACCAAAAAAACCACCGATACCAATAAATTTGGGGTATGGAGCTTCTTCATAAATTTCAACTGGTGAGTCTTCTTCATCTTCATAATAGTACTCTTCGTCTTGCGAATAAGCAGTGCTTGACATAGCGAACAATGCCAAAAGAACAGTAGCAATGCCAAAGAATTTCTTTGAGTTGGTAATAGTTTGCTCTACAATAGTTTCATATTTCATATTTTTAACCTCTGATATTTTTTTTGCTATTTCAGTAACGAAGCTTGGCTCGTTTCTCTTACCCCTGTTGGGAACTGGTGCCATATAGGGCGAATCAGTTTCTATCATAAATTTGTCCAAAGGGACTTGTTCCAATACTTCCTTATGCTCAGACTTCTTAAACGTAATATTACCAGTAAATGATACATAAAAACCCAAATCCATAGCACTTTTAAGTAAATCTACGGAGTCAGGGAAGCAGTGCATAACCGCTTGTAAATTGTCGTCTTTCTCATCAGTCAGTAATTTTATTAAATCTTCGTCCGAATCTCTGTTGTGTACTATAATTGGTTTACCAACTTTCTTAGCTATTTTTATTTGCTCACGAAAAGCGTGTTGTTGCACTCTTTTCTCTGGCAGATTGTCGTAAAAATAGTCCAAGCCAATTTCGCCAACTGCAACACATTTCGGATGTGTAGTTGCTATCTGATATATCTTAGCACCTACTTCATCATCATACTTATCGGCACTGTGAGGGTGAACTCCTATTCCAAAATATACTTCATCATATTTGTCAGCAAGTTCTACAATTCTATCATAAGCAGATGGCTCAATTGCAGGTATTATTACCTTGTCAACTCCCGCTGCTTTCGCTCGGGTTATAACTTCATCAAAGTCATTTTCAAATCTTTCTGTGTCTAAGTGTGCGTGTGTGTCTATCATTTACTTTGCTTTTAGCTCTTCTAATTTTTCCATTACTTTTTCTATGTGTCCTTTCACTCTTATATTTTTGAACTCGGCAGCTACTTTGCCGTCTGGGTCAATTATAAACGTAGAGCGGATAATCCCCATATAAGTTTTGCCGTACATTTTCTTTTCGCCGAAAGAATCATAAGAAGTAGCAATCTCTTTTTCTGGGTCGCTTAGCAAATCAAATTTCAAATCGTGCTTAGCTATAAAATTGTCATGCGATTTGACAGAATCGGGACTAACACCCAAAATTGCTGCATCTAATTTTTCAAATGCTTTTATGTTTTCACTAAATCCACACGCTTGCTTGGTACAACCCGATGTGTTATCTTTTGGGTAAAAGTACAGCACTAACCATTGCCCTTTGTAATCTGAAAGTGCTATTTCTTTGTCGCCATTTGCCTTTGCTTTAAATTTCGGTGCCTTTTTGCCTAATTCTATTGCCATACTAATCGTCCGTTTTTTCTTCGAATGCTTTAAAATCGTTTACTATTTTTTGTTCTATCGGGTGCAGCTCTCGCTTTTCTTTTGCTCTCTTTACCTTTTGCTTTTTTATCAGCTCTATCTTTGCTGAGCTACCAGTGATCGATTGGTAAGCTGACATCAATTGATTCATGTGGCTGAATAAATTATCGTAGATAAAATCATCCGTAATTACCAGCTTAATAGTGTTCTCGTCATAAATCACAGAACGCACATCACGAGCAAGCGAAACGTCAGTACCTTTAATCTTTTCAGAATTGACGAATACATTCCAATTTTCTTCTAAACTACGGTTGTTTTTTGGTTCTGTTTGTCGAACTGGCTTAGTAGCAATTGGTTCTGGCGTAGTTTCTTGTTTCGGCTCGGGTTCTAATTTTGCAGGAGCTTTTGGTTCAGCTCGGTAAATTTCGTGTTCTTCTACTACTCGTTCAGTCTTTTTTTTTTCGGGTTCTTCGCTACTTATTTCTATTGTGTTCAGCTTCTGAACTTCTTGGAGCAATGTCTTTATGTCCTTTGCCTTGTCCATAGATGCCATTTGCACCAATGCGGTTTCGAACTTCACATTTGGAGAGCTTGCAAAACGCAAATCATTTTCTGTTTTTGAAGCCAAATCCATCAACCTAAGCAAATCGGGCTGAGTCATTATGTGAGCTAATTGTATATATTTTTCTTTGAATGCTTTGGAAGTATTTATCAAATCAGTACTACCAATGCTAATCACTGTCAGGGTGTTACGGAAATGTTCGAGCAATCCGCCCATACATTCTTTTACGTCATATCCGTGAGTGACTATCTCATTACTCAGGGCAAATATGTCCTTAATGTCATTGTTGTTTATGGCATCGCTTATTCGGAAATAGAACATCTCGTCTATCAGATTGAGTGCATTTGCCAGCTCTGTATATTTTATATCACGTCCACAAAAAGCAATCGCCTGGTCAAATATAGATTGGCTATCTCGCATAGAGCCATCGCCTTTTCTGGCAATAATCTGAAGCGATTCTTCATCTATTTTTATTCCTTCAGCTAACGATATTTTGGTCAGCTGTTCTACTATTTCCTCTATTTCCATACGGCGGAAATTATACCTTTGGCAACGACTAAGTATGGTTGCTGGTATCTTCTGCGGTTCGGTAGTTGCAAATATGAACACTAAGTGTGGTGGTGGCTCTTCTATTATCTTCAACAATGCGTTGAAAGCTGAATCGGAGAGCATGTGCACTTCATCTATTATATACACCTTGTATTTGCCGTTAGAAGGGGGGTATTTAGCATTCTCGCGCAATCGCCTTACGTCATCAACGCTATTGTTCGACGCACCGTCAATCTCGATTATATCAAGTGCTCTCCCCTCGGCGTGTTGCTTGGCTATTTCGGAATCCAAATCTGGCTCAAAATCTTCGGTATGTGCGTTGAGTGCTATGGCGTGAATACGTGCCGTTGTTGTTTTGCCAACTCCACGCGGCCCACTGAATAGATACGAGTGGTGAATCCTGTCTTGCTCAATAGAATTTTTGAGAGTACGGGTTATGTGCTCTTGCCCAACTACATCGGAGTATAGGTGTGGACGCCACTTGCGTGCGGTTACCAAAAATTCTTTTTGTTCACTCATATTTCTTTAAAACTATATATTCTATTCATTTGATTTTAAGACTCACAATTTAAGAAATATTGGATTAATAGTGATAATTATAGTGAAAATGTGTTTTAGTTATATCTACAAACCAATCAATCACAAACCTACGAAATCTATAAGCCAAACTAACAATATTGAATTGTTACATTATTATTTACCACACCAACTATTGATATTATTTATTTTATTGCTATTTTGCAGATTATAATTTTGAATTTCAACTTCTTAACAGCAAAACAACTATGAAATATATAATAATTGCCCTAACTGCACTGATGGCACTCGGACTAACAGCACAAACCAACCACAAAGTAATAGTAGATGACGATTTCAGTGGAGCCAATCCGAACGGATGGTTTACTGGAAAAGATAAATATATGGATGCAAAGATTGCAAACGGTGTTTATAAGATGAAAAATATTCGCTCAGCCCAAAATACTGCTGCGTGGACTTTCATAAATCCAGAAATGAAAGAAGACGACAACTACATAATCGAATTTGATATTAAACACATTGGAGGTGTTGACAATTGGGGATATGGACTAATATTCAATCGTAACAGCGACGAAGATGAACATCTGAAATTTGTTATATCTGGCAATCAGTATAGAAATTTGAATGGCAAATGGAGTGGCAAAACCCAAGAAATAAGAAAGTGGAAACAACAAACAAAACTAATAAAACCAAAAGGACAGTGGAATAAAATAAAGGTTGTTCGCACAAAAAATGTATTGGATTGCTATGTGAACGGAGAACTAATTGTAAGTTATGGTAAATACAAACACTTTGGCCCATATCTTGGATTCACTATTGACCAAAAGGATGTAGAGTTAGAAATCGATAACTTCAAGGTTACAACCTTCGATTATGAAACAAACTTTGTCGAAGGTGCTTTTGTTGAGCTTACAAAACAAGTGCTTCCATTCAACACAGAGCAAAACGAAAAATACGTTTATGTTACTGCCGATGGTAACACTATGTACGTTACCAGACAAAGCAATTCGGGAATTAACACAAAAAGCAATATATACAAAACTACATTGGAAAATGGCGAGTGGCAAGCATTCCAAAAGTTACCATTTCCAATAAATAACAATGGCCACAATAGCGTTATTTCTACTTCTTCTGACCAAAATACTTTGTACCTAATGAACACCTACAACTCCGATGGTAGTAGCAAAAGTAGTGGTATATCTGTATCTAACAAAGGGGTAAATGGCTGGGAAGTACCAAAAACTGTTGAGGTCAAAAACTTAGTTAACAAGAACAAGTTTGTCTCTTATTTCTTTACAAATGACAACAAAATATTATTAGTCGCAGTGCAGCCAAACGAAGAAGAACACGACGAGCAATCACTTTATGTTTGTTTCCGCAATGAAGACGGCACTTACACCGAGCCATTAGATTTAGGACCAACGATAAACACAAAGGCAATGGAATTCAATCCATTCTTAGCTCCTGACAACAAAACACTATTCTTCTTTAGCACTGGTCACCCTGGGCTGGGCTCGGCCGATGCGTGGGTAAGCAAGAGATTGGATGACACTTGGCAAAACTGGTCCGAACCGCAAAACTTAGGCCCTGCAATCAATTCCGAGAATTTTGAAATTGCTATATCATTAGACGCTAAAGGAGATTACGCTTACCTTTCGTCTTATGACCCCCCACTACCTGGAGCCAAGGGCAAAGGAGACATACTAAAGATAGAGCTACCAATTGGTGCAAAACCGAACCCATCGATTTTAGTTTATGGTAAGGTGTTAAACAAAAAGACAAACGAGCCAATAAGAGCTAAGATAAATTATTTCGATTTGACTACTGGCAAAGAGTACGGTACAGCTATTTCTGATGCAGAAACTGGCGAGTACAAAATAGTCTTACCACAAGGGGTAAACTATGGATTCAAATCGGAAGCTCAAGGATATGTATCAATATCCGAAAACTTAGATGCTTCTAATTTGGACAAATACACCGAGATAGAAAAAGACCTATATTTAGTACCTATTGAGATAGGGCAAACCATTAGGTTGAACAATCTATTCTTTGATACAGGTGAGTATGAGCTAAAACAATCGTCTAATTCGGAGCTAAAAAACTTACTGAAATTGCTAACTACAAATCCGAATATGAAAATAGAGATAACGGGACATACAGACAATGTTGGTTCTAACGCTAACAATATGAAGCTTTCAAAAAACAGAGCTGAAGCTGTTTACAATTGGTTGATAGAAAACAATGTAAGTACCGAAAAAATAAAAGCAGTAGGCAAGGGAGAAAACGACCCAATAGCCGACAACAAAACCGAAGAAGGCAAACAACAAAACCGTAGAGTAGAGTTTACAATATTAGAAAAATAGCAACAAAGCCCTTCTATACTTAACATAGAGGCGTAAATAGTACGTCTCTATGATTTCTCTACAAACCCTTCACAAAATCCTTCACAAACATTTCTATCTGATCTCTGACTGAAGAGAATTCTTTTTTTATTTCAGCATCAGTGCCACAAGCTTTTGCTGGGTCGGGGAAGCTGTGGTGAATGGTTTTGTGGTTGCCTGGTAGAATTGGGCAGTTTTCGGCGGCGTTGTCGCATACTGTAATTACATAGTCATAGTTTTGGTTTGGCAAATCTTCTATTTTGTTTGAAGTGTGATTGCTGATGTCTATTCCGATTTCTGACATTGCAATAATTGCGTTTGGATTTACACCGTGTGCTTCTATTCCTGCTGAATATACTTCACTGCTGTCTGGCAAGTGATGTCTGAATAATCCCTCCGCCATTTGGCTACGGCACGAATTACCTGTGCATAATATTAATATTTTCATTTTACTATCTCTTTACTATAATATTTATCTCTCAACCAAAACGAAACTCTAACTAAAAATATAAGTGCTGGTACTTCGACCAATGGCCCAATTACCCCAGCAAATGCCTGCCCGGAATTTAAACCAAAGACTGCAATGGCTACAGCTATGGCTAACTCAAAATTGTTTCCAGCTGCGGTGAATGCAATGGAAGCGTTTTTGTCATAGTCTGCTCCAGCTGCCTTACTAATGAAAAATCCTATTAAGAACATAAGTGTGAAGTAGATGAGTAGTGGAACTGCAATAATGACCACATCCATTGGTATTTCAACTATTAGCTCACCTTTTAGTGAGAACATAACTACAATAGTGAATAGCAAAGCTATTAGCGTAAGAGGTGAAATTGTAGGTATAAATTTATTGTTATACCAATCTTCACCTTTTATTTTAACTAGAACTACTCTACTCAATATACCGAGTGCAAAGGGAATACCGAGATATATTGCAACTGATTCAGCTATTACGGAAATCGATATATCTACTATTGCTCCTTCGAAACCGAAGTAAGGCGGCAGTACAGTAATAAATAACCAAGCGTAGAAGCTATAGGCAAACACTTGGAATATGCTGTTGAGTGCGACTAAGCCAGCTCCATATTCACTGCTACCCTCTGCCAAATCGTTCCACACAAGCACCATTGCTATACAACGAGCTAGTCCTATTAGTATCAAACCTACCATATATTCTGGGTAATCGTGCAGGAAGATAAGAGCTAATGCGAACATCAGTACTGGACCAATAATCCAGTTTAGTAAAAGCGATATGGTTAGCACTTTAGTATTTTGAAATACCTTTGGTAAGAGTCGGTAGTTGACCTTTGCCAAGGGTGGGTACATCATTATTATTAGACCAATAGCTATTGGTATGTTAGTTGTTCCGTCGCCCATAGAGTTGATAGCGGTGGGCAAACTCGGGATGAAATACCCCAAAAATACACCTAACGCCATGGCAATAAATATCCATAGCGTTAAGTAATTGTCTAAGAAACTTAGCTTCTTTTTCATTCTACCCGATGTTCAGTTGTACTTGTGGGGTACAGCAAGCCGATGCCTCTTCCTTAGCATACTTAGGGTCGTTGAACTCTACGTCATCGTTGAAAGTGTATATCTCCCATTGGTGACCGTCGGGGTCAGTTACCCAAAATTTGTCTTGGTTTGCATAGCAGCAATTAGTGCCCATTTCTTCTAATACATCTAAGTTGTTGCTTTTCGCTTTTTCTAATCTATTCATCACTACTTCAAGCGATTCGGCTACGAAGCCAAGGTGCCCGAAGTTTGACTGTACTCTGTCTTTGTTTTGTACAAAGCTGATGACTAATTCTGGTTTATCAAGTTCAAATTTTACGTAATCGTCTTTTACTTTAGTTGCTTTTTGGTTGAAGAAAAGCTCGTAAAAATCCTTTGTTCTAGCGGCATCTGCCACATATAAACTAACGTGCATTTTCATAATATTACCTCTTGGGTATTTGTTTAACAGCAATTATTAATTGTATCAATATCCGAAAATAGAGTAGTGAAAAGCTTACGCATATCATCATAAACCACAGTGTTTATGCAGTAACACACCTTCTTCCCATCTATATCGCCAGTGATTAGCTTGCTGTCTTTTAGTACCTGCAGATGCTGCAAAACAGTAGTTCTACCCAGTGGGATTGCGTCTGTTATATCGCCCGTAATACATACCTTAGCTTCTGCAAGATAGCGAAGAATAGCTATGCGTGCGGGATGGGACAATGCCTTCGCAAAGTGTGCAACTTGTTGCTCGTCAGCTGGAAACAGCTTTGATTTATTTGATATCATAATGCTCTTTTATTCTATTGTCGTAAACATACGGCACAAATTTAATAATTTTATTTTATTATGCAAGTAATTTTATAAAAAAAAGAAAAAACAGTATTCGGGAGCTTATAAAATCGATCCCCGTTTTGCTTTGTGCGGTCAATATTCTGTTTCTATGTAGGTAAGATTTCGAAGTTTCCTATTTATTTATTATTTTTACAAATAATTACAAGAATAACTTAGGAATACTTATGAATAAGATTTTATTAACTCTCATAACTATATCGATTTTAGCATCATCTATGTTTGCTTTAGAGCCAATGAAGGTGGCTTATTATACGACCAATACTAGCTTCCAACAAGTGCACGTAGAAATTAAAGACTATTCTTCTGGCACTACACTATTCGTTGGTGAGAATTTCAACCTGACACCCAACGGTAGTGGTGTAGTTATAATAAATATAGAAGACTTTCCTACTGGGGCAAATGGAGATTTATCTGGGATAGATGCTTCTACTATAAACACAAGTGTAACTGTAGATATTTATGTCGGAACGGCACTTTTCTCACAGCAGAGATTAGACCAGTTAATAAAAATGCAAAGTAGCACTACTGTGTTCGACAATAGTGGTGACTTTACTCCTCCAACAACTAACAGCTCACTGGGTCAAGATGACAACAGATGGGAAGATGCTTACGTAGGGAGTAATACACTTCACGTAGGGCCAGATGGTGGTATGACTGGTAGTACGGAAATGACCCTGAGCTATGATGAAATAGACAACAAAGGTGATATTTCTATAGATGGAACTACAGCAATCGAATTAAAAACAACTGGCATTACTATCCCTGGTTTGGCAGGAGTAGGCAACAGAAACATAGGCGTAGATGCAAGTGGTAATGTGGTTATTAATAATTCTGCTGGTGTAACGGCAGGCGACGGTCTAACACTAACAACTAACACGCTTGATGTAGGTGGGTCTGCAACTATTATTTCAAATACTGATGATGTGGAAGTAAATTCTTCAGGAACTGCAAACCAAGTGCTACTATCTAGCGGTACTGTTGGTACAGCTGCTACTTATGGTGCTTTGCCATTGGGTGATGCTAATGCTGTTAGCGGCACATTGCCAGTAGCAAATGGAGGTACTGGTGCTACTACTTTAGCAACAGGGAATTTCCTACAAGGGAATGGCACAGGTGCAGTAACAGCAACCAAAGCAATTCCAACAGGAACAGTCGTTGGTACGACTGATGCACAAACATTGACTAACAAAACAATAGATTCAGACAATAACACAATCACTAATATAGCAAATGCTGACATAAAAGCTAACGCTGCAATTGACGCAACAAAATTAGCTGACGGCTCAGTAACAAGCACAGAATTACAATACATAAACTCTGTTACCTCAAACGTACAAACTCAGTTGGATGCGAAGCAAGACAATTTGCCAACACAAACTGGTAATAGTGGTAAATACTTAACAACTGATGGCTCTGCATTAAGTTGGGGCACTGTTTCGGGCGGTAGTGGTGTATTCACATCTACAAGCGGTCAAACAACTATTAATAACTTAACTGATGATTTTATTGTTGGTGATGCAACTATGGATCATGGTGGTGGCACAGAAACCAAAATGTTTTATGATGATAGCAAGGGAGCATTCAGAGTTGGTGGTATCAATATTGATTCATGGGACGAGGTAAGCATTGGTAATTATTCTATGGCTACTGGTTTTAATACTAAAGCGACTGGTACCGGCTCGATTACGACTGGTAATGAGACTATTGCTAGTGGTTTGAACTCCACAGCTATGGGTAATGAATCTGTGGCTAGTGGTCTTTATTCTGTAGCAATAGGGAACACAACTATTGCCGACGCTGGTAATTCAGTAGCAATGGGTAAATATAATGACAATACTGTAACAGATGAGCTATTGACAATAGGTAACGGTACGAATAATGCTAATCGTTCTAACGCTTTTGAAGTATATGACGATGGCGATGTTGTAGTTGGCAATGACTTAACGGTAAATAACTTAGCTGGCGGCGGCACACAAAACTTACAAGTAGATAACACTGGTAAGATTATCACCGGTGGCGGTGGAGGTGCATTCACTTCTGCTGGCGGGCAAACTACAATAAACAATTTGAGTGATGACTTTATTGTTGGGCATGATAGTTTTGATTTCACTGGAACACTAGGTTTTGATACAGAAACAAAAATGTTTTTTGATGATGGCAAGGGTGCGTTTAGGGCAGGGGAAGTAAAAAACGACAATTGGGATAACGCTAATATAGGTGACTACTCCACTGCTTTCGGAAGAAATACAGCTGCAAGTGGAAGAGCTTCAACAGCAATGGGTGTTGGAACAATAGCAAATGGTGATTATTCAACTGCAATGGGTTTAAACACAGAAGCAATTGGACTATCTTCAACAGCAATGGGTAGTGGAGCAGAAGCAATTGGATCTTCTTCAACAGCAATGGGTAGTGGCACAGAAGCCAAAGGTAAAAGTTCCACCGCTATGGGTAGTAGTGCAAAAGCAATCGGAACTTCTTCAACAGCGATGGGTTCAGTTACTTTAGCTAGATCATACGCAGAAACGGTAGTTGGTTCTTATAATACAGACTATACACCTGACAACGAAAATGATTTTGACAAGGATGACCGTGTTTTTGTAGTCGGGAATGGTTTTCATAACATACTTTCAATTCCACCTGTAACTACTCGCTCTGATGCATTGATAGTTTACAAATCAGGCGACACAGAAATTAATGGAAATGTAACAATAGAAGATGATGTAACCATCAGCAACCTTGCTGGTGGCGGCACACAAAACTTGTAGATTGACAACACGGGTAAGATTATCACTGGTGGCGGCGGTGGCGGAGGTGGACTGCCAGAGGTGACTGTATTAACTAAGTCATCTGACCAAACTATTAATTCTACTACTTTTGTAAATATTACTGATATAACTGCTTCGCTCGATGCCAATAGTGTTTATCAGATTAAGGGAATGGTTGCAATATCATTTACAAGTTTTGAAAAAAGCCCTTATATCAAGCTCGATGGATTACCAACCTCTGGAGTAATTATGTTAGAAGCACATGATGCTAGCCGCTCGCAAACTAGAGAGATTGTTAATTCGAATGAGTTTTTAGAAGAATTTCAATTAGTGAATGGTACTAGATATTTCCCTATTGATGGCATATTTCAAACAAGCACTTCGAGTACTTTTAATTTGCAGTTGAAAAAAGATGCAGATGACTTTACAGTAACAGATGATACATTCTTTATTCTGACAAAGATTAAGTAGATTTGGCATATATTTTTTTTGAACGCAAAAGGACTTTATAATAAATGAAAATAATTCTATTACTATTAGCCCTGATTATAACAAGCTGTAGCTCCTCATTGGTCTATAGTCCTTCGCTCCAATTAGACAAAGAACAATTGGACGAAGGTGAAGTATCAGTAACTGGTAGTGTTACTATGTTACCTGAAACTAGGCCTACTTCACTCCGAGATTTAAGAGATTTGGAAGAATCGCCTCAGAAAACTTCCTTAGGGTTCGACGGTAGAATAGGGTATGGTTTCAGTGAGTCTTTTAATCTAGAGGGTCGCTTTTGGATTGATATGGATCGGCTTTCTGGCAAACGAGGCGGACTTGCTCTTGCTTCTGCTTACTACCTTAACGAAGATGATAGATTGAGCTATTTCTTAAAACCAACTATTGGAATAGTAATAGATAATGGTCAATATGAGGGCTTGGGTTACGAGCTACCAATTGGATTGGTCTATGATATTACTGATAGCTTTTATAATTACACTTCTGTTGGTATTGCTTATGGTGTTAGGGATGGCAGTGTACAACAAAATGGCAATCGAGAAATTGGTGTGGGTATTTTGGGACACATTGGTTTTGGTTATGAGTTTAATGATTTGGCGTGTTTTAAGGCTGAACTTACTCCTATTCAACAACTGAATTTCTATGATGATACGAAGTATTTTATTATATCGGGAACTTTGGGGTTGTCACTTAACTTTTAACCATAAAAAACTTAGAAATAGTATTACATCGAATGTTAATAGAAGGAGAAATATGAGAATTATAATAATTAGCTTTATAATATTACTTGTGTCATTATCAAATTTACAATCTCAACTGAATTTATATAATGAAGATGGAACTGTAAGCAAAGAAGTAATTGAAAAGTATGAGATAGATCAACTCAAAAAGCTTTATGATAAAGATAGTAAGGAATATTCGTTACTAAAATCTGCAAAATCTTATTACTCAGGTGCTCAGGTATTCTCATTTGTAGGGGGTGCTCTAATTGGTTGGCCACTTGGGATTTATATAAGAGGAGATGAAGCGAATTGGACGTTAGCTTATGCCGGATTGGGTGGCATTGGGATTGCGTTTATATTTGCGACTATTTCACAAAGCTACATAGACGACTCCATTGATTTGTATGTATCAAATTATAATAGTGGACTGGCACAAATATATAGCACTTCGAACCATAATTTTAATTTTACTTCAGTAGGTCTAAGAATAAGATTCTAATTATGAACCTGAAGCTGTTCTGGGGGAAAATATTAAAATAAAAAAAGCTGACTTAATGAAAAGCCAGCTTTGAATTTGAATTTGTTTACTTATTTTTTTACTATTTAATTATAGTAACCTTGGTTGAATAAACTGCACTGTCACCAACTATTTTGATGAAGTATTGACCTGCGAATAGTGACGATAAGTCAAGACTAGTCTTTGATTGACTAATTTTTGTAGGAATAATTTTAATAGTATTTCCAGTCATATCTATAACTTTAATAGTATATTCTCCATCAGTAAAATCACCGCTTATATTAACTTGGCCAGAACTTGGATTAGGGTATATATTAGCATTTACTTGAGTGAATGGAATTACATTAGTAGTTCCAACTGGTTGCATTTCTGCTTCCAAAACAAAGTTCTCGTTGTCATTATCAATTATAACTTGGTCTTTTGACATAATGAATCCTACTTTATCGAAGTAAATATTAAGCTCACCTTTTATCAGATTAGGTATATTGAATGAACCAATATTATCAGAATAATCAAAATTAATAACATTGTCATTCTCATCAGTTACAAATACCTGCACACCGCTCAGTGGGCTAATACTTTGAACTGACTCAGGAGAAACGCCTTTGAGAACTCCAACCTTACCACTAATGCCTTTGTTGCTATTAGAAGGTTTGATAGGAGCTAATCTAATTTCAATATCGCCAAAATTACCGCTTTTTTCTACCGTAATTTTTGTTGCGTCTAACCAACTTGTTGCCAAATTGTCGCTTTTACTATCAAAATAACCAGGTATGTAATTTCTGTCATTAGTGTAAGTATAAACAATGTAGTCCCCAGGAGTCAAGTTTTCAAACTCAAATTCTCCAGCACTATTAGTAGAAATGCTAGTTGATAGATATAAAAGTTCTGTATCAAATGCAGTTGGTTCTACTAAATAAAGTATAACTGTTGCTGACTCTACTCCTTTATCATCTTCATCTATCACTACTCCATCAAACTTGTTTTTGTAGTCAGATTTTTGAGTTAACGTAAAGTTTATATTTTCGGCATTAGCATCTAAATCTAGTATCGTTGCTTCTAGTGGATTGGATGTTTCTTCCCAATATTCTCTATCATAAATTTTCAAATCTAATGTATCTTCATATGTAAACGCCGATACTGAATAAATAGCATCATTTTGAACTCTCAGAGAATAGTAACCATTATCATTGCAATAAGCATATTTTCTTGATATATTGTCAGTTAGCTTATTTTTACCTATTGCTTCAATCCTAGCATACTGAATTGCATTATTAGTTTTTTCATCTTTAACATAACCACTAATTGTGTACGATTTGACTTCTTTTGGAGCCCTAATTTCCCAAGTTAAAGTTTGGTTCTCGCAGTCAACTTTTATTGATTCACCCTTCGTTTCATTTAAGTTATTATTAGTTGGTTCATCAAAATTATAAACATATCTATATTGGGTATATCTGCCTTCTATTGTTACCCCAATGTACGCCTCTAAAAAGTATTCCCCCTTATCTAAGTTGAAGGTAAACTTACTATTTTCAGAAAATGTTGAATCAATTAGCATTGCGTAGTTTAGTGAATCTCTACTAGTTGAATCTAATTTATAAAGACTTGCATCAATCAACCCTTCTATTTTCTCACCAGTTTCTTTGTCTATGATATTGATAGTTATTTCATTAAAATCATCGCATTCTGATACCCAAACTCTAACTATTTCTGAAGTTGTAATATGTGTGTGATTTTTAAGTCTTGCAGTTACACCAACATTATAAAATCCTGGCTCTGTGCTGTTTAATTTTAGAATGTCATTATTCGGTCCAATCAAAGAGAAATGGTCTTCACTGGATAAGCTGAATACTACTTCTTCATCTTTGGGATTTGTAATAAATTCTATTTTTTCTTCAAAAGCTTCACCCTTACTTACTAAACTGAAGGGGTATTCACCTATTTGTTCGATATAAACATAATAGCCATTAGTATTCACAAAATCTATATTCCAAGTTAAATTAGTAGTAGCATTACAATCTAAGGTAACTTCATCGGCATCCGAACTATCAGTTTTAGAATCATACCATGCTACAATACTCTGATTTCCTACATAGCCCTCAAATTTTAGAATGTATTTTCCATCATCTGAAACAGTTTTAAATGTACCAGTTCTAGATACAGAGCTTTTTGCATGCAGAATTAGATTATTTTGACTATCTCTCCCCAGCACACTTACTTTACCTCTTAATTCCCCTGATGGAGTTAGATTATTTAAAGTAATTGAACCATCTATTACTGAGTTGCATTTTCTGATTTCACAATTGAGTGTTTGTTCATTGAATACAGTTTCATCTGATTCTAAATATGATCTAATTGTAAATTTGAACTCTCCCGATTCAGTAGGTATATATTTGAATACACCCGTAGTCTTATTAACTTCTGCGTCACTGTTGGGAGGATTGATTAGCTTATAATTGATATTCTTCCCAGAGACCGAATGAGCATTTGTGTAATAATTGATAACGTCACCAATCCCCGCTTTGGTTAAATCAGGTGGTGAGTGTTTGAAATAAATGCTATCCTGAAATAAACTTTCCCCTGCTAACGCTGAGTGTTGGTTCACTCCGACAAATAGCAATAGAATCATTACTATCTTTATACCGTATGTTTTTAAAACTTTCATTTTAAAACTCCATAAATTGTTATTAAAATATTGTGGATTCCGAAATCAAACAGAATTACAAACGAAGTACAAAATGGTTGCATTAATCCTTAAATTAAATTTATTTTAATGTTTTTTGCAACGATTATCGGGTTGGGTTGTATATCCTTATTGAATGAGCAAAATTTCTAAAAATACTAATGACTTAGAGTTAATCACAATTCTTCGCAAAGACAAGAAAAAGTCTGGCGAAGCATTTAAGGAATTGTACAACAGATATTCCCCTAATGTCCATGCTTATTGTTTTAAAATCTTCAAAGATGAGGCAGTAGCTGAAGATATATTCCAAGAGACTTTTATGAGATTTTATCAGAATGTAAAAGTACAGGACGGCAATGTTAATGTGCATGGATATTTAATTACTATAGCAAGAAATTTATCGCTCAATTACAAAAAAAAGAATGAACGAATTGTTTATTCGGATAAACTTGATTTGCACGAAGGTGATTACAATAGACAAGATAGAAAGGAACTATTAGATCTAATTTCAATGGCTCTAGAATTACTTGACTTTACATACAAAGACGCATTTGTACTACGAGAGTATAACGGACTGTCTTACGAGGAAATTGCAGAAGTTTCTGGCATTACTCTTAACAATGCTAAGTCACGAGTGTTTAGAGCTAGAAATAAAATTAGAGAAATTTTAAAACCATATCTGAAAGACCTAGAAAGGCATTTCAAATAAGGAGTAAAAATATGAATTATAATAAATCAATCAACGAATACTTTGATGGTAACTTAGATAGCACTAATCAAGAAGTGCTATTTAATGAACTATCTAAAAATGAAGAACTTCGTTACGACTTCAATCAACTATTTGCAATCAAACTCGCAATAGGTAATGATACAAAAGCATTTGTACCTGCTGTTTCGACTTCTGATAAGCTTTTTGCAAACTTGGGAATAGCAGCGTCAGCAAAACAAACATCTAGAGCTGGGTTTTGGGCATTGTATAAAGCTCCTATTCTATCTGGATTTATTGCCACAGTAGCTACTGCACTATTTATGTTGTGGCTACTCCCAATCAATGATACTGATCATCATCAGAGTACAGGAGTGGCAATTGTTACCTCTTATGAATCAGATAAAGCCAGTTTGGAGATTGAACTGCCTAACGAAACTAATGGGAAAGTAAATAGTTATTCAGACATAGAGAACAGGAATCTGCCTGAACAAATAGGAAGAATTAGAAATGACAACTTAAAGCTTAGGCATAATGTTAGTAACTTAGGTCAACAGTTAGAAAGTATGAACTTAATGTTAAATCAATTAAAGGATGAAAATTATGCTTTGAGGAAATCCTCCGATAGATTAAAAGAAAGTAATAATGAAGAAGCAGAATATATATATCCAGTTAATACTAAATCTGTTTTCCAATCTAATTTTATAACTACTCCCAACGTATTGAACACTAATGATAATATTAGCTATATTATTAATGTTGTCGATGTTTACAATCCAGAAACAAGTATAAAACTAGAAGCCGCTTTGGGGAGGTACTATCAGAATTTAGGCACTGACTTCATAGAGAGGAATAATACTTTTTCTGATAATATTCGATTGAGTGGATTATATAACTTATCAAGAGATTATTCATTAGGTTTAGATTTGAGACAAGAGAATTTTTATCAGGAATTTACTGATATTAATAATGACGGAAAGAAGATAGAATACCAACAGCAACCAACAGTCTATACTGCTTCAATGCTATTTAGATATTCACCAGAGTATTTAGAATTTCTCAAAGTTCGCCCAAATGTTGATTTATCAGTAGGTGTTTCTAATATTGGTGAACTGGCTCGCGTTGGTTTTGGCTTAGATTACTACTTATTTAGTAACACGTATATGTATTTCAAATCAGATTATACATTCTTGAGTTTTCATCACAAAGATGTTAATTTTTCAACAAATAAAATTGGTACACACTTAGGGATGGGGGTTGAATTTTGATCAAAAAATATTACCATATTCTTTTATCTATAATGTTAATCTCATTAATAGTGGCTTGTGATGACTCCCTAGGGACCGACCCCGATTATAAGAAAACTATATTTGAAAGAGATACTATAGTTAGAATAGACACAATTGTCACTATTGATACTGTCAAAAGCTCAGATTCGACTGAGTATCTATTCACAATTGATTCTTTGATTATTATAAGGGACTCACTTGGCTTTGCGATAGATTCTCTTAAAAAAGAGATAACGAAAAGTAGAGCAATAGCACCAAGATTTAACCCAATACTGGACTCTGTTTATACTTTAGTGACGTACTTGACTTACGACACTTTATATGATGAACAACAGCAAGACTTTACTATTGAAAAAATAGTTACTGCTATTCATCAACCTCAACAAGCAAAATTCAACGGATTCGAGTTTGAAATGGATACAAATTTGAATAGAAACTGGGCTTGGTTAGATTTTACATTTGACGGAAAATTTGACGAGAGAGACACCACTGCACAACAACATGTATTTTTAGCAGATGCAAATGTATTGATTGATAGTGTACTTACCTTCAATTCATTTTCTTTAACTTCAAGACAAAGAGACGATAACTTCAGTTACACTAGTACTATATTAGATATAAAAGGGGTAAATGTAACTAGTAACACTAATAATGATGTAATCGTTAGTTTTGGTAGTTATTCTTTTGATAATACAGGAAAAATCAATGGATTAAGCGTAGAGGTGGAGTTCGATATTTTGGCATTTAGTATTCCTTATGTTAATAGATTTGTTAATTATAATTACTTATTAGTTTATAGATATGAATAGCTCATACCAATTTTTCCCAGATTACGGATAGATGCATAAAATTTCTCTTAATAACTCTGTCATAGATTTTATCGATATTTGGTGTGTTGTATTCAGCCGTAAGTTGATAGTGGCGGAGTGAAGCAAGGGCATTAGTGGAGATGAACGAAAATCTGTCATTGCGAAAAATATTAGTAAACTGATATTTTGTGGCAATCTATTAATTGATTAACAAAGAGCTATAATATCAAATTAGCAGTTTCTAAAAGAAATAGACTCTTTACCTCGACTACGCTCGGTACAGGCGGATTCTGTGGAATCCTCAGAGTGACAAAGTAATTGGAAGACGGATGTGGAATAAGCTAAGATGCCTGAGCTGAAAGAACGGAAAACGTCATTTCAGCTATGCTCAATGAACTTTTTCAATTATCTGTAAACTTTTCTTGTTAAGTCCTCTCCCCCAGTCAGAGCAAGCTTTAATAACTCCGTAGAAGTTAAATACGGTGTGTTGAGCGTAGTCGAAATATTAGTAGAAATTATATTACCGAAAACAGAACCAGCCCCATCGGGGTTGAATATTGCCGCGACGTTCAAAAACTCACTGTGAAGTCAAACTACTTCTCCTTATTCGAAGTTTGCATTTGTTTGAATAATGCAAAATCGTGAGCCAAATCAATTAAGTTCAACACACAACCACGAGTTAGCTCGAAATAAGTTTCTTGCAATCGCTTTTGCAACCCCTCATCTTCCAGTCCTTCCGCTATTTCTTGCACATTCGATTTAAACATCTCTAAGTAATACTCAAATTCTTTCTTGAAGTTAGCAGCTGACTCATCGTTGGGGTCTATCTTGTTTAGCTTTTTGGATAGCTTAAAGAAAGCAGTCCCGTTGAACACAGCTTGCCCAAAAGATTCTATGTGATTGTAAGTGGCTGCTAACTCGACAAGAAGTGAAAAATCATTCTTTTTTAGCAACTGCTTTTCAGTAAAGCTCTCTACTGTGCCTACTACGTTTTGTGTGTCTTTCGATATTTCCATAACTAATACTTCATTGTAGCAATAATTGATTTGAATATATTGTCCTGCTCTATTTCCGTCGGGTATGACATCCCTTTTATGTCCGTAGGTATCAGCGTAAACTCATAGTAATTGTCTATGTCCGTTCTTAGCACTGCAGTTCTCGCAGTTAGTGCACCACCAGAGTTAGAATAAGTGAAAGTACCGTAACTCAGGTTGCCTGCCAATATTTCGCCATAATCAGAAGTGAGTTGGCACTTGCCATTCGTTGTTGTTGCTTTCTGTTTGTAGCTGTATTCGGCCACCCCTTTTAGCTTATGTTGTTCGTATTTTGTATCCAAGTTGCTCGAAGGCAGTATCCTTTTGAACACAGCCGTTAAGTTATAATCGGGATTAGTAGCTACTGCTATTGTTTCAGCCGATACTTTGCTTTCCATATCCACAAAGAACCATCCCTCGGGGATTGAAACAATCATATCACCAGCTTCCGAACGAACAGTCTCTTCTTGCATTGGGACTATTGGTTTTGGGCTTAGTTTTACTACTGCTTCTCGCTGCTCTTTGCCGTCTTTCTTTACTATGATACAAGAGTTGAACCCAACTATCAGAGCTATCACTAATATTATTCTAATGTTCTTCATTGTTTGCCTTTTCGCCTGCTTCTATTTTCGTATTTAATATATTTTCTTCTGGTACTATCGGACAAGAATACTTAGGGTTGTAGTAGCAGTATGGATTATAAGCCAAGTTGAAATCCAACACATACTGTGTATTCTCCGTTCTTTCTATATCTATATATCTACCTGCTTCATAAGTTTCTTTCCCATTTGTCTCATCGTGGAAAGGAACAAAAAAGCTGTCGGGATGCTCCACATTTATGTAGGCGTTGAGAGTATATTTCTGGTCGTCTAACTTAAATTCCAATTCGCCATAGCGTACCATTTTCCTTACGTCACTCTGAGTTGTCAGCATTTCCAAGGTGTCTTGCTTGTCATACTTTTCCAAAAATGCTTCCACTCTGTATTTCTCTTTGGGAGCATAGAATATTGGTTCACTTTTCTTTTGCATATCAACAAGGGGTGAGTCTTGCGAAAGCATGAAAAAGTCAATCACATCGGCCCTGTATTCCTCTATCTGCTGAGTGTATTCCTTGTTTGCACTCTCTTGCTCACAAGAAGTCAACCCCACAACCAAAATCAGAACAGCAACTATTGTCCATTTATAATTCAAACGATATTCCATTTTTTAATTCCAAATCATACATTTTAATTCCTGTTGGTGGCTCACTATCAAACCTATAGCTCATAGAAAACACAAAGCTAACAGCATCCGTAATCTTAAATTTCAAATTAGTGTCGTTCAGTACCCTGTGGTCCGCTAATCTATTTACATCTACCTGAAAGTAAGTCACCGAATTTAACAAAAAATTCTCACTTGGCTTCCAAAGTAGAGTCAAATAATTAGTAGAACGTAATATTTCCGTTATTATCGTTGGCTGTTGATTAATTTCTTCCATTTCGTACATTGCCCCCACTCCAAGGAACAAATCGAATTCTTGTACCGAGTCAGCAACAAAGTCGGAGTCAAATATTGACCACCGCATTCCACCACCAGCTAAGTTCCTGTCACTTAGCAATACGAACTCGTTGTATTCTTTCTGAATGAATAATTCTGGTTCAAAGTGTTCACTCAATTCGTATATGAACCTGCCGTGAAGAAAGCCCTTATTGCTAATTACCTCTTCGTTTCCTTCTTTATAAGCGATTTGACCCGCTACAAATGTGCGGTAATCTTCGCCAATGTAGTCGAGACGTAAGTTTGCTTCTCCGCTGATGTATTCGGAGTTACCAGAATTAAGCCCAAAAAGCAAATCCACTTTGGAACGGAATCCGTTCTTTATGCTACTGCTTCTGATTGCTTCGGTATTCACCTGTGCAGTTGCTGCAGAAGTTATTATAATGAGTAAAAGTGTGACTAATTTTTTCAATGTAATAATGTAGATGAGGTTGTTCGTTGATAATAATCGACAAAATTAAGGAATAATAAACGGAATAGGAAGTATAGAAAAATTGATTCGCTTATTTTTTTGGCAAGCTACTTGCACACTCTCATATACAAGATAAATTTTAACATTATTGGCTAAAAATAGACAATTGGCATTATTCGATAACCCAACAGCAAACAAATTGAAGAATAATATTCTTTCTCCAATTACCAACAATCCCGATGTGGGATTAGCTGGTGGTGTGTTACTCATATTGGCACTATTGCTCTTGCCATTGCCTCCTTTTGCCCTCGATCTATTCTTAGCACTCAACATAGCCCTTTCGGTTATGATACTCATGGTGGCGGTCTATTTGGTAAAGCCATTGGACTTCTCCGCATTCCCAGCAATTTTGCTAATTACGACTATGCTCCGTTTGGGGCTTAACGTCGCCTCCACCCGTCTGATATTGGGTCAGGCAGAGGCAGGGAAGGTGATTTATGCCTTTGGGGATTTCGTAATAGGTGGCAATATAGTGGTCGGGATTATCATATTCCTGATACTCTTAGTTATTAACTTTATAGTAGTTATCAAAGGTTCTACGCGTATAGCAGAGGTATCCGCACGTTTTACATTGGACGCTATGCCAGGTAAGCAGATGAGTATTGACGCTGACTTGAATGCCGGTTACATAGACGAACAGACCGCCAAGGCACGAAGAGATGAGCTTGCACACCAAGCTGACTTCTTTGGTTCTATGGACGGTGCCGCCAAGTTTATCAAAGGTGATGCCATAGCTGGTATCATAATCACAATAGTAAACCTAATCGGTGGCTTTGCAATTGGTATGCTCCAGATGGATATGAGCTTTGGTGAGGCCATTGCAACTTACTCTACTCTTACTATTGGTGATGGTTTGGTATCACAAATACCGGCACTCCTAATATCAGTAGCTGGTGGTTTGGTAGTAACTCGTTCGGGTGCTCGTGACCAGTTAGAAACAGAGTTCGGACAGCAATTTGGTGCTAAACCAAGGGCACTTTATATATCAGCAGTCACATTATTTCTAATCGGATTGCTCCCAGGGTTTCCATTTCTTCCTTTTGCTATACTTGCGGCAATAATAGGGAGCATAGCATTCTACAGAACTAAAGCAATAAAAGAAGAATCTCAAGCAGAAATGCGTGGCGAATTAGAAGCAGCGGAAGAGACCGAAAAACCAAGCGAAACACCTGTGGAAGACTTGCTAAAAGTTGACCCAGTGGAAATAGAGCTTGGCTACTCTCTGATTTCATTAGTCGATGAACAGCAAGGCGGCGATGTATTCAAACGGATAACTAATGTCCGTAAGCAGTTGGCAACAGAGCTTGGCATAATATTACCACCTGTGCGAGTGCGAGACAACCTACAGTTAGACCCCGAAAACTATGTTATAAAAATACGTGGCAACGAAGTCGCTTCCAATTTCCTTTTCCCCAATATGCTATTGGCGATGAACCCAGGAACTGCCGAAGGCGAACTACGTGGAAAATCTGTAACAGAGCCAGTATTTGGCCTGCCAGCTAAGTGGATAGACCAAAACGAACGCGAAAACGCTGAGATAATGGGCTACACAGTTGTGGAATCTGCTACCGTGTTGACTACTCACTTGACTGAAATATTGAAACAAAATTCTGAGAAGCTGCTGACTCGTCAGGACACCAAGCAATTAATTGACAATCTGAAGGAAGATTATCCAGCTCTCACCGAAGAAGTAAAGCCAGAGAATATTCCCCTGTCAGTTATTCAAAAAGTATTGCAAAACCTACTTAGTGAGAACATACCGATACGTGATTTGCCAATGATACTGGAATCACTAATTGAATATTACAGAGTTACTCAGAACATAGATGTATTAACGGAATACGTCCGCCACAACCTATCGGAAACAATCAAATCATTATATGAAGATGAGGATGGAGTGGTGAACGCAATTGCCCTATCCACAGACATAGAAGACAAGATGACTCAGGCACTACAAAACTCCAATGGCAACCAAATCAGCCCAACTATGGGTATGCCTCCGCAGTTTGTAGAAATGGTAAAGGAAGGAGTAGCAAAAGCAATAGACGACGCTACAATAGCTGGGCATTTGCCAGTAGTTATCTGCTCTGCACAGGTTCGCCCTTACTTCAAGAAAATGATACAAACTACATTCCCAGTAGTGAGTGTTATCAGCTATTCTGAGCTACCAACAGACACCGACATAGAAGTAGTGAGTAATGTTAATTTGCTCGAGCAAGTGCAATAATTCCAAAATATTTCTTATTTTCACATTCTTAAAATGCCATGAAAATAAAAAATTACTATAGAATACTCGGAATAGAGAGCTCGGCAACATCTGACGAGATAAAAGAAGCATACAAGCGATTAGCTCGTAAGTACCACCCCGATTTGCACCCAAACAACCCCAAGATAGAAAAGATATTTGGTGAGATAAAAGAGGCCTACGACGTACTCGGTTTTCTGGATAAGCGATTGAAATATAACCTGCTGCTTAGTAAATCGAAGCGATTGATGGACGAAATCACCCGACGCGAATATATAGTTAGCAAGAAAAAGTAGGGTTAGTCTAATCCCCCCAACCCCATTTGTCAAGGGGTTGCTAGAGTTGTGTCCACGCTAAAGGTAGATTGCCACAAAATATCAGCAAGCTGATATTTCTCGGAAAGACGTGTATCATCCACCTCCGCCTTTTGCCTTCAGCAAAAGTCACCTCCGCCAGCGGAGGATAGGCATCGGAAGAGTCCAGAGATAGGAAGTGATGTTTTAAGGCCTGGATTCTTCGAATGCCACGGCACTCTCTGAATGGACGGGACACCCGCATCACTTGAGAGCACAAACAGTAACCGAAGAGTTCAAATAACAATCATCAAAAGCTTACCAGATGACCATTGTGTTTTAGCCAATATTTATATACTCGGTACTCTGGTTGCAACTGTTCTACTGTAAGCCAAAATTTTGCGGAGTGGTCCATATACTTCAGGTGGGCAACCTCGTGTGCTACTACGTATTCCATTACTTGGAGTGGTGCAAGCACTAACCGCCAGTTTATATTTATGTTCTTTCGGTTACTGCACGAACCCCACCGAGTTTTGGCAGAGCTGATTTTTACTTGCTTGTGGGCTATACCTAATTTATCGGTGTATTTCTCGACCAAGTGAGTAGCCAATTTCTTTGCTTTTGCCTTATACCAATTAGTCATTGCTGATTGTACTTTGTCCGAATGCGAAAGAGCAATCAGGAATTTCTCCCCATCAAAACTGACGGCTTGCCTTTGCTTTACCAATGCCACGGGGTATTGTTTACCTAAGAAATAATACTGGTCAGTTTCATCAAAGCTATACTCTACGTGGTGTTTCGATTTTGCTACAGCTACTTTTTTGGCTATCCATTGCCTTTTGTCGTGAAGAACTTCCTCTATCTCGCGTTTAGTAGCCCTGTTTGGAACTCGCAAAGTAAGCTCACCTTTGTCACTTATTTCTAAACCGAACGATTTCCTTTTCGAGCGTATAATTGCTGTAGGTTTTATCATTACAGATTCAAATTATTATATCGTACTTGCAAATCTGCTTTGTCATTCTGTTCAGCAAATGTCCTTTCCGCAGCCCTGACAACCATGTCTGCATGGGTTTTTACAGCTGTGCGTTGCTCATCGTTTTGAACGAATTTATTTATCTCACCCAAAGCGTCTATTATTCTAATCAACACAGCTGGTGTCGCCTCTGCATTTTGCCTTATCTGGTTGAATGCCGCATCTATCATCCCTTCAAAATCGAGAGCATTGATAACAATTCGCAAATGACCGTCCTTGTCATATCTATGCTTATAAGGGAATTGCAGCCCAGTGAGTTTACACATAATAGAAGACAAATTGTCGATGCAGGTAATTGCTGTATAAGGGTCATTTATCCCAGGCGACAGAGCACGAGAGGCAATCTCAACTATCTGATGAATAGCAAACTCTGCGTCTTGGTGTTGGGTTCGCATAACCCCAGTTTCTATATAACTATCTAATTTTTTGCTCTCTTCCATATTGTCATTGCAATAGACAGCGAACAACTTGCTTTCTTTGACTACAAACTGGCCAGCTCTTTTGTGAACTATAATCAGTATTTGGTTTTCGGTAGCATATTCCAACAAATCACTGTAATCGATTAATTGTATGTATCCACTTTTGCTTGTTTTTGGGCTATACTCTGACTTATATTGTTCTTTGACAAATGACATATCGGGGTTGTGTTCTATCTGATTTTGGTAATCTGTTCCGCCGAGCAAGCTTTCCAAATCATCCATAAGATTTTCGGTAATGTCTGCAATTACTTTGTCCGACTGGATAGAGGTGGCAATGTGATGTATAAATATGATAAGCATAATTATATTGAGAACCCCAAATACTATGGCTGCAAACACCGATAGCACAGGTATAAACTCAAAATCTTCTGCACCACGAACAGAGTTCAACACGAGAAGGCAGTAAACAAAAGTAGCAACAAATGTCCCCAAAACGGTCTGGTTCATAGTGTCATACATAAAGTTACGCAGCAGCCGCGAGCCAAACTGAGATGAAGCTAAGGTGAGGGCTACCAATGTGATAGAGAACACAGTTCCTGCCACCCCAATCATAGCTCCTGCAATAATAGACAATATGCTACGAGCAGAGTCGGCACTACCAGAGTAAATATACTTAAACAACCCCTCTGGCTCGAGACCGAGTTCATAGTCCAAATAGATAAACAAAAAAGCCAACACTACCGCAGTCAGAACCAACATTGATGGTATAAACCAGAAGGTTGAGTTGAGCTTAGTCCAAAAATATTTTAATTTTTTCATTTACTAATTTAATAAATTGAGTCGGGTATAGCAACAAATTATTAGTTTCATCAAAAATAAAAAAGCCCAACTATCAGTTGAGCTTAATGAATAAATAAATCTATTGATAATCAGTTAATTTAAGTTATGGTCAACCAGAATGTCAATAGTACCACCTTTTAATTCAGTTTCTTCATCAGTTTCAATAGACTTAGTTTCAAATATTCCAACCCCACTAATTAAGACATAATAACTATCTTCTTCACCTTCAAAGTCTATAGTTACTTCATCCGCAGTAAAAGCTAAATCTAAAATGGTAGTAGTTTTAAATTTTACAGCATCATAAGTTTTTCCTTTATAGCTAACTTCAACATTTCCAACCTTAGAACCAATCATTTTGAAAAAACCAACTAACGCAGTTGTGTCAGTCTTTTCATCAATTGGAAAATTTAGAGCTTCCCACGTTTGATTTTTAAAATCAATTAATTTAGTCCAACCTGGTGTAAGTCCTTCTAGTGGATTACCTTCTTCTTCGGTCAGATTAGAAAAGTAAATATAGAGCCCCTCATCGTCGGAACTTATAGCCGTGAAATTCACTTCATCTTCTTCATCTTCATCTACACTGGTTGACTCTTCCGAAAAACCAAATCCAGCTCTTCCGTCTATAGTCACCGCTTTACCAATAATCATTTTATTAGTGCCCGTTTTTTCGCCAACTTTACTTTCATTGGCATCTATTTCGTAAACCTCATACATCCAATAATTCCCTTCTGCCAAAGGAAAGCTTAGTGATTCATCTGACGGATTTGTGCTGCTGTCATCATCTTTACAAGCCCCTAATAGCATTACTAGTACCAATAATACTATAATATTTTCAATTCTTTTCATAAACTCCTTTTGTCTTTTGTTAGTGTGTAATTTATAATTTATTATTTCAACACAATCACATTCTCTGTCAGCACTCCATTTGGAGTCTGTAACCGCACTTGGTATAGCCCAGAAGGTATTTTGCTTGTGTTGATACTTAATTGCTTTTCTGATGCTGTTTGTGTCCAATTCTCGGTATATGCAACTCTTCCTTCGCTAGAGATTAGCTCTAATTTCATTTCAGGTTCGTTGAGCGTAGTCGAAACGCCTGAATGAACATTGACCACCAACTTATCCTTAGCTGGGTTTGGCGAGATTTTCATTCCTGTTGGCTCTACAATCTCAATACTTCTGTAAGGAAAACCACATACCGTATCTATTTTTATCCTACTCGGTAGAGTTACTATTTCTATATAAGGGTTATTAAACTCATAACTTGGGAAGGTAATGTCATATTGCAAATCACTTGTGAGCAAAACTTCACCTTTTATCTCATTCACTTTGGTTTTGGATTTACGAATAACTTCATTTTTGTTTATTGTGAAATCAGAACCAGTAAGTAGAACTGAATTATCCAAATGTGTTGTTATTGAATAAGTTTGCAATGGTAAGTCTGCTTCAGCTTCTAAGTAAATCGGGATTGTAATTTCATCACCTATTTTAGTTTCTATATCGACACTGCTGATTGTGCCTCTTGCATAGACTTCCGCCGTTACTGGGATTGTAATCACAGTATCACACGGGGAAATTACTCTGTACTCAAAGCTATCAGTGTAAGGGCCAAGTTCGGTTGGGTCTAAAGTTTTGTTGTACTGTACAGTTTGACCTGAAAGTATAGTATATTTTTTGCCGTCATCAGTGATTACAATATCAATTCCACTTGTGTTGGTGATTTTGGCTGAATCTATTCTTGTTTCTGAAATATACACCTTACCAAAATCAATCTTGTTCTTGCTAATATCAAACGATAATGATTGTCTATTTACTGTGTACTCCTCTGTTGAACTACACCCATTTTCATCAGTTACTGTGAGTGAATAAGTGCCTGCTTCTGTTACTTCTATCTCTTTTGTTACTTCATCTGTTGACCAGAGGTAATCTGAAAAGTCTTTGTTTGGTGATAATGTTGCCGTGTTACCACACACTATATCTTCTCCTATAATTTCAAATGAAAGAGATTCCGTCCTTACAGTAAATTCTTCCGTCGAGCTACACCCGTTCTCATCTGTCACAGTTAGTGAGTATGTCCCGGCTTCCGTTACTTCTATTTCTTTTGTTGTTTCGTCTGTTGACCAAAGATATTCTGCAAAATCTTTGTCTGGTGCTAATGTAGCGCTATTACCACAATCTATGTTTTCCCCCATCAGTTCAAATTCGGGATTGGGACTTTCGCTTACAGTAAACTCAGCTGTACCAATACAACCATCTTTACTCGTTGTAACAGTATATGTTCCTGCTTGACTTACTTCAATAACAGGTGTAGTTTCTCCAGTACTCCACTCATAACTGTAAGTCGGGTCAATGGGGAGTGCCTCTAATATTGCAATTTGCCCCTCACAAATATCACTTCCATTTATAGTCACTTTCAAATTATCTTCTACGCTGATTGTTATCTCAGAGCTATCTTTGCACCCTGTTCTTGTGTCCGTTATAGTTAATTTATAAGTGCCCGTTTCACTAACATATATGCTTTCCGATTCCGAATTGGTGTTCCATTTGTATTCATAAAAAGAATTTATCCTTTGTGATTCTAACAACACCGAATCACCGCTACAAAAAGTAGTAGGTACTGGTTTGAATCCAGCTCTCACTATAGGAAAATAAGAAATACCAAATGTGTCTCTCAATATTGCACCGCTACTAGTTCGTACTTCAAGCCAATATTTACCTTGTTCTTTTATTATTATTTGGTTAGTGGTGTCTCCTGTTGACCACAAATAATCGGTATAAATATCATTAACAGAGATAGTTTCATCTGTACCAAAACACATCTTACGAGAACCAATAAAGCTAAACCCATCATCTTGTTTGAACACTATGCTTATGCTGTCAGTAAAATTACACCCAATATCATTCGAATAAGTTACTGTATAAGTTCCTGGCTCACTTACTGTTGCTTCTTTTGTTGTGTCTCCTGTTGACCACCAATAGTCATCATACTCTATTGGTAAACTTAAAGTCACTTCTTCATCATAGTATATCTCTTTTTCCGGCTCAGCTTTCAACTTTGAGATTTCTAAATTTTCTACATAAACCAAATACTCATATATATGCTCCTTGCCACTATCATCAGTAACGTGTAAATGGTAAGTACCCTCATCTTTCTTTTGAGCATTTTCTACATTTACTACTCGCTCATTTGATTTAAAACCATTTGGTCCAGTCCAACTATAGGTTGGATTTTCAAAATACCAATCCACATTGGGTTCTAAAGTAAAACTATAGTCTTCACATATTCTTAGAAGTGAGTCTATAGTGTAATCATACATCGTAGTTGGGATATGTGGTAACCCAATCATCGAAGTTCCGTCTAAAACCACGGCATTTTCTTTTAGTCTAACAGTTGATAAATCATCCGTATTTTCCAAAGTCAACAAATATCGAGTATTCTGATTTGAAATATAAATAATACTATCTGGGCCCATCATAAAATCGTTTTGCCTATGTATTCCTATCTCTGGGTATAGTAATTGGATTGTTGGTTTTTGTGTTTCAACTTTATCCATGTTCTTAAGTACATAAATGCCATCAGAATTTAGGAAATAATAGTACTTACCATTTGGAGAATATTCCCCTGATAATCCATCATTCATTATATCAACTGATTCATAACGTACGAACTCTAATTCTTCACTATTGCAATTGAGCTTGATAATTTCGTAATTTTTTCTACTAAAATTTATAAAAGTGTTATTTACTTTATTGAATTTTAACTGAGAGTCTTCAATATGTCTATCAAATCTAGAGTCTATAGTATGTTTGAGAACAAACTTCTCTTCCTTTATATCAAACCAGTAAAGTCTATATTGGTTAGAATTATAATCGTGAGTAATAATATAAACCGATGCACCGCATTTATTTTTTACCAAAAGTAATTTCTCGCTATTGTAGTCTGACCTTATTGTTTCATATTTTGAAATAATGCCCATACTACGGAAAGTATAATACTTCTGTGTGTTTGGTAAATATCTTGTATATTCTACAATACCAAAATTTAAGATTGAAAACCCGAGATTTTTCGAGCTTTTATTATCATCTCTTGCAAAACTAGAACTTACGTGCAAGTATTTATCGCCGTTTAATTTCACCAACACTCCGCCCTGCGACGACGATGAATGCCCCGAAATGTGTTCACCTTTTAGCCAAGGACCATCACTAAAAGCAATATTAGCATAAGACACTAATCTTAACTTACCCTTTGGTGTTGATATAACACTTGTGTTCTCTGAAGTATTAGTCATCCAATAGTTTTCTATATTCGATGGGTTCTTATTAGGCGTATCGAAAGTAATAGCCGCTGATTTACCAAAAAGCCAATTGTAATATTCTTTTTGAGAATATGTGTTGGATGAAAGGAAGAGGAATAGTAATATGAAGATAATGGATTTCATTGTGTGAATAAGTTATGTAAATCAGTTGAGATATACAAAAATTGTATAAATAATAATTTTAGTAGAAAGCGAAAATTTTACATTTCCATAGAGTATTATTATATTACAAATTACTAAACATTAATTGCTATGGATTAAGTGATATCTACTTGATGTCAACAGAAAACAACACTTCCTACGATATCATAAACAACTTATGATTGATGGAATTATTATATAAAGGAATAAAAATGAAAAAATTATTAATACTTACTTTCATCTGCTTTTTGGGGTTTAATTACTCCTCCGTTTCTCAGTGTAGCTCATGGTCAGCTCCCTTTGAATTCTTTTATAATACTAGCAGATATGAAATTGTTCCTAAAAAAACCAAATGGGCAGATGCTTACAACTGTTCACTAGAAAAAGGTGGGCATTTAATTACTTTAGAAGACAAAGATGAGAGTGATTTTATTATTAATTATTTGACAAATGAAATTCACAATGAAAAAGAGATTAGTGAATTTAAGAAAGATGGCAATGAAAATGTATTATTTTGGATTGGTGCTTTTAATAGAGATTCAGTATGGAAATGGGTTAAGAGAGATTCGAGCGAACAATTTCGTGAATTTTATGTTGGCTTTGAAAAAAATGGAAGTATAATAAACGGCTATTATGCTAATTGGGGAGCTAAAGACACTAAGCTATATTATCCTATTGATTACAACTATTCCTATTCTTATATCGCTTTATCATTATATCCATATAACAGCGTTGATAGTTCAAAAATATTATCTGACTCTGGTCAATGGGTGAATAAAGGGCTCATAGAAGAGTATTATTATATTATTGAATATAATTGTACTGACACGATATTTAAAGAAAGTAATCTCTATTCCTGTTACGGTAAACCTTTTATAATTGGTGAAGATACTTTAACAAAAAGTGGTATCTATATTGATACGACAATATCAAGTGGTTACTGTGACCTAATACAAACTTATAATGTAGAAATAAATAATCTTGACACCAACACTTATCTTGATGGTATTACTTTAAAAAGCAGGGACTTCAACGCCGAAGTTTATGAATGGTACAATTGCGACAATGATTCTGTTGTTAGCAACAAAAGATTCAACTTTACTCCTGAGTATAGCGGTGATTATAAATTGAAGATTACTGAAGGTGGATGCGAATATGTTTCCGAATGCTATTATATTTGCAGACCAACTACTTATGAAATTGACACTTTGAAATGCAAGTATGAATCAATTACAATTAATGGAGAAGTATATGAAGACAGGGGTTTCTATAAACAATTCTTAACACAAGAGAATTTTGATTGTGATTCAACACTTGAAATTAATATAGAAGACATATACATCAACACTAATCTCAGAAAGCAGAATGGTGGAATAGTTGCAGTGCAAACAGATGCTGAGTACCAGTGGTATGATTGCGAAGGTGACATAGTAATAGAAGGCGAAACAGGACAAGGATACTTCCCGACTGTTGATGGCTCATATAAGGTAAGTGTATCAAAAGATGGCTGTACTGAGTTCACAGATTGTATGGAATACAAAACAGAAACTAGTGTCAAAGATATAAACGAGAGTGAGTTATTTACAATAGGCACTAAGAGTAAAGTAATCTACATAGACCAAAATACTAGATTCAACAGTATAGAACTATTAGACCTAAATTCTAAATCTATATACAAGACTAATGAATCTGTACAAAAGATAGATATTGGTAATCTCCCTGTTGGTATTTACTTCCTTAAAATTGAGTCTGATTCAAATGTTGAAGTATTTAAGTTTGTTGTTGGGGGGTAAGAACATTCATATTTTAAAATACTGCACTTTATCTTAAAATTGTATTAAAACTGTTAATTAGAATTATTAAATTAATCTGTATGGAATATTATTTATAATGTGTTACGTAAATAACCTTACAATCTTTTCTTCTTATCTCAGCATAAGGAGTACCACCTTTACGCCCAACTAATGTTCCATCTACAATCCAGAATGTTTTACTACTATCTAACTTAGCTTTAAATGGCAATGAATCATAAATGATTTCGCCATAAATTGGTAACCATATTGCTTCAGCAATTTTTATTGCTGTATTTTCATCAGGGACATAATCAATATCAGAATTAGATTTTTTTACAGTACTACAACTAATTAATAAAATAAAACACATGCTTAGAATAATGAAAACTTTTATATATACACGCATAAGAAACCTCATATACTGTTATTGTTTTTTTGATTCTGGATCATTAGGATCATTCGGTAAATCCGTTCTAATTACCTCAACTTTTTCTTTTCCTTTTGATTGTGGACTATACTTTAATAAAGAACCATTTAGCGTCGTAACATAAAAGGTAAATTCTGATGGGTATTTTTAACAAATCACTTATTAATTTGTAGTAAAAAAGAATAATTACTTTCTAAATCAAAATAATTATTCTTTCCTCGATCTTTATTAAATATGTCTACAATATCTTTTTTAAAAAATTCTAATGAAAATTGGAGAATTTCTAAATCTAGGGAAATTATCTATTTGTATTGGACAATCTAATTTACTAAGTGGTTTTAATTGGACTAATTTATTCGGATTAAAATAATTAGGTGTTATCATACTATCTCTAAACATTGTACCAAGTATTACAGTATCTATTTTATTTTTATTGTAGCCTTTCTCCAAAATAATTTTTTTGGGGATATAAATGGTTTCATTACTATTATTTTGAAATGACAAATAGGACTTTTCTTTAAAATGAATTACAGTTTCAAACCTATCTTTCAGAATTTCCTTATGGTCTCCACAGCTAGCAATCAATAAAAAAGTGATTAACAATTTCGGAATAAAAATTCTATTTAGGGTGTGCAGATTCAGGTGCTCTTTGTTTATCATTTGGTTTATCATATTGTTTTCTAACTTTATTCTCTTCTTTAATTGGGTCATAATCATTTCTTTCTTTAGCTTTTGGTACAGCATGACCAACTATTTCATGCACCAAGACATCAGCTGCTTCATCTCGTAATCTATTACCAGATTCGTCAAATATTATTCCCGATTTCCCACTAATAAAAATTATTTGGTTTGTACCTTGTTTACCTACTGTCAGCCCCTCACCAAAATCTCCTATATCAACATTTGCCATACCAATTCTATTAAAATCGAATTCTCCTTTATCATGGTCGAAACTTGGTATATTAACTATTTCCCCTATTGATATATAAATCGTATTATCATCATTAATTCCTTCAATCAATTTATCCCTATAATACTCCGAGTAGCCATCAGAACCTTTTTCATTTATCAGAACGAGTTCACCATTTTTATTTATGTCAAATACTCCTCTTGCTCTTGAATTTATCATTTTTAAAACTGCTTTTCTGTCTTCTTTATTAGGAATTAAAAACCTTTTACCGTCTAAATCAACATATATTATAGGGTTATTATCTACATAAGTATAATCACTAATTTTAGGATATGCTCTTTTCAACTCGTCAATACTACCCCACCTCCCTAGACGGCTATCATAGAATTTAGCACCAAAATCTACACTATTCCCCTCACCCTTTATTTCGTCGTCCTTCTCCTGCCCTTGGAAGCCATACCTGTACCAATCACTAGACCAGTTTCGCTCGGGCATCAGCATACCGAATGGGTAGTAGGTGTTGGCGGGGGACAAATTGTAGAATTATTCAAGTTATTATGTTATAAATAATTATAAATAGCCACAACCATTAAAGTAAGTAACATAAAAGAAGAAGCCAAATAAATTTTTATTAGTTTTCATAGGTTAGATATACCAGTAGGATATAAAAAATAAAATCAAATATTATAATGTATTTAACACTATTTTTAACATTAAGAATATTTGAAATTATTAATAGGAAAATGATAAAAGTAAAAAAATATATCCAAATTCCAATTAGGTTAAAAACTGAGTATATGCCAATATTTGAAAAATAACAAGTATAAAGAGCTGGAAATAAAAACTTAACCCAAAAATCAATTACAAATAATGTAAACATTAAAATTACAAAACATATGAGAAAGTTCACTATTTTAAATATGTTATTCATAATAAATTCTATTTTTCTTTATCAGTATCTACAGATTGTTCCATTTTAGATTGAATATTTTTAACAGCTTTTTTCTGCGTATCTTCGTCCATAGTCGAGTGTGCATCGACCCTTTACCTGATGTCTTACCTGTATAATCAATGTTTTCAATTATGGTATTTTCATTCCCTTCTATAGGTATTGCTTCGTAACCTCTACTTAGTATGATTGATCGATTCTCTTGGAAATAATTCTTAACCTCCTCCACATTGCTAGGAATTTCTAATGGAACAGTGAATATACCAAAAGCAGCATCTACAGCAACAAATAAATCTACTGTAATGCCTTCGGTTTTCAGCATTTTAGAAAGCTGATTTGCCCCAACACCTCCTAAACTATAACCGTAAATAATAATGCTTTCACCATCATTGTAGTTATCTTTGATCCATTCAAAAGCAGTTCCAAAAGTGGGATTCCAAGGAGCAATATTAAAAGTTTTTACTTCATAACTTAAGTTATTCTCTTCAGAGTACTCTTCTATTTCTTCAGCAGTTTTTAGTGTAGTGCTTGAAATCCCATCTCCAAATAAATCAGCCCCTCCAATAATTACAACCTTTTCTAAACCATCTAAATCAATAGATCTAATAACATCGTTTTCAGCATAAGTGTAAGGACTATTCCATGGAAATGATTTGGCCATAGGGTCAATTTTGTAATTTATTCGACCAATCCTTGGGTCATAGAACCTCTCCCCTAAATCTAAGCTATTCCCCTCGCCTTTTATCTCGTCGTCTTTCTCCTGCCCTTGGAACCCATACCTGTACCAATCACTAGACCAGTTTCGCTCGGGCATCAGCATACCAAATGGGTAGTAGTTTTTTCAATTATTAACAATTTCATAATAAATAGGTAATCATAATGCTTTAGATATTCTATAATTTAGTTTCCAAGTAGATTTTATGCAGTTCAGGAAAAGACTTTTTAAGATTAGAGTTTCGGTAATTGGGATTTTGGGTATAATCAAATCCTGCTCTTAGACTATAAAAAACTTCTTTTCTTTTTCTATTAGGTAACTGTATAATCAATCTTGCATATTCATCCTCCCCAATCGAATCAATCACTTCAATTAATACTGCTCCGTGTTCATAAGCAAACCCTGCATCGAATGAAAGTAATGACAATTCTTTAATTGCTTTTGAATTGCTTTTCAAGGATTTTTCTATGAGACTGCAATAAGAATAACCCTTGTCGTTTGCCTTTACCAAAAGTTGTGAAGTTAATTTGAAGTCAAATCTACTTTCACAATTATTTTGACTGCATGAACAAACCAAAAAAACTGTAAATAAAATATATGCAATTCTTTGTCTCAACTTATTACTCTGTTTTCTTATCGGGTATATTATCTTTTCCTTTGACTTTCATCGTGCCGTATTTCTTTCGAGTAGTCCCTGGAATATACCTTTGCATACCTTCTCGTTTCGGTACTTGAGTAGTGGAAGTATTCTCGAAAATATTTTGGAGTATGTCATATTCTTCCGACCTTCCTTTACCTTTACAAACAGTTACGCAGCCATAACTAATTCCGCCTAAATGTAATCTAAAACCACTTCTCTTTTCACCGTCTGAATTACGCTCAGTGTCGCTATCGTATTCATCATCATATCTATCATCATCAATAGCATCAAGTTTATACCATTCGCTCGACCAGTTTCGCTCGGGCATCAGCATACCGAACGGGTAGTAGGTGTTGGCGGAGGACAAGTCTGCTATGTACTTGTTGCTATTGGGATCTTTCCGCTTCAAATCTGTTATTGTTGCTCTCACATTTCCCAAGTGGTTAAAATTCCCCTTTTTTCAAAAGGGGTGGCAGTCAGCGCCATCAGCGTTGACTGACGGGGTATTCGTTAATCAACATACTTCGATAATATTAAACTCTTCAAATCTGATAACACACTATCCAAGTTAAATTTAATATCTCTATCCGAATAACGAATCACTTCCAAGCCTAAATTTTCAAGAAATTCATCGCGAAGTTTATCCTCTTCAAGCTTTTCATTGTGACTATCATCATCAATCTCAATTACAATTCCGAGCTTTTTTATATAAAAATCTACTATAAAGTTACCAATTATTTTCTGTCTATCAAAATCTAAGCCCAGAAATTTCTTGCTCTTTACTTCATTCCAGAACAATACTTCAGATAAAACTCCTTGTTTTCGTAAATCTTTTACTTTTTGTTTCAGCTTTGGATTTGTAGGTAATTTTAGTCGTTTTTCTTTGAAGTTGTAATTCATATTTTAAACACCCCGTCTCACGCTAGAGCGTGAGACACCCCTCTTTTTACCACGAACTAAAGTTCGCTAAAGAGGGGAATTTCTTACTTATTCACCTGTACCACTCACTAGGCCAGTTTCGCTCGGGCATCAGCATACCAAATGGGTAGTAGGTGTTGGCGGAGGGTTAAATCTATCAATTAACCTATATTCAATTGCGTACTATTACCTCTTTCAATATCTTGTTTAAAACCTCATCCCTTGGAATTGTGTAATCATCTTTATATTCAATTTTATCATTTTCATTATATAGGCTATCCAAAAAAAATTTAAGCTCTGTTGTATCCATGAGTTCGTCATATGTAATAAACTTATAATGATAAAACTTTTGTTTTTTTTGATAAACAATTTCAAGCACATTATGTCTTACCATTCCACCTTGTAAATAGTAAATTAACCATAATTCATCATTAGAAATTACATAATAAAGATATTTACTTTTGTTTTTTTTCCCTATTTGTACATCTGTAATCTCGAATAATTCTTTATTATATTTATCAGTGATTGAATTTTCTGGAAAGATTGAGTCTTTAAAGAAGTTAGGAATACTATCTAAACTATCATTATACTTGAACTCTGGTAAGAAATATATACTGTCAATCATACTATAATAATCGTTGTTCCCTTCATTAGTACAACTAAAAATGAATATCATTATGCAAGTTAATATTATTAAATTTGTTTTATTAATCATTTTTATTTTCTGGGGTAGTTTTAGGTACACTTACAGAAGTATTGTCCTTTACTTGTGTTTCCATTTCAATTAAGTTCATCTTTTGTCTATCTGTTTTTTGGGATTGTCCATAAACTGTAGATCCATTTGCTGGTGTTATTGAATTAACATTATCTACTTTGTAATAATTGCCTTGATGATCTATTCTCGGTGACTCTATTTTAGGTGATAATTCATTATTATATGTATTTAGATAGCCTAGTCTATAAAGATAAGGTGCTTCTATATTGTCAATTACTCTTTTTTCTTCCATGTTCGTGTAATCTTTGACTTTTATTGATCTGTCATTAATATAATCTTGTAAATCCTCTCTAGAATCAATACTAATCATACGCTCAGCGTGAGCTGTTTCATGTAAAAGTAATGTTGAAGGGGATAAACCACCACCAGTTTTTACATTAATTATAGCAGCTGTAGGATTCCAATGGATATAAATATCGTTAATTTTTGTGAGAGATTTATCTATATTTCCGCTTGTTCTATCATTTGCAATATCAATCTCATTAATAGTAACGGTTCTATGTGAAGCAGACAATTTTTGAAATGTTTTATTACCATCATTTTTCATAACATGTGAAACAGCTTCATATACTTGATTCACAAATTTGTTGTCCGTTTGAGGTTTTACGGAAGGTTTTAATGTATAATATTTACTAATACCATTTTCTAAGTAATGCACCTTTATAATCTCTCCATTTGAATCAACAAAATAGATAGGGTTGTTTGAGCCATAGCTATAAGGTGAAAGTGAAGGAAAAGCATGTGCAAAAGGATCAACATTGAACCTTCTTCCAAGTCTTGGATTATATCCGTAATCACCAAATGACAAATGATTTCCCTCTCCAGCTAATTCATCATCCTTTTCGTGACCACCAAAGCCATACCTATACCACTCACTAGACCAGTTTCGCACGGGCATCAGCATACCAAACGGGTAGTAGGTGTTGGCGGAAGACAAGTCTGCTACGTACTTAGCGTTTTTGTTCCGCTTCAAATCTGATAACACACTATCCAAGTTAAATTTAATATCTCTATCCGAATAACGAATCACTTCCAAGCCTAAATTTTCAAGAAATTCATCGCGAAGTTTATCTTCTTCAAGCTTTTCATTGTGACTATCACCATCAATCTCAATTACAATTCCGAGCTTTTTATATAAAAATCTACTATAAAGTTACCAATTATTTTCTGACTATCAAAATCTAAACCCAGGAATTTCTTTCTCTTTACTTCATTCCAAAACAATACTTCAGATAAAACTCCTTGTTTTCGTAAATCTCTTGCTTTTTGTTTCAGCTTCGGATTTGTAGGTAATTTTAGTCGTTTTTCTTTGAAGTTGTATTTCATATTTTAAACACCCCGTCTCACGCTAGAGCGTGAGCCACCCCTCTTTTTACCACGAACTAAAGTTCGCTAAAGAGGGGAATTTCTATTCATTACCAACTTCAACCAATGAAAATATAAGGATCAAAACAATATCATATCAAGCATTCTTGTTGCGATAGTTACTAATTTTCAACTTTAGTGTGTCCACCAACTCATAAACCATAGGCACTAAGAATACTGTGAGCATAAGTGAAGAAATTAGTCCACCAATTATCACCCAAGCTAGGCCATTTTTCCAAGCTGCTGCACTGCCAGTTCCCAATGCTATCGGAAGCATACCAATAGCCATTGATAGAGTAGTCATCAATATTGGTCTTAACCGCCCTTTGCTTGCTTCTACTATTGCGTCTTTGTAATGCTTTCCTTCTGCTTTTAGTTGATTAGTAAAGTCAACTATAAGTATTGAGTTTTTGGTTACCAGACCCATTAGCATAATAAGACCAAGTAGAGCAAATAAACTCAAATGACTCAGCGATAAATTCAATGCCAAAAATGCCCCAATTATTGCCGATGGTATAGCGAACAATGCCACAAAGGGATAAATATAGTTATCATAGAGTGCAACCATAATAAGATAAATCAGAATAAAGGAAATTAGCAATACTGAACCCAATGCCCCAAAACTATCATTTTGTCTTTTTATATCACTTCCCCAAGTCATCTCTATTCCTATTGGTAGTGGGTTGTTACCAATGTGACTAACAACATCATCTGCTACCGTTCCCGAAGGCCCGCCCAGAGCATCGGCTGTGAGTGTAATGGCAGGTTGTCGGTCCTTTCTTTCTAAGAGTGAAGGAGCACTACTTTTTTCAACTTTAGCGAATTGGCTTAGCTCTAAAGGTATTCCTTTTGGGTTGACAATTATTAGATTCTTTAGATCATTTATATTTTGTCTGTTAAATTCATCTAACCAAATTCTAATGGGATATTCTGTACCGTCTTCAGTAAGAGTTGCGTCGTCATTACCAGTGAATGCAGTCCTCAAGTTCATAGCTAAGTAAGCGTCGTTCAGACCGAGCAACTGCATTTTGGTTTTATCTGGTATTACTTTCAACTCAGGCGAGCCCTCTTCTACTGACAATCTCACATTGTCCGCACCTGGTATTTGTTCTATTACAGATTTCAAATTGTTTGCAGTTTTCGTAACCTCTTTCAAGTTACTACCGCTAAGTGTTAACTCTATTGGTGCTGAACGAGGCACTAACCCAAGAGCCATCATTGAGATATTGATACCCGGGTAATCACTATATAACTCACCACGAAGTTCTTGCATAAATGCTTCGGTGCTCAGGTACGGGACTTCATCTTTAGATTTCAACTGAATTGTAAATTCGGATTGATTTTCGGAACCAACTCCTAAGCTACCTATTCCTGTACTCGGGCCACCCACATTGCTAAATAGCGATTCTACTTCTGGTTGTTGGAGTATATAGTCTTCTATTCTTTCTGTTATTCTATTGTTTTGTGACAGGGGTGTGCTTTTGTCATATTCCAACGTTAGTTGAAATTTGCCTTGGTCACCAGTCGCAATTAGTTCTTTCCCTATAATTCCCTGCTTTAAAATAACACCAGTTGCAACAAATAGCATAACAACAATACCAGTGAATATTAGCTTATGGCCTAACACCCACCTCAGTAGTTTTTCGTACCAATCAATAAATGCGTTGAGCTTGTCTTCGAACCACAATAAGAACTTATTGAGCAGATTAGTAGGTTTCAGGTCATCTTCTTTCCCAATTCTGGAAGAAAGCCACGGCGTTAGTGTAAAGCCAACTAACAAACTTGTCAGAACGGTCACTATTACCACAACCGTAAATTGCTGCAACATATCTGCTACAAATACTTGGAGGAATAGTATGGGTACAAACACAACCACGTCAACTAAGGTGATAGAAATGGCAGAAAACCCAATTTCCATCCTTCCTTGAAGCGATGCCTTTCTTTTATCTTTACCCATATCCAAATGGCGTTGTATGTTTTCTAAAACTACGGTAGCGTCATCGACCAGAACACCTATGACTAATGACATAGCAAGCAGCGTCATTAGGTTTAGCGTATAGCCCAAAAGCCACATAGCTACAAAGGCCGAAACAAGCGAAGTAGGGATAGCAACAGCAACAATGAATGAGTTTCTAAAGCTTCTGAGGAAAAGTAACATAACTGCAGACACCAGGAAGATAGCAAGGAACAAATCGAAAACAACTGAGTTAACGGCTTCTATAGTCTTTTCTGTACTATCGTCCGTTACTACAAATTTGGTATTTTCATTTTTGTTGTTTTCTTCTATTGTTTTGAATTTGGAGTGCAACTCTTCTGATACATCAACAGCGTTGGCATCACCTTGCTTTTTGATTAACAAACCCAAGCCGCCTTGTCCGTTGTACCTACTGATAGAAGTTAATTCTTTTACTCCGTCTGTCACAGTCGCTACGTCTTCCACATATACTGGATTTGCAGGAGCTGGCATTGCTATTTGTACATTTTTTATTTGTTCAATAGAGCTAAACTTAGCTTCCAATCGTACACTGTTTGCTACTTGATCATTTTTCAACTTACCTGCTGGCAAATCAATTCCCGAGCGGTTTATAGCTTCTACTACTTGTAATAAGGATAAGTTATATAGCTTTAGTTTTTCTGGGTCTATTTTTACTTGTATTTCTCTTTGTTCTGCACCCAACACAGTAACTTCGGCTACACCTTTTACTTGTTGTATCTGGGGCAGATAATCATCTTTCAGCTTCTGGTAAAATTCAGTGCCAGATAAATCACTCGAGGCACTAACTGACATAATTGGCAAATCATTCGGAGAGACCTTACTCATCTCTGGACTTTGAATGTCCTGTGGCAAATCCTTTCTTATGTTGTCTATGTAACGTTGGGCATCCTGCATAGCATTATCCAAATCCGTCCCATACCTGAGGTTTGCTATTATCACAGATGCGTTGGGCAAAGATTTGGTAACTAAGTAGTCAACTCCTTCCAAATTGGAAAGAGCATCTTCTATTTTTCTAGAAACAGATGTTTCTACCTCATTTGGTTCAGCCCCAGGATATACTGTTTTGATAACAATAACTGGTTGGTTGAAATCGGGCATTAGCTCGTAGCTCAAATTGGTAAATCCTATGACACCCAACAGAGTAAGTACACTAAAGAAAACTATTATCAGCGAAGGCCGATTTATCGATATTTCTGTAATATTCATTTTTATTTCTACTTAATTACTATATTAGCACCATCGAAAAGATTGATAAATCCACTTGTTACAATGATATCACCTTCGTTCAAACCACTTGCTACTATTGTGTTATTATCTATACTTCTTAATGTTTTGATTGACTGTAACTTCGCTTTACCGCTTTCTACAACATAGACATTAGTGTTGTTTGCGTTTTGGATAATTGCTGCTGATGGTATTATAATACCAGTTTCACTATCACCACCAGTCAAATTAATTTTGCCAAACATACCAGCTTTTATTTCACGCTGTTTAGTGTTGGACACTTTTACTTGTATCGGGAAATTATTACCCATATTTGCCTTGCTACCTATCATTGTGACTATTCCTGTTAGTTCTATATTCGGAAATAAATCTACCCTGATTGCGACTTCTTCATTTTCTCTAAACTTAGTCATGCTCTGCTCAGACACATTGACTGTAAACCTCAGACTATCCAAATCAGTAATTTGGATGAGAGGAATGCCTGGTGCAGCAAATGCACCGACTTCAGTTAGTTTAGCTGTTACAACTCCCGAAAAAGGAACGATAATGCTGGTTTTCTCAATTTGCTTTTCCAAAGTTGCTTTCTGTATTTTGGCTGATCTGAGTCCAAGCATTGTTTTCTCTAACTTCACACCTTGTATAGCGTCGGCGTCAGCCAAAACTGTGTAGCGTTCTACGTCTGCTTCTAACTCTTCTATTTTAACTTTTGCCGCATCTAATTGGAGTTGGAGTAATGAATTATCTAACTGTATAATTTTTTGACCCTTCTTTACTACACTACCAATATCTACATAGACCCTATTTACTTTGCCTTGAGTTTCGGCACTCAATCGAGTTTCTCTGTTGGCCACAAAAACTCCAGTTAAGTTTGAACTTTCACTTAATTTTTTTACCCTGATGGTGTCAGTTTCTACCAATATTGGCTTTTCTTTGTCATACTGATATACTCTGCTCTCTGTTGTTTGCTTATTGTCTGCAAGTTGGAAAACTACCAAAGCTAAGAGTGCTAAGGCAACAACAACGCCTATTATTTTTTTCTTATTCATTTTCATTATTCTTATTTTCCGAATGTATTTTGCCTGATAATTTTCTTAACTTCAAATCTGCCTTCAAATAATCTATAATAGCATTTATGTAATTCTGTTGTGATTCTCGTAGTGAGTTGTCTGCCAGCAATACCTCGGTGATGCTTGCTGTTCCTTTCTTCTGCATCAATTGTGTGTTTTCATATATGGTGTTAGCTAATTCTATTTGATTTTCGGTGCCCATTATTGACTTAGCAGCTATTGTTTTTTGTCTTTCAAAGTTCCCTATTTCCATCTTATTTTTGTCAGAAACCAACTTAGTTTGCAGCTTGTTGTTCTCAATTTCTAACTTTTTTTGTTCTATTTTCCTTTGTGTGGTTGTGCCATCGAACAGTGGTACTGACAGTTGGAGCCCTGCAAAGCTAACAGGGTAAAAGTCTAAAAACTCATTGGGACTTTTATCATATCCGAACCCTGTTGTTCCATAGGAAGCAACCAAGTTTAAATTTGGGAGGTATCTTGATTTTTGCAAAGTAGATAACTCATTACTCAATAGTTCTTTTTGAGCTTTTACCAACTTTAAATCTAAGTTTTCTTGTTTTACTATTTTCGATTTTATCTCTTGAGCTATATTAGCTTCTACTTCAATTTTTCTATTGTCTGATATTCCGATAGCAAACTTCAAAGCACTTGTTATTTCTTCATATTTGCTCTCTAACTTGTCTTTCTGTGTTTGCAAAATCTGTTTTTGCAATTCCGCTTTGCTCACATCAGTACCTTTAACTAATAGTTGTTCATTTAGTAATTTGGTAACTGCCAAAAGAGTTTCCGCATTACTTAGGTTGCTGCTAACAAACTCTAATTGATTTAAAACAATTTGAGCGTTGTAATAGATTATAGTAATGTCGTAAACAACATCTTCTTTTGTTTTCTGATACTTTAGTTTAGTTACTTGTTGTGCTATTTCAGTATTCCCAACAGCTCCATACACCTGAGGATTGTATAGTGGCATAGAAAGAAAGACATTGGCGTTTATATTGTGAGGCACACCAAACTGAGCTGCTTTGAACTGTCCTTCTGGCACTTGTGGGTTGAATACACTAAGGGGCATTAGCTGGCGAGGCAAATCAAAAAAGTATTTGTACTCCATATTTGCCATTATTTTTGGGTACAAATTAGAAGTAACTTCGGCATTTTTTTCATCACTAATAGCCATGTTATTTCGGTCTATCTGTATCCCTTTGTTGTAAACCAATGCCGAGTCAATGCATTTATCCAAAGACCACTCTTCTTGAGCACTAACACTTACCCCGGTTGAAAACAATAATGTAACCAACAGTAGTTTGTGAATACTCACTAACTTATTTTTAAAATTTTTTTTCATTTTTCTATCAATTTTAATAATCCTTCAAGTACACTATTTCCGTCTTGGACCAAATTTGATTTATGACCAGAGACTTTCCATTTCAAAACTGTCATCCGCATACCACCTACTATTAGTGTAGTCAATGTGTTTGGTTTTATAACCTTGCTGTATTGACCATTAGTTTGCCCATTTTCAATATTTTCTAGGACGTATTTTTGCATAAGGTCCATTATTTCTAATACTTTGCTGCTTAACTTTTCATCAAAATGAAAAATACTTTCTGCAAATATGACACTAACAATCGCGGGGTTAGATTCAAAGGAAGTTAATTGAGCGGAGAAAACTTGTCGCAATTCATCTCCTGCACTAATATTTGGTGTGTCCTTTATGTTTTTTAATCTACCCTTTATTTCTATTCGCAAATACTCCAAAAGATTCAGTAGTATTTCATTTTTACTTTTGAAATGTCTGTATATAGCTGGTTCTGATATTCCAATATCTGCAGCTAAATTTTTGATAGTAAGGTTTTGGATACCGTGCTGATCTATCCTGTCAGTAGCAGCTTCCATTATTTCTATTTGTCTGTTTGTGTAATCTGTCATTATAAAAAATAAAAAGTTAGTTAGTATTCACTAACAAACATAGTAACTAAAAATATTACTTCCAAATAATATTAGTTGTTACCTTTATTTATTCCTTATTATTTTAATGGGTAGGGGGAGAGTTTACACCACATTCAACTCATATTTGGTGAGCAACCCAGCCAAATCGGAGTGGGAAAACTTAGCATTTTTCATTCGGTTGACTTCTGGGTCTATAGTGAAACTACTCGACGTGCTGAAGTCAACAAACTCTAAGTTGCATCGGCCAAATACGGCTTCGTTCAAATCGCAATTGTCGAATGAACTTCCCTTCATCACGGTATTTACGAACTGTGCATTATCTAACTTACAGTTGTTGAATTTGGTGTTTGGTATCTTCATATTCGAAAAATCAGATGAAGATAGAATACAATCCGAAAAGCTAAATTCGAGTAAAAAATCACGGCACTTACTGAACTCTACTCCCACTAATTTTGACTTGCTAAACCTCACATTGTTGAGCGTAACGTTGTTCATATTTGCTAAGCTGAGATTGCAATTAGTAAAGCTGCACTCTATGAACTTAGTATCGGCTAAGTCTGCTTCAGAAAAATCACAGTTGACAAACTCACACAGCTCAAAAGTTGTCGCCACCAGCTTCCCTTTCTTTAATACTATGTCCTTGAACTCTTGCTCTTCGTAATACTTTTTAGAAAGTGGGTCGTTCATAATAAGTATATAATTTATTTTATGATGAATTTTTTGGTGATGAATTCATTTCCCGACTTTATCTTAATAATATAAGCACCTGAATTTAGTAACTCTATATCAATTTTTAATTGGGTCTGTTGACTATCTATCAAATCGTTTTGTATTATTTTCCCTTCTAAATCAAGTATAGTTATTTCTGATATATGAACCTTATCAGTATTATCAATAAATAGACTCGTGTGAGTTGGATTTGGGTATAATTGCAAATTGAAATCATCTGCACCATAGTGGTTAGAATTTTCTACCGAAGAAGTACTATTTTTTTTTAAATAAACTTCATATATCTCGCTGTTCGCTGAGCTTTGTGTGCCATCGTTTATAAAAAATATATTTGGCTGTGAGCTTTGTATTCCTCCAAATATGTATCCGACCAATATGTTTTCTGAACTCAAGCTATCTAATTTGAATACATTGTTTTTGAAATGGGGGAAATCTGGGTTTGGTATAAATTCGGCACCCGCACCCAAGAGTGAAGGCATAACAATTGGTAGTTTTGTCTCTGTCATTTTACCGTTTTCATCTCTAGTTACTACAGCTATAGTGTTTACAAAAGGGACATCATCGTCTTGTACTAATGTTCCCAAGCTGTCATAGAACTGAGCTATACCACCAAAGAATATAGTATGCATTTCATTATTTTCTTCTGAATATATCGGTAAAGTAGGACAGTGGTAGTGATTGTAATACTGTTCAAATGAGTCATTTATATAGTAATCATCAGAAGTTACTGTTACAGAGTTTAAGAAAGGCAAGTCTTCATCATGCTGAAATACTCCTGAAAACATAATTATACCTTCTTCACCATTTTCTAATATCTGAGGTTCTGCATTATAATCACGTCTGTGTAAATTCATAGTGTCTATGTGTGGTTCTAAATGATTTGCAGTAATTGTAACACCGTCATCAGATATTGTAAACTTTCTAACAGAGTTAGTATAGTCTTGAATAAATCCAGGTCCATGATCAGGCCCCATTGGGTTGTATCTACCTATGAACTTTTGTCCACCCAGTAGGAAGAAAGTGTCATCTATCTTTTTCAATTGTCCACCAGTAACCTGAAATTGTGAATCTGTAATTTGTCTAATTGATTTTGAGAAATCTGTTTTAGAAATTACTGCATCTATTACTTCTGCAACATTAATTGCAGTTAGATTGTCAAAAGTTGTGTGGTCTCCCAACGTACCGCTATACCCGTAACCACCTATTACATATAAGTATTCCCCCTCTTGGTAAAATTCCATATTGGTAGAACTCAATTGTTCTTGCACTGAGGTCGGCAAAGATTCTACTGTTGCTGACCATTTTTGCTTTGTAACTGGGTCAACTACTATAAGTTGATTATTGTGTCCGGCAACATCGAAAGCAGCCCAAGGTTGTCTTCGGTGTAATCCGTCTAATCTACCCCCAACAAGCAACCACTTCCCATCGGCTTGCCCAAAAGCATACGATTGCAGACCACCTAATTCCGATATAGTCACAGGTTTGATTTCAATTTCAAATGGATCAACTTCAGAATAAGCATAAATCGGAGTAATGAATATTGCAATAAGAACTGCGAGTATAATTGTTGGTATATTTTTCATTCTAATAATAAGGTTCACTTTTTGTTTTTATAATTAAATTTTTATTCTAGTCTGACTACCGCTTACTCATCTTATAAAAAGACAATGCAATACTCGAAGCCATAGATATGAACATAAGGATTTGCACCAACATAGTATTAGTCGTGAGTTCAAATGGTTGGAACAATATAAAAGAACTACCAGTTAAGAATGCGAGTAGTCCAACCGAAAGCATAGTCCGCATTATGTCATTGTACTCCGTTGGCTCCACAGTTTCTTTGTCACGCAAATGTATTGCCGAAAGGAATCGCTCCTCAATTGACATAAGCAAAAGAATGAAAGTGAGTATGAATTGATAGACCTGCGATTTGGCTATCACTATATTATCGGCTCTGCCAAATACTGCCAAAAGTATCAGCACAACAAATGCAATTTCAAGTATATATCGTATGTATTTGTATATCATAGTTGCAATATAGTTTATTTATGAGATATATCATACACAATTTACCAAATCTCCAAAAGAGGGCACTTATCGTCAACTAAGCAAATATAACCCCAGAGCCAACAAGCTCATCACCGCTGTACCAAACGGCAAACTGTCCTGCGGCTACTCCTTTTTGCAGTTCGTCAAAGACAATATAAATGCCGTTTTCTTTGCAGATTAATTTCGCTTTCTGGTTGGGTTGGCGATAACGTATCTTTACATCATACTCGCGGATTTCGCCTATTTCCATCATTTGTGTTGGACGTACCCAGTGCACTTCGCTGGACTTTATGTGTACCCCAGGGCGATTGAGGGCATAGTGATCTTCGCCTTGCCCTGTGTAGATTAAGTTGTTCTTGACATCAGTACCAACTACAAATAGCGGCAGCTTAGTACCGCCTATGGCGAGCCCTCGTCTTTGGCCCACTGTGAAGAAATGTGCTCCATTGTGTTCGCCTAACTTGTGCCCATCGCTTGCCCACATTGGTGCGGGGTAACAAATCTCATCGAGCATACACTGATCTAATAAATCATCACCGATATTCCACTTGTATTCCTTGTCTGCAATTTCAATTACGTCGCCTTTTTTCGGCTCTAATTTTTGCTTTAGGAAAGTAGGCAAATCTATCTTACCTATGAAGCATAGCCCTTGCGAGTCCTTTTTGTCATAATTTGGTAGCTTTAGTGATTTTGCTATCTCTCTTACTTCTGGCTTTGCTATCCCACCAATAGGGAAGTGTGCATAGCGAAGCATATCTTGATCTAATTGGCAAAGAAAATAGCTCTGGTCTTTGTTGTCGTCTTTCCCTTTTAACAGCCGATACTCGCCATCCAATTCATCTTTTTGGCAATAGTGACCCGTAGCTACCAAATCCACATCATACTCCAATGCTGCTTTTAAAAACACATCCCATTTTATCTCTCTATTGCAAAGCACATCTGGGTTTGGTGTGCGTCCTGCTTCATATTCGGCAAACATATAGTCCGCAACTCGTGATTTGTATTCGCCACTAAGGTTAATGTGGTGAATAGGAATACCTAAGTGACGTGCCACCAGTTGAGCTATCTCGTAGTCTTCTTCCCACTCACAATCTCCACGGAGTGTCCCGGTTGGGTCGTCCCAGTTTTGCATAAACAGAGCAATGACCTCGTGTCCCTGCTCTTTGAGTAGGTGTGCTGCAACGGCAGAGTCCACTCCGCCAGATAATCCTATTGCTATTTTTGCCATAATTATATAATTTATTTTCTATCTAATACGTTTATATATTGAGATATTTTGTTAAGTTATATTACAAAAATAGATTATTAATTTAATTTTAAGAAGATTATGTCAAAGATTGATAGATTAAAGGAAGATATTATCGAATCAGTAAATGAAACCACTGATGAAAAGCTATTACTATCAATAATTGATTTTATCAATTGCTATGAAGACGAAAAATTCTATTTTACACCAGCCCAAGTAGAAGTATTAAAGAAGAGTAGAAGGAAAACAGATAACAATGATTTGATTTCAGGTGATGATTTGGAATTATTAGACGAGAGTGGGTGATTATTTTTTTGAATTATCACTCCTTTTGCCACAATGTTTCGAAGTAGTTCAGTGAGAAATAAAATGCAATCTCAAAATCATTCCTTATGTCATTGTATTTTTGCTCTCTGTATTGTAGGTTCTTTGATTCAGCCATATTAGCCGAGCCAACTATATTACCAAAGTAGAAAGGAAATGAGATGAGCGAAACCAAAGCTCCCGATGAATAATTTTCGTTCTTGAAAAGTGTATAAATAGAAAACCCCAACAGTCCATTTATCACCATTGCCGACAAGCCCTCTTTGACCTCACCGCAGTATATATAGCCAGCACCAGGAATAACTGTACTCAAACTAGCAGCCAAGACTGGACTCTTGCTATTAGATTCTAACTCTTCTATTGTATGCCCAATAGGCATTTCTATTACGCTTGCAACCTCTTTAGCTTTATCAAATTCTGACAACTTCAGATAATTATAGATAAGGAATTTGCTTGACAGAGTGTCATTGTTCAATTTGTCTTTTTTAGATGAGATATAATTGATATTCCACCTATATAACTCAACCAAATCCGTAGTTACATTGGTCAGAATAAATATATCCTCATCGAATATGTCAGAACTGTTGAGTGCAATAGCCATATTGATGGCTTCTTTTTTCTTATTGCTAAGTAGGTAATTACTCAATATAAGTGGGGTAATTGTGCTGCTGTCACTCGATTTGCTAAGCTCTCTTTTCAGCTCCAAAAGTGAAGAACTGTAGTCCTCTTCTTTGAAAAGTGAAAATGCAAAATCTAATCCGTCATAAGTTTGTACATCAGAGATGGGTCTGAATTTGTTTCTATAAGTATAAAGTCCTGCTTTCCAAATATGTTCTGTGCCAAATAGCTCATTGCCAAGGGGTGGGTCATGGTACAGACCATTTACAACAGGGTATTGATTTCTTTCGGACATTCCACCAGAACAACGTTGGAACCTGTCTCCAAACATACTAAGTCCAACAACTAATCCATACTCGTCTATTGCTTCCTTTGCAAATTGGGAACAAGAGGGGGAAAATTGGCAATTGCTCACAGATGATTTGGTTGGGGATATTACATCCTGATAAACATCAAAATAAATATCACCAACTGAATCGAAATAATCTTGTGAATAGCAACTAATTGAAAAGAAGATTGCTACTAGAGGTATTAATATTTTAGTCAATCCACTCAATCTTTAATTGACCCAAATCTTCTCCTTTTTCGGACTGAACCGTAAGGGAAGTGAAGTTTTCATAAATATACACATTTGTGTTTTGAGCAGTACCCTTAGGGTCAAGATTAGCTATTATATTATCTGGGTCAACATCATAGGCGTTACCAGTACCCAGATCTATTGCTAAACCAATTAGTCCACCACACACTATATTACCCCACAGCCAACCAGTAATACTTTTACCAGTAGTAACAGTATATTTGTTATAACCTGCCTTTGAAATTTCGAGTATGTGTGATTCGCCTCTTTTTAATTGTAATACCGCAGGGGTTTGACCTACTTTCATTCCATTTACAACTATTGATGCCCCAGCAGGGTCTGATGCTACATTTACTTTGTCCTTACTGCCATTCATTATAGATGAGCAAGAAGTAAACATTAGTGAAGTGATTACTATTAAAACAATTAGTGCCTTTTTCAAATTGTGTCCTCTCCTGATGAATTTATTATTTAATTATTGGAATTGGCAATATAATAAAATAAATAAATAATTAAAAGAGTGACATGTTAGAATCATCATTGTCAGTTTCTTTTTCTTCCTTCTTTCCGCCTATTTCTTGACCAGTTTTTAGCTTAAATTCATCTATTATTCCTCGTTGCTTCAAAGCCCAAAATGCTTCAGCCGTTGCATCAATATCTGCTTTCGCATCGTGTGCATTGTCAAAATTCTTAGCAAATAATTTATAGTATAGCTCCGAAAGTCTAGGGTATTTGAGTCCACTGCTACCAGGCAAGTTGCAAAACTCTATTGTCTCTTGCATAGTACAGATTTTTTTCTTCTCAGCTATATCGCTTTTGATATAGTGGCGAGCAAATTCTGCACTCAATACATTGTAGTCAAACTCAACATTGTGAGCGATTATGTATTCTGACTTTTTTATTATAGCATTAAATACCTCTAACACATTTGTAATTGGGTAACCCAGATCGGTTGCTTTTTCCTTGCTTATTCGGTGTATTTTCTCCGAATCGGGGCTAATATCAAACCCGTCAGGCGTGACATAATAATTACCAGTCGAAATGTCATTGCCGTGCTTGTCTTGCTCCAACCAAGCTATCTGCACTATGTAGGGCCAATTGTCCAAATCAGAAATTGGTGCATCGTAGTTTTTAGGTAAACCGCTAGTCTCTGTGTCAAAAAAAAGGTACATTATTTTTTTTCTTTAAATTGTTTTATATAATTTTTTGTAAAGTCCGATAGCACTAATCTTCCACTAATTTCAGCTCTGCTTTCCAATAAGTTATCCCAATCTTCCGTACCAGACCAAGTTACTTTCTTTAATTCTGCCATAGCGTCTGGGCTGTTACCTGCCATTTTGGTTGCAAACTCAGCTACTGCACTATCAAGAGCTTCAATGTCATCATAAACTTCGGCGTAGAAACCTCTGTCTTTTGCCCATTCTGCACTGTACCACTCATAATCTATTGACATTTGTGAAAATGCTGACTTGCCAATTTTTCGTTCTACTGCTGGGCCAACTACAAATGGGCCTATACCCAATGCCAGCTCACTCAACTTAACAGATGAATACTTGGTAGCAAGTGTGTAGTCAGCTGCAGAAAGTACGCCTACACCACCACCTACTGCTTTGCCTTGTACTCTGGCTATGACAAATTTTGGACACTTGCGGATAGCGTTGATCACTACAGCAAATCCCATAAAGAAGTTCTTTCCAGTTGGGTAGTCAGTAATTGAGATTAGTTCATCGAATGAGGCACCTGCACAGAAAGCACGGTCGCCACCAGATTTGAGTACAATTACTCGCACTTCATCATTCTTACCTGCTGCTTCTATTGTCTCCGCTAACTTACGTAGCACATTGCCTGGAAGTGCATTGCTCGATGGGTGATAAAATTCTATGGTAGCTATGTTGTTTTCAACTTGTATATTCACATCGCCATTCGGATTCATATTATTTCTTTTGATTTGTTATTCATGTAATTGACAAAGATACGAATAAATTATATTTTTAATTTTAGTTGAGGTGAGAACTAAAGTTTGATTAAATTTAATTTAAAAAAAACAATACTTTTCAACTCTTGTCGTTTAATACACAAAATTAAATACATTTATAGGATAAGGATTTATGAAAAACATTTTAAAATTATTGGCTGTTGTCGTGGCTTTAGCTTTTTTTACAGCTTGTAGCGATGATGATGATACAACAAAGCCAACGCCTACTGCTGCAGGTGAATTGACTGTAGAAAGTCAAATTATCTCTCAGAATGAGATTATAGTAAAGAGTGTAACGTTCGAAAAAGATGGCTGGATAGTAGTCCACGCAGACAACGGCAACTCGCCTGTTGTTCCTGATATTATCTCTTTGGAAGTACCAGTAGAAGCAGGAACTCACAAAGATTTAACGATTCCTCTATCAACTAATGCAACTATGTTAGATGGCAACACCAAAGTTTGGGTTATGTTGCACACTGATGACGGAGTAAAAGGCTCTTATGAATTCGATGGCGAATCTGGTATTGATGGTCCTCTAAAAGATTTGGATAGTAATATAATTATGTCTCCAATTACTCTACAACCTTCTACAATCTTAGTAGATGATCAAGCAGTATCAAATAAAGTAAGTGTTGTATCAGTTACTTCAGCTGTTGACGGTTGGTTGGTTATACATAATGACAATGGAAGTGGCGGAATTGTTCTTCCTGGAATTATTGGTAAAACAAAAGTCAAAAAAGGACTGAACCAAAACGTAGAAGTTATGCTTGACGAAGGTGTGATTATAGAAACGGGACAAAAATTATTCCCTATGTTGCATATTGACAACAAGACAATAGACAAATATGAGTTCCCTGTTGCCGACCCTGCAGAAGTGTTCGGTTTTGATGAAGATGGGAATCCTATTATTGTATTAGAAACAATAACAGTATTATAAAGTAACATTAATATAACATAAGTTATGTTATTGGTGAGTTTAAGACCTCATTCGTAATTCGAATGGGGTCTTTTTTTATTTAAAAGAAAATAATTATTTAGTTTCAAAAAATCTAAAATATACTAAGTAACGTATATAGATTAAATATTTTTACAAAACAATGGAGTTATTACAATGAAGAATTTTTTTAGAATAATGTTAATGATGGGTTTAGTTGCTTTTATGACAGCTTGCGACGATGACGATGACACAAATAAACCAAGTGATATGGAACCAGGTATGCTAACAGTTAGTGACCAAATGGTTTCGCAAAATATGGTTATGGTAGAGAGCGTAACTTTTGAAGAAGATGGGTGGATTGTTATTCACGCCAACAAAGCTGATGATAGTGGTCCAGTAGTACCTCAGATTATCTCTGAGCCAGTATTCGTAGAAGCGGGAACTGAAACTGATGTTATGATACCACTTACTACTGACGCTATGATGGACATAGAAGACACTAAAGTTTGGGTGATGTTACACACTGACACTGGTGTAAGTGGTGATTATGAATTTGATACCAATCAAGATTTAGATCCACCTTTGGCTAATTTGGCTGGTGATGTGATTATCACACCTATTATGCTAATGCCTGCTATGATAATGGTAGATGACCAAGCAGTAACTAATTCAGTTACTTTAGATGTGAATGCTGCGGCTGATGGCTGGATAGTAGTTCACAATATGGCTGGCGAAGGTATTGAATTGCCAGGTATAATTGGTAAAACTGCAATCACTAAAGGAATGAATGAAAATGTAACAATAATGCTTGATGAAGGTGTAACTATTACTCCTGGTCAAAAATTATTCCCTATGGTTCACATAGACGCTTCTCCTAAAGGTGAATATAACTTCCCAGGTGTAGATGCACCAGAAGTTTTCGGATATAATAACGAAGGCACAGCTAACATAGTAGTAACTTCTATAAATGTTAAGTAAATGTAATATATGTTAGTTTGCCCTAATGAACCTCAGTCATTTATTTGGCTGAGGTTTTTTTTGATAATAAATCTTTACGATAACTTACCATAAGTATAATCAAATCCTTTGGTAATGGCTTGTCGAGAGGGAATTGTACTGAACCTTTACCTTTTGTGTAATCACTTAACTCCAAATCAAACTTCTCTATTGTGGTTGGATGAGGGTAGAATCCAACATGTTTTTTATATCCTGCTATCATAATCTGTTGTTCTCTTTTGCCACCATCAACCAACGTGTAAGCAGGAATATTATAGTTTATTAATTCTGTCGCATTTGGCGCGGCTAATAATATGTATTCCTTCAACACCAAGAGAGCAATTTTGGTTCTCTCGGGTTGAGCTTCAAAATACTCATTTACAGTTTTATATTTTTTTGATACACTCATACTTTCAACATTTTAAATAGAAAAAGAATTACTTTGCATTTACAATCGTTTACAATTAGGTAATTATTTCACTATTATAAATCACAGGCATTTGCCCTTTCCACTGGTCCCATAGCTCTTGCTCTATTACTAACCTAGCCATAAAGTTAGCTACATTTATTCGGCTAGTCTTACCTGCATCGAATATTGCATCTCTTATTGGTGATTGGTGCAGCTCATAATCACTTACATTAGTGTCAGAAGTTAAACCATCTGGTCGGACTGCTACCCACTCTATATGGTTGTCTTTTTGTCCAATTTCTGTTCGCAAATAATCTGATGCGGTTTCATTGTCAGAGTGTGGTGGTAGCAAAAACCGGAGTAAACCAACTACAACTTTATGACCGAACGACACTTGCTCATTTAAGTCTCTGTTGCGGTTTCCAGTTGTATTCATAAGCACAAATTTTACTGGCTTCTTAGTATTATTTTGTTTAACTGAATTGCAAGCTAACTTTACTGCATCGGTCACTAACTTACGCGGCTTCCCGAACAGCCCTTTAAATGTCAGGTTGTGCCCTAAGCAAGAAGCAACGGCATCACAATCAGCTAAGTGTGCGGTCATTTCCTCAGTTGTCATATCCGATATATTTGCTTTAACTATTGTAAGTTGCTTATTCTCTTTCCAAGATTGGGGTAATTTTTCTGGGGTGCGGACTATCGCTTTTACTTCTTGCCCACTGCCCAAAAGCTGCTCTACCAGATGTTTTCCAGTTGCTCCACTTGCACCCATTACTAATGTTTTCATTTGATATTTTTTTCCCTATTGTTGAATAAAGTAAATTAAGAAAAATATTTGTTGTTGTGTGTGGTAAACTCCCAAGTAATTTAATAATAGTAGAACTTACTTACTGGGGAGGAAAAAGTTCACTGAGCGTAGCGTGGGGCTGTCTGTTTTCGTAAAATAATTATTCAGCCACAAAACCAGCAAAACTAACTAACGATTCTGTCTCATGTTCTAACCATTGGGAATACTCAGTTTGTTGTATATTAGCATCAGGACCCAATAAAGTCATAGCAGCATAGAACGGGGCAGTGCCACAGATTCTGTTCTTGTCGTCTTCGGTGCTGACTAATGAGAAGAATTGCTCTTTGTCGTTGTCAGCAATTGATTTTGCAAGCTCTTGGTCATACTTTTTAACGTGGCTGACAAATCCACTTGCGTCATAATCATCGCCAAACTTTCTGCCAATATGCGAAAAATCACCGCTCGAAAGTATAAGCACTTTTCTGCCTAATTTCTCACAGCTTTCTTTTATTGCAACTATCATCTGATTATAATAGTCATGGTCCATAGGTTGCCCAGATCCGTCAAAATACATCTCTGGTGAGCCAGTCAGGATTGGTAATATCCTTATGTTTTTACCCTTCAACAAATGTTGCAAGAATACAGCGTGGAACTCAATGGAATGTTCTTTGAAGTGAGCTATATCATCGCAGTGAACATCGGCATTGGTTGCTATTTCATCTAATAGTTCCTTGTCCGTTTCCAATCTGCCGAGTGGAGTTGAGTAGTCTTTTTTGGTGAACATAAAGTCTGCTGTACTGGCATAATGTGCTGTTCCGAGTAAGATTACTGTGTCCACTTCTTCAACATTTTCTAATGGTAGGAATGAATTAGCATACACTTCCCATGATTCTTCTAATCGCAAATCAATGTGGGGAGCAAATATACCCTTTGGAGCATTATCAGATATTTTACTTCCCTTGTCTAACATTACTTTCAAGAAAGAAGTTAGCTCTTTTGGGTCTTCGGGATATGAAAATCCGTGACAATAACTGTTGCGAACATCCGAAGCTAAGTAGCTATTCATCTGGTCGAGAGCCATACTCGTAACTGGATTTTCAATTATGTGAAGCGAGCGCATGTTTTCTAACAGCGTACTAAGTTTCTCATCGCTTAAGTTCAAGGTCTTGGCTATTCCGGCAGCTATTAATTCTTCTTCTGACTTTTCGCCATCCATTAGCTCTTGCACCAAGGGATAGTAAGCAAAAGGTAGAGCGATTGGTTCTGCCACCATCAGCTGATCGCTTATGTATATAAATTGGCTTTCGTCTTCCTTTACTAGGTTCACGTCCAAATCTTCACGTAACTTAACTTGGTTCATTCGGCTTTTGGGTTGGTCTATTATTTATTTTTTCTAACTTAGCTTTGTACTTGTTTACTAATATCATAAACGCTACACCAGCAACTAACATAGCCACACCAGCTATGAGAAACCATATCTCTTTGGTCACAGAGTAAACCCAAACCAATATCAGAAATGTAACGAAATTTGCACCTGACATTATCGCAATTGACATAGTCAGATTCTTACGCATATTCTTGTTTAGGTCTTTAGCCGACTTGCTCATCGTAGTGCCTCTTCCAATGCAGTTTTTGCGTCAGTTTTGTCATCTCTGTACTTCACAATTAGTGGAGTAGCGACAGACAATCCATTTTCTTTACCGAAGTCACTATTGATTGCTCTTGCACCTGGTATCACTACAGCTCCTGCTGGAATTTCCAGAGGGTTTTCTGATGATGAAGCCAACACTGTCTCGTTCACCAAGTCATATACTTTAGTGCTAGCGTTCAATATTACGCCAGTGCCGAGTACAGCTCTTTCACGAACCATAACACCTTCGTAAACGCCACAATTCCCACCAATCATCACATTATCCTCAATCACTACTGGTCGTGCTCCTGCCGGCTCCAATACACCGCCAATCTGCGATGCAGCACTAAGGTGTACATTCTTACCAACTTGGGCACAAGTACCAACTAAAGCGTGCGAATCAATCATAGTGCCTTCATCTACGTAAGCACCTATGTTGATATACATAGGTGGCATACAGATTACCCCCTTTGCTACATAGCTACCAGTTCTGATAGCGCTACCACCAGGAACTAAACGCACTCCGTCAGATAGTTTTAGTGGCTTCAAGGGAATAGTGTTTTTATCGAAATAGACATGCTCTTCGTTGATTGACATATCTTCCATTCTGCTATATTTGAACAAAATCAATATGGCATTCTTTACCCATTGGTTCACTTTCCAACCGCCATTGCCGTCTGGCTCGGCAGCTCTGATAGTGCCGTTATTCAAGCTTGCAACTATTTCCGCTTGAATTTCTATTATTTCCGTTTCGTTCGGATTGTCTAAGTTTTCTATTCTTTCTTTTAAGCTCATACTATTATCTATTTTTTAATATTTATTTTCTATTTTTTCCAATTCTTAATGCTGTGAGGCAACGCTTCGGTAATGTGTTCCACAAAGATAATCTTTAGTCCTTTAGTGATGAACTCATCTACCTCGGCAACGTCCTTTTCGTTCGCAGCTGGAACTAATACTTTTTTGATACCACGCTTTTTGGCAGCTAATAGCTTTTCGCTTAGTCCACCGATTGGCAATATATCACCTCTCAGAGTTATCTCACCAGTCATAGCAACCGTTCCGATAACTGCTTTGCCCGTAGCAGCGGACACTAACGCCGTACACATAGTTATACCAGCAGAAGGGCCGTCTTTTGGTATCGCTCCTTCTGGCACGTGAATGTGTATTTCCTTCTCTTTTGTGAAATCTTCTGGCACACCGAGTGCTTTGTAGTTAGCTCTTACATAAGACAAAGCAGCCATACCAGATTCTTTCATCACATCACCCAACTTTCCAGTCAGGGTCAATTTCTCGTTCTTGCTCGGCATTATGTTTACTTCCAACGGAAGCAAATCGCCACCTGTGCTAGTCCAAGCAAGTCCAGTTGCTACACCAACTTTGTCTTTCAACTTGTCGCGTTTCTGCTTGTGCTTAGGAGCTTTCAGGTATTCTTCTACCTTCTTAGCTGTTATCGTAATTTTCTTACGCTTATATTTCTTTTTGAACTTAGCGTCATCTTTTAGTGCTGTCCCTTTCTCGCTACTATCACCATAGTCTAAGACTATTTCTTTGGCTAACTTTCTGAAAACCTGAGCTATTGTTCTTTCCAAATTACGGACACCTGCCTCGCGAGTGTATTCCGTAATCATTCGAGTTATTGCTTTGTCTTCAAACTTTATTGCAATATTATCAAAGCCATATTCCTTAATTAATTTAGGAATGATATGCTTCTTGGCAATCTGTAACTTGTCGTGGTCTAAGTAAGAAGTAAGTTGTATAACTTCCATTCTATCAATCAATGGTTGCGGTATATTGTGCAACACATTGGCAGTAGTAATGAATAGCACGTTCGACAAATCGTAGTCTATTTCTAAGTAATGATCATTGAAATTAATGTTTTGCTCTGGGTCTAATACCTCGAGTAGTGCAGAAGCTGGATCGCCTCTGAAATCAGATGCCAACTTATCTATCTCATCTAATAAAATAACTGGGTTCTTAGTACCAGCTTTCTTCATCGATTGGATTATCTTACCGGGCATAGAGCCGATATAAGTTCTTCTGTGTCCACGTATTTCAGCTTCATCACGCACTCCACCAAGTGAAAAACGAATAAATTCTCTACCCAAAGCATTGGCAATAGACTTCGCCAATGAAGTTTTACCCACTCCCGGAGGGCCAACGAAGCAAATTATTTGTCTTTTCAAACTACCAGCAAGGTTAAGCACAGATATAAATTCCGTGATTCTCTCCTTAGGTTTTTCCAAATCATAGTGATCTTCGTCCAATACTTTCTGTACGTGGTCTATGTTCAGATTGTCTTCTGATTTTTTGTTCCACGGCAGCTGTGCCAACAGCTCCAGATAGTTCCTATTTACGGAAAACTCAGGAGACATTTGCGGAGTCTTTTTTAATCTATTTAGCTCTTCGTCTGCCTTTTCTCTTGCGTGTTTAGGCATATCAACAGCATCAAGCATTTCTTTTAGCTGTTGAATTTCTGGTTCAGACTCTTCGTCTTCGCCTAATTCCTTTTGCAATGCTTTTATCTGCTCTCTTATATAGAATGATTTCTGCGTTTTTTGGATAGAAGTGTTTACTCTTTCTCCAACTTGACTTTGAATCTTAGAAAGCTGTAGCTTTTTGTTCAATAGCTTAATCAACTCATTATACTGCGATTTCAAGTATCTTTGGTTTAGTATAATCTGCTTATCTTTTATCTCTGCACCTATGTTAGTAGCTGCGTAGTATAGCTTACGAACGGGGTCGTCTATGTTGTTGAAGGCACTTACCAAATCTGGTGGTAGTTTCTCTTTAGAGTAAACATAGTCCTTGAAAAGCTCTGAGGCCTGATCAACCAATGATAATATTTCCTTGTCTTTAGGGTTATACTTAACTGGAATTTCTGCTACTTTGGCTTCTAAGCATTCTTTGTTCTTAACTTCTTTCTTTATCTTAGCGTGGAACATACCTTCTATCAATACTTTCAGTAGATTGTTAGGTAGCTTTAGCACCTGAATTATCTTACCAATAGTACCATATTCATATATATCACTAAGTCCCGGCTCTTCTACATCGGCATCTTTTTGGCTCGACAGGAATATAAATTTATCATTCTCTATCGCCTTAGCCACTGCCTTCAGCGAGCTGCTTCTACCTATTAGCACAGGCAATATCATATTTGGATATAATATCATTTCCCTAAGTGGTAGCACGGTTAAGCTTTCGGGCAGCTCAACGCTTTTCATATCAGCATCTACTATTGAATCTAAAACTTCGTTTTTCTTTGCCATTTTATCTTATTTATTTCTTGTATTTTCAATGTTGTAATTATTAACAGACGTTTATAACTATTTATCTTTTATAGCTATAATAATTAAAAAAGGCAACTTATCACTAAGCTGCCTTTTACAAAGTTATGAAATTTTATCTTAAATAGAAGTTACTTTATTTACCCAACCGTGAGTATCTTCTGTTTCGCCTCTTTGTATCCCAACAATAGTCTCATACATATCGTGAGCTATTGGGCCAATTTCGTTGTTGTTAATCACTATTTCTTTGCCCTTGTAAGTCAACTTACCAACTGGGGAGATGATAGCTGCAGTACCAGTACCAAAAGCTTCTTTCAGTTCGCCTCTTTCGTGAGCGTCATATACTTCTGAAATTCTTATTCTTCTTTCCGAAGTCTTTATTCCTTTTTCAGCAGCAATTGCTAATACAGTTTCACGAGTAACGCCTGGCAGAATAGAACCTTGGTCCAAAGATGGAGTTATAAGTTCATCACCAATTACAAACATAATGTTCATAGCGCCAACTTCGTCCACATACTCTTGGTGTACACCGTCTAACCAAAGCACTTGGTCAAATCCTTTTTGCTTAGCTTGTTTGCCAGCAAGAAGTGACGCAGCATAGTTAGCAGCAGTCTTCGCCATTCCCAGTCCACCCCTTACAGCACGTACAAATTCGTGCGATACTAATATATTTACTGGTTTCAGTCCAGCAGCATAGTAAGAAGCCACAGGAGATGCTATAATTATAAATTTGTATTCTTCAGAGCTATGAACCCCCAAGAAATTACTCGACCCATACATAACAGGACGGATATATAACGCTTGTCCACGCTCCTTTGGAATCCAATCTTTTTCTACATCTACTAATTGCTTTACAGCTTCTATGAATAACTCTTCTGGGAAATGTGGCATAACCAATCTTTCTGCAGAATTGTTTAATCTTCGTGCATTTTTGTCAGGTCTAAATACGTTAACACCGCCATTCACATCGCGGTATGCTTTCAGCCCTTCAAATATAGTTTGTCCATAGTGCAAAGTACACATAGTTGGCTCTACTTCCATTGGGTCATAAGGGACTATACGGCTATCTTGCCATTCGCCACCCTTATAGTCTGCAACAAATATATGGTCAGAGAATACTTTCCCAAAACCTAAGTTGTTCCAATCAACAGAATCTAATTTAGTTTCATTTGACTTTTTAATTCTTATCGTATCATCTACTGCGTTCATTATATTTCTCCATATAACTTTATCATTTCATGACTCGTTTTAACTCACCTAACGATTATCTCATTATTTAGTTTAAAAATCGTAAGTGGTATTCAAATCTCTCGGTATATCTTTTAAATTTTCTATATTTTCTTCTATTCTCGGCTTCACTACGCCGTAATCTTTGAACAGGTTTCCTGCTTCTTCGTAATTCCCTTCTGCTTGTATCGTAAGCACCTTGCCAGCCAAATCGCCAACTACATCGAAGAAGATTTCGTCGTTTATTCCCAATGTGCCGTCTTCATTAGTCGTTATAGCACCTTTGTCCATCAGGTAGTTCAACTGAATTAGGTTGCCTTTCCCGTGTGCTTTCTCCGAACCAAATCGGATAGAACGGTAAAGCCCAGCTACGAATGTTGCTTTTGATTTATTTACATACTCATCGTCAATCAATCCCAATTCGTGCATTACTGATATGTTCCACATACCAACTATATCTGCTTTACATTCTTCCAAAGCAGAGTATCTTTCTTTCAGAACTGAAGACACTGTTACGTCTTTTTTACCATATACATACCCTCTACCAAGTGTGTGCGACACCTCGTGTAAAGTAACGAAACTTGTGAATGCTTCTTGGTCAACGTACTTTCTTAATGATGGCTCTAATATTACATCACCAATTGGTTTAACAATCTGATCGAACTTAGCTTCCATCATATTTTTGAACATCGATTTCTTTGCACCTTTTTCCTTGTGTACTCGTGGGTCATTTGGCAGCGATGCCGCTATAGTCTTTGTCCCTTGCTGACCGTGCCCACCGAAGTAAGCCACGTTTACAACTTGAAGTACAGTACCTTTGCCAGCAGTCATACGGATATACTTTTTGTCATAGGGCAATTTGGATTCAAATACATCTATGTTGCTTTCAAACATTTCTAATTGCTCCGATGCCTTTCTGTCTTTTATCATCACAATCGACTCATACGAAGTTTTGTAACCTAATAGCTTATCAGCGTAAGATTCGATTGGCCCAATAACAACATCTATGTCATTGCCTTTTAAGTCCATCCAAGCCATATCGCTTTCGTAGTATTCATCATTTCTAATTGCTGTTGCTCTTAATTCCAAATAATGCTTAAGCGATGCATTATCTGCATATTCAGCGGCTTTTTCTAAGTAACCAGCAAGTTCATTAACCTTGTCAGCATAAGCTTCGTGGTAAGGAACAGCTTTGAGAACTGAGTCTTCGTCTTTTATTACAGTATAAAGACTAGTGAAGTCATCCTTTTGGTCAGGATTTTCTGAGATATAATTCTCAAAATCTACTTTACTCAAATCTGTTGGATAAAAATTTCCACCAGCAGGCCTAACACTTGGGCCATCGCCTACGAATCTTTCACCACCGTATATCTCATCATAAGGACCGTAGTTTATCTTAACGTATTCAAGATAAATTTTTGATGATTCAGAATCAGAATTAGCTAAAGAATCTCTAATCGCAATAGCATCTGGAGTGTTTTGCATCCAAAATATATCGTCAGACACCTTACCTGCCTTCACTAAGTAATCCAATACTTTTTTCTGATTGTCTGTCAATTCAGATATATCAGCAGTAATTTCTGTTGGGCTGTATGCTTTTATTCTTTCTTCAACCATTTCCATATTCGTATCTTGTGTGTTAAATTCTTGCACTTCTTCTTCCTGACTACATGATGTTAATAATAATATACTAGCAAACAGTAATATTGTAAAGTTTGTTTTCATATTTCTCCTTTTATTGACGTGATTCTTTTTTGGTTTAAAAGTGAATTGTCTTATATTATGATAGTTAATAGACTAAAGTAGGATTATTAACTTTTGAGCATCACTTTTGCATACAAATTAAGTAAATTTTATGAATTATACAAATAATAATTTTCTACATAAGTTGTTAATATATAACATCTTATTTCTATCTTTTCTACTGTTGTCTTTAACTACTATTGTAGCTAAGGAAATAGATAAACCTTGGCTTCAAGGGTTCGATTCGGATAGAATTTATGTTCTGGTTGAGTCTGATTCACCAGATGATAATACTTTATATTACTCCCCTTTTGGTCAAGAGAATACCCGAATTGATTCAGTGAAAACCTTATTTCACAGAACTACTAACTACGGTAGCAGAACTTATATTCATCGCTTTTTGTTAACGGATTTGGTGCCAGAGTGGGCGTATAGCTATTGGTTCGAAGACAATGAAAAATACAGCTTTATTCACCCCAAAAAAGACGGTGAGATTAAATTTGTGAACATGGGCGACAACCGCTCTAACCCAAAAGTATGGAACAAAGTAATAGAAAATATGGCAGCAGAAAAGCCAGATTTTATGATTTTCAACGGTGATTTGGCATACAAAAAGGAGTACAATTACTGGATTGATGAGTTCTTTACCCCAACTGCACAGACCGTATTCACCGAATACCCATTTGTGAACTCAATAGGCAACCACGAGGGCTGGAACGACAACAGCAAAGCATTCTTGCAATCATTAGCCATGACCAAAATGCCGAAAGAATTTTTTGCTTTTGAGCAAGGAGAGGCCTTGTTTTTAGTACTCAATACCGAAGTAGGAGTAGGCTCAAATAGTGCACAATGGAAGTTCGCAAAAGAGCAGCTAAACAGCACCGATAAGCCATGGAAAATAGTGGTATTCCACATACCAGCATACAGCTCAGGAGCTCACGGTGAGAACAAAAACATGAAGCGAATGACGAGCAAAATATTCGAGAAATATGGAGTAGATTTGATACTAACTGGCCACTCGCACTACTACCAACGCAATGTGGTAAACGGAATCAATCACTTAGTTATTGGTGGAGGTGGCTCTCCGCTCTACTCACCTAAGAAAGCGAAATATACCATCACACAAGCAAAGAAATATCACCACGCATTAATTACTGTCAACAAAACAAAAATAGCCGTAGAAGTAAAGGGTTTGGATATGAATATGATAGACGAATTTGAGTTAAAAAAATAGCACCTGTAATGTAACAATCGGAATCGTAGAGGCGTACTGAGTACGTCTCCAACCACTATGTCACTCTGAGGATTCCAAAGAATCTGAAGAGTCTATTTCTTTTAAAACGGCTAATTTGTAGCAATGACGTTTTCATCCAACTCCGCTAATGCCGTTGGCTTTACAAGCAGTGGAGGACAAGCGCGGTCATTGAGCCTGTCGAAATGTACACAAGTGTAGAGACAAATTGCATACGTGGTCTTGTCCTAATATAGGTTGAGTGTTCCTAAATTTTAAGATGAAAAAAATAATTACACTCTTTTGGTGTCTTGTACTTGACAGTAATTGTCAAGTTGTTTCACAATTAAGTACTCAAATGAGAAAAATAGCATTACTATTCACTATCGCAATGGCATCGATCATAGCTGGGTGCACCCCAAATATTACTCTCCAAACACACAGAATGTACCATTGATTTCAGAAGAAGATGAATCGAGCTTGACAATAGAAGGGAACGGAAACCAAGCAGGAATCCAAGCGGCTTACGGAATTAGCAATAACATAGCAGTGAAAGGAGAAGGTGGATTGTTTTTTCCTGCTGACCAAGACAATGGCAATGGCGGATCGGGTCAATTTATAGATTTTGGACTTGGCTACATCAACAAGGTGTCTGACAATTGGGTCTTTGAAACTTATGGTATTGTAGGTTTTGGCTCTATGGAAAACCACTTACCTTCAACTATAGTTGACAATCCGAACACAGAAGGAGATATATCAGCATCGCTTCTCAGAGTTGGTGTACAGCCAAACTTTGGTTATAAATCCGAGCTTTTTGATGCCGCCATTTCATCTCGAATAGTAAACATTAGTTATAGTGGGATTGAAGGTGACTTGATGTTTGATGGAGAAAACCAGGTTAGGTATTTGGAAGACAATAGCTCCAATCTGATGATAGAACCGGCTTTAACTCTCAGAGCAGGAGTAGAAAATTACAAATTGCAACTTCAAGTTGGTTATAGTATGAATGTGAGTAATTCGGACTTCAGACAAGATAATGGCTTTTTAACATTAGGACTTAACGTAAATATAAAATAAGGAGTATAGATGTACAAAGATTTAATAAGCTATGAATTAGCTGAAAATATAAGTGAAGAAAAGCTGCGCGAAGTTGCTCGGGGTATCGTTAACAGCTGGATGAAAAAATTACCTGGGTTCATTAGCTGGGAAATAAACAAAACGGCAGACAACAAGTACACTGATATTGTTTGTTGGGAAAACCAAGAGTCAGCTAAAAATGCTGAAAACGAAATGGCAAACATACCCAATGCTGCAGAGTGGTATGGTTGTTATAAACAAGGCACAATCAGTAGTATTGGTCTGCATTCGGTTGCACTGTTTTAGATTATGCTTGATTAGTAGGCACTACCGTCATTTGAGTTAGAACTTATTGCTACCTGTGCTGAGCGTAGCCAGGGTAATAGGCTTAAGAAGAGCACTAAGTTTTGTGTCGCTTAGTTTCTTCGTATCACAACCTCTGGAAGTATTTCCAGCTTGAAATATATACCTTATCAACCAAATAATTCTAATTACTCACCACCACCTAATCCACTTTGGCACAAACCTTGATAGCAATTAGGTATGAAAACTATAATTATGAGCATGATAGTAGCTTTTCTATTTGCTTCTGAAGCTTCATCGCAAACTATGCGAATAGAGCGTACGGATGTGGATAGTGCACGCTACGGACACGTTACAGCCAACTTTAAGTTCGGCATAGACATCTACGTAGATGAGCTGGATAATGTCAATAGTGCATCGTTCCAATTGAAGTGGAACTTTGGTAATCACGTACACTTTTCTGGCTATCAAATTGGGGATTTTGGCGATAATGGTACAGTTTTTATCACCAATCCTATCAAAATAGATGGCACTGATGAAAAATATATGAATGTCGGGATATTTTCTGGTACAACCGTTGGCGAAAATGAATTTGACAGCCCTAAGCTGCTCCATTTGGAGTTTGCTGTGTCGAGTGATATTCCCAATAGAGAGCAATTGGTGTTCTCATTTGTCAATTTCTTCGCTACTGCTTTTGTGGATAGCAGCCAGACGAATGTGGAAATAACTGCCGAGCAATTGGAGCTGGATATACACAGCTTTATCAATGTGTGGCCGGGCGATAGCAATAACGACGGCTTAGTTGACACTCGTGACTATAACCAAATTGGGCTGTACTTCGAGGGCAACTCAATTCAAAATGGTGGCAAGAGCTTCAAACGCACGGATGCTACAATTATGTGGACTGGGCAACAGGTTCTGGTTTGGGACAATGCCGATGCGACTTTCGCTGATTGCGATGGAGATGGAGTAATCACTGTGGCAGACGGTATGGTGGTGTTCCACAATGATAGCAAAATCCACGAAGAAGGTACTGGACTGATGGGCGAAGTAGCCGAGTCAGGACTAACCAAAGAAATAGATGAATCGAAATACAATAAGATACCAGTGTATTCCCACGTAACAGATGAGTACAGGGCTACTACGGGTAAGGTTACGCTAACAGATGACTTAAACATAGCACACATAATACCTGGTGATTTGTTCCAAGGGACGGATGCGAGAGTGCTAAAGCAAGTTAAAGCAAACACTGTAGAAATGACTATTGGTAGCTTCGACAAGGAGTTTGCTATCGATAAACCAGGAGTTATAGCATATTTATTGGTTGACAAAAACAGCTCAACTGATGATTTGGTAATGCTCAATGATCAAGTGAGTTTGGGGGCAGACAATCGCTTCCGTTCACACGGTATAACAACTAACATTGCTGCAAATGAAAACGATGGAACCGTAGTAATTTACAATAATGGCGAACTGAATATTAACTCTGAAACGAATATTAAGACGATTTCACTTTATGATATCAATGGTAGAATGCTGTTAGACCGCACTACAAATTCAACAAGTGTAACGCTAAACTACGAGCTAAAATCAGGAATTTATTTCTTGAAAATAGCCAATGAAAGTGTGTCAGTAAAAACTATTAGCATAGTAAAATAGAAAAATATTGTTCGACAAAAACCGCAATCCTATTGTTGGTTTATAGATAATACCGAGAAAGCCCCATTAGTTGGGGCTTTTTTTTGTGTTTTAGCTGGCTTAACACCGCAGGAGGGAAACGCTACCGAAGTCATTTTTAAAACTCCGTAGGAGTTAAATGTTAGTAGGTTAGTTCTTTTCATCCACCTCCGAATTTTGCTTTTAGAAAAATCCACCTCCGCCAGCGGAGGACATGAAAGCAGGTTTTCTTTATAATACATGAGACGTTTTTGCTGTTCATGTGTCTATATAGATAGACAGTTAAACAAAAATGAAAAATGTCTATTTATTTTTAGATTATTTTGGAGATTGAAATGTCTAAGTTACTATTGGTTTTTATTTTTTTAGTTAGTATTTCATCTCTCCATAGTTCTAAGCCTTATTGCTCATTCCACATAGATGAAAAAACAGAAGTTCATTTCCAAGGGAAATGTCTTATTAATATTGAAGAAGATAGTCACAAAAAAGATGAAGGATATATATTAACAGACATTTTTAAATATGAGGACGGTAGAAAGGTATTTAGTTTTGATTGTTATGGTGATAGACTACAAATAAGAGATACTAATGATAACATAGTCTTTGAACACATCTATTTTAAAGACTATAGCAAGATGTTAAATCATACAATTATGTTGCCTTTTTATGATAAAGAAGTAGTTTATTATGGTATTTCACAAAGAGTTGATACCAATCATAAAGATTTTAGAATATTTTCGAATTCAAGGCTTTTATTTTTCAAAGTAGATTATAGCAATGATAAAATAGAAGCTAAATACGATGAAACTATTATAAATAATGACATTGCATATAATTTTTTAACGGCTACACTTAGTGAAAACGGAAATAGCTATCATATAGCATCTTTTACTTATGATCCAGTTGTTTTTTTTTCTATGGAACTTTTTTCTGATGGTAGCGATACTTTTAAACGGCATGTCGAAAATTTTGATCCTGATTTTGATGAAAATGATCCCTTTTTTTATTATCCATACCCTAATCTTCCTGGATGGGATATGAGATTCTCTCCGCAAGGAGATAGACTAATCTATAATTATTATGATAGCTTATTTGTTTTTTGCAGTATTGACAACAACACTGGAGAATATAGTTTAGACTTTAAAGTTGATTTTGGAAAAGAGACAGGGTATTATATACGAGGAACACTAGAATTCTCACAAGATGGAACGAAGTTGTATGCCCATAGCTCAAACGATAGGCATGTAATACATCAGTTTGAGTTAGATGACTATACTAAAGAAGGAATATTAAATTCTAGAACTGAGATTTGGAGCACGGAATCAGACTGTGAAGATTGTCTTTTTAAGAAGTTTCAATTAGCACCAAATAACCGAATATACGTTAGTTATCATCACAACTATACTGGTAAACAAGATAGTACATTTCTTGGTGTGATAGAATGTCCAAATAGTAAAGGAATATCAGCAAATTATAAACATCTTAGTGTTTTTGTTAGCCCATATAAAATTGACGTTCCCTTACTACATAATATACCAACTAACTTTTTAAAAACACCTCAAGAACCGACTGAAATTATTATTGAGAAAGAATTAGAACTTTGTCAAAATTCTGAAGCAAAAATTGAAGGTGCTGATGTGCAATGCGGAGAACACAAATGGAAAACTCCTTTAAACGATGAATGGGTTTATTCAAAAGATTTATATTTCGAGGGGATAACTAAAGAAGATGAAGGGGTTTATTATTATAGTTTTCAAGATTGTAATCAATTGTTTTATGACACTATAGAAGTAAAGTTGCTTGATGAAATAAATCCGTACATAATATTTATTAATGAATCGGATTATTGTGATTCAAATAAAATAGAATTATTCTTTACAGCCGATAAGAAATACAATTCATATACTTGGTATTATACTGAAACTGGTTCTAACTCGAAATCTATTATTTCAACGGATGATACTATTTCAGTTGGAAGAAGTGGAAAATTAGAACTTGTTGTTCTTTCTGAATCAGGTTGTGAAGGTGTAGCTGAATACAATATTGACTCATCAGCATATGAGTATAAGATAATAGAATCAGAAATGGAAGTTAAATTCTGTCCAAGTGATGAAGTGTATTACACAATAAAACCTTCAATTAGTTTTAATAATGGTTTAAGGATAGATAGTGTTAAATTTAAGGAAGGTAATAATATATCAATTTTAAATATCAAAGATTTAGTTGGTGATTATCCTGATGGAAATTTGAATAAAAATACTATTGTAGATATAAATTCAAACAAGAAACTATCATTCAGAGATACAATAATATACTATATTTATTCTGATTGCTATTACAACATTGAAGTACCAATCTTAGTTAATAAAAATACAAATAGTGCAGAAATCGAAATACCACAGTTAAAGGGAATTATTGGTGAAAGAAATTTTGAAATTCCCATATACTTAAATACTTTTTGTGAAATTGATGAACCATTTACCTTTGAAGCAACTCTATACTTTTCTAAATTTAAATACCATATTAGTGAGATTAAGGGATTGAATGTAGAGCAAAAATGGCAAGATTCAACAAATCAGTATGTGAGATTTAGGTTTGACCTAAATAAAATTGAAAAAGGAAAATCTAAAATTGGAAGTCTTATCGGTACTCTATTACTAACTAAAATAGACTCGACTAATATTAGTATTTTAGAACCTGTGTCTAATTTTGATGTAGAATTAATTGATGGTTCTTTAGTGACCGATGATATTTGTGCTCAAGAATTTCGTCAAGTAAATATAATAAGTGATGTGGAAATAAGCTACAAGGTAGATGGCAGGATTTTAGAAATTGATCCTCACAACAGTGATATAAAGTATTTAAAAATATCAATTAAAGATTATATTGGTAAGACAATAATAGAAAACCAAGGAGTCACAATAATTAGTCTGTCGGAACTATCTACGGGAGTTTATTTCTTAAGAATTCAAAGCGAATTTTATACTAAATCATATAAATTGCTTATTGAATAGATATTTATAGTATTTTAATCTACTAGTGATTAGGAAATAATAATTCTTATCATTTGAAGGAGTATGCCTTTTATTGAGCATGGTCTAGCCAATCTAAATTTGCCAAAAAGTGAGTTTAAGGCATCAATTTTTAAAATTCATCTCGACTTCCCTTGTTGCACTTTACCACCCACAACAATACCAATAAAAACCAATAGCAATCCAAAATGAAAACTATTGTTCAATAACAGCCAATTCTATTCATACAGTTTATAACATATCCTCCATAAGCTCCTGTTAGTGGGGCTTTTCTTATTTTGGCACAAGTGTTGTAACCATAGTAGCACAACTAATGGAATCTAATATTCAGGATGAACTATTTTTTTCGTAACATACTTGCTACTTTAGCTATTCTGTTTGTCATCACTTTGGCAGCGGAGAAAGCACAAGCACAGCAATCACCACAGGGCATATCGCTACCGAAGTTATCGGTCAGCGTAGATGATACCAATGAGAAAAGCGATATAGTGCTTACGCTCCAGATATTGGGTGTGATTACTATACTGTCTCTGGCGCCATCTATTTTGATTATGATGACCTGCTTTACTCGGATAATAGTCGTGTTCAGCTTTCTGAAGCAAGCTCTGGGTACTCACTCCCAACCTCCCAATCAGCTACTTACTGGGTTGGCGCTGTTCCTCACTTTTTTTGTTATGCAGCCCGTCCTTGACCAAGCTAATGAAAATGGAATACAGCCGTATCTGAACGACCAGATAACACAAGACGAGGCGTTGGACGCTGTTATTCTCCCATTCCGTGAGTTTATGCTAAAGCACACAAGAGAAGACGATCTGGGGCTATTCATAAGACTAAGTGGCGAAGACAAGCCGAATGATATATCCGAAGTTTCGACTTGGACGGTAATTCCAGCATTTGCTATTAGCGAACTAAAGACAGCATTCCAGATTGGGTTTCTGCTCTTTGTGCCGTTCCTCGTTCTGGATATGATTATAGCCAGTATATTGATGTCATTAGGTATGTTCCTCTTGCCACCACAGCTAATATCATTGCCGATTAAGATTCTGCTGTTTATATTAGTCGATGGTTGGAACTTGATAATAGATTCACTTATGAAAAGTATTTTACAATAGATTTTAGAAATTAATTTAAAAAATAGGTTAGAAAAATGACTGACCAAATGGTAACAGAAATAGCAGGAAAGGCATTCTATTATATTATGATAGTGTGCGGGCCAATACTATTAGTATCGTTAATAGTGGGGCTTACTATCTCTATATTCCAAGCAGCAACTTCTATTTCGGAGCAAACACTTACGTTCGTACCGAAAGTAGTGACTGTGTTCTTGGTAACTATATTGCTATTTCCATTTATGATATCAAGTATGAAGACTTTCACACTCGAAATGTTTTCGCTGATTCAGCAGATGAGTCCTTAGTAATAGGTAGGAAACAACTATGCTCGACTCACTCTCACTCTTTTATTTAGAAGGCAAATTTGTCATAGGACTATTGATATTAGTTCGTGTGAGTGGTCTTTTTGCGTCTGGTCCTTTCTTCAAAACTTCCGCTATTCTCCCTCAAGTTAAGATATTCCTTACCATATTCGTAACCATTATGATTACGGCTGCCTTTTGGAAGGAACAACCCGATATTAATTTAGATGTAATGAGCTTAGTTTTGCTCGTCATCAAAGAGTTTTTGGTTGGGCTCATCTTAGGGTTCACAGCGAATATTCCGTTCGTGGCGGCTCGCTTTGCTGGTGGTATAATCGATATGGAAATGGGCTACCAAACGGGAGCAATGTTCGACCGAGAAGCAAGCACCCCCACACTAATTGGGGAGTTCAACGAACTGATAGCGCTAATGTTATTCCTAATAATGAATGGGCATCACTACTTGGTGGAAGGTATTTACTACAGCTTCAAGGTGCTGCCACTCGACTCTATGGTTTTCACTGGCAAGACTTTCGAGATGTTAGGAGATATGGCAATATCAATATTTATACTTGCGATTAAGTTCGCATCGCCGCTGCTGATTGCTCTTTTCCTGACTAATCTGGGGCTTGCACTACTAGCAAGGGTAGCTCCGCAGACGAATGTATTTATCCTTAGTTTCCAGATGAAAGTAATGATTGGGCTGATTATGCTTACGGTGTCGTTGCCTGCATTTGTTATGATTAGCAAGGAGGCACTGGCAACTATGCAAGGCGATTTTTTGAAAATGCTGATGACGTTGAATCCTACGAGGGTGTTGTAGAATGGCTGAGAACAAAGAAGGGCAAGAAAAGACCGAGGCCGCAACCCCCAAGCGGCTCAGGGAAGCAAAAGAGAAAGGGCAAGTATCAAAAAGTACAGATATCACTACATCTGTAGTCTTGCTTATTGGTGGTATGTCGGTGTTCATATTTGGTAGTAGTATCTATGGGCGGTTGGCTAAGTTTTTCGACTACTCTTTCCGTAATGCTTGGTCTATCGACATTAATGAAGAGAACATACTGAAGCTCTACCCTGAACTAATTGGCTTTATTGCCTCGCTTATTTTACCACTTATGCTACTGTTTACATTTCTAATTTTAGTAGCCGAAATCAGCCAAGTGGGACTAACTATTGCCACAAAAAAATGGACAGACCCCGAGACCTACAAAAAGCTCTTCAAAATTGGTGCTGGTTTGAAAAAGATATTCGCCAGTCCTCAATCATTTTTTGAGTTACTAAAATCCATAGCAAAAGTGATACTGCTCGGAGCAGTTATTATCTGGATAGTTAATGACAACTTGGAAGCAATAGTGTCAGTACCACTTCAAAATTACCTATCTGTTCTAATACTTATGGGTGAGCTTAGTTTCAAGATTGTTCTTGCTGTTGGATTGGTCTATATTCTTATAGCTGTGAGCGATTTGATTTTCCAAAAGTGGAAACACAAGGAAGATATGAAGATGACCAAACAGGAGCTGAAAGACGAGACCAAGCAGACCGATGGTGACCCTCACATGAAAGGTAAGATGAAAGGTCTAATACGTTCGCGATTCAGAAAAATGATGGTGCAGAACGTAGGCGAGGCAGACGTAGTGGTAACCAATCCAACTCACTTTGCAGTAGCACTCAAATACTCCAACAACAACATGGGTGCTCCAAGAGTAGTAGCCAAAGGGGCGGATTTCCTCGCCGCAAGAATAAGAGAAGAAGCACGCAAGAATAATGTAGAAATAGTGGAAGATCCTCCACTTGCACGGACGCTATTCTACAACGTGGAAGTGGATATGGAAATACCTGAAAATCTGTACAAAGCAGTGGCGCAATTGCTTGCTTATGTGTTTTCACTAAAAGGCAAAAATGTTAGCTAAACGTCTCTCCAATTAGACTAATTTCGATTATTTAAAATAAACTCATACTTAACTCGTTTATATAAACAGAGGATGATGAAATATAGATAAGATAATAGTTTAATATAATTGATAGGAGAAATATCATGGATAAGTTAGAGATAAAAGGAAACTGGAACGAATTGAAAGGAAAATTAAGACAAGAGTATGCTGATTTGACTGACGACGACCTACAGTACGCAGAAGGTAAAGAAGAAGAATTGCTTGGTAAAATCCAGCAAAGAGTGGGAGCTTCGAAAGAAGAAATCACGAATAAAATTAATAGCTTTCAATCCAATCATTAGTGATTAGTCGAAAGTTAGAATTAGGAAGGCATCTTTTAGTTAAGATGCCTTTTTTTTTATCATTTTTCGATAATTAAATCACTCAATTGCTCAGCGGCGGAAGAACTTCTGCTTTACACTCAGTACAATTTTCTTTATGACAAGTTTGAGCAATCTACCTTAATGAGCCACAAACCAGTTTTCACCGACACTAGTGTCAAATACAAGTGGCGTTTAATTATGGATGAGGAGAAGGCAGTGAAGACTGCGAATATAATCTACAATTGGGCTAAGATGTATTTATGATGGGACGTTAAGTTTCAGTAAAGCAAAACCAATTATGTAATAATTAGTATATTGAAATATATGAAATTATATTTTAATATAATATTGCTTCTTTTAGTACCTGCCATTCTGCTATCAGACGATTGGGAGAGGGTTGATTTACCTAATTTGAATAATGGTGGTATAAAGAATTTTAAATATCTTGACGGCTATTATTACTTCAACAAATGGGACGGTTCATTTGTAAAATCTCAAGATCTATTAAAGTGGGAAGAAGTAGACTTAAATAAGTTAAAAGATAATGACTTATCAAATAGATTAATAGACAGTATCTCGATTCTAAAGAAAAAATATAGACCAGTATTAAGTAGCTATTACAGAGAGCATTTTGCCAAGGATGGAGTAATGTTTTATGATAGAAGTGATTCCGTAATGTATTACTCAAACTATCAAGACCTTGATGAAGAGAAAATTACTGGTCAATTGAACATAAACCCACAACACACAAGATTTGCTAATTCACTAGATAATTCACTGTATTTTTATACTGATAGTGTTTTTTACATTTTTGAAAATAGCAAATTAGACTCACTAGAATTAAATGGAATCTATAACACTAGACAAAGTATTTATGCTTTTAAGTACAAAAATGAGTTACAAATACTAGTAGAAAAAAGTCAAGGAAGAACATTTAAAAGTACATTATATAGTACAGTTATAGAGGATAACAAATTAAAACCTAATAAAAAGATTTTTACTGATTTATCAACTGCTTCAAGTATATTTCAGGCAAATGATTTTCTAATAGCTGAAAGAAAAGATAACCTAATAGCAGTTGATTTGAAAACTAATTATGAGAGGGTCTTTGATTTAATAATTCCCAATAATAAATATATTTATGACTTTTATATAAGAGGTGACACAATTAATCTTCATGATTATCCTATTAGTGAATATAGTATTTCTATGACTTCAAATACATCATATTGCTACGAATTTGATGATGAATATAGATTTAATCATTTTCAGAAGCACGATATATGGGACATTAAATTCAATATTACAGAATTCGAAAAAAAATCAGATAATGGTGAATACATTTCTAAATATGAATTCAATATATATGATAGTAATGAAGTAAAAGTCAAGGTAATTGAATTAGTTGAAGGACATTACACAAATGATTGGATAAGAGTTGTAGAAAAAAATGATGAGTTTGCATTAATTAACTTAAATAGTAAACTAATCAAGCTTAATAGAGATAAAATGGAAATTGAAGAAATAAAAGAACCTAAAGGTAATATATTGAAAGAAGGAGATATTTTGATTTTGCCTTCGAGTATAATTGATTCAATCTCATATCAATATTCTAAAGATATGGGAGAAACATGGCAAAAGCATTCTTTTTACAAAAAACTATCTAGGTATAGTTTTATTTCTTCGTGTACAACACTAGACAATTATTACAGGTTTCATATAGTGGGTGAAAATATCAATTTGTTCGCATTCGATTCTGTTTACTATACACAGCTAGGCAGTGACAAACTAGAGTTACTTGGCGCATACGAAAATTCAGAAGTATTTCGCTCCGATGATATTCTATATTTCCTAGAAAAAAGCGATGGTAGAATCTATTCGATAGATGATGGTAATAAGATAGAAGAAATAAGAACAGATAATATTGATATTGGAAAAATAATAGTGATAGACTTAGAAAATGGCTATCTCTATGCAAGTGACTATTATAATCTATTCCGCCTAAAATTGGAGTAAGATTAGTCATCTTTTTTTCATTGTTTTCAGTATAATACATTGTGTTAAGTTTTGGTATAACTACTTTAGTATTTAATCAAAATATGAAAATGTAATTTTGCAATTCTTATCCCCCCTAATGAGCCACAAACCAGTTTTCACCGACCCCGGTATCAACCACTACGGGTATACTACCCAGTGATAGCGCATTGGTCATATTTTCGATGACTAATTCTTTTAGTTCGTCTAACTCGGATTTGACTACATCGAACACAAGCTCATCGTGCACTTGCAGTATCATTTTCGACTTCATTTTGCGGTCTCGCATCACTTTATCTATCTTTATCATAGCAATCTTCAACATATCCGATGCCGTGCCTTGTATCGGCATATTGATGGCTGCACGTTCGTCTGCTGTTTTCAGCATTCTGTTCTTGCTGTTTATATTCTTGAAGTAACGCCTTCTTCCACATAGTGTTTCGGCGAATCCCTTTGCCCTTGCAGACTCCACGGTTTCGTCCATATACTTTATTATTCCAGCGTACTTCTCTTTGTAATTGTCTATTATGTCCTTCGCTTCGGTTCTGCTGATACCCAATCTGTCTGCCAGACCGTAAGCACCAAGCCCATACATAATACCGAAGTTCACCGTCTTCGCTATTCGTCGCATATCCTGAGTTACTTCCTCTTGGGGAATGTCATTCAGCACGGCAGCCGTAGCAGCGTGTATGTCTTGCCCTTCCTCAAAGCCCTTTTGCATTTTCTCGTCACCACAGATGTGAGCCATTATTCTTAGCTCTATCTGTGAGTAATCAGCCGCCAAAAGCACATTGCCCTCACTCGGTACAAATGCCCTACGCACCTGCTTACCTAATTCGGAACGGATTGGTATATTCTGTAGATTTGGGTCGGTGGATGACAATCGCCCAGTGCTCGCAACAGCTTGGTTGTAGGTAGTGTGTATCTTTCCAGTCTTGTCAAATACCATTCTCGGAAGCGATTCCACATAAGTAGAAAGAAGCTTAGCCAATTGGCGGTAGTCCAGAACATAATTTGCAATTGGGTGCATTGGTGCTAGTTGGTTTAGCACTTGCTCATTGGTGCTGTACCCAGTTTTGGTCTTCTTTACTGGCGGTATTCCCATTTCCTCGAACATAATTTCCGATAGTTGCTTCGGTGAATTGATGTTGAACTCGTGCCCTGCTTCTTCGTATATCTGCTCTTCTAACTTGTCCAATCTCTTGGAAATCTCTGCTTGTAGCTCTTCCAGTGCGTCAGTGTCTATACTTACTCCTTGTCTTTCCATACGAGTTAGCACGCTGATAGTTGGGAACTCTATATCATAAGCCAACTCTTCTTGCGAGCTACCTTTTAGCTTTTCTTCCATCTTGTTTTTTAAGCGGAGAGCCAAGTCTGCATCCTCGCAACCGTAATCAGATATGTCTTCTGGGTTCAGATCAGCCATTGATTTTTGGTCTTTCTTCTTCTCCCCTATTAAAGATGATATTGGCACTGGCTTGTAGTTCAACCACTGCTCACTCAGTGCATCTAAGTTGTGTTTATCATCGGGATTCAGCACGTAGGAAGCAATCATAGAATCGAACACAATTGGGAAAATCGTTATGTCATAGCGCATCAGAATATACTGATCAAACTTCAGATTTTGCCCACATTTGCCAATCTTTTCTGATTCCAACGCTGGTTTCAGCTTACTAATTACATAGTCAACTGGTAGTGATTTTTCTGCTCTCAGCTTTCTGTTGAACTCATCCGGGTCTATTTCGTCTTGCTCGAAAAGGGACTTATCTTTTGGGGCAATTGTTTCTTTTTCTTCATCGCTGATTACTGGCACATAGTAACCCGTATTCTCTTTGATAGAAAGGGCAATTCCAACTATGTCGCAAGTGTTTCTGTTGAGTGCAGAAGTCTCTAAATCAACGGAAATAACATCGCTTTTTTCTAACTCTCTGACTAACTGCTCGAACTCATCTTTGGTGTTGATTAGCTTATAGTCGGTCTCGGTCGATTCTATGGTGTCAATCTCTTCTGTTGGCTCTGGAGCATAGTCCTCTACTGCTGCATTGCCGCTACGTTCGTACCACTTACGTCGAAGAGTACGGAAACCTTCCTTAGCAAAGAACTCGTCAAGTTCATCGAACTTTGTGTCCTTGAACTCATAGCTATCATAATCAAACTCAATTGGGCAATCAATCTTTAATGTCACCAATTCTTTGGATAAAAATGCCTTTTCTTTATCGTTTTCTAACTTCGTACGGACTGATTTGCTCTTTATCTTGTCCAAATTTTCATATATTCCTTCTAGTGATTCAAACTCCACTACAAGTGGGAAAGCCGTCTTTATCCCTACGCCTTTCACTCCTGGAATATTATCCACCGAATCGCCAGTGAGTGCTTGCACATCGATCACTTGGTCTGGGCGAACACCGAACTTTTCCTTCACTTCATCATAGTCCACGACTTCCAACTCTGGGCCTTTTCTGGCAGGTTTCAATATTTTAATGTGGTCTGTAACTAACTGGTAATAATCCTTATCGCTAGTTAGACAATAAGAATCAATCTCTTGATCCGATGCCCTATAAGCAAGTGTAGCAATTAGGTCATCGGCCTCGTAGCCATCTAATTCCATTTGTGGTATGCCTAAAAGCTTCATCAGCTCTTTGATTTTCTTCAACTGAGGCACCAAATCTTCAGGAAATTCATCTCTGTTTGCCTTGTACTCGTCGTACATTTCGTGTCTGAAAGTCGGTGCTTTGGTGTCATAAACCACAAGAATATGCTTAGGGTCATACTTTTCGAGTAGCGACGTAATAATATTAGCAAACCCGAAAACTGCACCAGTTGGCTCGCCGTCCGAGTTAGACAAACCCGAGCGGAACATAGCGTGGTATGCTCTGAAAACCAATGACATTCCGTCAATCATAAAAAATCTAGACATATAATTTCCTGTGTTTATTCTTCGTTGAATAATTTCTTTTCTTTTATTAATACTTGTAACGGCTCTATGTGCTTTAAGAAAATGACTATACTAAGTATAGACACCAGTTGGAAGTAGCGAGTAGCATCTTCGAATGCAACTATAGTCGTTATCTCTATCAGTTTGTCGGGCGATACTAACACCATCATTGGTGTAGCAATAGTCGCCAACGCGTTAGCTACGTGTACGTGTTTCCTAACTCCGTGATAGCTAATCAGCCAACTAAGTCCCCACAGTGCTATTGCCAATGGGTTGATGAAGAGCAATACGCCCACGGTCGTAGCCAAACCTCGTCCACCTTTCATCCTTAGCCATAAGTTAAAGTTGTGCCCAATAACAGCAAACACTCCTGCATAAGACAACAATGTCATCATATTTTCTGCGTCCGGGAATAGATAATAAACAATCAGACAAGCGGCATACCCTTTCAGTGCATCGAGGAAGAATACCACTGCCCCTATCCATTTTTTGCCAGTCGTTTCAAAGCTATTCATAGCCCCAGTGTTCTTGCTTCCTTCTACTGATAGGTCAAGTCCAGTCGCCTGTTTCACCACTATTTTTGAGAAAGCAATAGAGCCGAGCAGATAGCCAATTATAGCTGATATAAATCCTTCCATCTAATATTTTTCCTTTAATAATTTCATTTGTACCACCGAGATTATCAAAATAATAAAAAATAACACATAAGCCACAGCCGAAGCATAGCCCATGGAGTCAGCTTTCTCGAACGCATCGCGATAGACAAGATAGACCATAGTTACTGTTTCGTTCAGTGGGCCGCCCTTAGTCATCACGTATATCTCTATGAATATTTGGAATGACTTGATAGTATTGACCACCAAAATAAATAGCAAAGTAGGTCGAAGCATTGGCACCGTAATGCCCTTGAACTTCTGCCAAGCATTAGCACCAGACATTTCCGCCGCCTCGTATAAATCTTTGGGAATGGTCTGCAATCCTGCTAAAATAATAATCATATAGTAACCGGTTGCTATCCATATATCCATAGCCATGATGGAAGGCAATGCAGTTTCTACCGATTGCAGCCAACCTTGGGGTTGCCCGTCTGCACCTACCATCTGCATTAGCGTGTTGATATAGCCGTCCTTGCTGTACAGATTTTTAAAAATCAATGCCACTACCACAAGCGACGTAACCGATGGTAAAAAATATGCCGCTTTGAATAGCTCTTTTATTTTGCCATTGGTCTGATCGACAGCCACTGCCAGTAGCGTTGCCAGAGTAGTAGTAATCGGCACAGTAATCACTACAAAGAGCAGTGTGTTACCAAGTGCTTTGAGGAATACCTCATCACTGAAAAGCGAGGTGTAGTTGCCCAACCCGATGAATGTTAGCTCATTCGTAAGCGTTTTGTATTCGGATAAGCTGAGGATAAAGGAATAGACAATAGGGTACGCCCAAAATACTAAAAACGTGAGTACCCACGGTAATAGCAATATCAGTATATTGAGCCGTTCCTTATTTCTATAATTCAGCATTGAATTTCTTAATTTCCTCGAAGAATCGTGACAATGGGAATCCCACAATATTGTAATAACACCCACTGATATTACTAACGAACACCGAGCCGAAATCGTCCTGTATTCCGTAGCTGCCTGCCTTGTCCATAGGCGAGCCAGTAGCAATATATGCTATCTTTTCCTTTTCACCCAACTCCCTGAAAGTAACTTCGGTCTTCACATAGAATGTGCTTTCCTTGCCCAGCTCATCCACCACAAGCGACACACCTGTGTAAACCTGATGAGTATTGTCGCTCAGCTTAGTGAGCAAAGCGTAGGCATCTTTCTCGTCTGTGGGTTTGTTCAGCAGCGTATCACCTAAGTAAACGGTAGTGTCCGAACCGATTACAATCTTGTCCGCAGCTTCGGTTTTGGCAATGTGCTTTGCTTTTCTGCTTGCCAGCTCCATAACGAATTGCTCGGGTGAAGTGATTGCTATGTCATCTTCATCTATGTTCGCAGGGATAATATCGAATTGCAGTCCCACTTGCTCCAATAGTTTCCTTCTCCTTGGTGAAGCAGAAGCAAGAACTACTTCTCGTTTCAAATCTAAAATCTGTGATAAGTTAAGCATTATAATATTCTATTCGTTTCATTATTTACTTTCAGCAAATATATGAAATTAGAATTTAGCTTACGGATATGATGAAAAATATGTTTTTGCGTGATGGTTTTATTTAACTCCTACTGAGTTGGTGGCATTTGATGATACTAATGGCTACTAATGTTTGAACCCCTAACGGGGTTGATTGGGATGCGTACAAATTATATCGTTCTACTAATATTTAACTCCTACGGAGTTGTTCTGAATATCCTGAAAGGATAGAATACGCTTTGTTGAGCGATAAGCCGAAGTATAAGTAGTAATGAAAATCACAACGCTTTTGTGCCCCTTTGGAGAGCATTGAATGTAGTAATTCGCAATATTTCAAGGGGGTTCAAAGCAGTTCGTACTATATCTATCTCAATACTATAAAGCTACTTATATATTTTCATACTCTAACATAGACATTCACTACATTTCATGTTATTTACTATATATGTTTAATATAATGTTAAACAAATTCTATTCTTATTCGTACCTTAGATATAATTAAACTAAAGGTTCAATAATGCTACGTGTAAACTACAATATTCAATTCAAAAATAGAACTATTTCTCCAATCTTAATATCAATAACTTGGAAGAAAAATAGGATTCAAAAGTCTATAGGTCAATCTGTTGAAACTAGCTATTGGGATTACAAGAGAGGCAGAGTTAAATCAGCCCACCCTGATGCAGTTAACTTTAATTCGTTTCTTTATAATATAGATAAAGGAATGCAAGATTATTACAATGAACTAAATACCTACAATAGAGAACCAAGCAGAATAAAATTAAAATCTCAACTCGTAAACATTCTTAATAATGGTGTATCTGAAGAAAAAAAGAACTCTGGGGTCATAGATATATTTGATAAGTTTATGGATGAGTACAGAGTTAATGGAATGAAGCCAAGGGTTATGACTCTTAATGTATATAGGACATGTAGAAATAAGTTATATAGATTTCAAGAGAGTAAGAGTACAGTATTACAATTTGATGATATAACATCAGATTTCTATGATGAATTTGTAGAATATCAGTTTGGGTTAGATAATAACAACAATACTGTTGGTACTAATATCAGAAAACTAAAAACTTTTATGAAATGGGCTAAAAAGAAAAAATATCATAATAACAGCGAGTATGAATCTTTTAAGGTTCTAAAAGCTGAAGCTGTTTATAGTATTGTTATAACCAAAGAAGAGCTTGACAGAATAATAAACATAGAGACTACAAATCCTTCAGTTGAATTTGCAAAGCTATTTATGGTGGTTAATTGTTGGATTGGATTAAGAGCTTCAGATTTGCTAAACTTAATTAAGAACTATGAGATAAATTCAAACAAGGTTAGATTTTTTCAACAGAAAACTAAGGCATTGCATACTATTCAGATACCTGACAATGTTCTAGAAATGATAAATAGACTCAAAGAGCTATATAAACCAAACTTCAATAGAGACTATATAAATAAACATTTAAGAACCGTAGGAAAGCTTGCAGAAATGAATGATATAGAAACTTCTCAAAGATTTGTTGGTAATAGAAGTGAAACTGTTAGTGAAGTACGATGGAAGCTTCTGACAACCCATGTAGGTAGAAGAACATTTGCTACACGAGCTATGGAACTTAGAAAACCTATTCACGTAATAATGGAATTAACGGGTCATAAGACATTAGAATCTTTTCAGAAATATGTAAATCCATCTAGTTTTGATAATAAAGACTTTTTAAATGGATTTTGGAGTAAATAAATGAGCAAGAAAGAAAAAACTGAAGATGAAAAAGTTGTTATAGAAGAAATTGATGTTAATGGAAATATTTTTTCTTCACTAACAGAACGTCAATATATAAATGGGATTCATGTTTTGAGATTTAATGAATTTGAGTATATCTATAAGTTTCTTGAGAATGAGACTAACAAAGTAGAAAGAATCAATCAATTCATTGATTATATAAGTGAATTAAGAGCAGACTTTCCTTCAAACACATCCCCATATTTAGTTACCAATGTAGAATTAAATCAAGACTTTAAATTAATGACAATAAATTACTCAAATGAAAAAGGGCCACAATTTGGGAGAGGTTATGATGGAGGTACAGTTCAATTTATCAAAGATATTTACAATAAAATAGACCAGATGATATCAAATCTAGAAGCATATTTGTTCAAATTACAATTTCCAGATAATTATGAGAAATTATCAAAGTTTGAACAGTTTGGAAAAGTAAGAATAGAAGATAACGGTGACATCCGATTTCAATTATTACATATTACATTATCAGAGTTATCTAAGTATTTTGATTTAGTAAAAAGTAAAAGTGATTATAAAAGTAAACAAGCTATTTATAAACTTTTATTTAAAGTTCTTATAAAGACAGACGGTTCACCTTATAGTAAGTCCTATTTTACTCAATCTGAATATAACTTTATTAAAAAAGATTCTAATAAAGAAGAAGAGATTCTAGACTTCTTAAACCACCTAATAGCAATAGGTAAGAAGAATAAAACTGTACCAACTAAAATGACATATTAACAATAACATTAAAAGAATATAGGATTTAATTTAATATTACAAAATTGCACATCAAATAGAAACTCCATAGAATGCACCTAATCAATGAGCAATTCATTGAAATTTTAATAACTAATTAAATAGGTGCAAAATGCAAAAGCATTCCAAAACAATACTCACGATAAATGAGCTTTCAGAAAAGCTTAAGTTATCTCACACAACAATATGGCGACTTAGAAGATCTGGAGAAATTCCTTTCTTTAAGGCAGGTAAATCTGTACTCTTTGATTATGAAGAAGTCCTAGAAAGTTTAAAGAAGTCTAGTCATTTTGGAAGCCATAAATGAAAAATAGTCTATTTAAAGAAGGAGAATTTTGTACCAGTGTATTCAAATCTGTAATTGAATCTACTGGTAGAACATTCAAAGGTGAAGGACATTACAATGTACCTTGCATATCAAGTATACCAATACTTGTTACTAAGGATGATAATGAATTATATTGTTATAAAATTGGCGAAACGACTTACAATTATCAAGACCTTTTAAAAGTGTTTATTGGAACGGACAATGTAAATGAAGCTATTGCATTTTTCTGTACTGAATACTATGAAGGTTGTTTACGATTAGTTAGCTTTTTCAAAGCACCTATTACTAATATATATAAGACTAAAGATTTTGATATAATTGATTCTATAAAGTCCATCAGGGATGAAATTAGGAATAAGCCGATAATAAATGAAATTAGAACTGGCTCAAAAGAATTAAAAAATAAGATGCTAGACTACTATATTTTCTCAGGAATTTATACTACTCGACGGAAAGAGAGTCTATTAAATTATTCTGGACTGATTTGTTTGGATTTAGATGAAATAGCTAATCCAGACAAACTCAAGAATAAGATAATAGACTTATCTATCCCTCTTGTAGCAGTTTTTACTTCACCATCTGGAAATGGATTAAAAGTAGTATTAAAAAGTTGTTCTGACCATGAAAAACACTTAGACTACTTTCATTATTACGAAAAACTATTAAAAAATGAGTTAGGTATTATAATTGACCCATCAGGTAAAGATATTGCTAGGGCATGCTTTACATCTTATGACCCTAATCTGTATTTTATACACCCTGACTTTATTGACGAGATTGAATTACCAGAAAGTAGATCTGAACTGTTTTTAGACTTTGCTGATAAATACATTCAAAACCTAAAGGATGGAGAGAAACACACCAAATTGACTAAGATTGCCTACCTAGCAGGTGGCTACTATGCGATGGGCATTGTTGGTGACGATGAAACACGAGCTTTCTTGAAGAAAAGTATTGTTAATAGAGGAAACTTAGCAGACGTTGATTTAGCATTCAAAACAATAGATGATTGCTTTGAAAAAGGTAAAAGTGCTCCTGTTAGTAAAGAAGATATTGACAAATACTTATCACAATCAGAGAATAATTTTGATGCTATGGTCGATGATGTCAAACCACCATTCAACCCAGAATACAAATTGGAGAATGTGGTTTATAGTGATTCACTATTCAATAGATTGCCAAGTATTTTGCAACGGCTAGTGAATAAAGTTAAGAATGATAATAATCGCTCATCTCAACTTTACACTTTACTTATTCTCAGTTCTGGTATATTTCCAAATATAAGATTCAGCTATGCTAGTAGCTTACTTTCACTTAACTTGTCAAGCTTGACCTTAGCAGAGTCAGGATCAGGCAAAAGTGCCACAAACCTAGTTAGAGAATTGTTTATGGGAATAGATAAGGTAGATGGCAAACAAAAAAGTCTTATACTGTCAACCAATATCTCTGGAAGTGAGTTAATACACCGATTAGCGGTCAATGATGGATCAGTAATCTTATACGATACGGAAATATCGAGCTTTC
>JAXMOE010000008.1:0-55430 GCA_034670025.1 Chlorobiota bacterium
CATCTATTAAGTTTTGATTCTTTAAGTCTTCACTTACACCATTGTTAATGATATAAGCTATTTCTGTTTTCATTACATTCTTTGAAACACTTTTATTAAAGTCTAATTTTTCATTATATTTACTTATAACAGAAGATTCTAATTCATGCAAGTATGAATTAAAAATAAGGGCATTTGGGTGGTTTGGTTTTAATCTATATCGGTCACCGTCCCAAAATTCTGTCTCAACTGAATGTCCAATGTTCTTTTGGATTCTATTCCCGTCCCAAGTTACAGACATTTGAACTGGAGAAATGTCTTTGTTTTTTGTGATTAAATTGTATTTTACTCGCATCATAACAGTACCTTTAATTATTAAGTTCATTATAATACGAATAAATCAACAAAAAAGTTATAACATAATACTTAACAGAAATAGAAAATAGTATGAAACATTATGAATGGTCTTGAACGATGAAATATATAATATTCAATTGTTAATCATGGACTTAGAACCAATCTGAATATTTCTGAACGAAGTTGAAAGATTCAATACCTACTCCGCCAGCGGAGGACAAGTTCTGTCATCCTGAACGAACGTGAAGGATCCATATTTACATCAGCAAAGAGTTAATGGCATACTACAGCAATTGTAGCTTAGTTAGAGATGGACTCTTCGGATTCTTTGGAATCCTCAGAGTGACGGTTGTTTCTGCTATTGTACCCCTACGGGATATTATGTTCTACTCACTCACCATTGCTTCTTTCAGCCACTCGGCAACTGGTTTTGCAGCTAAGTATTTTATCATTACTGCATCAACTATGTTGGGATTATCCTTATTCTTGAACTTCTCAGCTGCCATATAGACAAATGATTTTCTGAAAATCATTGGTTCTTCTTCGGCTGCTTCTTGTAGGTGTTTTGGTAAACGCTTGTTAACTTCGGATTCCATAAGTCCACCGAAGTGCTTCTGGAAATCTGTGCCATTTATTACTTTGTGGAACTCATCGGGGTCAGCGGCTATGCTGTTACGGATATTGAGCAGCTGGTCTTTTTCTGGCTTCCACACTCCGCCGTATATGTTCATTCCTTTGCTGTTCAGCTCTACATAAATACCAGGTGTTGTGTGGTCTTTTTTACCCAATGGCGCTATTACTGCACCGTTGAATGTCTTATATGGGGTTTTGTCATTGCTAAAGCGTATGTCACGATTAATTCTGAATATTGCATTTTTGGGTTCCAAAGTGGCTATGTCGCTATCTATAAAGCTTACTTCTGTAATTATATCAGACACCAATTTTTTGAATGGCTCTTTAACGTGTTTTGTGTATCGCTTTCTGTTTTCGTCGAACCACTCTTTGTTATTGTTTTTTTCTAATTCAGCGAAAAAATCGAAATACTCTTTTGTTATCATTATTGTCTCAGTAATTTATTTTGGTATTCTATATATTGGGTGTCTGTTGTGCGTTGGCTCGTAGTTATCCGAATGTTTGTAAAGGAAGTAGAGCATAGCCCACGAATTGCTTGCAAATTCCTTGTCATCTTTTTTCTTCTGATTGAACTCTGCTCTCAGCTCTGGATTGCTTTCCAATAGCTGGGCTGCTTTTTCTTCAAATACATAATCGCTGAACCACTCTTTTTGTTGTAATTTGGTGTCAAAAAACCCCCAAGCGAAGAAGGAGTCAGTTGCTTCTGGCTCTAATGTTTCGAGTAAATATCTGATTCCCCTTTGCTTGGTAGGAATCAGCAAATCTCCTTTCCGCACTGCAATTTCTTGGGTGTCTTTGATTGCATTGGTATTGTAGTGCAAGTAGTGCCCTTCGTAAGGAGACTTGGTGGTCTCATATTCTTTTATGTAATATGTCTCCAATTCCATTACAGTGTCGGCGGCGAATAGCTCATACTCTATTCGGTTCAGATTCAGCCTTTCTATTACGTCAGTCCACTGTTGAGGCACTATGTAGTATGCAGGAACATCTACCCATTTAGTAGGCTTGTAAGTAGCGTAGTAGGGTATAGTCAATGTGTCTCGTACATTCGTGTCATAGTAATGAATCGGCAGACCCGTAACGGTGCTTTTTCTATACTTTTTTCTATACACTTCTAACTCAACTTCCAGCGATGTGGTGGTGTCCAATTGATAGTTTATGCCGTATTTCTTTGTCAGCTGAGCCATTTTGTCAGCTGTTTCTGTTGTTATTTTTATCTCTTCGTGGTGTTGTTGTGCATAGTCAACTACATTTTTCAGAAAAGCGTGTGTTGCTTTCACTCTCGTTGGGTATGGCTTTAGCATGTGTGCCTCACTCACGAAACCCATGGTATTGAACAGAGTAGTGTAGCCAGTGGAGTAACGAGGAGAGTCCATATATTCTTTTAGTCCTGCACTGATTGTATCGCCATAAGTGTAGTAGTAAGGGCTCACAGAATATCCGTCATCTATCATCCTGCTGTATAAACTATTGGTCAGATTGTCTGTAAAGTAGTTGCGCATACTTTGCTCTACTCGCGATCGTGCGGAGTTTATCACTGTCATTTCCGCTGGGTAATCCGCTCCATTGGTTGAGTGTGCATCGATAAAAATGTGTGGTTGCCACTCGTGGAATATGTTGTAGAATTGCTTGGTATTTTCCGCATCAGCTTTTATAAAATCACGGTTGAGGTCTAAATTCTTAGAATTACCACGGAAGCCATATTGCTCGGGCCCATTTTGATTGGCTCGGCTGCAACACCCTCTGTCGAGGATACCGCCTACATTGTAAGTGGGGATAATGCACACCACTACATTGGTGTAATCTATTTTGCCAGAAAGCATATCTTCTGCCAGTTGTGCAGAGGCATCTACCCCGCATGGCTCACCAGGGTGGATAGCGTTGTTTATCAGCACAATCGTTTTCCCTTCTTCTCGTAAGCTATCTGGGCTGAAGTTTTTGTCTTTCGAGATTACGAATAAGTGAAGTGGTTCTCCAGAATCTGTTTTCCCATATTGATATAATTGACATTCTTTGTACTTACCGATGAGCGATTTGTAATGCTCAATCGTTTCGTCGTATGTCATAGTCTGGTTGTTCATATACCTTTCAACTACTTCGCTGCCAGTTGATACAGAAAAAGATAGAATAAGAAGAGATAGTATTAGCTTTAACATTCGTTGTTTTGTTTGAGTTTAAAAAATTAAAAATAACAATTATAAGACGAATAATATAGGTTTTATGTGACAGGAAAAGATATAATATTTGAAATAATTATAAGCTTAATACTTTCTAACTTTTACTTTATGACTACAATTGATAAGTTTGTATTATGAGTATGAAAGAAAAACAAGATGAAATAATAGAAGAGTTTGCCTTTTTTGAAGATTGGATGGACAAATACGCCCACATAATTGATTTGGGTAAGGATTTGGAGCTGATAGAAGAGAGGGACAAACGTGAGGAGAATCTGATAAAAGGTTGCCAATCGAGAGTGTGGTTGGTTGCAGAATCGGATGAAGAAGGAAAATTGAAATTCAAGGCAGACAGTGACGCGTTAATTACTAAGGGCATTATCGCTCTTTTGATAAGAGTTGTCAATGGGGAAGAGCCAGAAACAGTAGCAAGGGAAGAGCTTTATTTCGTAAATGAAATAGGGCTAAAAGAGCATCTGTCTCCTACTCGTTCCAACGGTTTGGTGTCTATGATAAAGCAGATGAAATATTACGCTTTGGCACTTACGAGCAAAGGGTAGTACAATATTACTATTTTATTTTATAAAATAAACAACACGTTAATTTGACAATCGTTTATTTGAGCAAACAAAGATTGTGAATTATTCGTAAATTTGAATTATGGAAACTATAACAAAAAGCGAAATAGAAATTTTAGAAGAGAAATGCTATGAAAAGCTGAAAGAAGTCTTCGATCCAGAAATACCTGTAAATATAGTAGAGCTTGGTCTAATATATGATATTACTGTAGCAGAGAGCAGCGAAGTAGTTGTACTAATGACTCTTACTGCACCCAACTGCCCAGTGGCAGACCAAATACCTCGCGATGTTGAAATGAAGATAATGGAGTTGGAAGAAGTCAAAGATGTGAAAGCAATTATGACATTCGACCCGCCGTGGGATATTTCGATGATGAGCGACGAAGCGAAGCTTGAATTAGGATTCTTATAAAAATTATTAAAAAGAAAAATCAAAACAATAGATGGCAATACAATTTCATAAGCTGAAAGTAAGTAATATAGAAAGAGAAACAGAAGACGCAGCTTCAATATCGTTTGAAATACCGAACGATTTGAAAGATACATTCCAATATAAGCACGGTCAATACTTGACCTTAAGGTTCTTCTTCGATGGGGAAGACCAACGAAGAGCTTATTCAATATGCACAAGTCCTGTGGTCGATGATCACTTGGCAGTAACTGTAAAGAAAGTAGAAGGCGGCTCGGTATCGCCTTATATTAACAGTATGTTAAAAGTTGGTGATATAGTTGACGTTATGCCACCTTTGGGTAATTTTACAATAGGCTTAGATGCTAATAATGAAAAGAATTATATATTGTTTGCTGGCGGTAGTGGTATTACCCCTATGATGTCGATAATGCAGACTATATTAGAAGTTGAGAAGCAGAGTAAGATATTATTGGTTTATGCAAATTCGAATGAAGAGACGATAATATTTAGTGACAGATTGATTGATTTAGAGTCTGAATTTGGTGATAGATTAACGGTTATTCACCACCTTAGTAAACCAAAATCTAATGATTTTGAATGTAAGGAAGGGCGTTTGAGTAAATCGAGCTGTTTGAGTATTATAAAGTTATTGGATGATAATCTACTACATAGCTCCGAATACTTTATGTGTGGTCCTGGCGGAATGATGAACGAAATAGAAGCTGCATTGGACGAACTAAACATTGATAAGAAGAAGCAACACAAGGAATCGTTCACAGTTGCAGAAAACTCGGGTACTGAAGTTGTAAAAAAACACGATACTCAGCCATCTGATGAAAATGTGGAGAGCGTAAAAGTAGTGCTTTATGGTGAGGAACACGAAATTCCTACCAACGGAGACGACACAATATTAGTAGCTGGAATAAAAGCAGGTATCGATCCTCCTTTCAGTTGCCAAATTGGTGCTTGTTCTACTTGTAGAGCCAGATTGAAATCTGGAAGAGTGGAAATGGAAGCAGATGATGCACTTACGGAAGATGAGATAGAAGATGGATTCGTTCTTACATGTACATCACACGCACTTACTAATGATGTAGTTGTAGATTACGATGATAATTTTTAACTTTGTCTTATAGAAATATAATATTAGCTATAATAGTTAGTCTAATAGTAAAACAAGAAAATATTTATAAATTAAATTTAAGGAGGTGATAATATGTCTGAAGTACTAGAAAATGTTGACCTTATCAAAGTTCCTACTATGATAGAAGGAACAGAAGAGCAAGACGAATTTATCATTTCGAACAATGCGTTGGAAATAATAGAGCAAATCAAGAAAGAAAATGAGATTCCTGCTGATTTTAATCTTAGAATCGGTACAAGCAGCGGTGGTTGCTCAGGAATGAATTACTCTCTGGGTTTCGACTCTGACGTGAACGAAAATGATGTTGTGTTGAACGCTGGTGAGTTGAGCATAGTTACTGATGATCATAGCTTATTTTATATTCAAGGTGTAACTTTGGATTATGTAGATGGGCCATCGGGTAGCGGTTTTGTATTCAACAATCCTACTAATTCACACAATTGCGGATGCTCTCACTAAGATATAGTTAGCATTGGTATAGATACTAAGAAGGGCTGCTTATATTACTTAAGCAGCCCTTCGTATTTTTACTAAGCTGTTTTTTATTTAGTCATTTTCTTTCAGACTTTTAGTGAACTCTTCCAAAGCGGAATTGTCTCTGAGTCTGTAACCAACACCTCTAACGCTCTGAATAGTAGGCTTTGTGCCTTTTTTCTCTATCTTCTGTCTGAGCTTTTTGATATAAACATCAATCACGTTTGAGTCCTTGTCCAATGAATTACCCCATACATTTTGAGTTATAGAGCTTCTTGTTAGAACTTTATTTTTGTTTAACATCATAAATACAAGAAGAGAATATTCCTTCGTTGTCAAATCAATTTCTTTCTTGTCTCTGTAAGCAAGATGCGAAACCGTATCTAAAGTCAATTTACCAGCGTGTAACTTTGTTGACTTATGCTTCTGAGTTCTTCGCAGTACGGCTCTTACTCTGGCTGCCAATTCGTCAAAGCTGAATGGTTTTGAGATATAATCATCAGCGCCATAATCCAGTCCATTCACTCGGTCTTCTGTTGAATCCAAAGCAGATAGTAGAATAATTGGCACATTGTAATTGTTTGCACGCAATTCCTTCAATATATCTATGCCATTCATTCCTGGTAGCATTACATCGAGTAATATCATATCAAAATGGGTGTTCATTGCTATATTTAGCCCGTCTCTCCCATTTGTTTCCAACTGAACATCGAATCGTTCTTGTTGCAGACCTTGCTTCATGAAGGTTGCGATCTTTATTTCATCTTCTATAATAAGTAATTTCATACTTTTTAAATAATTATTAGTTTATTTATCTTTTTACAAATATTGGATGGAACTCTCTGTTACCATCACTAAATTCTATGTACAGATAGTAAAGCCCATTTGCTGCAAAGTCACCGTTTGGTAATCTGCCGTCCCACCTATCAGTGTGGGCAAATCCTGCTTCTCTGTACTCACTGTCAGCTATAGTCACTACTGTTCTATTCGACTCATCAAGTATCTTTATTGTTATATCACCTGATTCGGGTACTTGATATACGAACTCAACGCTGTTGAAGTTCGGGTCGAACGGATTTGGTGCTACTACGTCGATAAAGTTTGGAGCAATGTCGGTAATCAAAGTATCAGTTCTAACACATGAACTTTCGCAACAGAATCGGAACATTACGTCATCTGGTGCGTCCAATGGTATTTTCCATATATAGCTCGCTTCATCTAAGCTTACTTGATCTAAAAGGTTGTAGCTCATTCCGCCATTGTAACTCGCCATTATCGAAATAGTATCGCAAGGATAATCTATATCCAATGGGTTCCAACTAAATCTTTGGGTCGGGTCAACAGTGTTCTCTGGCTCTATTACTATTGGAAAATCAGTAGGCATTACTTTTATACCAAAACTCATTAGCTCTTTGCTGTAAACATCTTTGTAAGCAGTGATTCTGTAATTGTATATACTGTCCAAATCTTCGCCATCACAGCTGAATATAGAAAGACACGGCACTGTGTCATTTAGTGTAAATGTTTGACTACCCATATTTTGAATTATAATTAGCTCTGTCCATGTCGAATCTAAATAATTTGTCTCGACCAATAGCGAATCATAACAGTTTATGTCGCCAGCTATTGTTAGGGTTTCTCCTACTTTAAGAACAGTATCAGAAACAGCAAAGTTAGTCAGCTCTATATCTAATATATTGATTGTGGAAGAGCTATCACGAATTTCCAGTGGTTCTACACTGCTTTTTACAATGAAATAGCCAGCTTTACCGATGAATGCGCTATCCAGCTCAACAAAGTGAGACACAGTGTCTATTCCGTTTTCAATATTTAGATCAACGGATAATGTGTCTGTTGTTGAGTCAGTAACAGCATAGACAAAATCTATGTCAATGTCACCTATACCCAGTATCTTATTTTCCCAGATTAACTCTACGCTGTCGCCAGGGCAGTAATCTTGTGGAGGAGTCAGTTGAGTAGTTGGCTCAAGTAAAGTTAGTATATTTGTCAGTGGAGTTCCAATTATATAAGTAGCTTTGAATGTTGTAACAATTAAGTCATTAAGTCCATCACCATCCATATCTGCTACTTCTACTGCGTATATGTCTTCTTTGTCAAAATCTTTGTAATAGAGTGTGTCCATTGGGTGCCCAGCTCTGAACATCTCATCTTCATATTGTCTCAGCCCCAGAACTAACAGCTTAGAACCATCGACTATTACTATCTCATCTTTTTCATCTGGCTTGTTGTCCATATCGTTTACTGCTACTACACGACCGTTTATTTTAGCTGCCGCTATTGTATCAAATGGAAATAGCTTTGTGTCGGGCGGAGTTGGCTTTGCAATTGTGTCAACAGTATTATATTTCAGTATGAATATTCTGCTGTTTGCATGGGTGAAATTTCTACTGCTTTGTGTTGCTATTATTTCTTTACCTGGGTTGTTTGGGTAGAACGGTAGCCACTCATTATCAGTCCCGTCTATATCGCCAGTTGCAATAGACCAAAAGTGATTGCTATCGCCTACGAATGTCGGAAGAGCACTATTCGGAGTAGTTATAAAGTTTCCGTTCATATCTAATAAGTGTAGTTTAGAAACACCTCTGCTGCCGCCATATCCCTGGTATTGCTCTGTTTGTAGTATATACTTCTGAGGAGTAGCTGAACTATTATTCAGCTCTACTACATAAGGTCTTACGTATGGTTTTGTGCCATTCATATCCGAAGTAATATCAATCGGTGACAAGTAATTAGCAACATTATTAGAAGATATATTATAACTATAAAGATAAGTGCTATCAGTATTTGTGCTGTTACCAATTCTGTTAGTTATAGTTACACCTAAGTTTGTATCTGGTACCATTGGCATCAATGCAATAGTGTTCCCATTTTGTAGTTGAGTGATAGAAGGTTGTTCTATCCCTATTCTATTAGCTAACTCTAATCTTGTTAAAGTATCGTCACCAATGTCTGGAAGTGGGAAATTTGGGAACTCTATATCGGAGCTAAAGTTTGCTATTCCTCGTAAGTAGGGAACTGGCTGCGATGTAGAATCAACTATAGGGTTATATATATCGAGTGTAGTCAATAAGTCTATTGAGCTATTTGAAAATCTAGCGAAAAATGGTCTGATTGAATTATATATATTCTGAGGGTATCTCCTCATGTCAATCGCAAGGCTTTTGTGCAGCACTAACTCATTCTCCTCATTGTCGTAGCCAGCGAGGTAACTGTGAGCTAAGCTATCTTCACTTACACTTTCAATTGTTTCGAATGCCATTATCACATGACCGTTTGGGTTTTCTTGATATCCAGTTGCAAGTGAATCGAATAGCATTGATATACCTTTAATAGGTAATATGCTGTTGTCCAGTGTTTTGGAATATAGTTTTCCAGCACCATCCAAAATCATAATATTTCTACCAGAAACAACGGCTAATTCGTTAGGCCCGTAAGGAAAGGAAGCTGAAATCTTATCATTATCCACCAAATTACCAATCAATGGCTGTAAGTCGCCCGATATTTTATCATTGACTATTTTAATTTTAAATTTAGTAATGTCTTGGTCAACCGAAACTCTGCTATTGTATTTTGTAGCACTGTAGTTACCATCAGGAAAAAGCCAGTTAGATGGACTACCGTCAGTCTGTGCTATTACCAATTGAGATGGGAAAAACAGAGAGAAAATTAAAATTGATAATATGTATAATGAATTTCTGCTCATAAAGTTCTCAAACTTAATAAATTAAAAATTAACTTCATAGCTTAAAGACTACGAAAATGAATATTAATTAACAGCATATATTGTACCAAACTAAAATATAACTATTATTTAGTAGTTACGTTAGATAATTCGTGCACTTTATTGGTAGTGTTATCTTAGATAATTGTTTGTAGTTTCAATTAATTATTTTAAATTACGCTACCGTTATAGGTGCATAAAGAGTATTTATTAAGAAAAAAACGCGGAATCTTTTATGAGAATTATCTGCAGTCTAATTATTTTATCAAGTCTATTGGCGTTCAACGCCCCATTAGACGGGCAAGTCCCTCAATCTAATTCTATTTATATATTCCCAGATAACTATTCAGTTCTCGACGGTTACCCAGTAATCAATAAGAGTTTTGATAAAGAAATAAATAGGGCTTTAGAAAATTCAAGAAAAAAATATCTAACAGCATTAATTTTAATTCAGAAAAAAGATACAACAAAGGCCTCTGAATTTTTTACGAGTGCTTTGAACGAATTGAACCAAATCGCCAGTTTCCCTGGTGTAGAATACAATGATGACTTTGTAGGATTGACAAATAGTATAATTGAAGATTTTGAGCATTATGTAACTGATTTTGATCAGTTAGACGCCGATGCACCACTATTCATTATCCGTGACAGAATGATTGAAGATTTGGAAAGCAATCAAGCTATCACAGGTGCTGAACTTATGGACTTACCAAAATCTGAAACTATAATTGAAGATGATGGTTTCCCATTCTTAGGGCCCGACTCGTTATTGATTCCTATGGATGAAAATAAATATGTCCAGAAAAATTTATCATGGCTGACTCAAACTAAAGCAAAGAAATTCTTTTCAAAATGGTTAGAACGCTCTGGCAAATGGTTCAAAATGATGAAGCAAATAGCTGAAGAAGAAAATATGCCAGAGGAAATAGTTTATCTTTCTATGATAGAAAGTGCACTAAAGCCCAACGCACTATCTAGAGCAAAAGCAGTTGGTTTGTGGCAATTTATGAGAGCTACAGGTAAAGATTTTGGTCTAAATGATGGTGAATCATATTGGATAGATGAAAGACGTGACCCTGAAAAATCGACAAGAGCTGCAATGAAATACTTAAAGCAATTGTATTCAGAATTTGGTGACTGGCACTTAGCAATGGCTGCTTATAACTGTGGTCAAGGTAGAGTGAGAAGAGCGATAAGAAGATCGGGCAAAACTAATCCAAACTTTTGGGAACTAAGAAGTAGATTACCTAAAGAAACCCGCCACTATGTTCCGTTGTACATTGCTACTGCCAAAATAGCGATGAACCCCGAGGGATATGGTTTTAATGTAGATGATTTGGAACTGCAAGAGCCATTTAGATATGATACTTATACTATTGGTGAGCCAGTTAATTTAGACGTATTGGCAAAATGTGCTAATATTACAGAAGAAGAATTAAGAGATTTGAACCCTGAGCTAATCAAAGGGTGTACTCCTCCAGATATGGGTTCTTATGAGTTAAAAATTCCCAAAGGCGGGTTCGAAGAGTTCGCTGATAATTTTAGCAAGTTGAAAGACGAAGAAAAACAACCATGGGTAACTCACACAGTTGAAAGATACGAAACACTTTCTAAAATTTCTGTTAAGTATGGTGTTGACAAAAAAGACTTAGTTGAGTTAAACAACCTGGGTAGTACGAGATCAAAATTGAAAAGAGGTAGTGATTTAAAGATTCCTATTTCTGCAGATAAGTACACAGAAGTAAACAAAGCTTCGGACAAGTCTGGCACTTATTACCCAATGGACGGTACTCGTGATATAACTCACAGCGTTAGAAGAGGTGAATCACTTTACAGCATTTCCAGACGTTACGGAATTAGTATTGGTTACTTAAGAGATTTGAATGGTCTGTCCAGATGGGAAAACAATCTTAAAGTTGGACAAAGGTTAGTTGTAGCAAGAAAAACAGTAGAGCCAGCTCCGGAAAGCGAAAGCAAAAAATCGCAACCAATTATAGTTAGACACAATGTACAACGTGGTGAATCACTTGGTAGAATCGCTGGCGATTACGCTACTTCAATTGCTGATTTGCAAGAGCTGAACAGATTGGACGGCACTCGAATTTATCCAGGTCAGATATTAAAAATTAAGACATACAACAGTACTGCTATTGCGAAGGTTAAGACTCCTAAGGTAGTAAGAGACCAAGTAAAATATCACAAGGTAAGAAGAGGGGAAACAGTTAGTACAATAGCTGCCAGATATGGAATGAGTGAAAGAGCGCTAAAAGCAATCAACACTAGCAAGATAAGAGGAAATACTATCTATGCTGGTTCTACTCTGAAAGTATCTACTCCTTCTTATTCTAAAGGTAGTGCTTCTGCAAACAGTAGCTCTGTGAAAAATGCTCCTAAGTATTACAGACTAAAAAGAGGCGAAACTTTAGCAAGAGTAGCTTCCAAATTCGGTGTTTCTGTAGAAAGTATATTGAGACTGAACAGCAGACTGAACCCGAGAAAAATTCAAGTAGGGCAGAAAGTAAGAGTACAGTAAACCACAATAATATTATATAATTAGACAAATAAGGATTAATAGTTTTGATGAATAAGAACGTTTATCATTTTACATCAGAATCAGTTTCAGAAGGCCACCCAGATAAAATATGCGATCAAGTTTCGGACGCAGTTTTAGATTCAATTTTAAAAGAAGACCCAAAAGCGAGAGTAGCTTGCGAATGTTTTGCAGCTACAGGTATGATAGTGGTTGGCGGTGAAGTAACTACCGATGCTTATGTTGATATACCAGAAATAGCCCGCGAGGTAATCAGAGATATTGGCTACACCAAAGGGGCTTACAAATTCGATTCGGAATCTTGTAGCGTACTCAATGTACTCAACAAGCAATCGGACGATATTGCGATGGGTGTTGATACTGGGGGTGCTGGTGACCAAGGAATTATGTTCGGATATGCAGTAGATGAGACAGAGGAGCTTATGCCTGCTGCACTTATGTATTCGCATAAATTACTGATGAAGTTAGCAGAAATACGCAAGGCAGGGAAGGAGATGACTTATCTTCGCCCTGACTCAAAAGCACAGATAACTTTGGAATACAATGATAATCATGAAATCCAAAGAATCCACAATGTTGTGGTTTCTACCCAACACGACCCGGGTGTTACGACTGCACAAATTAAATCAGATGTGATAGAAAATGTAGTGCAAGGATTAATTCCGAGCGAATGGATTGATGACAATACTGAATATATTGTTAATCCTACTGGACAGTTTATAATAGGTGGGCCACACGGCGATACAGGCCTGACTGGAAGAAAGATTATTGTTGATACCTATGGTGGCAAAGCTCCTCACGGTGGTGGCGCATTTTCTGGTAAAGATTCGACTAAAGTAGATAGATCAGCGGCTTATGCTTCTCGCTATATTGCCAAAAATTTAGTAGCGGCAGGTATAGCAACGGAGTGTACTATTCAGCTTGCCTATGCTATTGGTGTTAAAGACCCGTTGTCAATATATGTTGATACTCACGGAACATCTCAGATAGATAGATACAAAATTTCAGAATGGATAGAAAAAAATATTGATCTTACACCTAAAGGAATAATTGATAAGTTTGAATTGACTAAGCCAATTTTCCGAAAGACTGCTGCCTATGGGCACTTTGGCAGGGATGAGTTCCCTTGGGAACAATTAGATTTATTAAATGACATACAGAAGAAGTTAGGTTGATAATCTAATTTTGAAAAAGATTAAAAGAAGCCAGTAGAAAGAATCAATATTGATTATCTTCCTCTGGCTTTTTTGTATTTTGCTACGTTGTTGTTGTGTTCTCTTACCGTTTTCCCAAAGTAATGTGCACCAGAGCCATCACCATAAGCAACCATATATAAGTAATTATGATTCTCGGGCGTCAATGTTGCTAATATTGCAGCTTTGCCAGGGTTGTTAATTGGCCCCGGTGGTATTCCAGCATATTTATAAGTGTTGTAAGGGCTATCATATTCCAAGTCTTTGTATAGCAACCTTTTCTTATTGCCAATTGCAAACTGGACAGTTGGGTCGGCTTGTAGCATCATTCCTATTTCTACTCTGTTTAGATAAAGCCCAGCTACGGTCTCTAACTCGCTATCCAATGGTGTTTCTGCTTGAACTATAGATGCTATTGTTAACAGTTCTTGCTTTGTTAGACCTGAGTTTTTTAATTTCGATTCACTTTCTGCTGACCATACATCCTGATGATGCTTTAAGAGTTTGTCAATAATTTGGCTTGCGGTCTCATCACCGTAGAAATCATAAGTTTCTGGAAGTAAGTAACCTATCGCATTGTCAGCTTTTATATTCCACGCTTTCAATAGACTATCAGATTTGGTCAGCTTTATAAATTCTAACTTGTCGATTCCTAACTCTTTTTCGAATATCTCGGCTATTTCATCATTGTTCAACCCTTCTGGTATAGTTATTTTGGTAGTAGAAGCATAACCACCAGTCAGAATCATATCGATTATTTTCTGATTGCTCGTGGTTGGGGTTATGTCATAATTACCAGCGTAAACTCCACGGCTGTCTTTTTTCATCACAAATTTGATATAATAAGAGAATAGCCAATCGGGAGCGAGTAAGTCATATTGATTGAACTTAGCTACTATCTGGTCAACATTGCTGTTTTTTGCAACATTTACCGTTACTGTATCACTAAAAGCAGGGTATTCGCTTAGTTTAGAGTTCGTATAGCTTATCATAAGTAACGCAGCTACCAAAATAGTAATAATCAATAAGTATAGTATTTTTTTCAATTGTCTTTTCCTGTTGCTGATGTATTAATCTTCATCTTAGTCTCGTTCCCACAAACTTCTTAGTCTATCTAATATCTTTTTTTCTAACCCAGAATTAGTTGGTTTATAGAAGTATCGCTTGGGTTTCCCTTCTGGAAAATAATCTTGCTTTACGAATCCACCAAAGTCGTGGGGGTATTTATAATCTTTACCGAAACCCTCGGCTTTCATCATCTTTGTTGGTGCGTTTCTCAAATGTAGTGGCACTGTGAGTTCACCAGATGTCCTGATGTAATCTAAAGAGTCTTTGTACGCTTTGTACGAAGCGTTTGATTTAGGTGCAGAGGCAAGATAAGTAACTCCTTGTGCTAAGTTGATTCCTGCTTCTGGCATTCCTATCATATTTACTGCATCGAACACGGAAATGGCTAATCGCAATGCGTTTGTGTCGGCATTGCCAATGTCTTCACTGGCAAAAATAACTAATCTACGAGCGATAAATTTTGGGTCTTCGCCTGCTTCTAACATTTTAGCGAGCCAGACCATGGCAGCATCGGGGTCCGAACCACGCATCGACTTTATGAACGCAGAGATTGTGTCGTAGTGGTTTTCGCCTTTTTTGTCATATTTTACTACTCTTCGGAGTAGAGCTTTTTCGTACAAATCGCTGTTGAGCGCTACCTTATTGTCGTCTGTTTTCTTTGCAAAGCGAATAGCAGATTCTAATACATTGAGCGCGGTTCTGCCGTCGCCACCAGATAAGTTGATTAGTACGTCCCAATCTGATATTGTAATATCATATTCTGCGAGAAATGTATCATTCTCAATCGCATTGTTTATTAATGATTTTATCTCATCATCATCTAATTGCTCCAATCTATATACATTGCAGCGGCTAAGCAATGCGCCATTTACCTCGAATGAAGGATTTTCGGTAGTAGCACCAATCAGTGTCAGAACTCCTGTTTCTACGGCGTGTAGTAGTGAGTCTTGCTGCGATTTATTAAATCTGTGAATCTCATCAATGAAAAGGAGGTATTTTCTGCCAGTGTCGTGGACTTTTTTTGCTGAAGCAATTATCTTTCTTAGCTCTGCCACACCTGACTCAATAGCAGAAATACGGCGATATTCAAAATCTCCAGCATCAGCTATTAAACTCGCAAATGTAGTTTTGCCAACTCCCGGAGGGCCCCAAAAGATAATGGAAGGGAAATCACCAATCTCAAAAAATTGACGTAAAGGTGCACCTTCGCCAACCAAGTGCTTTTGCCCAACTACTTCATCTATAGTCGTGGGACGTATTCTCTCGGCTAAGGGAGTGTTCTTTTGTATTTTTCTGTTTTCGTTTTTATCAAATAGTCCATTCATAAGTGTATCAAATTACGAACTAAATTAATTCTTATGCTAAAGTGTTGTAAAATTGAGTGTCTATTTTATTCATATTATGAACTGTTTTTGCATTAAAATAAGAAATAGTTCGTATGATTATGTAACTATTGGTAGATATAAGTGTAGTATAGATAACAAAAGATTTTATTATTAATAATATTCTGTTTAAATTAGTCAGATGAAAAAATCAATAATTACATTATTTTTCTTGTTAGCAGCAACATTGTTGTTTGCAACCAGCTTGGACTTCTCTCGATTAGACGCGAGACCAGAAGGTGATAATGTTATGGTTGAATGGATATTGGGTACAGAACAGAATATAGATTCTTATGAGTTGTACCGTGCTAACCATGGTGTTTTTACAAAAATAGCTGAAAAAGATGCCAAAGGCAGTAACTCTACCTACAAATACGTTGATGTAGAAGCATTTATTAAAAACAATGCAAAAATGCCTAAAGTTCAAGAGAAAATTAATCTTAAGTACAAAGTTAAAGTAATTTATGAAGACGGCACTACGGAAGATTCCAAAGATATAACTGTTAGCCACAATATCAGCTCTGTCAAAAGAACTTGGGGTATGATAAAAGAGCTGTTCCGTTAATCATTAATCTGGTATTCCTTATACCAAGTTGTATCCTATGCCTTACAAACTGATAACCATATTGCTATTCCTTATGGGCTATGGCTTATCAAATGCTCAGAAATGTGATTTTCATATTACATTAGACTCCTATCATTCAAAAGAAAATCAATTACAAAGTGGTATTTTCGAAAGAGAAAATATGCAATTTACTGAAATTTCAAAATCAGGTAAGTTTGCTGTACATTATGATATAACTGGCTTCAATGCCGTATCGCCAATTGATAATAACAACAATAACATCCCCGATTACGTTGACTCCGCACTGTATTATATTGATATGGCTTATTATGCCGAAGTTGACACTTTGGGGTTTGAGTTTGACGATTATGATAAGAATGCTGGTGGTACAGCTATGTATGATATATATATCAAAGAACTCGCTAATTCCCCGTATTACGGCGGTGCTAAACCAGAGGGCTCAGTGATAACACCAGAAAATAAAATAGTTTATACGTCTTTTATTGTGATTGACAATAATTTCAGTGCTGAGGACAATAAGTATAACACGACTGGAATAGATGGTTTGAAAATTACTTTATTCCACGAGTTCTTCCACGCTATCCAATTCCAAATTACCCAGTCTAATTATAGAGTTATGGGCGAAATGACGGCGACTTTTATGGAATACAGGTTCTTTCCTGATATAAAAGATTATATTGATTGGGCTTCGGTTTGGTTCAAATCCCCGACTACTATCTCTCTGTCTAATAGCAATGATCCGAGCGAGGGCTATGGTATGTCTATATTCTTCCAATATACTTATGAAACATTTGGTGATGGAATAATGTTGGGTTTGTGGAATGGGATTGGTAAAAGCGAAAATGATACAGAATCGCTCAACAATGTGCTGACTAAGCTGGGGCAGCCGTTGGCTGAGAGTTTTTGCGAGTTTACCGAATGGATGTACCGAACTGGTGATAATACTATTGATGGATTTGGGTTCAGGTACGCCTCAGATTTGCCAAATTTGGAATTGACCACTGTATCTTACTTCGATGGATTCGAGCAGAATATTAATGAACAGCTTATTCCTTTTACTTTTAGCCCACAAAAATTAATTGTAGATAAGGACAATGGTGATGCTGATACTTTAGTCTCATTTATTGTCAATACAGATTTGACAAATGGCATAAACAATAGATACGCAATAGCAAACGGAGAGCTTACTATTGCTGGTAAGGGGGTATTTGTTGACGAATTTAATAAAATTGATTTGTCATACAAGCCGGGTGCTGATTCTTTGTTTTGTTATAATTTTGTAGAAAGCGTAGGTAGAGAATACGCCGATGCGTTTCCTAATCCTTACAGAAGAAGCACTCACGATGAGTTATACTTGCCGGTAGAAACTAATACGAATATGAATGACGAGGTGCATTTTGAGATTTATTCTACTAATATGCAGCTTCAGGTTGAATACAGAGAATTGCCAAGAATAATCAATAATAAGTTAGTAGTAAGGGTTAGAGATTATGTTGTACAGCGGTTGTCACCTGGGGTATATATTTATAAAACTGATTCTGTCGGTAATGTTAAACTTGGAAAATTTGTGGTGCAATAGCTATGCAGATTAAATTAGATAATATAACTAAGACTTTTGACTTCTTAGAAAACGTAGTAGAAGGGGTGAGCAACACTCTGATTCCTGGCTCGGCGACTGCTATAAGGGGACGAAATGGTTCTGGTAAATCTACCTTGCTGAAGATTATTGCAGGGCTTTCTGAACCGACTTCGGGTAAAATAGAATACACCGATAGCAACCAAGATGCTAAGTTGAGAAGGTATTGCTATATTGCTCCTTACTATAACCTGTACGAGGACTACACTCCTAACGAATTGTTCGATTTGGTTTGCAAACTTAGGTGCGAGAAGTTAGACAAAGCTGAGTTTGATGAATACTTGTCCAAATTCGATTTGAGCCACAAAGCGGATGTACCAATTAAGAATTTTTCTTCTGGAATGAAGCAAAGGATAAAAATAATAGTTAACCTAATTGGCAACCAACAAGCTTACTTTTTGGACGAACCATCATCCAATTTGGATAAGTTTGGTATAGAAACTTTATCAAAAGAGATTGAAAATTTGAAAAACAATGGTAAATTAGTAGTAATAGCAACCAATGAACAACACGAAATAGATTGGTGCAACAATTACATAGAACTATAGACCATGAAGATATTCTTATTTTTCCTACTTAGCTTATTCCTATTTGCTCAATCAGACGATAGACCAACTCATAATATAGACGCGGGTTATATTAATTATAACAGCTTTGTGTCTAATACTAACTTACCCGATACTCTTTATCTTTGCAATGAACTTGTGGACTTAACAGACCCAGAGCTGAGAGAAAGAGCTGAGCGTGAGTACTTATTACTAATGCAACAAACTGGGCAGATACTCTTGTATCTAAAGCGTTCGCAAAGATATTTCCCAATGTATGATAGTTATCTCGAAAGGTTGAATCTTCCGAGTGATTTGAAATATGTGTCGGTTGCAGAAAGTGCACTTTATATGTCTCGTTCGAGTGCTGGGGCAGTTGGATTGTGGCAAGTTATGCCTGCTACGGCGAAGGAGATGGGGCTTAGAGTAGATAAATTCGTTGATGAAAGACGACACCCAGAAAAAAGCACTATGATTGGTTTGCAATACTTAGCTGAGGGTTACAACAAATTTGGCACTTGGTCATTGGCTATGGCTTCTTACAACAGGGGTAAGTACGGTATTGCTAACGATGTTGAATTTCAGATGAAGGATAATTATTTTGATTTGTATTTGAACGAGGAGACTTCTCGTTATTATTTCAGAATACTAATTATCAAAGAAATGATGGAAAATCCTGAGCGATATGGCTTCGATGTATCAAACTTGCGGGGTTACTCAGATCCAGAAACTAAGGAAGTAACTGTCAACAGTGGTATTAGTAATATGGCAAAGTGGGCTAAAGAACAAGGCACTGACTACAAGACTGTAAAGCTTCTTAATCCGTGGATTCTTAAAAGAGAGCTAAATAGCCCAGGCCGCGATAAGTACAAAATCAGGGTGCCAAAATAGCTGAGAAGAAGAAAATAATAATTACTGGTGCGTCGGAAGGAATTGGCAGAGAGTTGAGTAAACTCTTAGCTGCAGAGGGCAACAGTGTGTATCTTATGGCTCGGAATAGTGAGCGACTTGCCAGTTTGAAAGCAGAATTATCGACTGAGAACAATCACGTTCATTATATAAGCTGCGATGTGTCAGATTACAACCAATGCAAAGCAGCTTTCGACATAGCCAAAGGCGAGTTTGGGCATATTGATATGGCAATAATCAATGCTGGTACAGGTCTCAACAGCGATTTGGAAGTCCCTCACTTGGACTTTGCTCGGAAAGTAATGGATGTAAACTATTTCGGTGTACTCAACTTTGCGAAGTTGCTTTTCCCTCATTTTATGAAGAAGAGTGGCGGCGATTTTATAGCCGTAAGTTCACTGGCAGATAGTCGTGGATTTGAAGGTTCTGGTATTTATTGCAGTTCCAAAGCGGCACTGAGTGTGTACTTAGAAGCTGCCAGAATAGAGATGGAAAAACATAATGTAAGAGTTATGACTATAAAGCCAGGGTTTGTAGATACTAATATGACTCGCCAGAATAGCCACAAAATGCCATTCATAATGACTGCTGAAAAAGCTGCAAGAAAGATACATTCAGCTATAAATAGTAATAAATTGGTGTACTCGTTCCCATGGCAAACACAGCTATCAGCTTATATTATAAAGACATTACCTAATGGAATATACCACAGATTAGCAAGAGTGAGAGGTAAGCTTGGACTTTAGACCTATTGGCGTATTTGACTCAGGAATTGGTGGCACATCTGTACTAAAACAGTTGCTAAAACTTATGCCTAATGAGAATTATATATATTTGGGTGACACATTCAATGTGCCTTATGGGACTAAGACTAAAGAGGAGATAGTTGAATACTCGCTCCGCTGTGCTGATTTTTTGAACTCTAAGAATGTGAAGCAGATAGTGGTAGCTTGCAACACTGCGTCCAATACAGCTAAGCAGGAGCTTACTGAGAAATACCCCAACATACAGTTAGTTGATTTGGTTAAGCCATTAGTGAATCTGGTGTTAGAATCTTCCGTCAATCATACCATAGGCGTAATAGCTACGGAAGCAACTCTGAGGAATATAGATTTCAAGAGAAAGATAGAAGAATCAGCAATAACTAAACAGATAACGATTGTAAAAAAAGCAGGGCCTAAGTTTGTAAGTTTAGTTGAAGATAATGAATTGGACTCCCCACGAGCGAAAGAGATTATAAGAGAATATATGTCACCTATGCTCTCCGAGGATATGAATGTATTGGTATTGGGTTGTACCCACTATCAATTCTTGAAAGAGCAGATAACAGAGTTTGCTCCAAATGTGAATATAATAGACCCTTCGGAACATACGGCACAAGAAACAATGGCTAAACTACAATCACGTGACAAACTTAGTGATAATAAATTTGAAGGAAATGTTGAGTTTTTCGTTACAAAAGAGTCAAAGGAATTTAATATTTTGGCTTCCTCATTACTCGGATTCGACTGTCCCAGTCCACAGATAGTTAGTATTTGAACTATAAACTATAAATACTATTTAAAATAGCATTGAAAAAAAGAATAAAACTTTTTGTTCGTTAAATATTTTCTTATTAATTTTGTTATCTATATAAAATCCCAAATAGAGAAAAGTGTGTTTTGGGTTTTGAAACAAGAAAATAATATAATTTCATAGGTTTATAAAATGTTCACTATTGACAAACTTCGCAACATCGGTATAGCAGCTCACATTGATTCTGGTAAAACAACAGTTTCTGAGCGTATATTGTTTTACACAGGAAAAATTCACAAAATCTCTGAGGTTCGTGGGAAAGATGGCGTAGGTGCCACTATGGATCACATGGATTTGGAAAGAGAAAAAGGTATCACAATCCAATCAGCAGCAACGTTCTGTGAGTGGAAAGGTCACTTTATTAACGTGATTGATACTCCTGGTCACATTGACTTTACAGTAGAAGTAGAGCGTGCACTTCGTGTATTAGATGGAGCAGTTTTGGTGTTGTGTTCAGTTGCAGGTGTTCAATCGCAGTCTATTACTGTAGATAGACAGATGCGCCGTTATGGTGTACCTCGTGTTGCATTTATCAATAAGTGTGATAGATCTGGTGCTAATCCTGACAGAGTGACTGCTCAATTAAGAGATAAATTGAAGCACAACCCTGTACAGATTACAACTGAAATTGAATTGGAAGACAAATTCAATGGTATTATTGACCTAGTTCAAATGAAAGCTATTTATTTCGAAGGTGATGACGGTGAAATTTTAGTTGAAAAAGAAATACCAGCTGAAAAATTAGATAGAGCTAAAGAAAAGAGAGTTGCGTTAATTGAATCTCTTGCAGATTATGATGATAATATTGCTGAAAAATTCTTGATGGAAGAAGAAGTAACTATCGATGAAATTAAAGGTGCTATCAGAAAGGCAACTATTTCATTGGATATTACTCCAGTGTTAGTTGGTACTGCACTTAAGAATCAAGGTGTTCAAACTTTGTTGAATGCAGTATTAGATTACTTGCCAGATCCAACTGAAGTAGATAACTATGCACTTGATTTAGATAATGATGAAGAAAAAATTAAATTAGAAATTGATGCTGAAAAGCCATTGGTTGCATTAGCATTCAAATTGGAAGATGGTCAATTTGGTCAACTTACTTATATGAGAATATATGAAGGTAAGATGATAAAAGGTGAGAATATCTTTAACAATGGTACAGGTAAGAAATTTAAGTTACCAAGATTAGTAAGAATGCACTCTAATGATATGGTTGAGATTGAAGAAGCACACGCTGGAGACATTGTTGCGACTTTCGGTATTGATTGTGCATCTGGTGATACATTTGGTGATGGAACTAAGAAGTACTCAATGGAGTCAATGTTTATACCTAACCCAGTAATCGAGTTAACAGTAAAACCAAAAGATAAGGCAGGACAGGTTAACTTTTCTAAAGCATTGAACAGATTTACAAAAGAAGATCCGACTTTCCAAGTTTCAAGAGATGAAGAAACTGGTGATACTTTAATTAAAGGTATGGGTGAACTTCACCTTGAGATTTATATTGAAAGAATCAAGAGAGAATTTAACACTGAGATTGTAGTCGGAGAGCCAAAAGTTGCTTATAGAGAAGCAATCAGTGAGCCAATTGCTTACGATTACACTCACAAGAAACAATCGGGTGGTTCAGGTCAGTATGCAAGAATAGCTGGTGAATTTATCCCTATGGAAGCAAGTGCTGAAGAAAGTTATTTGTTTGAGAACAAGATTGTTGGTGGAGCTATTCCAAGAGAATATATTCCATCAGTTGACAAAGGTTTCCAAGAGCAATTAGCAGAAGGTGTTTTGATTGGTCAACCAGTAGTAGGTATTAAAGCTACTTTGACTGATGGAGCTACTCACGCAGTAGATTCATCGGATGGTGCATTTAAAATCGCTGGTAAGGCGGCTATAAGAGAGTCAATTAAGAAAGCTAAGCCAGTAATCTTAGAGCCAATAATGAAATTAGAAACTAGTTGCCCAGAAGAGTTTCAAGGTGTAGTAATTGGTCAAGTCAATCAAAGACGTGGTGTGATTGTTACAACTACTATGGATGCTGGTTATGTAGTAGTAGAAGCAGAAGTGCCATTGAAAGAAATGTTTGGTTACTCAACTGATCTACGTTCAGCAACTCAAGGTAAAGGTGAATTTACTATGGAATTTGAGAAATATCAAAAAGTTCCAAAGTCAGTTCAAGAGGATATTATCAAAGCTTACGAAGAAGAACAAGCAGAAAAGTCGTAAAAAATTAAAATATTTTTCAAAAATATTTTGGGATTGTCAATAGTTTTATTAACTTTGCAGTCTATAATTTTGAACGGCAAGAAAAATTAAATGGAGAATTTTAGTGCCTACTATAAGTCAATTAGTTAGAAAAGGAAGAAAGAAGCAGGTAAAGAAGAGTAAATCTGCAGCTTTGGTGAATTGCCCACAAAGAAAGGGTGTTTGTACTAGAGTTTACACTACTACACCTAAGAAGCCAAACTCGGCACTACGTAAGGTAGCGCGTGTTAGGTTGACATCAGGTTTTGAAGTGTCTGCGTATATCCCGGGTGAAGGTCATAATCTTCAAGAGCACTCTATTGTTTATGTTAGAGGCGGAAGGGTGAAAGATTTACCAGGTGTTAGATATCACATAGTAAGGGGTGCTGCTGATACACAAGGTGTAGAAGGAAGAAAGCAAAGTCGTTCAAAATATGGTACTAAAAAACCTAAATAAAGATTAGAAATGAGAAAGAATAAAGCAGAAAAACGAAGAATAAATCCTGATCCACAATATAATGATTTGATGGTTGCAAAATTCATTAATATCATTATGGATGATGGTAAGAAAGCTACAGCTCGTAAATTAGTTTACAAAGCATTTGCTGAAGTTGGTAAAAAAACTGAGAAGTCTCCTCTAGAAGTTTTTAGAGAAGCTTTGACTAATGTTGCTCCTATGCTTGAAGTTAAATCAAGAAGAGTTGGTGGTGCAACTTACCAAGTACCTCAAGAGGTAAAGGAAGAAAGAAGGGTAGCTTTGGCTCTACGTTGGATTAAATTATTCTCGAACTCTAGAAGGGAGAAATCGATGGCTAGTAAATTAGCTAATGAGATTATCGCTGCTTCTAAGGGTGAAGGTGCTTCTGTTAAGAGAAAAGAAGACATGCATAGAATGGCTGAAGCGAACAAAGCTTTTGCTCATTTTAGATGGTAGAAAATTATTTAAGTTCTTTGAAATAAAAAAAAAAGATAGTTAAATGCCAAGAACTGTTCCTATAGAAAATGTACGTAATATTGGAATAATGGCTCACATTGACGCTGGTAAAACAACGACCACTGAGCGTATATTATTTTACACTGGCTATCTGCACAAGATTGGTGAAGTTGATGAAGGCACTGCCTTTATGGATTACATGGATCAGGAAAAGGAAAGAGGTATCACAATTACTTCTGCTGCTATTCCTACTGAGTGGAAAGACTGTAAGATAAATATAATTGATACACCTGGTCACGTAGATTTTACTGCTGAAGTTCAGCGTTCGCTAAGAGTTCTAGATGGTGCAATAGCAGTATTTTGTGGTGTTGGTGGTGTAGAACCACAAACAGAGACAGTATGGAGACAAGCAGATGAGTACCATGTACCTAGAATAGCTTATGTGAATAAGATGGACAGATTGGGTGCAGACTTTGATACTGCAGTTCAATCTATGAGAGATAAGTTGAAAGCAAATCCTATTCCAGTTCAGTATCCAATTGGTGCTGAGGACAAGTTTGAGGGTGTGATTGATTTGATTGATATGGTAGCATACAAGTATGACCTTGAGTCTTACGGTGCAAAGTATGAGCAGATTGACATTCCTGAAAACTTAGAAGCTAAAAGTGATGAGCTAAGAGCTGATATGCTTGAAGCCGCTGCTGAACAAAGTGAAGACTTGTTAGAAAGCTATTTGGAAAACGGTGATTTGACTAAAGAAGAAATAAAATCTGGAATTCGTAAAGGTGTTTTGAATCTTAATATAATTCCTGTTCATGTTGGTAGTTCATTGAAGAATGTTGGTGTTCAACCACTTTTGGATGCAACTATTGATTACTTGCCATCTCCGAAGGATGTGAAGTATATGGATGGATTTGATATTGATGATGAAGACAAAAGAATTAACAGAAGGCCAAATGATGACGAGAGCTTTTCGTCATTAGCATTCAAAGTTAATTCAGACCCTTATGTAGGTAAAGTTACTTTTATTAGAGTTTATTCAGGAGTCCTTAGAGTTGGAGATTCAGTTCTGAATCCAACGGAAGGTAAGAAAGAGAAAATCTTAAAAATACTTCAAATATATTCTAATAAAAGGAATGAAATAAAGGAAGCACACGCTGGAGACATAGTTGCAATACCGTCTCTTAGATTCACCAAGACTGGTGATACATTGTGTGACCCAAAGAATCCAATAATCTATGAAAAGATTGAGTTTTCTGACCCCGTTATTAATCAAGCGGTGGAAGCTAAAACAACATCTGATCAAGATAAATTGGTAGAAGTTCTAGAAAAATTACAGATTGAAGATCCGACTTTTAAGTATAAGTTTGATGACGATAGTGGTCAACTTGTGATAAGTGGAGTAGGTGAATTACATTTGGAAATAATAGTTGACCGTCTGACAAGGGAGTTCAAATTGCCCGTCAGAGTTGGTCAACCACAAGTAGCTTACAGGGAAACTATTAAGCAAACTTGTGAAAATGAAGCAGAATTTGAAAGAGAGATATCCGGTAATAAGCATTACGGAAAAGTTCTTCTGAAAATAGAAACTAACAATGACTCCGAAACTGTTGAGTTCGAGAATCAGCTGAAAACGAAAGTTCCAGCTGAGTATGTAAAAGCAGCCGAATTAGGCGCAGTGCAAGCTCTTCAAGTCGGTCCTCAAGGTTATCCGATGACAAAAGTAAAAATTACTTTGTTGGATTTAAACTTTGACTCCGATGTTACTACTGATTTAGGTAGTAAGTTGGCAGCTTCCGCAGCTGTCAAAGAAGCAGCCCGCCAGTCTGGTACATATAAATTAGAACCAATATTTTTCGTAGAAGTTACGACCCCAGATAATTATTTGGGAGATGTTATAGCTGATTTGAATTCTCGAGGTGGAAGAATCGAGGGAATAACGCAGCGAAATGATTTGCAAGTGGTAAAAGCACAAGCGCCTTTGTCACAGATGTTTGGATATGTAACTAAATTAAGATCGATTTCTCAAGGTAGAGCGAATTATATAATGAATTTTTCGCACTACGAAAGAAACAATAAATAGAAAGTAAATTAATAATTATTAGAATTAGGAGCTAAAAATGGCTAAAGAAAAATTCGACCGTAGTAAGCCCCATGTTAACGTAGGTACTATTGGTCACGTAGATCACGGGAAAACAACTTTGACAGCAGCAATAACTGTATCATTGTTTAAGAAAGGTTATGGTGAAAGTAGAAGTTTCGATCAGATCGATAACGCACCAGAAGAAAAAGAGCGTGGTATAACTATCGCATCTTCTCACGTTGAATATGAGACTGAAGGAAGACACTATGCACACGTTGACTGTCCTGGTCACGCGGATTACGTAAAAAATATGATTACTGGTGCTGCCCAAATGGATGGTGCAATATTAGTAGTAGCTGCTACAGATGGTCCTATGCCTCAAACAAGAGAGCATATTCTATTAGCACGTCAAGTAGGTGTTCCTAAGATTGTTGTATTTATGAACAAGATAGACATTGCTGACGAAGAATTAGCTGAATTAGTAGAAATGGAAGTTAGAGAATTATTATCTTCTTACGATTTCCCAGGTGATGATATTCCAATTATCAAAGGTTCTGCACTACAAGCTTTAACAGCTGGTACTGATGAGTCAACTACTCCTGATGATGAAAGATTCAAATCTATCTATGAGTTAATGGATGCAGTTGATGAGTACATTCCAACTCCAGAAAGAGACACTGACAAGCCATTCTTGATGCCAGTAGAGGACGTATTTTCTATCACTGGTCGTGGTACTGTAGGTACTGGTAGAATTGAAAGAGGGATTGTAAACGTAAACGAAGAAGTAGAAATCATTGGTTTCGGTCTTAAAAAGAAAACAACTTGTACTGGCGTTGAAATGTTCCGTAAATTATTGGATCAAGGTCAAGCTGGTGATAACGTAGGATTGTTACTACGTGGTGTTGAAAAAGAAGAATTAGAAAGAGGAATGGTAATCAGTAAGCCTGGTACAATAACTCCTCACCACAAATTTAGTGCTCAAGTTTATGTACTTAAGAAAGAAGAAGGCGGACGTCACACTCCATTCTTCTCTGGTTACAGACCACAATTTTATTTCAGAACTACTGACGTAACTGGTTCATTGACTTTACCTGAAGGAACAGAGATGGTAATGCCTGGTGATAACTTAGATCAAATTAGTATCGAGTTAATTGCACCAATAGCAATGGAAGAAGGTTTAAGATTTGCGATCCGTGAGGGTGGTAGAACTGTAGGTGCAGGCGTTGTAACTAAAATTGTTGAGTAATTGTACTCGCACAAACTATAGGTTTATAAAGTGTCAACACAAAAAATAAGAATAAAGTTAAAGTCATACGATCACAATTTGATTGACAAATCTAGTGATAGAATCGTAAAAACTGTAAAGCAGACTGGCGCAGTGGTATCGGGTCCGATACCACTACCCACTCACAAAACAATTTACACGGTAAACAGATCGCCACACGTTAACAAAAAGTCACGTGAGCAATTTGAAACTAGAGTCCACAAAAGATTAATTGACATATTTAGTTCTTCGCAAAAAACGGTAGATGCTCTGATGAAAATCGAGTTACCTGCTGGCGTAGATGTAGAAGTAAAGGTATAAAAAGGTTAGAAAATGGAAGCAGCTATCATTGGCAAGAAAAAAGGTATGACAAGTTACTTTACTGAAGACGGCACACACGTACCGTGTACAGTAATAGAAGCTGGACCTTGCTACGTTAGTCAAGTGAAGACGGACGAAACAGATGGTTATAATGCTATACAGATAACTTTTGACGCGAAATCAGATAAGAATGTTAATAAGGCTCAAAAGGGTCATTTCCAAAAAGCAGGTGTAAAACCAGCTTATGTTCTTAAAGAAGTTAGAGACTACACAGAAGAGACGAAAGTCGGTGAAGCTTTGACAGTTGAGCAATTTGAAGTAGGCGATAAACTTAAGGTTAAGGGTACTTCGAAAGGGAAAGGATTCCAAGGTGTTATGAAGCGTTACAACTTTAAAGGTGTTGGGATGGCCACTCACGGTCAGAAAAACAGACAAAGACACCCTGGTTCTATTGGACAATCATCTGATCCATCTCGTGTTATGAAAGGTTTGAAAATGGCTGGAAGAATGGGTGGAGATACAGTAACTATAGCGAATATGGAAGTAGTTGAAGTATTCCCGGATAAGAATATTATCCTAGTTAAAGGTTGTGTACCTGGTACACGAAACTCTTATTTAGAAATTTATAAATAGGCATTAGAAAAATGCAAGCAGAAGTTTACAATAAAGACGGACAGAAAGCAGGAACAGTAGAGCTTAATGCTGATATATTTGGTGTAGAGCCAAATGAAGCAGCAATGCACTCGGCTGTTGTGTTTCACTTAGCTAACAAAAGACAAGGAACTAGAAAGACGAAAGTTCGTTCGGAAGTTAGAGGTGGTGGCCGTAAACCATGGAAACAAAAAGGACGTGGTACTGCTCGTGCTGGTTCAACTCGCTCACCTATATGGGTTGGTGGTGGAACTATTCACGGACCAAAGCCACAATTGTTCCATAAGAAAATGAACAAGAAAGTTAACAGATTAGCACGTAAGTCGGCTCTATCTTCAAGGTTTGCAGAAAACAACTTGGCTATAGTGGAAGATTTTAACTTATCTGATTACAAAACTAAAGAAATAGCATCGGTTATTAATAACTTGCAACTTAATGACAATTCAATATTGTTCGTAATTCCCGAACACAACGAATTCTTATACAGATCTGCTAGAAATATTAATAAATTGAATGTAAAGCCCGCTGAACAAGTATCTACTTATGATATTCTATCTCATAAGAAAATATTGTTCTTCAAGGGTTCTATCGAAAAAATTGAACAAATACTAAACTAAGATAATAACATGGCTATAGTATTAAAAAGACCAATAATTACTGAGAAAGGAATGACATTAGCCGAACAAGGCCAATATGTGTTCGAAGTAGATGTTAAATCTACTAAACCTCAGATAAAAAAGGCAGTCGAAGATATGTTTGAAGTCGTTGTAAGAAACGTAAGAACTTTGAATGTAAAAGGTAAAGTAAAAAGAAGATATACAAAGCAAGGTATGCAAACTGGTAAAACTAGATCATACAAAAAAGCTTATGTAACATTGGCAGAAGGCCATGAAATTGAATTAGTATCTGGCGCTCAAGAATAAATAAAAGATAATTACTATGGGTATTAGAAAATTAAAACCAATTACTCCAGGAACGAGAAATTATTCGGTAAATAAGTACGAAGAATTGACTACTGACAAACCGTATAAGCCGTTGCTAAAGCCAATCAAGAAGAGTGGTGGACGTAATAACACAGGTAAGATTACATCACGTCACAGAGGTGGTGGTAACAAGAGAAGATATAGAGTCATCGATTGGAAAAGAAACAGATTTGGTGATAAGGCGACAGTTGAGACTGTTGAATACGATCCAAACAGATCAGCTTTCATAGCTTTGGTTTCTTACAAAGATGGTGAAAAAAGATATATACTTTGTCCTCACGGCATTACTGCTGGCGATGTATTGGAGCAAGGACCAAAAGCGGAACTTAATGATGGTAATGCTTTACCATTAGAAAACATCCCAACTGGTTTTTCTGTTCACAATGTAGAAATGAAGCCAGGTAAGGGTGGTCAGATGGTAAGAAGTGCAGGTCAGTCAGCACAAGTTGTTGGATTTGACAAAAAATATGCACAATTAAAATTACCTTCTGGTGAGATAAGAATGGTATTGAAAACTTGTTACGCTACACTTGGAAGAGTTAGTAACATAGAGCATGAGAATATAGTTCTAGGTAAGGCAGGCCGTAACAGATGGTTAGGCAAGAAGCCACAAACTAGAGGTATGGCGATGAACCCGGTAGATCACCCTATGGGTGGTGGTGAAGGTCGCTCTAAGTCTGGTGGTGGTAGATTACATCCAAGATCACCTTGGGGTAAGAATGCTAAGGGTGCTAAGACTAGAAAACTTAAAAATAAGAGTAATAAGTTGATTATTAGAAGACGTAAAAACAAAAAGCAGGGTAAATAGAGTATGTCTAGATCTCTAAAAAAAGGTATATACGTATATTACAAGCTTCAAAAGAAAATTGATAAAGTAATTGAATCAAATAAGAAGACAGTAATCAAGACTTGGTCACGATCTTCTACAATTACTCCAGATTTCGTAGGGCATACAGTAGCAGTACACAACGGTAAAAGTTTTATCCCTGTGTATGTAACGGAAAATATGGTAGGTCATAAGTTTGGTGAGTTTTCTCCAACTAGGAACTACAGAGGCCACTCAGGTCACAGAAAGAAATAAGAAAGCAATTAATTAGGTAAATAGATAAAATGCAAGCAAGAGCACTTAAAAAATATATCAAATCATCACCACGTAAAATGCGTTTGGTAATAGATTTGATACGTGGAAAATCAGCTGAAGAAGCATTGAATATACTTAGCAGTACTCCTAATTTGGCTGCAACAGTGACTAAAGATGTATTACGTTCTGCTATATCAAATTTGAACAATAAAGCTACAGAAGAAGGAATGAGCTACGATAATAATGAAGTTATTATCAGCGCTATATTTTCTAACCAGGGTCCAACGATGAAAAGAATACGTCCTGCACCTATGGGTAGAGCTTTTAGAATAAGAAAAAGATCTAATCATCTTACTATAGAGTTACAAACTCTAGATCATAATAAACAGAATTTAGAAACTGAAAAAATCGATTCAGAGGGGTAGTCTTGGGACAAAAAACGAATCCTATAGGTATTAGACTAGGTATAAATAGAAGCTGGGACGCTAATTGGTTCGACGAAAAGAACATGGCTGAAAAGATTCTAGAAGATATTCAAGTAAGAAATTACATTCGCAACAGAAAGAAGAATGCGGGAATATCAAGAATTATAGTAGAAAGAACTGCTAAACAACTTAGAGTAACAATCAATACTTCAAGACCAGGTGTTATAATCGGCCGTTCTGGTAGAGATATAACTCAATTGGAAGAAGAATTGAAAGCTGTAACTCAAAAGAGTGTTAAGCTAATGATTAATGAAATCAAACGTCCAGAGTTAGATGCGTTATTAGTTGCTGAAAACATAGCTCAACAATTGGAAGGAAGAATTTCTTTCAGAAGAGCTTTGAAACAAGCTGTATCGGCTGCTACTCGTATGGGAGCAGAGGGTATAAAAGTAATGGCTTCTGGTAGATTGGGTGGTGCTGAGATGGCACGTACTGAGCAGTACAAAGAGGGTCGTACTCCTTTGCATACGTTAAGAGCAGAGATAGATTACGGAACTGCAACTGCATTCACAATCTACGGTACTATTGGTGTAAAAGTTTGGATTTGTAAAGGCGATGTGGTCGCGGTATAAATATAAAATTGGAACAATAAAATGTTAAGTCCTAAAAGAGTAAAACATAGAAAGACGCACAGGGGTAGAAGAAAGGGTAAGGCCTTTAGAGGTTCATTAGTAACATTTGGTTCTTATGGCTTAAAAGCTTTAGCACCAGTATCGATAACTAACAGACAAATTGAATCTGCTCGTATTGCGATAAACAGATACTTACGAAGAGATGGTAAAGTTTGGATTAGAATATTTCCTGACAAGCCATTTACTAAAAAGCCCGCAGAGACAAGAATGGGTAAGGGTAAAGGTTCTCCTGAAGGTTGGGAAGCTGTAGTAAAACCAGGTCGTATCTTGTTTGAAATTGATGGTGTAAGTGAAGATAGAGCTAAAGAAGCGATGAGATTAGCATCTCACAAATTACCAGTAAAAACAAAATTTGTGTCACGAGTTGACCTAAGGGGTTAAGAGTAATGAAACCAAGATCAGCAAAAGATTTAAGAGAATTGACGGACCAAGATTTGATTAACTTGGTAGAAGAGTCACAAGAGACTTTAGCAAAACAGAAGTTCCAACACGCTTTAAAGCAACTGCAAGATACTACATATCTTAGAATCTTGAGACGTGATATCGCTAAAATGAAAACAATTTTACAAGAGAGAAGTTCTAAGTAAGGATAAGTTATGGCAGAGCAAAAAAAAGAAACTAAACAAGAAACAACTTCACGTAAGAAAATATTAACTGGTGTTGTTGTATCGAATAAAGCAAATAAGACTATTACTGTAAAGACGGAAAGACAAGTAGCTCACCCTCTTTATAAGAAATATTACAAAGTATCGAAAAAGATAACTGCACACGATGAGAATAACGAATGTGGTGAAGGCGATACTGTAAGAGTAATTGAGATAAGACCACTTAGCAAGTCTAAGAGATGGAACCTTATTAATATAGTAGATAAAGCTAAGTAAATTTATAGGAAACTGAAATGATACAAGAAGAAACGAACTTAGCTGTTGCCGATAACTCTGGTGCTAAGAGAATTAGATGTATTAGAGTATTGGGTGGACACGGCAAAAAATATGCTCGCATTGGCGATCTGATTGTTGCCTCAGTAAAGTCAGCTATACCAAATGGTGGCGTTAAGAAAGGTGAAGTAGTTAAAGCTGTTGTAGTTAGAACTGCTAAAGAACAAAGAAGAGACGATGGTTCTTACATCAGATTTGATGATAATGCCGCTGTTATTATTAATCAAAAAGGCGACCCAAAGGGTACGCGTATATTCGGACCAGTTGCTAGAGAACTGAGAGAGAAACAGTATATGAAGATTGTTTCTTTGGCTCCCGAAGTACTATAAATAGAAATATATAAGAGTTTATAAAATGAAACTTAGTATAAAAAAAGGTGATAACGTAAAAGTTATAACCGGTGTTGACAAAGGAAAGGAAGGACGAGTATTGGATGTTTATCCTTCTAAGATGAAGTTATTGGTAGAGGGTGTTAATCAAAAGATTAAACACGAAAAGCCAAGCCAACAGAATCAAGCTGGTGGTAGAAACACAATTAGTGCTCCTATTCACTACTCTAATGTCAAAAAGATATAAAGAAAATAAAGTAAATTACGGGATAGAATAAGTCATGGCAAAAGCGGTATCGAAAAGAGACATATTCGCATTTGAAGGACAAAGATTTGAAGAGGCTGAAAGGAACGAAGAAGTTCCAGTAGCACAACTCCAAGTCCATTATAAAGAGAATGTAATACCGGCAATGCAGAAGAGATTTAACTATAAATCTACGATGGAAGTGCCGAAGTTAAAGAAAATTAGTTTGAATATGGGTGTTGGTCGTTCAACTCAAGATCCTAAGTTGTTACAAGCTGCAATTAATGAAATGGAACTAATTACTGGTCAAAGACCTGTAATTAGAAAAGCAAAGATTGCAATTTCAAACTTTAAGTTAAGAGAAGGAACACCGATTGGTTGTTCAGTTACTCTTAGAAGAATTAGAATGTTTGAGTTCTTAGACAGATTTATCAATATCACAGCTCCACGTATCAGAGACTTTAGAGGTTTCCCGGACAAGAGTTTTGATGGTAGAGGTAACTATACTTTAGGGATAAAAGAGCAAATTATATTTCCGGAAATCGATGTTGACAAAGTAAACAGGATTACAGGTATGGACGTAACTTTCGTTACTACTGCTAAGACTGATGAAGAAGCTCACGCTCTTCTTACTGAGTTTGGTTTCCCTTTCAAAAAGAAAAATCAATAAACAGGTGCTTTTAAATGGCTAGGAAAAGTGTAATAGCTAGAAACGAAAAAAGAAAGAAACTTGTAGCTAAGTACGAAGACAAGAGAAAAGAGTTAAAAGAAGCTGGAGATTATGAAGGTTTGCAAAAACTTCCAAGAAACTCCTCTCCTACAAGAGTAGTAAACAGATGTTCTGTAACGGGAAGAAGCAGAGCAGTCTATCGCAAATACGGACTTACGAGACACGTATTCAGACAGTTAGCGTTAGAGGGCAAATTGCCCGGTATTAAAAAAGCAAGTTGGTAATTTCTAGGTTAAAAAACTATGGCAGTAACAGATCAAATAGCAGATTTCTTAACAAGAATTAGAAACGGTGGTAATGCGGGTCACAGATTTGTGAACATCCCACGTTCTAACATGAAAGTTGCGTTATCAAAAATATTAGTAGAACAAGGCTTTGTAGAAGGCTTTGAAGAAGTTGATAGCGGAGTACAAGGAGAAATCAAAGTAGAATTAAGATATTTTAAGAAAAAACCTGCTTTCAACCAGATCACTCGTGTAAGCAAGCCGGGAAGAAGAATATATGTTCCTTCTGACCAGTTGCCAAGAGTAAAGAATGGGTTAGGTATGGCAATAATCTCTACTTCTAGAGGTGTATTGACAGACAAAGAAGCAAGAAAGCATAATGTCGGTGGCGAAGTAATTTGTACCGTATGGTAATATAATCGGAGAAATGCAAGTGTCTAGAATTGGTAATCAAATAATTGAAATTCCTGAAAAGGTAACAATATCTGAAAAAGATGGCTTAGTTTCAGCTAAAGGTCCTTTGGGCGAAAGAGCTGTAAACTTACCAGAAGGTATTTCAGTTGAACTAAAAGACAACGAATTAACTGTAAGCAGAGCTAATGAGACTAAACCCGTAAAATCAAAACACGGTATGATCAGATCATTAATCTCTAATGCAGTAGAAGGTGTTAATAATGGTTTTAAGAAAACACTAATAATTGAAGGTGTTGGATTTAGAGCTGAGTTGAAAGGGGATAGGTTAGTATTGAACTTAGGTTATTCTCATCCAATATTGATTATACCTCCAGAAGGTATAACATTTGCTACACCAAATCAAACTTCGGTTGAAGTTTCTGGTTCGGACAAGCAATTAGTTGGTGAAGTTACTTCAAAGTTACGTAAACTTAGACCACCTGAGCCTTACAAAGGCAAGGGAGTTAGATATAGCGATGAAGTTATTAGAAGAAAAGCAGGTAAATCTGCATCTAAATAATGCATAATATTTATTAGAGTAGTTATGAATACAAAAAGTTTAAAGTATAAAAGAAAAGATAGACGAAAGAGAAGTATCAAGTCTAAGATTAGAGGAACAGCTGAGATTCCAAGAATGTCAGTATTCAAGAGTACAACTAATATGTTTGTGCAAGTGATTGATGATGTTTCTGCTAAAACTTTGGTTTCAGCTTCTACTATTGACTCAGATGTCAAAAGTCAACTGAAAGATGACATGACTAAGATGGAAATGAGCAAAGTAGTAGGTAAAGTTATTGCTGAAAGAGCAATAGCTGCTAAGATAGACAAGGTATGTTTCGATAGGAATGGTAATATTTACACCGGTAGAGTTAAAGCGTTAGCTGATTCTGCAAGAGAAGGTGGACTCAAATTTTAATAAGAGCACTCAAAGGAGTAATTAACAGTGAGCAAAATTAAAGCTTCAGAATTAGACTTAAACGATAAATTAGTTTACGTTGGTAGAACAGCTAAGGTAGTAAAAGGTGGTCGTAGATTCAACTTCTCTGCATTAGTGGTAGTTGGTGACGGTAATGGTCACGTAGGTTACGGATTAGGTAAAGCTGGTGAGGTAGTTGATGCTATCACAAAAGCAACTGACGTAGCTAAGAAAAGTTTGATACACGTAACTATACAAGGTGGTACATTATCGCACGAAGTAACTGGTAAGTATGGTGCTGGTAAAGTATTAATCAAACCGGCTACTCCAGGTACAGGTGTTATCGCTTCTGGTGGTATAAGAGCAGTACTCGAGTTAGCAGGCGTACAGAATGTATTAACTAAGAATTTAGGTTCTTCTAATCCTCACAATGCTATCAAAGCTGCATTGAACGGATTGCAAAGAGTAGAAGATGTAAATTCAGTTGCTGCAAGAAGAGGCGTATCAGTTGAAAAAGTAATCTTCGGTTAATTCCTAAAGGAAAAGAAAAATGTCAAAAATAAAAGTAACACAAGTTAAAAGTATTATCCAAACCAAAGGCAAGCACAAGAAAACGATTATTGCATTGGGTTTAGGTAAACCAAATTACTCTAATATTTTGCCAGATAATGAGCAAACTAAGGGTATGATAAATACTGTAAAGCATTTAGTAGTAACAGAAAAAATAAGCGAATAAAAAATATTACCGGTTTTAATATGAAACACATTGGAAATTTAGTTAAGCCGAAAGGCTCTACTCACAGTAAGAAAAGAGTAGGAAGAGGTGAAGGATCAGGTTATGGTGGCACTTCTGGAAAAGGACACAAAGGTCAGAAATCTAGATCAGGTGCAACTATTAAGATAGGATTCGAGGGTGGGCAAATGCCAATCCACAGAAGACTACCTAAGTTTGGTTTTCACAATAAATTTTCTGTAAAGTATTCTGTTGTTAATTTAGCACAGATACAACAGTTGATAGATGATAACAAATTGGATGCTAAGAAAATTGACAAAGAGTCATTGTTAGCAATTGGCGTATTAAACAAAAAGTCAATGCCTTTAAAAATATTAGGCGAAGGCGAAATTACTTCATCGGCTACTATTACAGCTGACAAGTTTAGCTCTACGGCAAAAGAAAAGATAGAAAACGCCGGGGGGGCGGTAACGCTTAATGGCTAAATTCGGCGAAACGTTTAGTAATATTTTCAAAATTGAAGAGCTTAGGAATAGAATATTCTTCACTTTGGTAATATTATTAGTTGTTAGAGTAGGTGCATTCATCACTGTTCCAGGTGTGGATGTTGCTGTTTTAAAATCGACTATGGGTCAAGGTGGAGCAAACGATTTGTTTGGCTTCTTTGACTTGTTTGTAGGTGGAGCATTTTCTAACGCTGCAATATTTGCGTTAGGTATTATGCCTTATATCACATCATCAATTATTTTCCAATTGGCTGGTGTAGTATTTCCACAAATACAAAAAATGCAAAAAGAAGGTGAAGAAGGAAGACGTAAGATCAACCAATGGACTAGGTTTGCTACAGTGTTTATAGCTGGTTTGCAATCAATTGGTGTAGCTGTTAAGTTGGTTAATACAACTGGACCAACTGGTGCCAATGTCGTAGCTGACCCAGGTGTGTTATTCTTCCTATCTACAATTATTATACTAACCGCTGGGACAATATTCCTAATGTGGTTAGGTGAACAAATTACAGAACGTGGTATTGGTAACGGTATATCGTTGATTATCTTTATCGGTATTATTGCTGCACTACCAGCTGCACTTATGCAAGAGTATGAGTTAGTTGCTACTGGTGCACGTAATTGGATCTTTGAAATTATCATATTTGCATTCTTGTTTGCAATCATCGCTTCTATAGTTTTGATTACTCAGGGTGCAAGAAGAATACCAGTTCAATATGCAAAAAGACAAGTTGGAAAGCGAGTATTTGGTGGAACAACTCAGTTTATCCCGCTTAGGGTTAATACTGCTGGGGTAATGCCTATAATCTTTGCACAGTCTTTGATGTTTATTCCTAATACTATAGCACAGTTTTTCCCAACGTCGCCAGCTATGCAAAGTTTTGCAGCTTGGTTTAATCCAGCTTCGTTCGGTTACGCTTTTGTCTATGGTACTATGGTAGTATTCTTTACATTCTTCTATACGGCAATTATTTTTAATCCAAAAGATATTGCTGATAATATGAAAAGACAAGGTGGTTTTGTTCCGGGTATTAGACCAGGGCAGCCAACTGCAGAATACATTGAAAGAATATTAACAAGAATAACTTTACCAGGTTCAATTTTCTTAGCTCTCATAGCTATCTTACCAACTTTCGTACAGAATTTATTCGGTATTACATCTTTGTTCGCTTCATTCTTTGGTGGAACAAGTTTGATAATCATCGTTGGTGTAGGTTTGGATACATTGCAACAGATTGAATCACATCTGATGATGAGACATTACGATGGATTTATGAAAACTGGAAAAATGAAAGGAAGAGCCGGAGTAGGTGGTATTTAGTATTAATTATTAGTCTATGCAATCTGAATACAGAATAGACGTTAAATTACGGTACTAAAAAACAACAAAGATTATATTATGGCAAAACAAAAGTTAATAGAATTAGACGGTGTAGTAGAGGAAACTTTACCAAACACACAGTTCAAAGTAAAATTTGAAAATGGACACGAAGTGTTAGCACATATCTCTGGAAAGATGAGAATGCACTTCATTAAGATATTGCAAGGTGACAAGGTCAGAGTAGAAATGTCACCATACGACTTGTCAAAAGGTCGAATAGTATATAGATATAAATAATATAAGGTTTTAAAATGAAAGTACAAGCTTCTGTTAAGAAAAGAAATCCTGACGATAAAATCGTCAAAAGAAAGGGCAGAGTTTATATTATAAACAAGAAAAATCCACGTTTTAAACAAAGACAAGGTTAAGGAGAAATTATGGCTCGTATAGCAGGTGTAGATTTACCAAAGAACAAAAGAGGCGTCATCGGCTTAACTTATCTTTATGGCGTTGGTAAGAAAGTTTCAAAAGATATTTTGTCTGAGGCTGGGATAGATGAGAATAAGAAAATTGCTGATTGGAGCGACACAGAAATCGCTACTTTGCGTGATGTTATTGATAACTACAGAGTAGAAGGTTCACTAAGATCACAAACTCAGATGAACATCAAGCGTCTTATGGACATTGGTTGTTACAGAGGTCTTCGTCACCGTAGGGGATTACCTGCTCGTGGACAAAGAACTAAAACTAATGCGCGTACTCGTAAGGGTAGAAGAAAGACTATTGCAAATAAGAAAAAAGTAACTAAATAATAAGTAGGTATTAACCTTGGCTAAGAAAAGACAAAAAAAGAAAGTTGTATCAGACGTCCACGGTAAAGCGTTTATCAAAGCATCATTCAACAACGTAGTTGTTACATTAACTGATACTTATGGTAATACTCTTACTTGGTCATCATCTGGTAAAAATGGATTTAAAGGTTCAAAGAAGAATACTCCTTACGCAGCTCAAGTATCAGCAGAACAAGCTGGTAAAGAAGCTTTTGATATGGGATTAAGAAAAGTTGACGTTGTAGTAAAGGGACCTGGTTCTGGTAGAGAAGCTGCTGTAAGAGCACTTTCGAACGCTGGGTTAGAAATACACTCTATCATTGATAAAACACCTATACCTCACAATGGTTGTAGGCCACCAAAGAGACGTAGAGTATAATTCGAATTTTCTACTCAAAATAAAAAAAATTAAATATTATGAATATCCAAATGCAAATGCCTGAAAGGGTAATAATTGAAGAAAATTCAACTGATTTCCATAGCCAGTTCATCATGCAACCTTTAGAACAAGGTTATGGTGTAACTATTGGTAATTCTTTGAGAAGAATATTATTGTCTTCTATTCCGGGCTCAGCTATTACTGGTATAAAAATCACTGACGTACTTCACGAATTCCAGACTATTGACGGAGTTATAGAAGACGTTTCTGAAATTATACTAAACCTGAAGCAGGTTAGAATAAAAAATATTGATAAAAAGCCAGTTACTTTAAACTTTTCTTTGAAGGGAAGTGGTGAGTGGACTGCAAAAGATATACAAGATGCTTCAGATGAAATAGAAGTTATAAATTCTGATTTACATATTGCTACTTTGGCAGATGATGCTGAATTTGATGTAGAATTAAAAATTGGTCGTGGTAAAGGATACGTTCCTTCTGAAGATCAAAAGATAGTTGATTTCCCTGTGGGTATGCTTCCAATTGACTCTGTTTATACTCCTGTGAGAAACGTTATTTTTAACGTAGAACCTTATAGAGTAGGTCAGAGAACGGATTATGAAAGATTAGTATTAGACGTAAAAACAGATGGTACAATCACTGCTCAAGAATCTTTGCACTTAGCTTCTAAAGTACTAAGTGATCACATTAAATTCTTTATCAACTTTGATGCTTACGAAACTGATTCACTTACTGGTAGATCAGCAGAAGAAGAAGAAAAAGCAGCTGAGAAGAAAAGAATTAAGAAAATATTAGAAACTCCAGTTGATGAATTAGAACTTTCTGTTAGAGCTCACAACTGTCTGAAACGTGCTGACATTGGCAGATTAGCTGACTTAGTATCGTTGAAAGAGTCTGAGTTGTTGAAATTCAGAAACTTTGGTAAGAAATCACTCACTGAGTTGAAAGACTTAGTAGCTAACCAAGGTCTTGATTTTGGAATGAACGTAGAGCAATACTTGAAAGATGAACCAAAATCTATGTTAATTAATAATTAATAAACTGCTAAAAATAAAGTACGAAAATGAGACATTTAAAATCAGGAAAAAAACTCAATAGAACGGCTAGTCATAGAAAAGCGACTTTGCAAAGTTTGGCAAGCAATCTAATTGAGCACAAAAGAATAAAAACTACTACGGCTAAAGCTAAAGCTTTAAGACCTTACGTAGAAAAATTAGTTACTAAAGCAGTTCACGCTCTTGATAATGAACAAAATGGCAAATTGGATGCTGGTCAAAATATTGACATCCACACACGCCGTATTGTTGCTCGTGAATTGAAAAGAAAAGATATACTTCAAGAATTATTTGACTCTATTGCTCCTGTTGTAGCTGGTCGTACTGGTGGTTATACTCGTATTGTTAAGCTTGGAACTAGAAGAGGTGATTCTGCTGAGGTTGCGTTAATCGAATTAGTTGATTGGTCTGGTGATCAAGATAGCTCTTTTGCTAAAACTAGAACTAATAAATCTAAATCTACTATTACTGAAAGTACTTCTGCTGTTGATTCTGTGAAAGAAAAAGCGAGCGAAGTTGCTGACAAAGTTGAAGCTAAAGCTGAAGAAGTTGCTGAAGTTGTTGAGGAAAAAGTAGCAGAAGCTAAAGAAACAGTTGAAGAAGTTGCTGAGAAAGCAGAAGACAAAGCTGAAGAAGTTGCAGAAGCTGTGGAAGAGAAAGTAGAAGAAGTAAAAGAAAAAGCCGAAGAAGTAGTGGAAGAAGCTAAAGAGAAAGCTGAAGAAGTTACTGAAGATGCTAAGGACGCTGCAGAAGACGTAGCTGATAAAGTTAAAGGCGATGATGAAGAAGACAAAGAAGATAGCAAAAGCTAGTAACTTGTCACTCATTTAGAAAATACTATAAGGCGTTCTATTTTGGACGCCTTTTTTATGTTATATGATGAATTATAAAATTGATAATATCACTAAAATCTTCAAATCACCTAATGGTGATGAGCTTGTTGTATTTGAAAACCTAAATCACTCAATTACTGATGGAGAAATAACTTCAATAGTTGGTGCTTCAGGAAGTGGAAAAAGTACATTGTTGCATATAGTTGGAACAATAGATAAACCTACTTCTGGTGAGCTAAATTATAGTGATGGTGATGTTAATTTGGATTTAGTTTCTGCTTCTCAAAGAGAATTGAATCATTTTAGAAATTCTAAGCTTGGTTTTATATTTCAATTCCATCACTTACTTCCTGAGTTTACAACTATCGAAAATGTTATGATACCTGCTAAAATAGCCGGAATAAGTGATAAGATTGCTAAACAAAAAGCAATGGAATTACTACAATTCGTTGGATTAGAAGACAGGGTTGATCACAAGCCAAAAAAAATGTCTGGTGGTGAACAACAGAGAGTGGCAATAGCAAGAGCCATTATAAATGAGCCAAAGCTTTTAATTGCAGATGAACCAACAGGTAATTTGGATGAAAAGAATTCTGATATTGTTGCAGAAATGTTTAGCAAAATCAATGAAGAAACAGGTACTGCGATATTGTTGGCTACTCACAGCACTAAGTTTGCAAAAATTGCAAATAACAGATATGAGCTCTCCAATAAGCAATTGAATCTGATTAGCTGATTCTTACCTTTTCTATTACTTCTGAATCATACTTATATTTAGAGACCAAAGTTGTAATAGTAAGTGCAGCTAACATTCCTACTATTGCCCCAGCTGTAATATCTACTACATAGTGTACCCCAACAAAGACTCTGGATATAGCTACTAAGAATGCAATAGAGAAGAATACCCCTACTTTTCTTTTGAAAAAATGACTCAGCACCATTGCCGCACTAAAGTTGTTTACTGCATGGTTAGAAGGAAAGCTAAGTCCACTACCACAGTTGACCAACAAGTTAACACCACTCAAATCACGACACGGCCTGACGCGAGCAAAGTATTCTTTCAATATCTGTGCGTTGACTAAATCGCACAAACCAACAACAAACAAAAGCACTAATAGTATATAAAGCCCTTTCAGTCTATATTTGAAAAGAAGATAGAACATACCAAATAGGTAGAAAGGCAGCCAGTATTTGAATGATGTGATAATCGGCATCAGGTAATCGGTGATTGGATTTGCCAAACCTTGGTTTATAAAATAGAAAAGTTGTTTGTCTAATTCTATTAACTCTGTCATAATTTTATGTAAATCTATTTTATATTATTAAATTCTATCTTTAGCGAATACAAAATAACCCAATTATTGTAAATAAGAAAAGTTCATTATGCCCTTTGATCACATTATAATCACAACACAAGACTTTCCACCTTCAGCTGGTGGTATTCAGACTTGGTGTGTTGAGTTAGCAACAAACTTTTCCAACTTAGGATATAGAGTGACTGTTATAACTAAGTTTTATGAGAATGTAAGTGAAGAATCATTTTCTCACAGTAGTGTTGAGGTATTAAGATTGCCACACGATGGTTGGAAAAGAAAGAAAAATATTATCATTACTAAAGCTCTTAAAGATGTAGTAACCGACAGAAGTATATTGTTAGCTTCTAATTGGAAAATGGGTATTCCTGCTATGTTGTACAATTTAAAAAGCAATCTTCCTTATTTTACCGTTTGTCATGGACTCGATGCGGTTGAACATAGGTGGAAAAACAAGGTGTTGCAAAAAAATACTTTTAAGAAATCTAATGGGACAATTGCTGTTAGTAGCTTTACTAAGAAATTCATGAAGGAGAATAACATTACAACTCCTATAAATGTGATTAACAATGGTGTGAATTTAGATAAATTTAGCATAAAATCTGCTGATAATGCGATTGCCACCAAATACTCAATTAATAAAGATAATTTCAATATTATTAATATAGGTAGATTAGAAAAAAGAAAAGGTTATGATAAAACGATTGAAGCAATAAGGGATATCCCAGATGTCGTGTTTCATATAGGTGGTAAAGGTAAGTACGAAAGCAATTTGAAGTCAATTGTTAAACATTATTCTCTTCAAGACAGAGTTAAATTCCATGGGTTTATTCCAGATGAAGATGTCAAATCATTATTCAATCAGACTGACCTACTTGTTATGCCTTCAAGAAATATAAAAGACAGCGTAGAAGGATTTGGAATTACTTATTTGGAAGCCGCAGCTTGTGGTACACCTGCTGTCGGGTCATTTAACACTGGTGCAGAAGATGCAATAGAGAATAACAAATCGGGTATATTGGTTGACGGAGAAAGTACAGAGAGTATAGCTGACGCAATCAAATTAGTTAAAAATAACCCCAAAAAGTTAGAAGAAATGGGCAAATATGCAGAAGCACGCAGTAAAGAGTTTTCATGGCAGATAATAGCAGAAAAGTATATTGATTATTTTAAATCTAAAGTTTAACAATGACTAAAAAGTTAAGGGTGCTTCACGTTTCTCACTTCCCACATTATAAAATGGGCGGGCAGAAAAGCATGCTTGCTCTGATGGAAAATTTAGATGAAAAGCAAGTAACTAATTTTGGCTTAACTGTTAGTGAGGGAGAACTAACGGAAAAGTTTAAAACAATGAGAGTTGAGTATTTTACTTTACCGTTAACCAAATTATCACTCAATAATATTTTTAAGATTTTTAGTAATTCTCTAAAAATAAGAAAAATCTGCAAAGAGAATAGTATTGATATTATTCATTCTGATTATGAAAGAGATGGATTTTTGTGTGGGCTTGCTACTCAGGGGACTAAAACAAAATCCGTTTGGCACGTTAGGGTAACTAAACATAACAATTTAGATAATATGAATTACAAGTTGAACGATAAATTGATATGTATATCAGAAGGTGCTAGAAAGCGATTTGTTGATAATGAAGATTACAAAGAGAAGACAACAGTTATTTACAATGGTGTTGATTGCAACTTGTTTTCTCCAGTGAGTGATAGAAAAGGATTGAAGTTAGAATTGGGAATGCAATTGGACAAGTTTACCGTGCTTTTTGTAGGACAGATGAAAATAGGTAAAGGCATATATGAAATAATAGATGTTGCTAAGTTGATGCCAGAAGTAGAGTTTATACTATTAGGTGAGTTTTTGAATGACAATGAAAAATCAAACTGGCATAGTAAACTTGAAGAAAGAGAAATTACAAATGTAAACTGGCTGGGGCAGAAAGGCTACATACAGAAATGGATGCAAGCTGCAGATTGTCTTATATTGCCATCGCATGAAGGAGCTGAAGGTATGGGAAGGGTTGTGTTTGAGGTAATGGCTTGCGGAACTCCACCTATTGCTTCGAATATTAGTGGTGTCAACGAAGCCGTAACAGATGAGAGTGGGATACTAGTTCCTGAAAAGAATGCTGAGAAACTGGCTGATGCAATACACAAATTGAAAAGTGATACTGAGCTGTGGAATAAGCTCTCTGAAGCAGGGAGAGAAAGAGCACTAAATGTGTTTGATATAAAAATACATGCTAAAAAGGTTTATAAATCATACAAAGAGTTGCAAGGTTGAGTAAAAAATCTTCTATAAATGTGCTGTTCCACAGCCACTATAATCATGCTAAAATGGGCGGTCAGAAAAGCTTATTAGCTTTGATTGATAACTTAGATAGAAAAAGAATAAAACCATATTTAGTAATCCCGAATGATGGTGATTTGAGACTGTTAGCTGAGAAAATAGGGGTAGAAGTGCTGATAAAATCAGTACCAGGATTTAAACCTATAAACTTTTTTAAATTGAAGAATGTACGCGACCAATTTGTAGATTACATCAATGAAAATAATATTAAACTTATTCATTCTGACAATGTGAAGTTCTCGTACTTCTCGAGTTTTGTTGCAAAAAAAGCAAAGATAAAATCTATATATCATGCAAGAGTAACTAGTTGGAGAAAATATGATAAACAGATGGAAGGTAGAATTGATAAAATAATTGGGATTTCGGAAGCTACTAAGGTGAGATTCAAATCGCTTGCGGTATCAGATAAATATACAATCATTTATAATGGGGTTGATTGTGAAAAATTCAATGAAAACTATGATAAATATGAAGTTAGAGGTAAGTTAGAAATAGAGAAAGACAAGAAGATTTTAGTTTTTGTAGGTCAAATAAAGAAAACAAAAGGATTGGGTGATATAATTGATGCAATTAATATACTGCCCAATTCAAAAGAAATAAAATTATATGTTCTTGGTAGCGAACCTCAACAAGGAATGAAACAAGAATTTATAGAAATGATTGATAAGTATAAATTGAATAGTGTGATAAACTTTGTTGGTCAGAAAAGCAACGTGAACGAATGGCTACAAGCTGCTGATGTTGTGCTTTTTCCATCGCACGAGGGTGCAGAGGGAATGGGACGAGTTCCATTTGAGGCAATGGCAACTAGTACACCAGTGATTGCAACCAACATTAGCGGTGTGAACGAAGCAGTTAATAGCGATGTTGGTATTCTGGTTGAACAAGAAAGCCCTGAGCAGTTAGCTGAAGCAATTACTAAGCTGTTGAATGATGAAGAATTGTATAATAGATTGGCTACTAATGGCAGAAAGAGAGCTTTGGAGCTGTTTGATATAAAAGTACACGCAAAAAATATGATGGATTTGTTTGAAGAAATGGTGAATGAAAATGAAAATTAGTGGTTTTTCTTTTGTGAGAAATGGGGTAAAGCTTTACTATCCTGTGCGGGAGTCTATTGAATCTATTCTCCCTATATGCGATGAGTTTATTGTCGCTGTTGGCGAGGGCGATGAGGATGATAACACACGCGAAGTAATTGAGTCAATCGGTTCGCCAAAAATTAAGATTATAGATACCAAATGGGATGAGCAGCATTGGAAAAAAGGTGCTATCAATTCGTTGCAAACTAATATTGCTCTGAAAGAATGCACTGGCGATTGGTGTTTCTATGTACAAGCAGATGAGGTAGTGCACGAAAAGTATTTGCCTGTGATAAAATCAAGATGTGAAGAGCTGTTGGACAACCACGAAGTAGAAGGTCTGCTTTTCAAATACAAGCACTTTTGGGGAGATTATGACCACTACCACAAGAGCCACGCTTGGTACCCAGAGGAAATAAGAATAGTTCGGAACCACCCAAAAATACATTCTTGGGAATCGGCTCAGTCTTTCAGATATTATGAAGAATACCGCGATACTCACCAACGTGAGGACACACGTAAGCTGAAAGTAGCACGAGTTGATGCAGAGATATTCCACTACGGTTGGGTTAGGCCTCCGCAGATGATGCGAACAAAACAGAAGGCATTGAATAGCGTTCATTGGGGAAGCAAGAGGGCAGAGGAAGATTATGACAAAGGCGAGAAGATATATGATTATGGACCTCTGGATAGATTAGAAGTTTATAAGGATAGTCACCCCAAAGTAATGGAAGATATGATTTCGAAAATGGATTGGAAAGACAAGCTACAATATAGCGGAAATCCGAGTCCAACTCGTGAACTCCACAAGCACGAGAGGACGAAATACAAGGTGCTGTCAGCAATTGAAAACAATCTGCTCGGTGGCAATAGTTTGGGTGGATTCAAGAATTATGAACTTGTAAAGGGTGTGTAGTTTCTACACAAATTATTAGATGCTAAAGCAAGTTATAAATAACATAGTTCTAAAATATTCAGCAAATAAAACTGAACCTGTGAGGGTGAGTAGTAAGTTGAATGAGTTTGCCTCTGCTAAGCGGATACTGCTGCTCAGGCAAGACAGAATTGGCGATGTGTTGGTATCGTTGCCATTTATCAAAAAGCTGCGAGAGGAGCTTGGTGAGGCAAAAATAGATATAGTGCTTAGCCATAAAAATAAAGGTGCTATGTTTGCTCTATTCGGTTTGGTCGATAATATAATTATTATGGACAAGGGCATTGGTGGCTACAAAAAGATTATAAGTGAGATAAAGAAAAGTAATTATGATGTTGTTGTTGACTTGTTTGATAACACTTCAACTACTTCTGGAATTTTGGTTGGGGCAAGTAAGTCTAAGTTGAAATTGGGATTTGATAAAGAGAATAGCGAGATTTACACCCACAAAGTGGAGTTGCCAGATAAAACTAAGAGTAATATTTCGGATAGATTGAACAGCTTATTACTGCCTTTTGTTGGAAGTGGTGAAAATGACGAGAGTTTCGAAATTAGGATGAGTGAAAGCGAAATAGCTACCGCCGAAGATGCTATAAATTGGGGCGGTGAAAAGCTGCGAATTGGGATTAACCTTTCTGGCTCGAATGAATCGAAAAATTGGGGAACGGGAAACTATATTGCGTTCCTAAAGACTTCAATCACAAAATATAAAAATGCAGAATTTCGTTGTTTTACAACAATGAGCAATAAACTACAGCTAAGCGAAATAGTAACCGCTACGGGAGGGAAAGCCGCTCCATTTGTGAGCTCATTTCGTGAGTTCACGGCAATGATTGCTACTTGCGATATTGTTATCACCCCCGATACTTCTGTGGTGCATTTGTGTTCGGCTTTTGATATCCCCTGTATTGGGCTGTATTTGGTAAGCGATAACCCAAACGTGGGTATGCCGTGGATTCCACAAAGTAAGTATAGCAAAGTTTTGACGGCTCCGAATAGTGAGTCTTTAGATTATATAAAAATAACCGATGTGCTGAATGCACTCGATGAAATAATAGAGGAAATAGATGATTAATTTTTTTGATGTAAATTTTGATAGAGTAATAGTTCATAAGATAATTGCTAAAACGCAAGACACCGATGCTGGTAATGTGCTAAGAGCAGATGGCTTAGTTGATGTGTCACCACAGACAATACAGACGATACAAGACAGGTTGTATGATGCTGCTTCGGGGTCTAAGTTTTTCCAACTTGCTATTTCTGATAGCACAGAGTCAAGCTTTTATGGTTACGCAAAGGATTTGCACGACAGCCACGAAGAGCGATTTATCGATTACACTGGTAAAATAGCCGAACTGATGGCTGAATCTATGAAATCAGGTACAATTCCTGGTGGCTATTTGATTGTCATGGAAGGGAAGACCGACAGAACAGAGAAGAAAGTAATAGTTGCTATTAAGGCAGAGATGCACAATGCAATGTCGATGTCAAACAATGAGATTAATCTGATTGACGATGTATTCCTTAGTCCATCGAAGAAGTTCTTCAAGTTTGGGTTATTGTTCGAGTATAACGAACCGCAGAAAGAAGAATTCGAGGAAATGGAGTTTCCTAATGACAGATGGGGTGCTTTCATTTTTGATCAGCAGTTCCGTCCAGAATCTTCACTTGCTGAGTATTTCTATCGTGATTTCTTGGGCTACACAACAGAGAAGAATGGTAAGATTCAGTCTCGTAGATTTTATAATGAGACAGAAAAATTCATAATGGACAATGTATTGGAGCTGAACACCAAAAAGGATATGCTCAATTTGTTAGATTATGAGTTCACCCAAAACAATCAGGAAGTTGACTTGTCACCACGTGATTTTGCTGATACTTATATTCACGATGAGGCGATGAACCAAGACTATAAGGATGATATCGTTGACTATCTGCCAACGGTAATTGAAAAAGATAGCAGTTTGATTAAATCAAAGCTATTCAACAAAAGAATTGCGTTCCCTAATAATATCAAGATTGCTGGCTCCAAAGATGCGATAGATGCAAACGTAGAGATAATAGAAAACGAAGAGGATTTGCGTGAGCTTTCCACTTTGCAAGAGGGATATACTATAATTAAGATTAAGGGCCGCCCTTATGATAAGTAGATAGTAACTGGCAATAAATAACAGGTTTAGTAGTTTGATACCTGTATGTAAAACAGAATAGGGTTAGAAATGAAATTATCAAACTACACAAAATTTGTACTAATGTTGCTCTGCTCCGCTATATCAATGTACGTAACTATGTATTTCAATACTTACGAAATCAGCCACGTGTTCTTTAGCTGGACTCGGCTGTATATGACTCTGATTGGCATAGGTGGAATGGCGATAATTATGCTATTGTTTATGCTCAATATGTATAAGGATAAGAAGAAAAATGCTGCCGTAATCATAGTTAGTCTGTTGATGATGGCTACTTCAACTTTTTTGGTTAGGCAACAGATACCGATAGACGATGTAAGATGGATGCGAGCAATGATACCGCACCACTCTATTGCTATATTAACAAGCAAAAGAGCTGAATTAACAGACCCAGAAGTAAAAAAACTGGCGGATGAAATAATCAAAGCTCAAAAGAAAGAGATTAAGGAAATGAAAGCTATGATTGAGAGATTGGAGAATGAGTCGGAGTAAGAACTTTATATCCCCAAGCTAAATATAGATTGATGAGTGAGTTGTATTTTTTTGCCATCTAATTCGTAAATCATTTTCTCAAAACCGAGAGCATTTGAATAAACATAAATAGCAGTGTAGTTTGGATTATCTAAGCTGTGTGCTTCCAATGTCCATCTTTTTATTATGTCTTTTGGTACTCTACCCTTTATATCTAATCGGTCTAATTTTACTACTTTCAGATAGCCTCGGACTATCATGCTATCTTTGCTAATATTCTTAGCAATTTTCTGCTCAACATAAATTGAGTCACCTAATTCTAATGGAAATCTGACTTGCGGATAGGGCAATTGAGCCAACTCATTGAAAAAACCAAAACTGGGCATAGTGAGTAAGACTTGACCATCATTTTGTATTGCTGGTGCTAACTCCATTGCTAAAGTTTTAGGACTAAGATTCTTCTCTTTGTACTCCCATCTAAATGAATTTTCGTCTAACTCTGCGCCATCTTTATTGTTAACTATCAACCAATAATGCTCATCAAAATCAGAATGTTCAACCGTGTAGGTGTGGTATATATCAGTACTGAATTGCTGAGAACTCAGTGTAAATGTAATCAATAATGTGATAAGTATATATTTCATTACTATTCATCCGTAATCGTTATTAAGTGATAAGTTGTGTAGTGATCAATCTCAATTTCCACATCTGCTAAGGAATATTTGAAATTCACAAAACCAAAATTGCTGGAATAAGTATAAGTTGCTCTGTATTCTGGATTGTCACTATTGATTGCCTCTAAAGTCCATGTTTTAACTATTTTATCATTGACGAAATTTTCATGGTAATTAACTAATTTCACATATCCACGAACATCAATACTGTCGCGCAGGTAATCTTCTCTATATTCAACAAAAGACTGCTCGACATAGATAGAATCACCACCCTCCATAGAAAAGTTCAACTGTGGATATGGCACTTTTCCAAGGTCAGATAAGTAGCCAGTTGTGGGCATTTCTAATCGGACATTAGAATCTGTTTGCATTATTGGAATTGATTGAGATGAAAGAATATTTATGTTTTTCCTAGCATCAAATTTCCATTCAGAAGTATAAATACTAGGTCGAAACCTTTCAGTATTAAGCAATGCAAGTGTGTCCAATTGTTCAAATTCTGAACTTTTTACTGTGTAGTAGTAGTCGCTATCACCATCAAACTGCTGTGCTTGAAGTGCAAAGGATAGTGTTAGTATTAGTAGGATGTGTTTTAACATTACTGGTTTTGATTATTGTTACTTCTCACAACTTACACAAATACAAATAACTACACAAGAAAAAAGCCCCGCAATGGCAGGGCTCTTGAATAAGTATCAAAATTGTAACTATATCACTAAAACTCTAATTCAGCACCAATAAAGATATTTCTTTCTGGTCCTGCGAAGAAGTTTTTGCCCTCTCCAGCGGCTGCATATAGATTATTAGTTATGTTGTTTACTTGTAGGTGAACTCTGATTCCTTCTGTTCCCATAAAGTCTTTGAATCGGTAGCTTATGTTAGTGTTCATGAAGTAATAAGAATCTACCTCATTGTCAGTATAATAACCGCCGCCAAGGTTGTCTTTTATTCTCTTATCTTTGGTTAGCTTATCACCAAAGTTGTCAGTCATAAAGCTGCCGACATAGTGTGCTGAGAACATAAAGTTGAAGTCGCTTATTTTGTAGTTAGCTGTGAAAGAACCCATAGCATCAGGGAAGCCAGCTATTCTATTACCGTCTAATGCGATTGTAGTTCCGTCATCAAGAGCGTAGTTGTAAGTTACTATCTCATTCTGGCTGAAAGTCCCATTAGCGTATAAGTCTAATCTGCCGTTCGAGTTGTCAAACGCTTTTACTCCTGCTTCTAACTCTATACCATAGTGGATAGTTTGCTCGGCATTTCCATCAATCGGAGCACCGAATTGGTCTAACTGACCACTCTTTACTAACTCATCACGCAAATCCATTAGATATATGTTACCAGATAGATTATAAGTTTCTGAGATATAATTCCATCCTGTTTCTATATTTAGCATCTTTTCTGGTACAACCAACGGGTTGTCAAAATCGTAACCTAATTGCTCATTACCAAGTGGCACTCTTCGGAATTGTGGTTGCGAGCCGCCCCACGAATTACTAGAGTTATATAAGTTTGTCATTCTTGGCTCTCTTTGTGTGTAAGCAGCCGAGAAGTAAACATTCTGAGTTTCGCTGTAATTCCAGTTTAACCCAACACGTGGGTTAAGGAATAAATACTGTACATCAAAAAGTGGTTCGCCTTCTTGTGCTAAGTTTCCGTTTATGTCTTGATAATTAGTTAACTCGCCAGCTAATTTGTCGTTAGCTATTCTGTATGAGTGATAAACTAATTGTGCTTCTGCACTTACCATTAGCTCATCGTTTAAGTCGTGTTGGTTTCTAGCAAAGACTGAGAAAATGTCTCTGTAACCATTATGCTCATAAAATTTGTAATCCGGGTCATATCCTTCAGGTAAGTTCTCGGCATATTGTAATTTACCCCAGTGGTCAGAACGGTGTATTCTCATCTCTGCACCAGTTGTCAATACGTTGCCATCAGTCTCCCAAATCAATCTCGGAATCCAACCACCTTGTTTGTTACCAACATAAGCTCTGATTAGTGGATTGCCTGGGTCACCAGCGTCTGGATAGACCTTGTCAAAACCATAGCTACTACCGTCTGTCCAATCAGTACCCGAATAATCAAAGTAACCAGTACCTGCAAAGTAGTAAAGTGAAGATTTGAATGTCCATTCGTCATTGATATACCAATCGTTGAGTAGCTCTACGTGTGGAGATTCGAACTGTTCTTCGGCTACGTCTCGCCTTGGAGTGCCAAATGAGAACTCCTTGCCATCTTTTCCATATTGCCAATAGCTATAATTAAGGGTACGCTTGTTTGGGTCAGTCATAAAGTCCTTCGGTAGTCCGTCATAAGACAGCCCGTCACGTTGCGAAGTACCATATACATTCACTTGTGTTTTTAGGTTCTCATCGAACCGAATAGCACTCAGGAAATAGCTATTCAGATAAGCGTAAGATTGGTCACGATATCCATCGGAGTTGATATCGCTTATTCTTCCGTAAAATGCATATTTTTCATCTACTAAACCCGATGAGTATTCGAACTTTAGCTTGTCTGTGTTCGCAACAAATTCATTTCTTCCACTGAACTCTTGAAAACCAGTTCCGTAGGACATACGGATACCAGGATTGTTGATGAATGCAGAAGTAGTTAGGTTTATACTACCTGCAATAGCTGCTGCACCATAATTAGCCATGCCAGCACCACGTTGAACTTGTACTTCCCCCAAACTTTCTTGTATGTCAGAAAGATTGATAAAGTAAACATTGTGGTCCTCGGGGTCGTTCTGTGGTATTCCGTTCACGAGTACGGAAATTCTACGCTGATCAAAACCACGCAGACGTATATTGGAATAACCGATACCGTTTCCATTCTCACTATAAGAATATAGCGATGGCATTCGTTGCAATTGCATAGGCAAGTCGATGTTCGATGTCGTTTGTTCTAACTCTGCTTCGGTGATTTCGGAGAACGGAACAGGCGATTGCCTTTCCTTTGCTTTAGTAGAAGTTACAGTAACGCTCGGCGCTAAGTAAGTCTTTATTGTGTCTTGCTCTTCTGCATTTACTGAAAATGCAGCGGCGACAAACGTGAGTAATATTAGTTTTTTTAACATATCAGCCCATAAAAGATTTATTAATAAAATAATTAAAAATCCGTTAGAGCCCTGATAAGCGTGGTTAGCTTAGTCGGTAAAAAGAGTGGTGTGAACCCACCGTTTTCCTACGCAGGTATTATCCTGATCAGGTGCAAGGAGTATTTATCTCAGCCAACCAAAATTAATTTGGTTGGCACCTCCAACGGGAATACAAACTTATGAATGTTATTTGGGCTTTGCAAGTGGAAACCATTAACTAATTAAAATTGTAGAGACGTACTGAGTACGTCTCAAAAAATGAAAGAAGGTGATGAAAACGATCGTCCAGAGGGGTCTTCGGAATTCAAAGAAATTAGAGAGTTAAGATCCCACTTTATACCTAGACTCTTCGGACGCTAAATCATCCTCTGAGAGACAACAATTTTAGGAGACGTAAACAATACATCTAAAATGAATGTGTGAGTGACGAAATCTGTTATCACAAATTAATATCATTACTAGTCCTCTAATTTAGTATATTGTAGTATTGAGTATTAAAAAAAGCTAATAAAATGGAAAACTACATAGATTTAGATACTAAGAATATCGCTGATGAGCACATTTGCTGTGCAATTTCGGATAAGAAATGTGTAGATAGTTATAGTGCTAAAAAGGAATGGCTAAAACAAGAGTTTGATAATGGCTATATATTTAGACGGCTAAATGAACGAGCTAAGGTATTCATAGAGTATGGGCCAGCAGAAAATGCTTGGTTACCAATCGAAGCACTTAATTATCTCAACATAAATTGCTTTTGGGTTTCTGGTAAATATAAGAAGAATGGACATGGCAAAAAATTGCTCAACTCTGCTATTGAAGATGCAAAAAAGCAAGGCAAATACGGAATTGTAACAGTAGTAGGCACTAAGAAGTTTCATTTTATGAGCGATACAAACTGGCTCAAAAAACAGGGGTTTGAAGAGATTGAAAAAATTGAGAGTGGATTTAGCTTATTAGCATTAAAATTTGATGAGAATTCATCAAATCCAAGATTTAATGATAGTGTAAAAAGTGGTGAGTGCACCGAAAAGGAAGGCATAGTAGTTTACTATTCTAACCGCTGCCCTTATGCTGAGTTTCACGCCAAAGAATCTTTAGAAGAAACAGCTAAAAATAGAAATTTACCACTTACTGTTATAAAATTGAAAACAATGGAAGAATCACAAAAATGCCCAAGTCCTGCTACTATATTTAGTCTCTTTTTAAACGGTAAGTTTATGACTACAGATATTAGTGTATGTATGGATAGCCGTTTTGATAAAGTAATTGATAAGCTAACTCCCAACATTTCCTAAATTCATGAATTATTGGTAAGTTGTTTAAATAAGCAAAAACAAAAATGACTTATAATGAAAAAAATCCTACTTATTTCCCTGCTACTACTTGTCGTTTATTCATGTAAAGATGATGAAAATGCTCAAGAAACAAGTAATAAGATTTCTAAAGTTGATACTATTATTGCTAAGGAGGAAATAGTAGAAGGGATGTTTGAATATCCTTTAAGAGGGAGAGAAACCAGATATTTTGTTGTGACTGGGTCTGACACATCATCACTTAGACCAACTTTCTTTCAAGAATATGAGTCTGGCGCTGTTACATTAATTCTAAATGAATTATATGGTTATAACCAACTTCCTCAAAAAAGAAAACTTAATGAATTAAAACAAATACTCAAATTAGCAAAACAAGACTTCCCACTAGACTCTTTAAACTCAATATTAATTGCTAATATAATTTTCTCAAGTAATTTAGAAATCGAGTTAACCAAAAAGTTTGAGCAAAACAAAAAAAACAGACTCAACCCACATAAATTTATTCGCGAATTTTTATATGAATCAGACCTAACAAAGAAAGTTAATAGACTTTTGAAGCCGTACAATAAATCAGTTGAAAGTTATGGGACGGAAAAATATGGTTTTATTGATAGAAATGAGTTTTTAAGTCATTACAATACGATCATAGATACAAATGAAGTTCCAGAAAGGATACTCAGTTCAGCTACTTATATACATTTAAAAGACGATTAAGAAATCAACTTACACTGTTAGGTGTATACACCCAACATTTCCTAAATTCATGATTTATTACTAACTTGATTGAATACCAAAAAACAAATTTGACTAAAATGAAAAAAATCCTACTTATTTCCCTGCTGCTACTGCTTGTTGTTTTTTCTTGTAAAGA
>JAXMOE010000009.1:0-46912 GCA_034670025.1 Chlorobiota bacterium
CTGGTTTGCCTTTTGCTTTCAATCTATCATACATTTCTTTACAACTACACATATACAACAACTTCCTTACTTGTGAGTTTCCCATCTTACATATATGTCCTTTGCCCTTGACGCTAGTTCCAGACTGATATATTCTTGGACTTAACCCCACATAAGCTATTAGTTGTTTGTAGTTCTCAAACTTCTTAAAGTTATCTGTTACTATTGTTAGTTGGATTGCGGTTTTAATCCCTATACCTGGGATACTTTGCAAACATTCAAGGGTTGCTTTATAGTGTTTATTGGCTAATTCTTTTAATCTTCCCTCTAACTTAGCTATCATCTTCTTATGACTGTTAATCATTGATTTCATATATTTACATAACTCATTGCTTAGCTCTCCGCTACTGGTAAATGCTTCTAATTGGCCTTTTGACTGAGAAAGATGTTTGTGTAGTAATTCTGTTGCTGTGAGCAGTTGCTTAAGCTCTATGATACACTCCCCAGATTTGTTCCACTTTACAAGTTCATTGTTAAGACCATACTCTGCTATTGTTTTAGCATCTTTCTTATCAGTCTTGGTTCTGTAAAGCTTGCTCTGACTGAAGCGTTTTATTATAAGAGGATTTACTACACTTACGTTTAATGATTGATTTTTATGTAGGTAGCAAGTAGTAAATAATAAGGACCTGAAGCCTCCATAACATACCAATCACCACTTTCAGCAAGTTTTGCTATCTTTGTAAAACCCTTCAAATCAGTAGTTGTAGTAAAGTGTTGCCACTTCTCTTCTATTAGATAAGCAACATCTAAAGTTTGTTTACTAACATCAATTGCTATAATTTTAGACATAAAATGTATTCCATTTTTAGAAAAGACTTTTACCTTGGACTTATCTATCCTAAATGCAGGCTTTAATGCCTAATGAACTGTTCAAGTTTAAAGTAAAAAGGGAGAAAGGGACTAGCATTCAGAACGGTCTTCTAAGACAAATGACGACTAACAGTCTTACTCTTTCTCCTTTCTTTTCGTTGTTGATAAAGAACTCAATTTAATTATTGGGTCTTGACAACTTAAGCAATTAATAAAACAGCTTAACGTCAGGAACACCAATGCTTAACAAGTACATATATCGTTCAATGATTTCTGAAGCAAAAACAAGAGAAATAATTAGATATTTTTCTGTAGATTTGAATGCTACTCAGATAAGTAAATTAAGTAATTTAAGCAGAAATAGTGTAAATAATATTCTAACTGCTCTTAGATTGAGAATATCGTTAATAAGTGAGCTTGAAACACCATTTAACGGTGAAATAGAAGTAGATGAAAGTTACTTTGGAGCAAGACGACAAAAGGGTAAACGAGGAAGAGGAGCTTATGGGAAAACGATTGTTTTTGGGCTTTATAGACGAAATGATAATGTATATACAGAAATAGTACCGAACTGCTCAAGAGCCACTCTACAAGCCATAATTAAAGGTAAAGTAGAGTTAGAAAGTATTATACATTCAGATAAATGGAGAGGGTATAATGGGCTTGTTGATCTCGGTTATAAAAGACATTATAGGTTAAATCATGGTAAGAATGAATTTGTTAGAGGAAACTCACATATCAATGGAATAGAAGGATTTTGGGGTTACGCTAAAACAAGATTAACGAAGTTTAAAGGTATGCATAAAAGTACTTTTTATCTTCATTTAAAAGAAACTGAATTTAGATACAATTATAGAAACGATGATTTGTATAAACTAATATTAAATGAATTAAGAAATAATCCGCTTAAGTTGTCATGACCCTAATTATTATTTCTAATATTATTGGACTCTACAAACATAGGATGATATCAAGATTCCCCATTGGGAACGAGTTCCCTTTTTGCTGTGGGTTTGGTGGGTTTGTAGATAGATTGCCCACGCTGGGGCGTGGCAAGCCGCACTTCGTTGGCAATTACTGTTCTTTATCCACCTCCGCTAATGCCGTTGGCTTAACACACAGCGGAGGATAAGCATCGGAAGAGTTCAGTGGTTGGAAGACATGAGACGTAAACAATAGGTCTCTACTACTGTAAAAAAAAAGGGAAATTATTACCGCACCACTAATCACTCAAACACAATCACATCGTTGCTGTCAATTGTGATGTTTATGCTGTCGTCGCTGAAGCTGAATTGCGAAAAGAGTTTGAGGGTTGCTCCGTGGCATTCCACTTCGTATAAGTAACCGCTGCCTGTGAATCGCTTGGTAGTAATCTTAGCAGGTGTGCCGTCATTGGTTATTCTTACGCTGTTGGAGGTAAGGCAAATTCTATCTGCTGTGCAGTTAATGGCACTAAAAAACTCCGCATTGCTGTGCCGTGTCAATATAGTGGATTCTGAAAAATAACTTGCCGAATGTTCATTGACTGGGCGGTTGTACAGCTCTTCTGGCGTGCCTTCTGCTGCTATTTTCCCTCCGTCCAAAAGTATTACTCTATCTGCCAAATCGAACGAGTCTTCTGCGTCGTGGGTAATCATAATAGTGGATAATTGCTCTTTGTCGAGTATTGACTTCAAATCTATTTTCAGCTTCTCTTTTGTGCTTTTGTCCAAATTGCTGAATGGCTCATCTAACAAGAGCAATTTCGGCTTTGCTGCCAATGTCCTGATTATCGATATTCTCTGCTTTTCGCCACCTGATAGCTCGTGCGGATAGCTTTTTATTTTGCTCTCCAACCCAAGCATAGCGAGGTATTTTGTGGCTATTTCTTTCTTTTTGTTACTGCTTTCTCCCTCTATTCCAAAAACAATATTTTGCATAACATTGAGGTGTGGGAATAGCGTATGGTTTTGGAACACATAGCCGAAGTTTCTTTTCTCTGGCTTGGTGTAATCTGATGACGAGTTCATTTTCTTATTGTCTATCACTACTTCGCCGCTGTCTGGCAATTCTAACCCAGCAATTATTCTGAGCATAGTAGTCTTACCGCTGCCCGATTTGCCAACCAAAGCTACTCGCTCGCTGCTTTCCATAGCGAATGACACTCCGTGGAGCACCTCAGTTTTACCAAAGCTTTTTACTATATTATTTACTGAAAAGTAGCTCATACTTTATTCTTCGATTTTACTAATAAGAAAATAGGTAGCATAGATATAATAACTATTGTTAATGAGTAGATTGACGCTTCTTTTACCATTTCATTTTTAGCATACTGATAAGCAATGGTGGCAACGGTGTCATAATCAAATGGACGAAGAATTAGAGTCAATGGCAGTTCTTTTAGCACTTCTACGAATGTGACCAACAGCCCGGTTAGCATTGCTGGCTTTATTGCGTTCCACTCCACTTTGGTAAAAGTCTTGAAGTCAGAATAGCCCATTAGCTTTGCTGACTCATAAGAATTAGTCCCGTTCTTGTCAGAAATTGATTTGATTGGGGAATAGCCAGTTGCCATAAATCTGATATTATAAGCATAGACCAGCACAAAGACCGAACCAAAAGCAAACAGCCCAAAAGAATTATTTATCCCAGAGAGAAAGTAGAGCATAGACACAGCTATTATTGCCCCAGGTATAGCATAGCCAACCGTTGCAAGGGACAGTAGTTTCTGCACAAACGGGAACTTGTTCGTCCTTTCGCTATACACAATAGAGATAGAAACAACAACCACGGTTAGGGCAGTCATTATTGATAGTGTAGCAGTGTTTCCAACGGCAGATAAGTAATTAGCAATGTCAATTTTTGAAATATTATCAATTGCATTGTAAACTAATTTCATTATTGGGATAACAAACCCTATCAGCACAGGTACGAGGCATACCGTGAGCATTAGCCATTTTTTTGCACTATAAATCTTAACTTTTGGGGTGGCTGCATTATTTCCCTCCTCGTAGTATTTTGCTCTCTTGCGGAATAGCTTTTCTATGTAGATAAAAACGAAAGCAATGGTGAACAAAATCAGTGCTAACCTAAGTGCAGTAGGCAAATCGTTCATACCGAACCAAGTTCTGAATACACCAGTGGTGAAGGTCTGCACACCGAAATAATCCATAGCTCCGTAGTCGTTGAGCAGTTCCATATTGACCAAAAACAAACCCGAAGCAATAGCTGGTCGAGATAGCGGCAGTGCTACTTTTTTGAATATGGTTACATTACTTTTTCCCAACACTTTTGCGGATTCTATAAAGTTTCGGTTGCCGTTTTCGAACGAATCCAAAGCCGTTAGATATACATAAGGGTATAAGACAGAAGCCAAGATAGGTATTAGGTAGTAGATCTTGAATATATCGAAGTAAATAGTGCTAATTTCTAACCCAAATATGCTGTAGAAAATGGAGTAAAATTCTCCACCAAAACTGAAAACATCACCATAGATAAATGCTATAATATAAGTGGGAATAGACAGCGGTAGCACCAAAGCCCAGCGAAATACACCAGAGAGCGGGAATTTGTAATTAGCTACAAACCAAGCTGGAAGAACGGAAAAGAGTAGCGCACAAACCGAAACGCCAATAGCTAATACAATAGTGTTAAAAGAATAGTCGTAAATTAAGCTATCAAATATATAATTCCAACCGCTGCCTGGCTCATCGGCAAAGGAGAAAAATATACTGGAAAGGGGCAGTAATATAGCAATAGCAAACACCACGGAGCTAATCAGCCAAAGTTTTGGCGACGCTTTCCATCTTAATTTTATATTTGATATTATGTTGATGTTGCTTTATGTTATTCTATTATTCAACTAATTTGACTCACAAATTTACATTATTAAAAGAAACTAATCTAATAGCTGAGAGTAAATGAATTATGAATAAAAAGTTAATTACCACAAGAATATTTAAAAAAAGTAGAAATAGATTTTTATTTATGAAAATAATTTTTATCTTGTATATAGACTTTGGCACAATTATTTCTAAGGGTTGACGATTTCGTGAAAAAGATAGATAATGTATTAGTAGATTTGGAAGTACTAAACGCCCGATTCTCCTGCGATGTAGTGGAATGCAAGGGGGCGTGTTGCACTTTTGAAGGTGACCACGGAGCACCCGTATTAGAAGAAGAAGTCGAAGAGATGCAGAACAACTATGAAGCAGCTAAGAAATATCTGGACAAAAGGTCGATAGATATTATAGAAATAGAGGGCTTTATAGAAGAAAAAGAAGACGGAAAATACACCAGATGTATAGATCACAAAGATTGTGTATTTGTGTATTATGGTGACGACGATATAGCCAAATGTGCAATAGAAAAAGCATATCACAACGGCGAATCTACTTTCAGGAAGCCAGTCTCCTGTCATCTGTACCCAATTAGGGTAGGTGATTTTGGCGGAGATTACTTGTATTATGATAAAATAAAAGAATGCAAGCCGGGCAGATTGAACGGTAGGAAGAACGACATACACCTTGCTGACAGCGTAAAGGAAGCGTTAGAAAGAAGATTTGGCAAGGAGTGGACGAGCAAATTCTTAGAACAAGTTAAATAATATATGGGGGAATATATTGAAACTTGGATTAAACATGAAAACGAGTCTCTCGCAGACTCTAACACCGCAGCAGATACAATATCTTAAGTTGCTCCAACTGCCTTTGGTGCAGTTAGAACAGCACGTACAGCAAGAAATAGAAGCCAACCCTATGTTGGAAGAATCTGGCTATGACGAAGATGACTTCGACCAAATAGAAGTGTCTCACAGTCAAGATGACGACAATAGTTCGGTAAGGGAGGAGCTACAAAACAGACCCGAAGAAGCCAAGCAATTCGATGAGGAAAACGACCCCTTTGAATTTCAGAAGCTAATGTGGGATGGCACGAAAGACACTGACCGAAACCCAAATTATTCTGCAGACGAAGATGATGACGATCAGGATATGCCATTCAAGGCAAACACCTCTGAGTCAGAAAGCTTGGTGTCTCAACTGCGATTACTCAAATTTTCGAAAGAAGAGTATTTGCTTGGAGAACAGATAATTGGAAACGTGGACAATGACGGTTACCTCCGCCGCGATATGCAAGAGATTGTTGATGAAACAAATCAGCGTATTGCTGAGCTCAATTTCCATTTGGAACAAGAGTACAACAAAGCTAAAACTAATGCTAATCACGATAAGAAAGAGTACTCAAACCCCGCTTTAGAATACGCTTTGGACGCTTCCGAAAGAGATTACATTAGTAGCAATAACACGGAAGAAGTTAGCGACAAATCCGATGATGGCGTAATACTTATCAGTGAAGTTTTGGACGAAAAACCAAAGCCAAACGGAACTGTGGAAAGCAAGGAAGAAGACCTAAGCAACTTTGTGCCAGTTAAGAACAAAGAGCTTTTTGATTCTTATGATGACGTAACAATAAAGCAAGCCGAAAATTTACTTTATTATATCCAACACCTGGACCCCCCTGGTATTGGGTCTCGCTCTGTGCAAGAGTGTTTACTTTCGCAGTTAGACAATTTGTTAGAGTCCACCGAATTTGAAGACATGGCTTTTGAGATACTTCGTGACCACTACGAACAATTCACCAAAAAGCATTACAAAGTTATAATGAAAGAATTGTCTATTGGCGAAGACTCACTAAAGAAAGTTTTAGACGTAATTCGTGGGCTGAACCCAAAGCCAGGTGGACACGATTATCAGAATGAGATAAACACTGTAACGCCCGATTACTTTGTGAAACGCGAAGAAGAAACTGGTGAATTATTGATTTCCCTCAATGATAATACAATACCAGAGCTGCGATTGAACAAAGCTTACGAAAAAATGCGTAAGGAAGTGAAGTACAGAAAATACAACCAAGAAACTCGCGATTGGATTAGAAAAAAATATGACGACGCTAAGTTTCTTATGCAAGCAATAAAGCAAAGAAAACACACCATGTTATTGGTAATGACTGCCATTGCTCACTTACAAAAAGACTTTTTTGATGTAGGCGAAATGGGGATAAAGCCCTTGATATACAAAACAGTAGCCGAAGAGACTGGACTCGATATCTCCACTGTGTGCCGTATTGTCAACGGTAAGTATGTGAGAACTGATTTCGGTACTTTTGAATTGAAGTATTTCTTTAGTGAATCGTTACCAAACGATGAAGGTGAAGAAGTATCGACAAGGATAATAAAGCAAAAGCTGAAAGAAGTAATAGAAGCAGAAAACAAACAAAAGCCACACAGTGACCAAAAGCTAAGCACGCTGATGAAAGACCACGGCTTCAATGTAGCGAGAAGGACAATAGCTAAGTACAGAGAACAATTAAAAATACCAGTCGCAAGACTTAGGAAAGAACTGCTATGAGTATGTTAGAAACTATATCTGAGTTAGAACACCACCTTAGGCCAATGATTGCCTATTTGCCTGCCGATGCTGCTTCACGAATTGCTTCGATGGGAAAGAGAGAGTTTCTAAAAAAATACGTACAAGATTCGATTGACAACCCTGTTACTTTCAGGCATAACCACACTGTTAAGCTGTGGGATATTACCTTCAATTCCCCAATTATGAATGCCGCAGGTATGTTCAAATTGGGCTATGGTTACCAAGTAGTAGCCAACCAAGGTGCAGGTGCTTACTTAGCTGGTACCACTACTTACCACAATCGCGAAGGGAATACGAAACACAAGGTTAAACATCCATTCTTGCCGTTTCCACGCTCCGAAGCGGCTATAAATTGGATGGGGCTACCTAACCCTGGGCACGAAGTAGTAGCTGGCAGATTGAGCAAAATTGAAAGAATGAACGGCTGCCCTATTGGTGCTTCCTTGTCCTACGATTCGACTGACACCAAGGAAGTAGCACTTGTAAATATAGTCAAGGGAATGGAGTTGTATAAGCGTGCCGACGTTGACTTTTTGGAAATAAATGAAAGTTGCCCCAACGTAGAAGGAAAAGCCGTTGACAATAACTTAGAGCAAGGATTGATTGATAGATTGGAGTTTATAGCTAAAAACTTTATCAAAAAGACGGATAGAAATATACCCGTTATAGTTAAGCTATCCAACGATACCAACATAAAGCAAGTGGAAGAAGTGACAAAACTATTAGTCGATATGGGCTATGGTGGCGTGAACTTTGGAAATACATCTACTCGTTACAAAGACTTAGAAAACTTCATTGAAATGAAAGAAAAGCACCACTATTACTATTTCTACAACACATTCGGTGGTGGAGTTTCGGGCGAACCACTAAAATTGGTTTCATTAGAATTGGCCGAAAAAGCCGCAAAGGTAGTGTCTGAGCTGAATTTGTCGGAAGAGTTCCACGTAATCAGGACTGGTGGAATTAGCGAAAAAGCTGACATTATGGCTTCAGAAAGAAGGGGTATATCGCTCAATCAGTGGTACACTGGCTACTTCAAGAGCTTTGCACTCCACGGCCACAAACTCTACAAAAAGCTGTTGGATTAAGTAACAGACCAAAGTGAATCAGCGAAAAAGTGCCTGCAATCATAGAAGTTTTTTATCTTTTTGAACCCAGTTTTGGCTGCTAACTCTTCTATTTGTTGTTCCGTATATTTTTTTGATACTTCCATAAATATTGGCTCAGCATAGTCAAAATGTATTTCTGCATCACCAATCTGCACTGTCTGCTCCGCCATACTAATTAGGTAGCTTTTTGCCTCGCCACTAATTGGGTCATAAGTGGGGTAGTGAGTAAACTTATTCAAATCGAAATTGCCACCCAGCTCGTCATTTATCCTTTGTAGCAAATTCAGATTGAACTGAGCAGTGATCCCCGTCCTGTCATTGTAAGCGTCCAATATTACATTTGGGTCTTTGCGCATATCAAAGCCAATGAAAAGGTAGTCATCTTTGGTCAAATTTTTACTTATTGCTCTGAGAAATTCCAGCTCTTGTTCATCTTTGAAATTACCGATATTGGAGCCAAGGAAAAGCACTATTTTAACGGTGTCACGACCTGAGATTTTGTCTAAAGCTGAGAAGTAGGTATCGTTGAGTGGATTGACATTGAGCTGCGGAATCTCCTTTTTGAAGGTCTCTTCCAATTCCACCAACGCCGATTTGCTTATATCAATCGGTGAGTAGATTATCTCTGGCTGATGTTTGACAAATTCCTTCATGAGCAGTTTGGTCTTGCTGCCGTCACCAGCCCCAAACTCCACAACCTCATACTTTTTAGTGCTATCAATTGAGTGGTAAATCGCTTCCGATTGGGTTTCCAATATCTCATATTCTGAGTTTGTCAAATAGTATTCGGGCATATCCATTATCATTTGGAATAGCCTGCTACCCTTATTGTTGTAAAAGTATTTGGACGGTAACTTCTTCGGGTTTCCGCTCAGGTGTTCTACTATATCTTGTAAAAAAGTATCTTTCATATTGCCATTACTGTTTTGGATAAATATATCAAATATTGAATGAATTCAACAATGAATCCATCACAATAATTGCTATTTCGGAGTACATTTTGTTTATTTAGTTATTAAATTGTAGTCTGAAGTCAGATAATTCAACTTATGTAATTCATTTCACGAATTTTAATTAAATTTGATTTATAAATTACAGGAAAAACTGGAAACAATTTCTATCTCAAATAAAACAAAATACATAATTCTATTTTTGCTCTCTGCTGTGGTAATACTGATAAAGACTTATCACTACATGCCTTATTTTGCAGATGACTCTCTTATCTCTCTTCGTTATGCACAACGGCTATTGGACGGATTCGGACTTACTTGGACTGATGGAATACCAGTAGAAGGTTACTCCAATCTGTTGTGGACATTAGTAATGGCCGGGTTTGGATGGCTTGGCATTGATATGGTTTTTGCCGCTCGTTTGGTTGGAATCACTTTAGCCGTTGCAAATTCATTTCTTATTATAAGATACATAAGTCAGCGAATAGAAAATGCAACTGTCATCATTGGCATTGTTTTGTTGTTCTATAGCTTTTCGAGCACTATGGCGGTGTGGTCTATAGCTGGATTAGAACAACCGTTAGTCGCCTTCCTTTCACTTTCAGCAATGTATAATTTTCTGAATTTTAAAGATTTTGGAAATCGAAAATCATTGTGGTATTCTTCACTTTCCCTCGGTTTGTTAGCCATTACTAGGCCCGATGGAGCCCTGTTAGCAGGAATACTTGGGCTGTTGTATTTATATTGGAATAGAAAGCAGTTAAAGAAGGCAATCCCAAACCTATTCGTTCTAGCACTTTTCCCTATGCTATTTTACTTTGGTCAGCTTGCTTTCAGGCTGTATTACTATGGGGAATATGTACCAAATACTGCCCACGTAAAGGTTACACCATCTCTTCATCACGCTTGGTATGGACTGAAATACACTCTTCGATTTGCAAAATCTATTGCTGTGTTGTCATTGCTTTCTCTGAGTTGTATGTATTTGTTGTATAAGACTAAGCACAAAAACTTCACGCTCTATCTGGCAATATTTTTATCTTGGTTTGGATATTTATCGTTTGTTGCTGGTGATATATTTATGGCTTTTCGTCACCATTACTACACAATTGTAATGCTTATGTTACTTTTAGCAGATGGCTTGCCACTGTTGCTCAAGCATATAGCCCGAGCTAATTATATAAAACCTTTTTATATATTACTGTCACTCGGGGCACTGTTCTATGTTTATCACCAATATGAGAACAACAATTATGAAAACATAGAAACATACCACTGGACACATAACCAAAAAACATTGGGACTTGCATTGAAAGATGCATTTGGTGAAGAGCAACCACTAATTGCAGTCGATGCAGCTGGCTCAGTTCCTTATTGGACCAAATTCCCTGCCTTAGATATGCTTGGGTTGAATGATTATCACATAGCGAGAAATAAACCTGGCGATATGGGTGGTGGATTTATTGGCCATGAGTTAGGCGATGCAGATTATACTATGGAACAAAAGCCAGACATAATTGAGATTCACGCAGGTCTCAGAACACCACACTGGTATATTGATTCGGCAGTAATGAGGCATCCAGACTTTGAGAACTATCTACCAATTGGCTTGTATGTTAACAAGTATAAAAGATTTGATTTTAGTGGAGTGTTGTGGTTCAACAAATACAGTCCAAAAATTGGAGCAAGGAAGGAGAATAGCAAATTGATTTTACCGGGATATTTGTTTTTGCCAAAAGATACTGCAGATGTAGCTCGTTTTAGTAATCAAAAATTGGTTAGACCATTGAAGCCAGGGCACGAATACAGTTTGAGCTTAGATTCCGAAGGTTATAGTTACAATAACTTCATAACAGTTCCAGAAGGTGTGATTGTCAGACAAAGTTACAGTGATGGTAAAGTAACTTATATTGTCACCAATCCTTATGATACAATTGTGAATATGATTAGTGTTGAGGGTGTTAAGTGAGCTTGATTAACACTGGTCACAATATTTTTTTGTTTACGTTGTTAGTTGGGTATGAGTAGTCATAAATTTAGGTACTTTACTTAATATTATTATATTGCAATTTAGAGATGGATGATTAGTGCAAAGCTGTAGTAAAGATACTTAATTGTAGAGAAAGAAGTATAAAATTGTTATTTTTCAACCCAAAGTGTAAAGTAATGCAAAAAATATTGTCCAGTTTTTTATTTGATTTTACAATACAGAATTTAGAGAATAGCTATTATGCATATTAAAGATCTTGTAAATAAATATAACTCGAATAGAGAAGCATATCTAAAAGCAGATTACAACGAAACTCAGCTTCGGACAGATTTTCTCGACCCTTTATTTGAAATGCTTGGTTGGGATATTAAAAACTCAACTGGAAAACCGACAAACGAGCGTGAAGTGCTAGTAGAAGAAGGACTAAAAGCAGACGCTAGTTCCAATACTAAAAAACCAGATTATACTTTTAGACTTTTTTCTGAACGAAAATTCTTTTTAGAAGCTAAAAAACCTAACGTAAATATTGAAAGTGACAACGAACCTGCAAAGCAAATTCGTAGATATGGTTTTACTGCAAAACTTAAAATATCAGTTTTATCGAACTTTGAATATTTAGCAATCTACGATTGTTCTCAAAAAGTAGGAAAAGATGATGCAGTAACGAAATCTAGAATCAATCTTTATCACTACACTGAATATGAATCTGCTTTTGAAGACATTAAAAAACAGTTAAGTAACCAAGCTGTTTATTCTGGAGAATTTGATGAAACTTGGAAAGGAATTGAAGAACAAATAAAACTTTCAAGTATAGATGATTTATTCCTTTCCCAGATTAACGAATGGAGAGTCGTTCTAGGAAAAGAAGTTTATTCTCATAAGCCAAAAACGAGTATTGAAGAATTAAATGATATTGTTCAATCTTACATCAATAGCATTATATTTTTAAGAGTTTGTGAAGACCGAAATTTAGAAACCTATAAAACGCTTTTAAACTTTGCAGAAAATAATGATTTCAAATCGCTCATCAAAAAATTCAAAGAAGCCGACAAAAAATATAATGCAGGTTTATTTAATCAACCCTTATCTGATAAGGTAGTTTCAGATAGCTCTTCAGCATTTTGGGAGATAATCAAAGATTTATATTTTCCTGAAAGTACCTACTCATTTTCAGTTTTTGCCTCTGATATTCTAGGAAATATTTATGAAATATTTCTAGGAGAACAATTAGTAGTTGATAATGGAGAAATTTCACTTCAAAAGAAGCCTGAAAATATAGACAGAGACATAGTTACTACACCAACTTTTATTATTCAGGATATTCTAAGACAAACAGTTGTAGAATATTGCAAAGAAAAATCTGATAAAGATATTTTAAAGTCCTCATTTGCAGATATTGCTTGTGGTTCTGGTGCTTTTTTACTTGAAACTTATCAATTATTGCAAGACATACTTGTCGATTATTATTTAGCAAACGACCAATCAAAACTTATTCAAACTACTGTTAAAACATTCAAACTACCTTACTCAATAAAAAGGAAAGTTTTAGAAAATTGCATATTTGGTGTTGACAAAGATTATAATGCTGTAGAAGCTTGTAAGTTTGGTTTACTTCTCAAATTATTAGAAAATGAAAGTAATGCAACTGTTTCAGTTCCTGCATTGCCAAACATTGACATCAATATTCAGTTCGGTAATAGTTTAATAGATAGTTCAATTAGCACAGCTGAAGAAATAAATCCTTTTGACTTTGGGAAAACAAAATTTAATGTGATTGTTGGGAATCCACCATATATGGCAACTGAGCATATGAAACAACTTCTACCAAATGAAAAACCATTATATGAAAAACACTACCTAACTGCACATAAACAATATGACAAGTACTTTCTGTTTATAGAAAGAGGTTTAAATTTATTAAAAGATAAGGGATATTTTGGATACATAATACCAAGTAAGTTTGCTAAAGTTGGTGCTGGAAAAAAATTAAGAGAACTTCTTTCTAGTAAAAAAGTAATTAAGGGAATTATTTCATTTGGAGCAAATCAAGTTTTTCAAGACAAGACAACATATACAAGTATCTTAATTCTTTCGAAGAACAAAAACTCTAGTTTTTTAAATACAGAAATTAAAAATCTAAATGAATGGAAGATTAGAGATTTTGAAAGTATTATATCCGAAGAAGTAGATACTGATAAACTATCGCCTGAACTCTGGTTTTTAATACCACCATATTTAAAGGAAACATATAATAATATTCTAAATCAGAGTGAAAATTTAGAAGATGTTATAGGAAAAGATAATGTTAACAATGGTATACAAACAAGTGCAAATGATGTGCTGATTTTAAAACCATTGAAAGAGGATGCTAGTTTTATTTACTTTGAAAAAAAGAATATTTCGTACAAAATAGAGAAAGGAATAACCAAACCATACTATCAAACAGTTAGAAAAAAGGACGGGATAAAGCTGAATACTTATAGAACATTAATTCCCAACGCTAAAGTCATCTTTCCTTATAAAATCATTAAGAAAAAAGTTGTTTTCATTCCAATTAACGAGTTAAAAAAAGAATTCCCTTTTGCCTACAAATATCTTTTAGCTAATAAAAAAAGGCTAACGGAAAGAGATATCCAACCAGTTCCAAAAACGGATAATGAATGGTATAGATTAGGTAGAAGCCAATATTTAGAATTAGGAGCAATCAAAGAAAAAATCATAATTGGTGTAATGTCATCAGGAGAGAAGTATCCAATTGATTTCTCAAAAACATTGCATACCGCTGGAGGAACAGCGGGCTATTGTAGTATTTATATTCCTGACGATTCAGAATATTCTATTTATTACATTCAAGCAGTTTTGAATTCTCGTTATGTTGAATGGTTAATCCACATGAGAGGAGAAGTTTTTAGAGGTGGATATATTGCAAGAGGAACAAAGGTACTCAGAAAGACGCCTATTCGTACCATTGACTTTAAAAAGAAAAAGATATTCACGATAAAATAGTATTACTTCAAAAAGAGTTGATAACTATTCAATGTGAAATTGATACTAATATTGGTAAAGTAAGAAAATTAGTTCCGCTAAACCGTCAATTCATTAATAAAAAAACTGAAATGGATGACACATTAAAAGCATTGTTTAACCTAGGTGAAGACGATAGTCTTATCCCAACAATTTCTGAAATGTATGCAATTAATTAAAGAAGCATCAAAAGATAAATTAAGGGGTGGTTTTTACACTCCTGAACCGATTGCTTCATTTATTTTAAAATGGGCATTTAATGGTAATAAAAATCTTGACATTTTAGAACCAAGTCGTGGAGACGGTGTATTTCTGGAAGAAATTCAAAAAGGCGGATATGAATATAATTCTGTAACGGCAATAGAATTTGACAAAATTGAAGCTGAAAAGTCTAAAAAAGTCAAATTAGATAAAACCAAAATTATTAATGCTGATTTTCACGACTTCTGTATCAATACAAAACAGAAATTTGACTTAATAATTGGAAACCCTCCATACATTCGTTACCAATATTTCGATAAGGAACAACAAAAGTTTGCTTCGGATATTTTCGGGAAAGCAAAATTAAAATATTCTAAACTTACCAATGCTTGGGTTTCTTTTGTAGTAGGGTCATCCTTGCTCCTAAAGGAAGAAGGAAAGATTGCTTTCGTACTTCCTGCCGAATTATTGCAAGTTTCTTATGCCCAACCACTCAGAGAATTTTTAGGACAATTCTACAACAAAATAAACATTGTTTCTTTTGAGAAATTAGTATTTCCAGATATTCAACAAGAAGTCGTTTTACTGTTATGCGAGAAGAACAATTCTAAAACGCATTTAATCGAACATTTAGAATTACGAGATGCAGAAGTACTTCAAAAATTAGATGTATCGAAACTTAAAAGCCCAAAGAAAAAGATAGATTTCAAGTCAAACAAATGGACTTTTTATTTCCTTAATCAAAAAGAAATTGATTTTTTAGAACGACTTCAAATAAAAAAAATAATCCCCAAATTAGGAGATTATGCAAAAGTTGAAGTTGGGATTACAACAGGCTCAAATCCATTTTTTACTGTACCACTTTCAACTGTGCAATTTTACAATTTGGAAAAATATGCAAAGCCATTAGTTGGTAGAAGTGTACAAGTTCCAAGTGCAATTTTCTCAAAAAAAGATTGGCAAAAAAACAGAGATTCAGAAGCAAGAACACACTTTTTGTCTTTTCCGAAAATGAATGATTTAAACGGTTCGGTTGGAGCAAGAGATTATATCGCTTGGGGTGAAGAAAAAGGAATACACAAAGGTTATAAATGTCGAATACGTGATGAATGGCAAATTGTACCTTCACAAAGAAAATCAGATGCGTTGTTTATTCGCAGAAACAATAAGTATCCAAAATTAATAATCAATGAGGCAAAGGCATATACGACGGACACTATGCACAGAGTAACAGTTCATGAACTTACAGATATTGAAGCGTTAACAGCTAGTTATTACAACTCACTGTCTTTTGCATTTGCAGAAATTTGTGGAAGAAGTCACGGTGGAGGTGTTTTGGAATTAATGCCTAATGAAGTGGAAAGAATCCTTCTGCCTTACAATTTAGAGAATGCTGAATTACTCCCGATAATCGATAAAATGATTCGTGATAAGAAGGATATTTCAGAAATATTGGAAATTACGAATAATAAAATATTAAAAGAAAATTACGGCTTGACATCAGAAGAAATTGACTTAGCTGATGGTATTTGGAAAAAATTGTCTAATCGGAGACTAAACAGAGGTAAAAGCTAACTTCCCACCCCAACCTAACATTTTAGCTACATAATCGTTTCATCATTGTACTATGCAAACACAAGAAATAAACTTACTTATCAGATGAAAAAAACAATACTATACTTACTAATTGGAATAATGTCGCTCGGCGCTGTTCGTGCCGAAAAGCTACTGATACCAATGGATTTGGCACAGACCAACCACCTGAAAGCTTATGGCATTGCTTTTTGGGTGATAAAAGGCGGACAGCCAGTCGATTGGTTGCTCAACTATCGCGATGGCTCGTTTATGATGGATATGAACGACAAGATTGTGTTAGAATGCAGAATAAGAGGCGTCTCATTTGAGCAGGTTTCAGACGGTAATGCAAGTGAAATATATGCACAAGTGCAAGCCGATAATGTGAACCAAGACGTAGTGAAATTAGAAAAAACTCCTAAGATTGCAGTGTATGTACCCAAAGGTACGCAACCCTGGGACGACGCAGTGCGAATGGCTCTGGAATATGCTGAGGTGGAATATGATATGATTTGGGACAAGGATGTGATAGAAGGGAAGTTAAAAGAATACGATTGGCTACACCTCCACCACGAAGATTTTACTGGTCAGTACGGTAAGTTTTGGGCTAATTACAGGAATGCCCCTTGGTACATACAGCAAGTGGCACTCAACGAAAATATGGCTCAACAACTTGGCTTTGCTAAGGTGTCGCAAATGAAATTGGAAGTCGCAAAAACAATCAAAGAATACGTTGCCAACGGTGGCTTCTTGTTCGCTATGTGTTCTGCTACTGATTCTTATGACATTGCTCTGGCAGCGGAGGGAGTGGACATAGTTGCTTCTATGATGGACGGTGACGGTCAAGACCCCGATGCACAAAACAAGCTTGATTATAGCAAGACCTTTGCTTTCGAAGATTTCAATCTAATAATGAACCCTGCTGAATATGAGTATTCAGACATTGATGTAGGTGCTACGAGCATTAACAATCCCGAAAGTGATTACTTTACGCTATTCGATTTTTCTGCCAAATACGACCCAGTTCCCACTATGTTGACTCAGTGCCACACAGGTATTGTCCACGGATTTTTGGGGCAGACAACGGCATTTGCCAAAGAAAAAATAAAGAAATCGATTACTATATTGGCAGAGCGAGAAGGCACCAACGAAGTCCGCTATATTCATAGTAATTTTGGGCGTGGTACTTTTACGTGGTACGGAGGGCACGACCCCGAAGATTACCGCCACGGAATAGGTGATCCGCCTACGGATTTGGATTTGCACAAGAACTCACCTGGCTACAGATTGATACTGAATAATATATTGTTCCCAGCAGCAAAGAAGAAAAAACAGAAAACTTAAAAATTTACAAAGATATTGACTACTTTTGTAGATTAGAGTGCTATTAAAACGACAAACAAACTTTTATATGAAGCTAATATTTACAATTTTATTTTTTTCAATTAGTTATCTTGGGCTTGCTACTAATATAACAATCAATGATACTATCGCCACAAAGGGCGAGATAATCGGTGTACCTATCTACATAAGTGATATTGATGATTATGTATATTTGGACACAGCAAACACGTTTCAACTAGAAATAGAATACAATGCGCTTATGTTGGACATAAAAGCTATAGTAACGGACAATGCTGTTTTGGAAGTCGCTGGTGCTACTTATGTGAACCAAATCAATTCTGATGATTTCCGTGCTTCAAAATTAGACATCTCTTTTGACAATGAGCTGACCCCTAATGACGAGGGAGTGCTGTGCTATATCCAATTTGAAGTATTAGCTGGCCCAGACGAGAGAGCAGCAGTGAATTTACTTGCGCTCTATTTGAATGAGAGTAATATGGATGCAGCTTTTGATTCGGGCATTATTACTATACCAGAGCCAGTGCAAGAGATTGACAAATCGTATATCTCAGATTTCTATCCAAACCCATTCAACCTATTTGCACAAGCAAAAATTGAATTTACTAAGCCAACAAGAGTCAAATTTTCTACTTACAATATTGGTGGTTCCAATATGCTTAGCAACTTCTGTTATGAAGATTGCTTAGAGCGTCATTTCAGATTGACAGATTCGGAAGGGAAGACCTACGACGGTTCTGAGCTATTGATGCCTGGGGAATATAAGTTGGAACTGAGAAACGAGAACAGCTCGCTGGCAGCAGGGGCTTACTTGCTAGTAATACAAACAGATTTCAAAGTATTGAAACAACGATTTATGGTGATGAAATGAGAAAAATTGCCATAGTTTTAGCATTAATAATTCTAAGCTCTCTTACTGCTTTTTCACAAGAAGTTGACAGAGATCAAATATTGACAGAAAAAAGTCCCGAAGGAACAGAGTTTTGGTTGTGTTTTATGCGCAACCACAACAACGCCACGCGTGACAATCCTAATGTAACACCGCTCGATTTGAAGTTATTCCTTACATCGGACAAAGATGCTAATGTGAAGATTAGAATCAAGAGCATTGGCTACAGCGAAGATGTATTCGTAAAAGGTGGTACAGTGAAGGCAATACAGGTGTCGAACCTTGCACAAGTAACCAGTTCCGAAGTAATAGAAAGCGGAAGGGGTATTCATGTTACTTCCGATGTACCAATCTCGGTGTATGGACTGAACAGAAGAAAATTGACAACAGATACATTTATGGGTTTTCCTGTGAATGTACTTGGCAAAAATTATAGAGTGATGTGCTACGACGTGTCGATAAAACTTATGGCACAGTTAGCAGTCGTTGCTACAGAAGACAGCACTGAAGTGATAATCACCCCAACTGTGGACACCGATGGCGGAAACAGGCGAGGCGTTCCTTTCAAAGTTATGCTCAACAAGGGTGATGTGTATCAAGTAGCTGCTGCAAATCTGGCTAACTGTATTGATGATTGCGATTTGACTGGATCACTCGTAGAATCGGACAAAAAAATTGCCGTATTCAGTGGTCACCAATGTGCTTATGTACCAACGGACGTAATTGCTTGTAATCACTTGGTGGAACAAGTGCCACCGCTTAACTCATGGGGTAAACACTTTTATATTGGTGCATTCAAAAAGAGAAGCTTTTATAACTACAGAGTATTAGCAAACGAAGACGGCACTAAGGTATTCGAAAACAATAAGCTAATTGGCACAATCAATGCAGGTCAGCACTTAGAAAGAGAGACAAAAAGATCGGTTCAAGTTACTGCTACCAGCCCTGTATTAGTAGCTCAATTCTCACAAGGTTTTGACAATGGCGACAGAATTGGCGACCCAATGATGTTGCTTATCAGCCCAACTCAACAATTCCTGAAAAAATATAGATTTGCTACACCAGTTGATGGTTCGTGGGAGCACTTTGTAAACGTAGTTGCTCCAACAAAAGCACTGGAATCAATTAGACTAAACGGAATTAGGGTTGATATTAACAGCTTTAGACAATTGGGTAACAGCCGTTATTCTCTTGCTCAATTGGGTGTAAACTATGGTACTCACGTTATAGAATGTAGCGAACCTTTTGGTATGACGAGTTACGGGTTTGGATTCGGTGATGATCGCTACGACGCTTATGGATCACTCGGTGGACAATCGTTTATGGAATACATAGAAGCACCCGATACCGAAGCACCAATAGTAGATTATGATAATGCTTCCGATGGGTTCAAGCTATTGGTCAGAGATGACAGAAACAATGACCGGGGAGTAGCAAATGTGGAGTTTACTAACAACACTGGCTTCGATTATAAAGTCTTGGATTTTGAGCCAGGTACACCATTAGTTATAGCAAATTTTGGAAGGAACAAATACAGCAAAAATCAATCCATAAAATTAGTTGCTACTGATATGGCAGGCAACAAATCGAAATATACACTATGTTATACATTCAACCAGATTGCTAATCGCTATCAGTACGAGCTGCAAGAAGGGCATGAAGTAAGCTGTGCCGAGCCAGTTCCGTGGGAAGTTGGGGCTTCAGTCGGTTATAATTTCGTAAATCACTTTGCTGACTTTACCAACACTGGCAATATCACTTCCAAAGGTACTTACGGTGATATAGTTTCATCCTCTGTTGAACTTGGTGTTCTTGCTGCTTACAGAGTTGATGAGAAGATAAATCTTATTGGTAGATTGAATTTTATGAAATATGACGGTATGCTAAGAGCTGCCGATTCGACTATTAGTTCGGTTAGAAATCCGAACACAGGTGAGTTAGATGATTACAAAGAATCAATAAACTTTGAGCTTACTGGTCTGTTCACGAATGTAGTAATTGGGTTAGAATACTTGATGACAAATAATATCTACCTTCACGGTGGATTGCAATTCGACATACCGCTGAGCAGTGGAATAGCTGCTGAGAAAGAGATAATAATACCAGAAGACTATGTGTTCGATAACCAGACAAACAAAATTGATTTGCCACAAACAGAGTTATCTTCTCTAAACACAATTGGGATAGCTGCAAACTTAGGACTTGGGTTCAGGATTAATGTTTACAATAGTACGCAGACATTTTTTGAGGCGACTTATTCCAAAAGATTAACTAATATGGTTGACGACGCCGATTGGACTGTTTCCACTTTCGGTGTCCGTGCTGGGCTCAGATTCCCACTATAACAAATTACAATGGAAGTACTAAAAAGAATAAACGGAGTACTGCAAAAGGAGTTGAAGACAGAGTTCAAAAACTTGTCATCGGCTTCGGCGGTGTTCTTGTTTGTCCTAACTTCTGTTATAATTATTAGCTATGCAATATCAGCTAAGCACTTATCCGATGAACTTTTTGCAGGTATAACTTGGGTGCTTATTTTCTTTACTTCTATGATAGGGCAATCGCGAATATTTGTCAGTGAAGAAGAGCGAGAAACTTGGCTATTTCTGAAAATAAACTCAGATTCCACTAGTATTTTCTTCGGGAAAATAGTGTACAATATCATATTTGGATTGGTCACGAACTCACTCGGAGTCTTCCTACTTATTATATTTAATTCCAACTTTGAGATAGCACACATGGATTTATTTTGGATGTGCGTTCTTGTTGGTAGCTTTGGTATTTCGGCTTCATCTACCATAATTTCTGCACTAATAGCAAAGTCATCATCGAAAGGTGCTTTGTTTCCCGTACTTGCTTTTCCTCTATTACTACCAATATTACTATTAGCAATAGATGCTACTATCTTAAGCATAGTCGGTGCTGCCTTCGATAGAATATATGCTGATATCAATATGATAATTGGCTACGGCGGTGCAGTTGCTACAGCTTCATACTTGCTTTTCGATTTCATTTACAAGGATTGATGAACTGAACTGTGGAGATTTATGCACTTCTCATAAGCTTAGTGTAAACAATACGTGTCTAAATAATAATATAAAAAAGCCCAACAGATGTTGAGCTTTATCATAAATCATAATCTATATATTCTTTACTTCTTCTCTTTCGCAACCAAAGTCAAGATAGTCGCCTGAGCAACTTGCTCTTCGTTTTGGTTTAGCACTTCTACGTCCCATTTGACTATACCCGATGGCACTTCACCTTCTTTTGCTTGTTTGTCTTGCTTCGATTTCGCTGTTAGCTTTACGTATATTGTGTCATTGACATACACTGGTTGGATAAATCGTAGCTCGTCCAATCCGTAATTTGCCAATACTGGGCCTTTCTTTGGTTCTACGAATAGACCAGCAGCTGCCGACATAACAAAATAGCCGTGGGCTACTCTACTTTCAAATATACTATCGTCATCAATTGATGTGATGTCAGTATGAGCATAGAAGTTATCACCAGATATTCCTGCAAAGTTCACAATGTCTGTTTCAGTTACTGTACGCTTATGAGTAGTTAAGCTATCGCCAATCTGAAGCTCTTCAAAGTTCTTTCTGAACGGATGCACAAGCCCCTCGTTTCTGTCGCTACCTTTTTGGTATTGCTCTGTGATTGCAGTTAGTGTATTTGGGTGACCTTGTATTGCTGTACGCTGCATATAGTGTAGTACAGAGCGGATACCACCAAGCTCTTCACCACCACCAGCTCTACCTGGACCACCGTGAACAAGTTGTGGCATTGGTGAACCGTGTCCAGTTGATTCTTTTGCCGAACTTTCGTTCAAGAACATCAATCTACCGTGATAAGCGGCAGTCCCATAAGCAATAGAGCGAGCAAATTCGTTGTCTGCTGTGAAAACAGAGCCAACTAATGAACCTTTGCCCATCTTAGCTAATTCAATCGCTTCATCTACAGTTTTATATGGCATAACCGTACTAATTGGACCAAACGCTTCTACACTATGAGGTGCAGTTTTGTTTAGAGGGTCTTCGCAGTGAAGTAGCATAGGAGGGAAAAAAGCTCCGTCGTCTTCGCTACCACCAAGTAAGTCGTAGTTGTCCATATCACCATAGGCAATGGAAGCATCATTGAGTAATTTTTTCAGATTATCTTTCACATCTTCTACTTGGTCAATTCCTGCCAAAGGCCCCATTCGTACACCTTCTTGTTGTGGGTCGCCCAGAGTAGTTTTTGCTAATCTTGCAGATAGTGCTTTTATCACATCGTCTGCATATTGTTCTGGCACAAGTGTTCTACGAATTGCAGTACACTTCTGTCCAGCTTTTACTGTCATTTCTCTCGACACTTCTTTCACAAATAAATCAAACTCAGCTGTCCCAGGTTTAGCATCTATTCCTAACATAGAGAAGTTGAGTGAGTCAGCTTCCATGTTGAATGGAATAGAGTTGTTTATAATATTCGGATGAGATTTAAGTTTAACTCCAGTTGAGTGCGAACCAGTAAATGTAACTACATCTTGTGAGTCAACGTGGTCTAACAAATCACCAGCAGAGCCAGCTATTAGCTGAAGTGAGCCTTCTGGCAATATTCCAGATTCTATAATCTCGCGAACCATTAATTCCGTTAAGTATGATGTTAGCGACGCTGGTTTAACAATACATGGCATTCCTGCTATTAGTGCAGGAGCAATTTTTTCTAACATTCCCCAGCACGGGAAGTTGAATGCGTTGATATGAACAGCCACACCTTCTTTTGGCACACAAATATGGTGCCCTTGGAATGTACCCTCTTTTGATAAATGCTCTAAGTTGCCATCTATATAAAATTTTGAGTTGGGCATTTCACGTCTTGCTTTACCGCTGTAAGTGAACAGAGTACCTATACCGCCTTCTATATCAATCCACGAGTCAACTTTAGTTGCGCCAGTAGCAAATGATAGCTGGTAAAACTGTGCTTTTTTGCTCAGTAAGTGCTTAGCCAAATCACGTAGCATATAAGCACGGTCGTGTGTAGTGTATTGGCGTAAGTTTTTGCCACCTACTTTTCTACCGTATTCCACTGCTCCTTTGAAATCCACTCCTTTGGAATTGACTTCTGCTACTCTTTCACCAGTTACTGCATTTTTTAATACTTGTCCTTCGCCTTCGCCTTCTTGCCACTGTCCTTGTACATATGATTTTAATTTCATTTTTCTCTTCTGTTTTTTTGAATTACAATTAATACTAACTACACGAAAATAAGTGATTTTAGTGTAATAATAGCAAATGTGTATTAACCTATGGGTGAAGCAGGAATTTACAGAATGCATTTGATAAAAAAACGGGCTTTTATTGTACTTGATTCTACATGATTAAGAATACTATTGAATATTTATAACCAAAAGATAAAAAGTGATAAAATAGTTTCGGATGTAACATTTTTTAATAATACTGATAAGTTCATACTATTTAGTTATTTATATTTGTCTTACGTCTCTAATGTTATGTTTTGGCATAATAATTATAGTACTATAAGAGTATATTTTGTGCATTAACTAATGAATTAGATTATATTATCCGATAAGTTTTGAACAACAAGAAATAATATAATGGAAAATCTATGGCTGAAGATATAGAGACACAAGACGTAAAAGACGAAAAAAACAAAGGCGACAAGAAGGGAATGTCAACCATGAAAATGATACTGATGATAGTCGGTATATTGGTTGTCAACGCTATTGTAGTTATTGGGGTGGTCAAGTTCTTCTTTGCTGATAGCGATGATGACAAGCCGCAAGAAGCCCACACCGAACAGGTAGATGGAGAACATACTGAAGATGAATTTTCTGAATATGAAAGTGAGGAAGAGACGTTTTTTGAGACTGAAAAGCAACGAAAAATGATGACTACTGGCAGAATAACAACTAACCCAGCTAACTCAATCAAAAAATTCATAGTTATCGATTTGGGTATGGAATATAGAGTAAAGCCAGATTTGCCACCAGAAGAGTTTGAACCAGAATCACCTTTTATGCAAAAGCTTCACATAAAAATAAAAGCTACTGTTACTAAGCGTCTGGGTGAAATGAGAGTTGAGGAATTAGTTAGGCAACGAAGCGAGTTGACCGAAATTTTCAGAGAAGATTTGCAACCTGTTTTCAACGAGCACAAAATGTTTTTGCGTGAAGTTTATTTGAACGAATTTTTAGTACAATAGGTATAATTTTAGATATATGTCACAATCGTTATCACAAAAAGAGATAGATCGCTTACTCAATGATATGTCATCGGGTGCGCTTAGTATAGACCAAATTATAGATGGTGCTAAACGCAAAACCGAAGTGATGAATTATGATTTCAGACGACCAAACAGAATATCTAAAAATCAGATAAAATTCCTACACAATATACACGAATCGTTTGCCGAAGTTTTTGGCTATTACTTAGTTTCTAAGCTGCAAACTATTGTTTCGGTTGACTTAACGGCTGTTGACCAGCTATTTTATTCGGAATTTATCTTGTCAGTTTCTTCCCCTGGTTGCCTATATATATTTGATATAGACGGCACCGACGGAAGTGGAATATTGGAAGTTAGCCCCAATTTGGCACTGAACTTAGTGGAAATGATGCTCGGTGGCAACGCTGAAACACAGCAAAAGCCAAGGGGAATTACGCCAATAGAGCAATCAGTTCTTCGTAATTTGATAGAGCATTTGTTCTCTGATATGAGCTCTGCGTGGGACGTAATTGGTGGTATGAAGTTTAAGCTCAACCGAATGGAATCGGAAGCGGATTTTGTTCAGATAGCACCAGCTTCGGAAATTGTTATTGTACTTTCCTTTGATGTTCATATTGGTCAAAACACTTATACTATGAGTGTGTGTTACCCTACGTTTTCGCTGGAAGACAAGATGAACAAGCTGAATGCACAGACTATGACTACTGGGCCAATCAGTAATAAAACACTGAAAGGGGAGAACACAGAAAAGAATATTAAAAAACAGATGGAGAAAACAACTCTCCCTCTGGCTGTTGAGTTAGGACAAACCACAATCACCGTAGCCGAATTGCTAAAGTTAGAAGTGGGTGACCTGATAATGACAGAGAAAAAAATAAGCGAAGATGTGGAAGTTGCAATTTCGGGACAGAAAAAGCTAACCGCAAAAATTGGTAATGTAGAAGGCAAAAAAGCCGTAAAAATAACTGGTAGAATAAAGCCAGAAGACATAATAGACCCTAATATTTATTATAATAAGGAGAGATAGCCATGGCTATGTCACAAGATGAGATTGATGAGCTGATGAAAGGCGGCGAAGTCGAAGAAGAAGTAAAAAACGAACAAGAAGAAGCTACGGATAGCACCGAAAAGCAAGCAACAGATACTGCTGAACCCAAAGCAGAAACTAAGGACAATCAAAGTTATACCACTTTGGACCCCAAGTTAGAATTGCTTTATGATTTGTCATTGCCTGTTTCAATAGAGCTCGGTAAAACTAATATGCTTATTAGGGATATACTTAAGCTTGGGCGTGGCTCAGTTATTGAGTTCGACAAATTAGTCAGCGAACCTGTTGATGTGTTGGTAAACGGCAAGAAAGTAGCAGCTGGCGAAGTTGTGGTAGTTGACAAGCACTTCGGTATCCGAATAACAACATTGGTTGACCCTTCTGAAAGAATAAAAGGGATAAAGAGCTAATGTTAGACTCACAACTATATTCGTCATTCTTCACACTAATCGGAATAGTAGCCGCATTAGGTGTGCTGTACTTAATTGTGAAGCGATACGCTAAGTCCAAATCGGCACTAAAAGGAATGAATATAAAAATACACGAGCGAGTGGCTGTATTTCCCAAAGGGCATCTGGTAATTACTGAAATTGCTGGTAAGTATTACCTGTTGGGTGCTACGGAGCAGAACATAAATATACTAAAAGAGTTGGAAATTGACGAAAAAGACAGCTCCCCACAAGAAAGACTCAACATATCAGATATAAAAGATGTTGAGGACCTATCGTTCTCATCTTTCATAAAATCATCATTCAAATCGAAGCATAATAATTAGTATCTATTTGTGGTCTATTAATACTTCAGTATCATAAGGGCCATTCGAATCCTCATATCGTTCTGTTTTGTAAATTCCAATTCCTTCTATAATTGTCATATAAAAATCTGTATTAAAATATAATGTCTGTTCACCATCTATTGAAACATCAATTAAAAATGTTACTATGTATTTAGTAGCATTGTAAGATTGTCCTTTGTACTCCACTTCTAAATCTTCCACTTTACTACCATATCTTTTATAAATAGCTGAGTACTCTTTGTTGTCTGGAGTTATAGAGTCTGCCTGTATGTCAAATTGAACCCAACTTTCATTTCTATAATCAATCATTTTCATCCAACTTTCTCTCGTTTGCTCTTGAATTATTGAGTGAAAACCCAAACCACTATCAAAATAGTAAGAATACTCATCATCGTCCGTACTAACTATTGAATAAGCATCACTATTTGAATTAGAACTAACAAACTTAATTTCTCTCTTAAAGCTCTGTTTATTGCCTAATTCACCATTTAATTTATGTTTAGTATAAATTTTACCATCAAATATTTCATTTTGATTTGGCAACCTAAAGTAGTTGTAATCCCATTCCATACCTTCCCTCAACTGGAAAGTAGCCCCTACAAACTCATCGCTCGGGTCTGTTCCGCTGTCGTCGGAACAAGAGTTAAGAGTGAACAAAAACAGTGCGATTGCGAGTAAGTGTATTGAGTTTTTCATAAGTTTTTTTCTATTTGTGGTCGATTAATAATTGGTAACTATCAGACTTCACTCCATCTTCAAAACTTTGCACTTTGTAGATACCAATATATGCAAGAACTGTTATTTCTAATTTTCTTTTACTTATTTTATAATTATAGCCATTTTGTAAGATTTTAAGATCAGTTTCAACACTATAAACAGTAGAGTAATGTTGTTTTCCTTTATAATTAATTATCGAATTTGAGATTTTTTGACCACTTAGCTTAAAATGCCCCCTATATCTATTCTCATCTTTAAAAGTAGAATCTAAATCTAAATCAAATTGTGTCCAACTGTCATTTTCAAAGTCAATATATTTTATCCATTGATTTTTAAGTTCGGGGAAAAAATATCCATGATTCTCAATCCCAGTTAAGTTCGTTTGGTAATAGCCACTACTGTCAATACTTCTGAGAGTAAAATTATAAACTGGTATGTTCATTTTACTTGTACCCACATAGTACTTATAACTTTCTTTGCCTAATAACTTGCCATTACTTTTAGTCGTTGCGAAAAGACCACCACTTGGCTCGTCGTCTATATATAACTCATAGTCCCACTCCATGCCATCCTCAAATTGGAAAGTTGCTCCTTGGAGTTCATCGCTTGGGTCTGTTCCGCTGTCGTCGGAGCAGGAGTTTAGAATGAGTAAAAGTAGTGCGGCTGCAAGTAAGTAAATTGCGTTTTTCATAAGTTTTTTTCTATTTGTGGTCGGTGAGAATACGATAGCTATACGATTCTTCACCAAAATTATAAGTTTCAGTTTTGTAGAATCCAATATTATCTATGACTGTTATTTCCAATACTCTATGTATATTCTTATATTCAATCTCATCTATTTTAATCTTGGCGTTAATTTCTAATCTATAAAGAGTTGTGTTGTGCTGTTTTCCTTTGTATTCTACTTTTGAATCAGATACTTTTTCTCCGCTCACTTTAAAGTGTCCATCTGCTTGCCCTCCTTGTTCAAAGGTAGAATCTAATTTCAAGTCAAATTGAGTCCAGCGTTCCTGTTTGAAATCAATGTATTTTAGCCACTGACTTTTAATCTCAGGAAAAAAAGGTATATAGTCTTCTAAACCACCTATATCATATACAAAGAAGCCATCTTCTTGAATGCTAACTATACCAAAATCACCTGTCCCTAATTCTTCTTTTTCATCTGAGAAGTAATACTTATAACTTTTCTTACCATAGTGATCTCCATTGGAAATATACAATTCGTAAACACTATCATTTACTTCACCGTCTCGATATGTCTCATAATCCAAGGAGATCCTATCCTCAAACTGGAACGTAGCCCCTACAAACTCATCGCTCGGGTCTGTTCCGCTGTCGTCGGAGCAAGAGTTAAGAGTGAGTAAAAACAGAGCAAGTGTAAGTGTTTTTAGTAAGTTATACATTGACATATATATTGATTTGTTTTAAAAAGGAATTGCTCAATTTAAATAAATTTTTTAAACCGTTCAAAAATGCAGTTCGTTTTCAAAGTGCAATTGGTGTTGCACTTCTCTAAACCAATTTGGTAAAAAACAATAATTCTGCTTAGATTGTACTAATTCCTAACTTACTAATCTACAATTATGAAAACTACAATAACTCTAATATTCCTTATTTCAATCTCATCCCTTATGGCAAACGATTTTTCGGTTGCTGCTCACATGGGGTTTAATCTGACCCAACAGCAAGTAAAAACGGAGATTGGTGGTGCCAACTACCCAAAATCATTCAACCACGGAGAAGTTAACTTTAACTTAACGGCACAGTATAGTGTAAATGAATACTTAGCTGTGGGTGGTTATTTGCGTTATGATAGTGGCAACAGAACATTTTCTTCTGTTCTTCGTGAAACAGAATTATTAGTAATTAATGGCAAAAATAGTGATTTCAATGAAATGTGGATAGGGCCAATGATAACAGGTTCTTACAAATCGATGTTCTTGAGCTTCGGTTATGGTTTGTTTGCAAACAGAGATGACAATTACATTAGCGTCACAAATTTGGCAGGAGTTAGCTCTCCCCTCAATGGCTCTTCCTTTGCTTGGTTTACTCATCTGGGAGGTAAGTATAACTTGAGCAAAGATTTTGATATAGTAATTCTAATGGAATACCGAGTAAGGTATTATGATAAAATTGATGGTGACGAGATAAACAATAATAATAAGATTGGGATGCAAAATATAACGCCAATGATTGGTTTGGAATATCAATTTTGAGATAAATTATTACTTACCAAATCCACTACACAGCTAGTAGTAGAGGAGTAGGCTCCAATTATGAAAGAACACTAATCTAATAGAGTAGCCGAAGCGCACACGTCTCTACATTGAACAGAAAGCGACCTAACGCACAACAATCACATTCTCTGTTAGAACACCGAGCGGTGTCTGCAATCGCACTTGATATAGTCCAGAGGGTATTTATCAGTGTTGATCTTTAGTTGCTTGTCAGGGCTTGTTTGTGTCCAGTTCTCAGTGTATGCTACTCGTCCTTCGCTTGAGATGAGTTCTAGTGTCATTTCAGGTACGTTGAGCGTAGTCGAAACGTCGGCAGTAACATCCACCACCAACTTATCCTTAGCAGGATTTGGCGACACCTTCATTTCGGTCGATTCTGTGAATGTGATGACTCTCAAAGGAAACGCACAAACGGAATCTATGAGTATTTTTCCTGGTCTGTCTATCACTTCAATGTATGGATTGTTGAACTCATAACTTGGGAATGTGATGTCATACTCTAATTCATTAGCCAGCATTATTGTTCCATTTATCTCGTGGATTTGAGTCTTTGCTTTATTGATTGGTGCTGTTTGAGTAAACGTATAATCATCTTCCGTGTATAAAGCTTTTTGGTCAATATCTGTCGTGATTGTATAAGTCTGTTCACTCAAATCTGCCTCGCATTCTAAGTAAACAGGAATACTTACCTCTGCACCAATCTCAGCTGAATCGACTCTTGTTTCAGATATGTAAACCTTACCAAAGTCAATTCTATCTTTGCTGATATCAAATGATAATGATTGTTCGTTTACAGTAAATTCTTGCGTTGAGCTACATCCATTAGCATCAGTTACTGTAAGTGAATAAGTGCCTGCTTCTGTTACCTCTATTTCTTTTGTCACCTCATCAGTTGACCATAAGTATTCTTCGAAGTCTTTGTTTGGTGATAATGTTGCTGTGTTACCACAAACTATATCTTCTCTCAAAATCTCAAACTCTGGGTTTGGGCTTTCGTTCACTGTGAACTCTGCAGTGCCAGTGCAACCATCTTTGCTTACTGTTACTGTGTATGTAGCTGGTTGAGTAACTTCAATTGTCGGGGTAGTCTCGCCATTGCTCCACTCGTAGGTGTAACTTGGGTCGTTGGGTAGTGCCTCTAATGTGGCTGTTTGTCCCTCGCAAATGTTTGTGCCAATGATTGTAGGTTGGAGGTTATCTTCGACTTTGATTTCCACGTAAGCAGTGTCTTTGCAGTTATCTCCTTCTTCTACAATAACTGAATAAGTACCTTTTGTTTTTACTACTATTTGTTGGCTTGATTCCCCAGTTGACCAAGTGTAGCTATTACTCTCATCATAAGGAACTACTTCTAATATCGTGCTATCTCCACTGCAAAATATGGTTGGTCTTAGTGGGTTAATGGCTACCTCAGGTTTAGAATCAAATATTTCTATTTCTTCGGTTACAGTACAGCCATCAAAATCAGTCACAGCTACTGAATAAACACCAGGTTTATTAATTATAGTCCCTCTGGTTGTATCGCCTGTACTCCACAATACACTTTGACTTACTTTCTTGATGTATAGATTCTTAATATAAATTGTGTTTGTATCGCCGTCACAAATCGTCTCCCTGTAGGTGTCTAACTCAAACTCTGGTCCTAATACATTTACGTAAACTTCTCTTTTAAAATGATATCCATTAGTAATAGCAGATAATTTGAAAACTCCAGACATGTCTCTTTCGACTGAGTCTATCTTTAGGTTTTTCATTTTGTACTCATTACCATTAGGTGCAGTCCATATATATTCTGTGTCTTCTGGTTCGTTTAAACTTGTTGTTTCTACATATAGTGAATCACCAATACAAAGCTCTAAGCTGTCTTTATCTACCTCAATTTGGTAATAATATGTTACGGGGATATTGGGAATTAAATAATCTCCACTAGTTTTGTGCATATCAATTACATCTCTTACAAACTCCACTTTATCCAAATCGTTAGTATTTTTGAGAACGGACATGTAATCATTTTCTTCAGGTTTATATATATTTCCATCTGGTCCAAGTTGAACATGGTCATCATGTCCACCAAAATCGACTCTTTGATCTGAAACTTGTCTTATATTTAAATTTTCGGGACTATTAAAATCTGTTAAAGCAAATATATACCTCCCAAAAAGATAAAAATGATTGCCATTTTGTGAAAATTCCCCTGATTGTTTTCTAATAGGAAAAAAACTCTCATTAAATGTTTTGATGATTTCTAATTTTTCGGTTTGCCTATTGAATTCTAATACTTCTAATCGAGTATGTTCATTCCAAATCATTGAAACTATATACTTTCCATTTGGAGAAACTTTAAGTGGACTTCTATAACCTAAATTATATTTTTTATTAAACTCAGTTAAATGTTCTAATTCTGAAGTTAAGGTATCCTTGCCAACGAATGTTTCATTGTCAATGTCATATTTGTATAAATAATATTTACCTTCTATTCTATCATGAGCAATCAAATAGAATGATTCAGATTCAAAATCCTTTATTACATTTATTGATTTACTAGCATACTTTTCTTTTATAATTTTTCTATCACTTATTGAGATACTCCCATTAATTTTACTAATCACAAAGTGCGATAATTCTTTCACTATATTATGTATAGCTGAAGATCCTTCATTAATTATAGGCATTGTTCTGATAACAATTGTTTTATTGTTTATTATTGCAATAGAGTTACTCTGAGGATACACTATTCTAACTGGAAATAATATTTTTTCTGAAATAATTGAATCTGGATTAAAAGATATTAAGGTTCTGTCACCAGAATAATACTCAAGATCACCAGTTAGAACTAGAAATACAACCATTTCCATATAAATATTTCCATTCGTAATTTGCTAAAGCTGAGTCAATATTATAGGGTAATTCAATATTTAGAAACTCAGGAGAACCAGTATCAGTCATAAATGTAATACCATTCAAATAATTTTTACCGAAATATCCATGAGTACCAAATAGCCAATTGTGATATTCTAATTGAGCAAAGCACGTTGAAAACATCAGGAGAAAGATTAGTATGTTTAGTGTTTTTTTCAAGTATCGGCAAAGTTATTTAGTCATGATAATGCTAATTTACACAAAACCATTGGATTGGGCAAATGGGGAGGTGATATTATGGTTGGTTGCTAAGAGATGCAATGTCCACTTTAGTGTTAACTAAATGGGTTCCTACGAAATATCAGTAAACTTATATTTTGTGGTAATGAACTGTGCTTAAATCCAAATAATATGTATTAATTTTTCTATGTTTATCTGATATAATTCTCTTTGTACATTGTTTTTGTTGTAGCTATTGCAAATGATTGTTTCAGTAACTTGTTTGCAATTGCTATTTTAATAACTCTCTCTGGTTTGCCTTTTGCTTTCAATCTATCATACATTTCTTTACAACTACACATATACAACAACTTCCTTACTTGTGAGTTTCCCATCTTACATATATGTCCTTTGCCCTTGACGCTAGTTCCAGACTGGTATATTCTTGGACTTAACCCCACATAAGCTATTAGTTGTTTGTAGTTCTCAAACTTCTTAAAGTTATCTGTTACTATTGTTAGTGGTAAGCCCAGTAGATGGAGTCTGGGCTGTCCCACTTTGGTGGACACAGATTTAATTAACAATTAATTTCTTCATATTCTACAGGAGAAAGATCGTCATTTGATGAATGCATTCTTTGTCTATTATAGAATATCTCAATATAATCAAATAACTTAATTTCTGCTTCCTTTTTTGTCTTAAAATGTTCGTCTTTTATCAACTCTGTCTTCAAAGTCTTAAAAAACTCTCTGCTACTGCATTATCCCAACAATTATCCCTTCTCGACATACTCTGCTTACCACCTATTACCTGAAGTATATTCCTTAACTCAGTACTAGCGTATTGACTACCTTTGTCTGAGTGAAACACTAATCCCTTTTCTGGTTTTCTGCTATGTATGGCTTCTTGTAAGGAACTAGTTACTAACTGCTTAGTCATTCTATTATTCAAACTCCAACCAACAATTCTACGCGAGTATAAATCCATTACGGTTGATAAATATAACCAACCACTTTGTGTGCTGATGTATGTTATGTCTGATACCCATACTGTATTTTTTGTATTTATGTCGAAATTTCTATTCACTATATTAGGTGCAATAGGTAAATTATGTTTTGAGTTTGTTGTAACCTTATATCTTTTTCTTCCCTTTGCAAACAAACCTTCTTGCTTCATAAGTTTTGATATTTGGTTCTTGCAACAACTGATGCCTTGCTTCCTTAAAGACTTGACTATCCTTTTACTTCCGTAAGTACATCTAGAACATTTGTAGATTTCTTTTACAATCTTTATCCTGTTCTAACTCTAATTGCCTTTTGACAGATTTTTTTCAAGTGTTTATAATAACCGCTTTTGCTTACTTTTAAGACTCTACACATCGTTTTTATATGCTAAATAAACTTATGTTTAGTTATAAATTCATACTTCCTTATGGGTTGGCTGCGAAGAATATCGATGCCTTTTTTAATATTGCTTTCTCCTCCTTGAGCTTCTTATTCTCTTGCTCCAATTTCTTGATGTATTGTGCAGTATCTTCATTACCTACACGCTTTGGATTGTAATCTAAGTTGTCTGTTATATACTTACTTTTCCAGTTATATAATAAGTTTGGGTTTGTACCTAACTCTCGTGCAACTTCTGCGGCTGGTCTGCCTTCTTCTACAACCATACAAATAGCCTTTTGTTTGAAGCTATTACTGAATGTTCTATGCTTTTTCAATTTTTACACCTCTAATGTTTATCTAATTTAATAATATTAAGTCACATTGAAGCCGTGTTCACTATTTTAGGACAGTCCAATCATAATTAAATTGTATTTTTTTAAAACTAGAGTAATTCTTTAATAATTGGAGCAAGTAAAATTTATTTTTGTATGTCCTTTCTACATTCTTCCTTCTCGAATGAGTTAGAAACTCCTGATAATTCTCAATTAGTATTGACTTATCATTATGATGCTTTGGATTGAGAATATCATCCAGTTCACTAATTATATCATTTAAACTTAGGTCGTTGTTCATGATATAACTTTTCTCCAGTTTACTATAGATGTTCTTCAATTGAAAGTTTTTTTCAGAGGAGAGAGGGTCAGCAGGTTTAATTCTTTGTTTTTTTAGATCCCAGTTATTTTTCTTAACTGAAATCCCAACTCCACGTACTATTCTATTACCATTTAGGATTATGGATAGATTTATAAGTTGAGTTCCATCAGATTTTTTCTTAGGTCTAAGGTTATAATTTAAGTTTAGTTTATTTGATTTCATTTGATATGGTATACAATTTAATTTGTACTAGTTTATATTATTTTATAAATTGATTTTTGACAATTTACTTAATACTTCTTAAATAGCCATAATAGTACGATAATTGTATCTGTTACTTTGAATGATATATAAATCAATATAAAGAATTAGAGTCCCCTAGGAATCACATAAGGAAAGCCAATCTATTTATTTAGATTGGCTTTTTTTGGTTTTAGAAAATAATATTATTTTCTATATAATTTAATAATATCCTTTAGCTTTAATGAATAGATTTTATTCTCTATTATATATTTGTCTAATTGAACTAAAAAGATACTTATATTGTTCACATCTGGAATGATTAGTGACCTATATGTATTATCATTTTTTGATAAATTTATAATAAGATAATGTGGGTTAATCATTCTATCTAAACTATCCTGATAAGAACTATCATTATAGTTCTCAAAATACTTTTTAAGATATAAATAATCCACCTCACTTACTTCACTAACTATTGTAAATACACTGTGATTTTCTTTATAATTAAAGTTTAATCGTTCTTCACTTATAAATAATCAGCATTAAAACCATCAGGACTATGATATTTGATTGAAATAAATGATTTTTCATGGCTCTTTTCATTAGAATTTGATTCAAATATGCTGATTAACAACATAAGTAATATTATTTTTTTCATCATCATTTCATTATTGAGTTTACATCTGATTTATGCATTGGAGAAAAATAGAAAAAACATTATAATTCCCTCTAATTAAGTAGTTATTTTTTATAATATATAAAAGCTTTCGTAATTAACAAAGTAAAGATTGAAATAAAAAGCATGAAAGAATACACTTGAATAATTGTTAAAACGTTCTTATATTTGTAATATGAAAAACACAAAGAAAAATATATCGGTTAGAAGATTGGAACAGGTAGCTAAAATATTAAAAACTATAGCTCATCCTGTTAAGTTGGACATCTTGGAATTGCTTGGAGAACACAATTCACTCAGCGTATCATCACTTTGTGAGATGGTGGACTCCGATTGCGAAATATCAATGATGTCGCACCACTTAGCAAAGATGAAGGACAATGGCATTTTGGTTTCAGAGAAAGATGGTAAGCAAGTTTACTATAGTATAGCGGACAGAAATTTATTGAAAATATTCAATTGCATTGACAATTGTAATTTTGATTGATTTTTTTGAGCAGACACTTGAACATTTTAACAAGTAATGGATAAATAAATGGAATATATAGGATACTTTATGGCATTGGTAATAGGCACCTCACTCGGGTTGATTGGTGGTGGTGGCTCTATTTTGGCAGTGCCTGTGTTTGCTTATCTCTTCTCATTGGATGAAACTTTTGCTACTTCCTACTCACTTTTTGTAGTGGGAGCTTCAGCATTAGTCGGTGGGCTAAGACAAAACAAAAACAACAATGTAGATTGGAAAACTGCAATTGTGTTTGGACTTCCTGCTATAGTCGGAGTGTGGCTTATCAGGCATTTTGTAGTACCAGCACTGCCAGAGGTTCTGTTCAGTATAGATAGCTTTGAGTTCACTCGTAGAATGGCGATGTTCGGGCTGTTTTCAGTACTTATGTTTTGGGCGGCATTTTCTATGCTTTCTAACAAAGAAAGAAAAGGCGGCACAGGCGAAGTCAATTACAACTACCCACTTATTGTCGCAGAAGGGTTGATAGTAGGAGCAATAACGGGGTTTGTAGGTGCGGGTGGTGGATTCCTTATTATCCCTGCATTAGTAATCTTGGCAAACTTGGAAATAAAAATGGCAATTGGTACTTCACTTATTATAATAGCAATGAAGTCACTGCTCGGATTCTTTTTTAGCGATGCACTAACACTGGAAATAGATTGGAGCTTTCTGATGATTTTCACTTCATTGGCAATAGCGGGGATTTTCATTGGTGTATCACTAAGTAAGATAGTAGATGGGAAAAAATTGAAGAAAGGATTTGGCTATTTCATAATAGTAATGGCCATATTTATATTTACAACCGAATTTATAATTTAAAAAAATAATACAAACGGAGATATTTACATGAATATTGAACAGATTTACACAGGATGTTTAGCACAAGGTGCTTACTACATTACTTCAAATGGAGAGGCGGCGATAATAGACCCACTTCGTGAAACAAAACCATACTTAGAAAGATTAGAGAAAGATGGAGTCGAGCTTAAATATATATTTGAAACTCATTTCCACGCAGATTTCGTAAGTGGTCATGTTGATTTGAGTAAGCAAACGGGTGCACCGATTGTCTATGGACCTACTGCAAACCCTGAATTTGATGCTGTAATAGCAGAAGATGGGCAAGTGTTTGAGTTGGGTAATATTAATATAAAAGCACTTCACACACCTGGCCACACTATGGAAAGTACATCATACCTATTGATTGATGAGAACGGTAAGGAACACGCACTATTCAGTGGTGATACTTTGTTCTTAGGCGATGTAGGGCGACCAGACTTAGCTCAAAAAGCAGCAAGTATGACTCAAGAAGAATTAGCTGGAATGCTATATGACAGCTTGAATGAAAAGATAATGCCACTACCTGATTCTGTTACTGTCTATCCTGCACATGGGGCTGGCTCTGCTTGTGGCAAAAACATGATGACAGAAACAGTTGACACATTGGGCAACCAAAAGAAAATGAACTATGCTCTAAATCAACCAGACAAAGAGTCATTTGTGCAAGCCGTTACTGAGGGGCTTTTGCCTCCACCAGCATACTTTGGTATGAATGTAGCCATGAACAAAAAGGGCTACGAAAGCTTTGATTCAGTATTAGAAAAAGGAATGAATGCACTGACACCTGCCGAGTTTGAAGTGGCAGCAGAAACAAGTGGCGCACTAATATTAGATACAAGAAACGACGATGATTTTGCTAAGGGCTTTATACCCCAATCTATCAATATCGGGATTGATGGTGATTTTGCACCCTGGGTAGGAGCATTGATAAAAGATGTAAATCAACCGATTTTATTAATAGCTTATGATGATAGATTAGAAGAGACTATCACTAGGTTGAGCCGAGTTGGTTTCGACAATGTGTTGGGCTATTTGAAAGGTGGATTTGAATCTTGGGAAGGAAAAGAGACAGACAAGGTAAATAGAATAACAGCAGAGCAGTTTGCTGAAGAAGTAAAAATAGGCGAAAGCAATGTGTTTGATGTAAGAAAAGAAAGCGAGTACAAAGCTGAACACGTTGAAGATGCTTACAACAGACCGCTCGGATTTATCAATAATTGGATTATGAATATAAACCCCGAAGATCATTTCTATGTACATTGTGCTGCTGGTTACAGAAGTATGACTACTGCAAGCATATTGCAATCAAGGGGATATAGAAACTTTACAGAAATAAAAGGTGGATTTGAAGCTATAGAGAAAACAGATGTACCAAAAACAGATTTTGTGTGTCAAACAAAAATTTATCAATAAAATTATAAAGGAGTAATATGTTAGGATTTTTCAAAAACATGACTGGACAAGCCGACAACGGCGAATTAAAGAAATTAATTGACGAAGGCGCTTATTTGGTGGACGTAAGATCACCAGGTGAGTTTTCGGAAGGTAGCGTTAAAGGTGCTGTGAATATTCCAGTTGATGATGTACCGAATCAATTGAATAAGTTTAAAGGTAAAAAAGGTATAGTGGTGTTTTGCAGAAGCGGTGCGAGAAGCGGCTCTGCAAAAAGTATTTTAGAGCGAAATGGATTTGAGAATGTAATCAACGGTGGTACTGTTAGCAATGTTCATAAAAATCTATAGAGCATCGGTTGACTAATAATCGAAATCGAATTAAAGCTAATGGTAAATTCCATTAGCTTTTTTTTTATTTTTATTAATCTTCTAATGGTATGTACTAAACATTTAGAATATTTAACAAATTTTTGTATCTTTATTTTAATTAGAGTGTTTATATAATATATAATCCTATAAAATGAAATATTGCAAAATGAGAAATATAATAATCTTCCTAACCTTACTGCTATCTATTAGTGTTGCAAAGTCCCAACTGAATAATGCTAACGAAGGCAAAAAGTTCTTGGTTACTTTCCCACAGAATGAATACAGAAGCTCTGATTTAAATGATGAACCGTTAAAACTTGGAATTTACATAAGCAGCCAAACAGATGCTGATATAACTATAACTAATCACCATAATAACAAAGTAATAACAAGGGCAGTTAGAGCTAATGACTTCGTTCAAATAGATAATTTTGAGTTAGGTCGTAGAGAAGATATTGAAGATTTGTCCGATGGTGTAATAAGCAATAAAGTAATAGAAATCACTTCTGATGAATACATTTCAGTATCTATAGTAAATTCGAAAGAAACATCGTCAGATGGGTACTTAGCTTACCCAGTGGAAGAGTGGGGCAATAATTATATTCATAACTCCATGTACCACGCTAGATTTTCTGGGATTAATCGATCTTCTGGATTTACAATCATAGCGGATAAAAATTATACTAAAGTAAAATTATTACTTAAAGGAAAAAATCCAGCTTATGGTACAACAAAAAGTGGAGATTACAAGGTAGGTGACACTATTTCTTTGGAATTAGATGCAAATCAATCATTTTCAGTTAAAACTGATTCTCGATATAATGGCATATTCGATTTATCTGGGAGTTTGATAATTAGTAATAAACCAGTAGGAGTGATTTCATTCCACGAAAGAACTAAAATCCCGCAAAAAGGAGCTCAAGCAGGTATGGACAACCTGATTGAAATGCAACAACCATTATCAAACTGGAGAAACAAATTTGTTTCAATTGACTTAGGTCGTGACTACGGTGACTTTTTTAGAGTTTTACCTTTAGAAGATGAAACAAACTTAACAATAACAAGCTACAAAGAAGATGGCACAATAGAATCGAAAAATAGTCATACCCTTAATACAGGTGGAGATTTTTATGAGTATAATAACTCTGAAATAAATAGAATTAACTCCCGTGAAGAACAGGGCATTATAGGCAATACTATATGGGAAGCGGACAAACCAATACTTGTAACTCAATATTCTTATTCTTATTCTTGGGAGCAAATAGATTGGAGTGGTAGTAATGATAATATCTACGACCCATTTATGCTTAACCTAATCAATGAAGAACAATTTACAAAAAATGTGAGATTCTTAGCTCCCCCCTATGGCGATTTTGAAACTCACAAAGTGAATTTGGTAATCAAAATAGACAGTACTAAGCCATCAGGCCCACAATTAGAATCAATTATATTTGATGATCAATACCTATATCAAATTCACCCAGAATTGTTATCAAATAGAATAGGAAATACAGATTATTACTGGCTAAGGTTCGATGTTAGTTCTGGAGTGCATAACATAGAATCAGATGTAAGATTAGCTGCATTTCTTTATGGCTTTGGTGCTGCCGATTCTTATGGTATGCAAACTGCACTTGGTAACTTAGAGTTGGTTGACACTCTGTTGACTATTGACAACAGTATTGACTGCGATGAGATAAATATAGAATACAATATCAAAAGCACATTTGGACTAAATAATCAATCATTAGAATCTTATAATTTCGTAATTACAGATTTTGAATTGATTGAGTACAATAATTTCGACTATAATATTGAATTAAGTGAAGATAAATTATCTCTTATATTAAGCGGTAGGTTAACTAACCCAGCACTACCAATGAACGCAGTTTTATCTATTGTGTCCGAAACTGGGAAGCAGTTTTACGACACGTTGTCTGTTGAAAATTACAATAGGATTATGCTAACAGATGGTGTCAAAATCCAGTCGTTTCCTGGCTCTATAATTTCTTTCCCTATTAGTATAAATGAGTCTAAAGACACATTAGATTACCTTATTGACTATAACTTTTCATTTATATATAAACCAGCTTGGCTGAATGTTAATGACATATTCATTGATGGTATTTCAAGAATAAATGATACCATTATCACGAATTATACAAATAGTACTGAAATTAGTTTCAGTGAACCAATACTTAGAGAATATATAACTGGTGGAAACGAAATAATAATAGAAGTCCAAACTCTTTTGAATAGGGATACCATATTGACTCCTACAATATTACTTTCCAGAAGATATAATGATATTTGCTACACAGGTGTTAGCGATATAGAAGTTAACTCAACAGTGTGTGCTCACGATTTGAGACAAGTAGAACTTTTTAATTCAGATTATGTAGAAATACAATCAACAGAGATAATTGCTTTGGAAAGCACTAATATCTCAATATTTGATGTATTAGGTAAAGAGGTAGTTCAGGGTTTGCAAATATCTAAATCTCAGAAAGTAAACTTAAATAATTACTTAAATAAGAAAGGTCTGTATATAATAAGAATAAACAATTCTGAAATTAAAGCACCGATTAAGTATTTTCATAGGTAGCTATTTACTTAAACTTACCTGAAAATTCAAATCTTCTTTCAATTTATTTCTTTTGATAACTAAAGCAATTTTTATTACATTTGTATTAAATAATTCAAAAAATATCATTTATGAACAAAATACTAATTTCTATATTCTTTTTATTTATTTTTTCTTCTTGTGATGACAATCCAGCAAAAATTGTAGAGCGTAGAATTGATAAATATCTTTATATAGAAACTCGCCCTGAGAATGACTCTAGAAACTATATGAGTAATGAAGATACTTTGAAAATTAATATTCTTGATTCAAATGTAGTAAATTTGATTGAACCTTCATTAGATTTCGTAACTGTTGAGGGGGAACTAAATGACAGCAAAGGAGTAAGAAACACTTGGGTTATAGAAAATATTACATCTGATTTACGTATCGAGAGAAATCCTAGTAAAAGTAACGAATTATGGGTGTTTGGGTTTCAACCCAATTTAGATTCTAAATAGAAAGCGGCTCGACTCAAGATTCTATCGTTATCGAGTTATTTTAAATTATTCGGCACTTGACCTATATTTTAATGATTGTGGCTTTTTCCTATATGTATTTTCCGCAACTTAAGTAAACAATTAACTGTAGTAATAAATAATGAATAATATTCTTTTAATCTTTGTATTGGCTATTATAATATCTTCTTGTGAAGCTCCTATAAAATATGTAGAGGTTCCAAGAAATCCCCCAACTGAAATAAGTTTCAAAACTAATCTATTGGATGATAGATATTTAAAAGACACTGATACTTTGAAAATAGAGTTAATAGATACTAGCTTAGTATCAGCTTTCTACTTTAGGAATTTTTTCTCATTTACTGGAAATGTTGATCCAAATATATTCGATACCCAGAACGAAGTATATGAGTTCATTCACTTACTTTTAACAATTGAAGTTAATCCCGACAATCCTTATGAATTATGGGTTTTCGGATATAAAGCAAATTTAGATTCTACAAGAAAGAAAAACATTGGAAGGTATTTGAATTACACTATTAAAATTGGTAGTTCATTGGAAGAACGGTATTATATTGATAATGAAATTGATTTTGATGTAATATCGACAACTGAGTAAATATGTTAATATTTATATACTAATTTACATCATAAACTAATTCAGATTTCAATCCATCGAAATCGCGAATTATAATCTTTTTTCTATTGAAATCAATTAATTCTTTTTTTCGCAATTCGTTAAGGAGTTTAGTAACAGTCTGGCGCGAAGTTGCAATTAGTGAAGCTATTTCTTTGTGGGACAAAGTTTGCTCAATAAAGTACTCACTACCTACTTTTTTCCCATAATCACGGTTGAAATCCAATATCATCTCTATTAGTCTAGCTTTGGCATCTTTGAACGAAAGCATTTCTACCCTACGTTCTAACTTCTGTAACCTAACACCTACAAACTTAATAACCTCTGTGCTTAGCTGGTTGTCTTTACTTAAAAGCTTTTCAAAGTCTTCTGCTGGCATATAGCAAACAGTACACTCTTCTAAAGCATAAGCAAAGTCACCACTCTCAGACCCAGGAGAATATGGTAATTTGCCGAACATCTCCCCTGATTTTAGTATTGTTTTTATTAGCTCTTCTCCATCATCATTGAAAGTAGAAATTTTCACTCTACCTTTCTTCAAGAAAAATATATTCTTCTGTAAGTCTTCAGGAATAAAGATTGGCTTATTTTTCTTGTACTTAACCATACAAGACTTTTTACCTAACTCATTGAGTGAACTCATATCCAAATTGTTGAAGAGGTTAAATTTCTCTAAATACCAAAGTATATTGCTTTCTGTCATTTTATTTCTCATTATTGTCAACTGTGTAACTATAATAAAACATCAAACTCAATTTAGTTACACATACAACTATTCTTTTTTGTGTGTGTTTACTACATATATAAACTATATAGTTAAGAGATTATTGTTTATTGACCTATAAAAAAAAGGACTACCATTTGGCAGTCCTTAATTTTATTTTCGCTATCTGAAATATTGTTTATTCGATTATTAGCTTTCTTATATCAACAATACCACCTGTTTCATCAGTTGTCTTTACAAAATAAACACCTGACGAAATATTATTAGGCAAATTAATATTCATATTATTTGTTTGATTATGATTATTCATCCGAAAAACACTCGCACCATTCACGTCTGTAATTACTACATTCGAAATAGTTTGACCATTACTCTCAATTGTTAATGTTTGATTATCAGTTAGTGGGTTAGGGAACATAAGAATATTAGAAGTTGTAGTTTCCAGTTCAACATTGGTTTCTATTGGGGTTTGGGCACTTAATGAAACAATGCCAGAACTAAGCCCATATCTAGCTATGTGATGAAAATGATTGGGAGAATAAAAATAATAACTTGTATCTACATCTCTTTCTCCTTGAGTTGTACCAAATACTTCTAATATTATCTTTGGTGCTTCAATACCATCTATAAACACGCTATCCGTAGTTGTTGTTATTCTTTCAACTAACAATACATCATTAACAAAATCTTTACTACTAAAACTAACTTTAAAAGCACCAGAACCAACAACATGATTTTTTTTATTAATTGTAGTTTCTATAATACCTGAGGTTCTGTTATATCCCAAAGAAATTACCGTTATCATAAAATCATATTTATTTACGTAAGTTTGTTCCCACTCATCCCCATATTCTAAAGGGAATTTTATAAAATCTAACCTATCTTCAAGTAAGTAGTCTCCATCCAAGAAAGTAAATCTATCATTTCCATTCCCAGTATACTCTGCAATGGAGTAGGTCATAGACTGATAGTTTCTGTTTCCTAAGAAGTGCCAACCTTCATCGTCTACCGCATAAAACATAGTCTGTTCTACATTATAGCCTAACTTTTTTCTAATCCCCCAATTATAGTTATGTGCATTAGTAAAAACTGCATCTTTATCAAGTAGTTCTTTAAAAGTCGAGGTATAAGTATTGCTGTTTTGTAATATTGGTGCTTCCCAGTTTTGGTTTTCACCGAACGAAGGAATATCTACTTCCTGATAGGAAAATATTCCTCTATCAACAAATGCCGGTGGTTGGTTGAAATCTGCTCTGGTAATTACTACCTGTGAATTCAAATTGGTGGTAAGTATTATTGTCAGAAGATAGATAAAGAGTAATAATTTCATAATAAAAAACCTATTTCATTGTTCATTGTCCACTAATATACTAAATCATAGACAAATAATAATAACTTTACTTACTCCTCATCCGCACCATAAATCAAATTAGCAAGCTCTCCCCTATCTACATCACCAAAATAGCTGTTAATATCCATTGGCTCTAATATATCCAATATCTGCTGATGCTCATAGCGATTACCAACAAATGAATCTTCAAACTCAGCAATTGGGTCTTTACCAAAGAAGTCGCCATAGACCTTAAAATCTTTTATAATTCCTTTCTCAACAAATATTCTTAGGTCTATTTCTCCAATAGGGAACCTGTGCGTTCTTTGTATGTTGAACCGTGGTGAGTGACCATAGTTCCAATCCCAATCTGAATATTTGCTCTCTCGTAGCTCATGCACCCCTTTCCACTCATCTTCAGTTAGGTAATATGTCTCGAAGTCTTCCCTTTCTTCGTAAAGCCCCTTCAGAATAGCTGAGCGGAACTCTACTACACTCATTTTATTTTCCAAAAACTCTGAGATATTAGCCACCCTACTCCTTACTGACTTGTGCCCTTTCGACTGTATCTTACTCATCTTTACATTCAGAGCATTAGCCACTTCACTCAGCTCACTATCGAACAGAAGCGTACCATGGCTGAACATTCGCTTACCACTTGAAAACTGAGCATTACCTGATATTTTTCTACCATCAGCAACAATGTCATTTCTTCCTTTCAGCTCAGCAGGTATGCCCATATCGTTGAGCACCTTAATTACAGGAGCAGTAAATTTTTTGAAATTGTTCAAACTCTCCATACTATAATCTGTCATAAAGCTGAAGTTCAGATTGCCAAAGTCATGATAGACAGCACCACCACCCGATATACGTCTAACTATATGAATACCTTTCTCTTCCACATACTCATGGTTTATTTCTTCCAGTGTGTTTTGGTTTCTACCAATTATAATTGACGGCTCGTTGATGTAAAACAGCAGATAGTCGCTATCGCCACTGAAATTACGCAGTGCGTATTCTTCCAGAGCTAAGTTGATGTGTGGGTCTGTTATTCCTTCGTTTTCTATAAATATCATATTTTTTTGTCCTTTATTATTTCTATATCTCCAAATTACGAATAAATCGAAATTAGAATGTAAGTGTGAAGGTTTAAGAGAGCTTTTTAATTATTCGCTCTATAGTTTTCCAATTACGGGTTGTAATATCTTTACCATATTTTTCTTCAACTATTTTCATTGCCTTTGGGGTGCCAGTTTCAGACAAGTCCAATACACTCACTATCATTCCATTGTCATCACTAAGTATTTGGAATGTGCCGTCTTCACTTTTCCAAGGTATATCCAAATCTGATTTATTCGCCTCTTTTTGAAATGACACATACTGGCGAATATCTTTAGTCAACTCTATCTTGACAAATGGATCACTTTCAAAAAGATTTTTAATTTCTACGTCTGTCTTAACAATTTTTGGTACAGGAAAACTAAATTCATTTTCTAATCTATTTGAAATTTCTGATTCTAATTTGCTCACATTTGTTTCTTCAAACGCGAACATTACATTCCCAGAATTAAGTAAAGTGACGATGTTACTGAACCCCATATCATTCATTATTAATTTCAGTTCAACCATAGGGAGTTTGTGATTCCCACCTACGTTTATTCCTCTTAGGAATGACTGTTCAAACACACAGAAAGAACATGTGCCAGAAACTCAACGTAAATAGCATAATCCAGTTGGTACACACTGCCATTAATCTGGGTTATATCAGTGTAGTTGATTGAGATATTAAAATAAGATATTTTTTAACTATATTAAGATAATGAACTAATAAAAACCCCATAAACTAGAATATGACTACCAACATCAACTACAACCAATCTCTCTCTAAATCTGCATTCAAGATAGCTCAGAGTTGCCTTGTCAAGCTATATTATAAAAAGGAATGGCTACCCATCGTCAAATGATGGAAATGACTACATGGAGTTCCTTGCTGAGGGTGGCTACGCTGTTGGTGCTATGGCAAAGCTATATTATCCCAATGGTATTGAAATTTATACATCAAAGGGAACAGAAGCTGCTATAGATAAAACTATAGAACTGCTAGATAATGAAAATATAGTATTATTTGAACCAATGTTTTACTCTCAGAATAAACTAATTGCTATAGATATACTTGAAAAGAAAGGCTACCAATTCAACTTGATAGAAGTAAAGTCAAAAGGGATTGATGAAAGCTTAAAAATGGGAAAAGAGTGGCAAGAGCACATTGAAGATATTGCCCTTCAGAAGATAACATTACAAGAATGATTTCCAGATTCAACAATAGACACATTTCTTTTTGTTCCTAACAAAAGTAAAGAAACAGATATTGATAATTTATTCTCTAAATTTCAATTAGTCGAAGACAAAGCAAACGGAAATTTTCAGAGCTTTGAAATTCTATTCAAGGGGGATAGAGATGAAATGGACTGTCCTAAAATAGTGAACCTCTATCGCTATGTATTATTTCTGGAACACTATAGAGTAAGCCTTTTTCTAATGCTTTTAGTGATGTGTCTTGACTCTTTAAAGTATTAGAAACAACATGTGAGACTATTTTTCTGCTGTAACC
>JAXMOE010000010.1:0-46793 GCA_034670025.1 Chlorobiota bacterium
TGTCTTATATTTACCAGATTCTATATCTCTGACTACTTGTTTCTTGAACTCTAATGTATATCTATAGTTTGACATCTGTACCCCTTAAATGTGTCAACCTGTTTTAGCGTGTTGCAGTTAAAGGGGGATTTGTTGGACAATGCTGGTGAGGCAAAATTAAATACAATATTAAAACCGCACTAATGCAAGAACAAACACAAGTGATTAGTTTTGTTGTAATAGATATTAACAATTGGAGATGGAGGATATAAGCCCAAAAACATTAAAGCTTGGCAAGAAAGTAAAGAATTATCTAATGCAAATCACTTTCTACAAAGAGTGAGCAGAGGTTTACAAAGAAAAATACAAAGCAAGGAAATAACTTATAGTTCTGATTTTATGGAACTTTTAGGAGATTTAACATTTGGAGAAGAATATGAGTAGAAGAAGGAAGAGGAAAATGATAATAAGTTGATAGCTGAAAGCAAAGCAACTTACAGTCTAGATCAATAATACCATTCCAGTAACAAGGGGCTGCAACGCCTTGTTGAATATGAAAACATAGAATCCTGCAACAAGAGAACTTGTTCCCTTGTCTTATCACCACTGTACTTTCCATGAACCAGAGGCTGTCTAAAAAGTCATTGATATTTCCTTTTAAATTAGCCTACAAATAGTTAATTTACTTTATGACAAAACCAGTAATATTTAAGACATACAGCCAAGATCAGTTAAGTCTATTGCCTCCAAGTTACGATGAGTTGGTACCTATAAATCACCCAGTAAGAGTAGTAAATACGATTATTGACAATATAGACATAAGTGTATTAATGAAGAGCTACAAGGGTGGTGGTACATCAAGTTATCATCCACGAATGCCACTAAAAGTAATTATCTACGCTTATTTGCGTAATGTATATTCTTCTCGCAAAATAGAGCAGGCTCTGGGTGAGAACATACATTTTATGTGGCTTAGTGGACAAAGCATACCAGATCACAATACAATAAATGATTTTAGAGGAAAGAGACTACAATGTCATTTTAAGAATATATTTAATCAAGTTGTTCTACTATTAGTTGAACAAGGAGTATTAAACCTTAAAGATTTATATGTAGATGGGACCAAGATAGAAGCCAATGCCAATCGTTACACTTTTGTATGGGCTAAGTCTATTAATTATAATAAAGAACGCATCAAAGCACAATTAAAAGAATTATGGGCTTATGTAGAACAGGTTTATAAAGATGAAGAACAAATCCCAAACACTCCTGACTTTGAAATAATAGATGCCGATAAGGTAGAAGCAACAATCAACCGAATTAATGCCGCATTACAAGACAAAGAAATAGATAAAAAAAATAGAGAAGAAACTAAAATACGGCAAGAAGAATTGGCCTGCTAATGCTAGGAGATATGATCAGCAGGAAGCGATACTAAACGGAAGAAATAGTTATAGCAAGACAGATACAGATGCTTCATTTATGCGAATGAAAGATGACCGTCTGCAAAAAGGACAGCTAAGAGCAAATTATAATCTACAAATCTCAACAAACAATCAATATATCAGCAATTATACTGTAGGGCAAACCACAACAGACACGATATTGCTTAAAGCTCATATAAAGGATTTTATAGAAAGTTACAAAGAAGCACCAGAAAGCGTTACAGCTGACGCTGGTTATGGAAGTGAAGAGAACTATGTTGACTTAGAGGATAAGAACATAACTGCTTATGTAAAATACAACTACTTTAGGTAAGGAGCAAAAGGGGAAAAAGAGCGGTAAAGCAAACCCCTTTAATCCCAATGAACTTTATTATAACCAACAAACAGATACCTATTACTGCCCAATGGGACAAGCAATGACAAACATTGGCACCTACGAACGTGAAACAGCAAATGGATTCAAACAATTAGTAAATAGATCCCAAGCCCAGAACTGCAATAGTTGCAGCTTAAGGAGCCAATGTCACAAGATGAAAGAGAATCGAATAATAGAGCGTAACTACAATCTAATCAGATTAAAAGACCAAGCACAGACACTACTATTAAGTGAAGAAGGTATAAGAAAACGGAAACAACGATGTTGGGATGTAGAAGCGGTGTTTGGTAATATAAAACATAATATGAATTTTAAACGATTTACACTGCGAGGTCTTGATAAAGTAAATATAGAAATAGGTCTAATAGCACTAGCACATAACCTAAGAAAGTTTGCACTGACTGTATAAGTAGACTTCCATTGCCTTTTTTATCTCAAACATAATAATTAGACTGTAGTAGTATAAACTCACATAATGCTTTTTAGACAGCCTCGGTTGAGTAGATTTGACTCACTCTTTTGTCAATTTACTTCACCACACTAATTCTAACTTTCTTTTTCTTGAGCTTAGTATTATTGGTTTTTTCTACTGCCTTGCTTGCGATGTTGGCGTGTACACTTACGTAAGAGCAGCTCTCTTGTAGTTCTATTACCCCAAGTTGGTCTTTGTCTATCTTGCCTTGCTTCATAAACAGGCCTGCTATGTCGCCTTTGGATATTTTCTCGCGTCTTCCACCAGTTATGTATAGCGTCACCCATCTTGCTGGTGCCGGCTCGTGTGAGGGCTGCAAGTCGCCTACTATTGTTTCTTCTGGGGCTATGTCTTGTATGTATTCCGGTAGCTCTTCGCCCGTCCAGTGGAGTATGTACGCTACTCCGTCGGTGTTCATCCGTGCAGTACGTCCGTTCCTGTGTAAAAATTCGTTGTATCGCAGCGGCAAGCGGTAATGGAGAATAAACGCAAGTTCGGGAATGTCGAGCCCACGAGCTGCCAAATCGGTTGCCAGTAATAGCTGTGTTGTTCCATTCCTGAATTTGATTAGTGCTTGTTCCCTGTCAAGTTGTTCCATATCCCCGTGGAAGCACTCGTGCGGAATGTCACAATCATCCAGATATTCACTGACTTCATATAGCTCATCTTTGAAACTACAAAAGATAATGCCAGGTTTTGGGCCTATGTGAGCAAGTGTTTTTTCGAGAGAATTTAACTTATCTCTGTCGGGTGCAAGTACCGTTTTGATAGCCAGCTGAGGAACACCCTCATCAGCATAGTTGATGAATACTGGCTTTTGCAATCCAACGAACTTCGGTATTTTATTATCCCGAGTAGCTGAGGTAAGAATCCTCTGCTTTACATTAGGCAGCGATTCAATTATGTCCATCATATCATCTTCGTAGCCCATTTCTAACGATTTGTCGAACTCATCTAACACTAATGTCTTGATGTGATCGAGCGAGTAAGTATCTTTGAAAAATCTATCGGCTATTCTGCCCGGAGTTCCGATTAGAATAGCTGGTAAGTGCTGCAAATCGAGCTTGTCTTGCGAGCCAGCACGACCACCATACACAGCATTCACCTTGAACCCCGAACCCATATCCCGAGCTACTTGTAATAGCTGCTGAGCTAACTCACGCGAAGGCACTACTATCAGAATCTGAATCTCATCACTATCTGGGTCTAATGTCTCTATCAGCGGCAATAGAAACGCCAGAGTTTTACCAGTACCAGTAGGGGAGAGCAATACTACATCGGACTTCTTCCTTATGTTTCTACCTGCCTCCAACTGCATTGGGTTCAGCTCTTCTATCTCGAACTTTTCGAGTATAGATTTAGTAAGTGGGTTGTTTGTGTTTTCGTTGTTTGACATTTTGTGTTCTTGTTGTTTATTATTTTTCTAATATTATTTAGTAAGACATTCTTACAATTTTTTCTACGTCATCAGGGGTTAGATTCTGATGTTCTCCAAGACCCTCAATGCCTCGTTCTGTAAATCTTCTAGAGATTTCTTCAGCGGTACCTTCATAATCGTCAGTGTACTTTGAAAGTTTGGTATCTATACCCATATCGTTGAAGAATGCTTCTGTCTTTTTGATAGCAGCTTTTGCTTTTTCTTCCGTAGTTCCATCTGTAATGTTCCAAACACGTTCGGCATATTGAGCAAGTTTTTCTTTTTTCGTATCGAGATTATATTCATAATGCCCAGGTGCTATTATTGCTAGCGTCCTTGCGTGGTCAATGCCATAAAGTGCAGTGAGTTCATGACCCATAGCGTGTATTGCCCAATCAGTAGGAACTCCTTGCTTGATCAAACCATTCAGAGCCATAGTACAACTCCACATAAAGTTAGAGCCAGCTGTATAATCTGTTGGGTCTTCCAAAACTTTTGGAGCAACTTCTATTAGGGTTTGCAGAACACTTTCTGCCAATCTATCTTGGAAACTGGCTCCAATAGGATATGTAACATACTGTTCCAATACGTGAGTAAAGGCATCAGTTATTCCGTTCACCAATTGTCTGTGAGGTATTGAGTGTATTACTTGTGGATCGAGCACCGAAAACACTGGGTATAATCCTGGACCACCCATGACTAGTTTTTCCTTTGTTTTTTCTCTTGTTATCACAGCTCCTGAGTTCATTTCAGAACCAGTAGCCGGTAAGGTCAGAACAGTTGAAAAGGGCATCCCCTCATCTATAGGAATTTTGTTGGTTAGTATTTCCCATGGCTCTTCACCTTTGTAAAGGGCGGCACCAGAAAGGAATTTTGTACCGTCTATCACAGAACCCCCACCTACAGCAAGCAAATAGGTGATATTTTCTTCTTTGATTACTTTTAGTGCTTCCATAAGGACAGAATATTCTGGGTTTGCAGGTATGCCGCCAAACTCCAAAACTTTGTGATTTTGAAGCGCTGCATTGACTTGCTCATAAATTCCGTTCTTTTTGATACTTCCCCCACCAAACAGCATCAATACTTTGGCATCTTTAGGGATTTCGTTTGCTATGTTTTCTATTTGACCTTTACCAAATAATATTTTGGTTGGATTCTTAAATTCAAAATTGTTCATGTCTTCTCTTTTGTTTTCAATATTTCTATAATTCGGTTGATTGCAGTCTCGGATAAATCACATTCATATTCATCAAGTCATGAGAAATATATATAAATAAAAAATTCTTTTCTATTATAAATTAGTAGAACGATTAGAATGGTAATTGCTTTTTATTATATCCCAACTTAATGAAATGATGTTAGAAACGGAAGATGAATGTGTTCTGAGCAATATTCTGATGCAAAAATCATCCACTTGATTAGCTAAGTGTTACTAAACAATTAAATAAACCATCTTTCTAAGTGCTTTTTTGAAAGGATTATTAGCAAGTTATACAACCCATTTAGAACAAAAATATCTCCAAAGAAAGAATAATTATAAAAAGTATTACAAAACATACAATAAAAAGATAAAATAGTCTTTTATGTAAATATATATTTTATATATTAGCATTGTACTCAAAAACAAAAATGGAGAATTATATATTATGGCATACCCAAAAGTAGGCGAAATAGTAGCTGGTGACATCAGAGCAGCTGAAGTATTGAAGAAAGTAGGTATTGATTTTTGTTGTGGCGGTGGCATTAGTTTAGAGCGTGCTTGCGAAAAACAAGGTTTGAACCCAGACGAAGTGATGAAAGAAATAAACAGGCACTTAGAAGAAACTCCCAACAATGGGATAGATTTCAACTATATGCCAATGGTTGCTTTGGCTGACTATATAGAAGCAAAGCATCACACTTACGTAAGAGAAAGTATTGATTTTATAGACCCATTGTTAAACAAAGTAGTTCGTGTGCACGGTGATGCCCATCCAGAATTAAATGAGATTAGTGATTTATTCTTCCAATCTGTAAACGAACTTAGTTTACACATGAAAAAAGAAGAGAAGACAGTATTCCCTCTAATCAAGGCATTGGAAGAAGGAAAATTGAAAGAATTAGATCCAGAAGCATCGGTTAAACACCCGATAGAAATGATGGAAGATGAGCACACCACAGAAGGCGACAGATTCAAAAGAATACAGGAGTTGACTAATAACTATACTCCTCCGGCCGATGGTTGCAACACTTACAGATTAGTATATCACAAGTTGAAAGAGTTCAACGAAGATTTGGAACAACACATACATTTGGAAAATAATATTCTCTTCCCAAGAGCAATCAAGAAAGAAGAAGAATTATAAGAAAGAAAAAATAGAGCAAGGTCGAGATTTGGTTGTAGTTTTTTTATAAATCACTCCAAGATAAATAAGACACACATAAGATGATAACCTTTTGAGTAAAGTTTTGTAGGGCAATACTCAATACTTTAAAAAAGCTATCATTTCTCGACTTTGTTTTTATTATTCCCCCCACCTACACTAACCTTTATCATTATTTATCGTTATCTGCTAATAAATCCTTATTTTTTTCTATTTTTGTGAAAGCAAAAAACTAAATCAGAGTAAAAAAACATGTGCGGAATAGTAGGTTATATCGGTAGGCAAAAAGCATCACACATTTTGATTAATGGTCTCAAACGTATGGAATACAGGGGCTACGATTCAGCTGGGTGGGCTATGATTGAAAATGAGAAGCTCAATTTGCTAAAAAACACTGGCAAAGTGGCCCATTTGGATAGATTGACTCCGCACGACATGATAGAGTCTGACATTGGTATTGCTCACACGCGTTGGGCAACACACGGTTTCCCTAACCACCTAAACGCACACCCTCATTTGGACAACTCTGAGAACATAGCAGTAGTTCACAATGGGATAATAGAAAATTATACTCCACTGAAAACTAAGTTAGAAAAAGATGGTTATACGTTCAGTTCGGACACGGACACCGAAGTTTTAGCTGTGTTTATTGGTGCTATTTACGAAAAAGTAAAAGATTTGGAAAAAGCAGTACAAATAGCATTATCTGAAATTGATGGAACTTTTGGTATTGCCGTTCTCTCGTCTTACGAGCCAGAAAAAATAATCTGTGCACGCCACGGTAGCCCAATGGTATTGGGTATTGGCGACGGTGAGTACATAGTTGCTTCCGATGCAGCGGCTATAATACAATACACAAACCAAGTGATTTACCTTAACGATAAGGAAATGGCGATAATTACTCGCGACGGTTTCACTACTAAGACAATTGATAATGAAGACACTGAACACATAGTAGAAGAAATTAATTTCGATTTGGCTCAGATTGAAAAGAGTGGCTATGACCATTTTATGTTAAAAGAAATACACGAGCAACCAGATACAGTATTCAACTCATTCCGTGGTCGATTGCTCGCAGATGTTGGAAATGTGAAGTTGGGTGGACTTAATTCAGTAATGGATAAGTTGCGAAAAACTAAGCGAATAATAATTACTGCTTGTGGTACTTCGTGGCACTCGGGCATAGTTGGCGAGTATATGATAGAGCAATTGGCTCAGATACCAGTAGAGGTGGAATACGCTTCGGAGTTCAGGTATCGCAATCCAATTATCGGCCCAGATGATATAGTATTTGCTATTTCACAATCTGGAGAAACTCTTGACACACTTGCTGCAATAAAAGAAGCAAAACAAAAAGGCGCGACAGTAATAGGTATAGTCAATGTAGTTGGCTCAACTATAGCTCGAGAAACTGAGGCAGGTGTTTACATTCACGCTGGCCCCGAGATTGGAGTTGCTTCGACTAAGGCGTTTACATCACAAATTACAGTACTGGCACTAATAGCATTACTACTTGGTAGAACTCGTATATTGTCCCAACCAGAAGGGCAAGCAATAGCAGAAGAAATGATACTACTTCCTGAAAAAATACGCAAGGTGTTGGCAGCCGAAAAAGAGATAAAAGAGATAGCTGAAAAGTATTACGAAAGCAAAAACTTCTTGTACTTAGGGCGTGGGTTCAACTATCCACTTGCCTTAGAAGGAGCTTTGAAATTAAAAGAAATATCGTACATACACGCAGAGGGTTACCCCGCAGCAGAAATGAAGCACGGCCCAATTGCACTAATTGACGAGAATATGCCTGTGGTATTCATAGCAACTAAGGACACTATATACGATAAGGTATTCTCGAACATAGAAGAAGTGAAAGCGAGAAAAGGCAAGATAATAGCCATAGCAACGGAAGGCGACGAGAGAATAAAGAAAGTAGCCGACCACGTAATCTATGTGCCTGAAGTAATGCCTATGCTCAACCCAATACTATCGGTTGTGCCATTGCAACTATTAGCATACCACATTGCTCTTAAGTTAGAGTGCGATGTTGACCAACCAAGAAACCTGGCTAAAAGCGTAACTGTGGAGTAATTTAACCCCCTTTTTTCATGTTTGAGGGTTGGTTTTTGGGTGAGGATGGTGGTCTTAATCTGAGTATTCTTGAATGGTGATTTGCTTAATATTCTACTAGGTTTTCTAGTTATTGGTAAGTGCAGTTTTATATCTAATTCGTCTATATTATGTTCATGATTGTAATCCACTTTAATTGACTCAAGTGTATTTGATAATAAGTTTTCTAACATCTGATATGGAAAACCTATATTAGATTTATTCTCAATGTAATCAGTCTCTTTTGAGTTATATGTAATCTCTTGAAATGTACAATTACCATAAGCGTTGCTGTCATCTTTAGTTTCTTTATCAATGCTGTTACACCTATTGTAATTTATTAACTTCGCACATTCATCTACCCAATGTAACCACTGATTTTGATTTGCAATTCTATCTAATTCTGCTTGTATATATTCAAGTTTTATGTTACTGTTTTTCAACTTGGAAAGTAACTCATTTTTAATCTTTAAGTACATAGAATCTGAAGTGTATTCTCCTAACAAATACTTAGTTTCTAACCTTGTTATTGCTTCCTCTATTCTTATAATTTCTGATTCTTGTGATTCTAGTTCAGACTCTTTGCTAAGTTTGTAGGTTGATATTGATTGTTCACTTTTATGTTGGTTGAAAGCAGAGGAGTCAATAAATTTACTTTTTATTATTTCTGCTGATTCAAGTGTGTCTAGTATTACTTTCGTAATCTGTCTATCTGTTTCTTTAACAGTAGTTGACTTTTTCACTGTGCATTCTTTATTTTTTAGTTTTTCATTATTAAACTTTCTTTCTGATAAAGTACAATAATACATAGGCTCTCTATCATGAGGACTATCTCGCTTACTCATTGATATTTTACAACCTTTGCAGATAAGATAATTACTATAAATTCCAAGATCTTTGATTCTTGAACTATTGATATTCATTTTTGTTAATCTGTTAGTACGTACATTATTCGCTTCACGGTAAAGATTGTTAGAAATGAGCTGAGGAATTTTGATTCTATAAGACTCTCCAGACTTTTTATCTGTAAAGTCGTCGTATCCTAGATAAATATCATTTCTAATCATTGACTGTAGAGTTCCCAATGACCAATGTGAATTTCCTCTTCTTGTCTTTATGTTATTAAATTCGAGCAACTTCTTTGTTTCAGATAAAGGAGTTCTTTCTGCATAAGACCTGAAAAGATGTTTCACCCAAATAGACTCTTCTATATTTTCGACTAAAACACTACCTTTACCTTCTTTAACAATTTTGTATCCATATGGCGGTGGTCCACCTCTCCAATAGTTTTGTTTTACACGTTCAATTTTTCCTAATCTAGACCTTTCAGATCTTACAGCGTTATCATATTGTGATATCTCAGACAGAATACCGAGAATCATATTTTCCATTGAGTCTTGTGTATCATGAACTCCTTTAGGTGTATAAAGAGTTACTGAATTCTGAACCATTTTTTGTCTTATACTATACCAAGTTATTTGATTTCTAGATAATCTATCAGTATTATATACATATAGGTGTTTAACAATACCTTGATCCATTTTAATCAAAAGTTTATTGAGAACAGGACGATTAGACAAGTTATCTTTAGCTGATGATTTGCCACCTTCGTTGTGAATTTCATATAACATTCCGAGATTCTCTGCTAATTTAATACCAATGTCAGTTTGAACTTTTATTGATGTACCTTCCAACTGAATAGCTGATGATACTCTTGTATATATATGGAGTGTTTCTTTCATATTACATCTTATTTTTTTATAAATATACTTAAATAATATCTATTTTTAGAATCACAAGAATCAGAAATTATAAGAATAGAGGAAGCAATAACAAGGTTAGAAACTAAGTATTTGTTAGGAGAATACACTTCAGATTCTATGTACTTAAAGATTAAAAATGAGTTACTTTCCAAGTTGAAAAACAGTAACATAAAACTTGAATATATACAAGCAGAATTAGATAGAATTGCAAATCAAAATCAGTGGTTACATTGGGTAGATGAATGTGCGAAGTTAATAAATTACAATAGGTGTAACAGCATTGATAAAGAAACTAAAGATGACAGCAACGTTTATGGTAATTGTACATTTCAAGAGATTACATATAACTCAAAAGAGACTGATTACATTGAGAATAAATCTAATATAGGTTTTCCATATCAGATGTTAGAAAACTTATTGTCAAATACACTTGAGTCAATTAAAGTGGATTACAATCATGAACATAATATACACGAATTAGATATAAAACTGCACTTACCAATAACTACAAAACCTATTAGAATATTAAGCAAATCACCATTCAAGAATACTCAGATTAAGACCACCAACTCCACCAATAAACCAACCTCCAAACATGAAAAACAGGGGGGTAATTACTCCACGGTAACTGATCCTAAAGGTGTAGGTTCTAAGGTTAATACAAGTTTGCATTCTCTATACTTGGTATTACATATCACCTACAAGTCTGCTAACTTATGGGAATCTAACTACAGTGAGTACCAACAGTTCCTTTTTGACACTATTAGTGAACATTATAAAGAAGGTGCTACTTTCAAAGAAATTGCTGAGTGGTGGACTGGGAAGAAGTATTATGTAATTTTAAAATTAATAGTAGTTATAGTCAAAAAGGAACGCCAACTGAAAATGGTAAAATAGAAAGAGTATTTAGTACATTAAAAAGTGAATTAGGTTTAAGGAAAATTAAAGCAGATAATATAGAAAAGTATTTAGATGAAATTGAAAAGACTATTGATTTATACAATCAAAAAAGACCTCATCAATCACTAAACTATTCTACACCAAATAAAGTTTTTTATAATAATAACTGTCAACCTATATTAGCGTAAGACAGAATTTATTCAGACTGGGGAGGATTGAATAAAAAACGTCCACCTTAAGCTGATGCCTTTGGCTTCACACGCAGCGGAGGACAGCCACCACAAAAGTTTTGTTTAGGGGTTGGGTTATTAAAATATGCCCCCAACAAAAAAAACCCGCCTCTCCCCATTGGGGAAACGCGGGCCATTTGGGCTTAATCAAATGATGGGGTTATTCTATTATTATTCTCTGAAGGGCTTGTTCGCCAAGTTCAGATTTGACTACCACATAGTAAAGACCAGGGTTGATACCACTCAAATCCAATGGCTTGTTGAGCTGCCCTTTTGAGTACTGCGTTGGTGTTCCTATTCGCTTTATAAGCTGCCCAGACAAATTGTATATCGCTATACTGAGGTTTCTGTTTTCTTCCAATGATAGCTCTACGGAAGATTGGTCAACCGCTGGGTTCGGATAAAGTTTCATTCCTTTTATCGCACCCGAGCAACCGCTCCAAACATCCATAACAGCATCGTCTTTTTTCACTGGTTCGTTGTCGCAATGCTCTGCTTGGTCGTCTGCAGCATTAAGCTCTGGATTTATCTTCTGTATCAATCTGCTCGGTAGCTTTTCTAAGAAATCATCAGTAGCTTCGTACCACACTATGAAGTCTGTTTTGCCGCCATCTAAGCTTACTTCTATTGGAATCAATTTGTTTATGTCGTGTTTGATTAACGAGAATGACATATTGGAATATAGACGTGTTGTGTTACTGTCGCTTTCCGAATCGTCAGTCCAAACTGTTTGTCCAGGTTTATTAATAAGCATTCCAACTTTTTTGTCAGTATCAATGTTCAGAGTAGTAATGGTATTTATGTCAGATTCATCAACCACTGTACCGTCTATGACTTGTGCTTCATCTTCATTCGAAATTATCTTCTTCAACATAACCTTGTCGCTCGACCTTTGTAGTAAGTCACGAACATTAACATCACTATTGAGACTAGTACTTTTAATTTTTATCTTCTTACCTTCTCCCAAACTTTTAATGGGCATGTGAATAGTTCTGCCATTGTTATTAACTTGTACATCATCATCTGATTCAACTAATTCAATTACATCGCCATCAAGCGAATCTAATGAAGTAATCATAATTTTTTCAATGTCTTCTTCACTCAAGTCTTCAGATTTTAGATTTACTTTTCTATCTATTTTTTTCTTTATATATCTGAACTCATTTCTAGTTCCGTCTTTACTATTGGCATCTACCTCAACTTTCAAGCTGATATCGTCTTCTACTTCACCTTCTAGTTCTTTGACTTTTATAAATTTATCAATAGTCTCTGATGACATTTCTCCGCTTTTCAACAAGTCTTTCAAATTGAAAGTCATTTCTTTATTCCCAACTTTTAATTGGAAATCTTCTAAATTTTCAAATTGACTGATTACTTTGGATGAATCTTTATGACCAGATAACATTGACTTGTATTCATCAAAACTCATTTCTCCAAATTTGAATTCTGGTAAATTTTCATCAATATCTAAATCAACATTTGAAGTACTACTTGCAGTTATCTGTAAAGTTTTTGAATCGCCATCTTCTGATTCGAATCTATCTACAATCGCTTCTATTCCATCATTTTTGAACAGAGTAAGTGTTTTGAAGCCAGTTGAAGTAGTTACCATTGCTGGAGTCGGATAAGCGTCTTTGTCACGGTCTTCGTCGAAGTATTCTCTGTCCTTTTCGTTATTCGCATAGATAGTGAAGGCGTATTTGTTGAAAGCATTGATTTTGAAATTATCTCTATTTGCTACTATTCCCAACGCTTCTAACTCGTCATTAGCCAGCTTTAGCGAGTTAATGGATTTTATATTTACTTCATCGTTAGTCCAATTGTTCTCTCTCGAATCTGAATTTAATTTAGTTGACGGTTTTCTCTTTAGTAAAGTCACATCCGTCGGTTTAGGAGGGTTTTTCTTCAAGAAATCTTTTTCTTTCTTATAGTCATAAGATTCTGGTCCATCTTCTTCTTCTGGTATGATATTGTCAGCATAGTTTAATCCAGCTTTTTTACTAAAGTTACTATCTGATGGAACTGGTGGATTTTCTTTATTGAATTCCTTCTCTTTTTTGTAGTCATAAACTTCGGGTTTGTCTTCTTGTTCTGGTACTATTCCGTCACTATTATCAGTTATTTCTGTCTTGTTGTTTTGCTTAACTGTGCTGTCGTTTGTTGGTTCGGCAAACTGGCTAAGCATAAGTATGCCTACTATTGCTGCCGAAGTTATTAAAGTCGTTATCATAGGATACGTCCGTATTTTGTGGTACAAATTAGTTATAATGCCCCCATCACTCAATTTGCCCGCAAGAATTTTGCGCGTGTCGTCCTGACTAATGTCTGGCTCTACGTTTCTTGCTTTTTCAAAATATTTATCCAAATCATTCATTTTGAGACCTTCTCACTGAAAGCTTTTACGTTATCACTTTCATTAATTATTGTTTTTTTTTCTACTAATATATCAGTCAATTTCTCTCTGCCTCGTTTCAGCTGTGATTTCACTGCCGATTCGGTGGCGTTTTGTATCTTGGCAATTTCAGCTATTCTGAATCCCGATATCTCGAATAGGATAATAGCTTCTTTTTGCTTGTCTGGCAGTTGGGCCAAAGCTTGGTACAGATGCTCCACATCAGCGTCTAGCTCGCCTTTGTTTTCAGTTGTAAGCTGATATTCATCTATGCTGTCGCTGTACTCCATCTTGCTGTGTTTTGCCCTACCTGAATTGTTAGTTCTGGTGGCAATAGTGAACAGATAACTTTTGAAAGCTGCTGGCTTTTGCACTTTGTCAAAGCTTTGGTAAGCAGCCAATATTGTGTCACTCACCAAATCATTACCGGCGAACCTGCTACCAGCTAATGCCATGCAGAAGCGTGACAAATCAGCCCTCACTGGTTCAAATAATTCCAAAAATAGTTTTTGTTTTCTTCTGCTCATCTTATCGTTATTTATTCGCTACATAATATAAGTGGGTTGAAACGCAAAAAAGTTGCAACGGATATAAAAAAACCCAACTATTTTTTTATAGTTGGGTAGATGTAAAATATATGTTAATCTTATATTCCTTTATTTACTGCCCATGACTATTGCCATCAGAGCTCCCCAAAACATAATCATAACCAATATACCCAAAGCTGTAGCAATCAACATCCATAGCAAAGTTGCTTTGGCATAATTTGCTTTGTTTTGGTTTGTATCACTACCAAATGCCCATATAAATAACATAACAAATCCTACCAATGGGATTGCTGTGATAAGAAAAGTTACAATCCAATCTCCAACTGTCATAACGCTAGTATCTACTGGCATCTGATATGGGTTGTTATGTCCCCCTTGTTGGTTCGGTTGTTCTGGTTGTTGCTGGTTTTCTGATTCCATTTCCTTAGGTTTCCTGTTGTTGTGGTTAATTGTATTAAAGGAAAATTATGGATTTTTTGAATAACGAGCAAAAAAGATTAATTTGAATAACAATATTTAATCAGCAATCTAACAACACAACTCTTAGAGTTCTTATGTTTTTTCGTTAATTTAGTAATCTATAAAAACAAAGAAATACCAAATTGAGTAAATTAAAACCAGAAGAAGGACGGCTCTACGTAGTATCAACCCCAATAGGGAATTTTAATGATATTTCTATCAGAGCTCTAAACGTATTGAGAGAAGCAGACCTAATCATCTGCGAGAACTTCAAAGAAGCGTCGGCATTGCTAAAATACTTTAGCTTGGACAAAGAGTTGGACAGCATAACAGTTAGGGATGAGGGCGACCGCTACCCAGAGTTTATACTAAAATTGGAAGAAGGCAAGACTATTGCTCTTATCTCCGATTGCGGTACTCCTGCATTCGCAGATCCAGGCAGTCAGCTGATAAACTCAGCTATAAGCCGTGATATTGATGTGCAGGTGCTGCCAGGGGCTACGAGCATTATGGCGGCCTTGGTGCGAAGTACTTTCGATATAGATACTTTCTACTTTGCTGGCTTTTTGCCGCGAACAACTACGGAAAGGGTTGCAGAACTTAGGAAATTGTCGAAAATGGATTCTACTTTTTGCCTACTCGAAACTCCTTATCGACTGATGCCACTGTTAGAAGATGCTGCTCAGGTGATACCCGACAGACGTGCTTACTTGGCATGTAACTTAACTATGAAAAGCGAAACTCACCACTACGGTACTGTTACTGAGCTTTTAGAAAAATTCAAAGAAAAGAAAGTCAAGATGGAGTTTGTGTTCTGCGTTGAGGGCAATGTATCCGGGCTTCCTGTAAAACAGAGGGAATTTGTGGACAAGCGTGCAGAGAAAATAGATTCGTATGACCGAGATAATTATAAGAAAAAATCCGAATGGGTAAGTAAGCCATTCAAACGTGAGTACGGTGATTCGAGAAAGAAGAGAAGAAGCCGCGAAGAAGACACACCTGACAAAAGCTCAGGAACATCTGGATGGAGAAAAGAAGGCGATAGACCAGAAAGAAGGTCAAGATCTTCGGATTGGAAAAAAGATGGTGACAGACCACCGAGAAGGTCAAGCTCTTCGGATTGGAAAAAGGACGGGGATAGACCACCAAGAAGGTCAGGCTCGTCGGATTGGAAAAATGGCGGAGACAGACCCCCAAGAAGATCAGGTACTGCTAATTGGAAAAAAGAAAGTGATAGCAACAGAAATTTTGATGGAATGAAAAAACGAAACGACAGAAATGAAGATAAAGATTAAAAGAATTGACGATAAGTACTCCGATTTGCCATTGCCAAAATATGCAACAGGTGGTTCGGCAGGAATGGATGTATATGCCTCGGTAGATGAGCCAATGACTATAGCGACAGGCGGAGTGGCGATGGTGCCGACTAATTTGTCAATTGCATTGGAAGCTGGGTATGAGTGCCAAGTGCGTTCCAGAAGTGGTTTGGCCGCAAAGAAAGGAGTGTTTGCACTCAACGCACCCGGTACTGTTGATAGTGATTACAGAGGCGAGATTAAGATAATATTAGCAAACTTCGGCAAAGAAGATTTTGTGATAGAGCGTGGCGACAGAATTGCCCAATTAGTCATTGCTCAATATGAGCATATTGCTTGGGACGAAGTGGAAGAGTTAGACGAAACTGACAGAGGTGAAGGCGGATTTGGTAGTACTGGGGTAAAGCAATGAGTGGCGAAAAGCTAAAAGTTGTATTTATGGGTACTCCTGAGTTTTCCGTTCCTACACTCAAAGCCGTTGCTAATGAGTTCGACGTTGTGGCAGTAGTTACAGCTCCCGACAAACCGAGAGGACGAGGAAGGAAGCTAACTCCTACGCCAGTGAAATGGGCTGCGCTTGAACTTGGATTAGAAGTATTAGAGCCCGAATCGCTGAAAGATGATGAGTTTGCGGAAAAACTGAAGACTTATAATGCAGATATTTTCTGTGTTGTGGCATTCAGAATATTACCAGAGAAAGTATTCACTATTCCTAAGATTGCTTCGTTCAATGTACACACGAGTATATTGCCAAAGTACAGAGGTGCTGCACCAATTAACTGGGCAATAATAAAAGGCGAAACAAGGACTGGCGTAACGTCATTCGTGTTAGACAAAGACATTGATACTGGTCAGGTAATTGGAACAAAGGAGTTGGATATAACTCCAACTATGACAGCAGGCGAACTGCACGACGCTATGATGCCTATGGCAGCAGAGTTGGCAGTGGAGTCTTGCAATATTCTATCTAAGCCAGATTATGAGTTGAAGCCACAAGATGATAGCTTGGCAACTCCTGCACCAAAGATATTCAGAGAAGATTGCGAAATAGATTTTTCTTTGGGTGGTGAAGAGCTGAAAAACTTCATCAATGGTATGTCTCCAATACCTGGAGCTTGGACAGAATGGGACGGAAAGAAAGTAAAGTTCTTAAAATGTGAACTATTTGACAAAAAAAGTGGAAATCCACGACATTTTTCAATAGAAAATGATAATTTCCTGTTACAAACTTCGTCTGGAAGTGTTAAAGTATTAATGATACAGCCAGCCGGAAAGAAAGTTATGAAAGTAGAAGATTTCTTAGCTGGATACAGAGGAAACAAAGAAGGAATAATTGAATGAAAAGAATAGCAATACTGACTAGTGGTGGCGATGCACCAGGTATGAACGCTCACATAAGAGCAGTAGTAAGAACAGGATTAGCTCGTGGCTTAGAAGTTTATGGGATTATTGGCGGTTATGAAGGGCTGATGGCAGGGGACTTCAAAAAATTAGAAAGAAAAGATACCGTGAACATTGTTTCGCACGGTGGGACAATATTGAAAACAAGTCGCTCGGAAGTGTTTATGTCCAAAGAGGGCAGAGTAAAAGCAGCCGAGAATTTGAAAAAATTTGAGATAGATGGACTAATTGCTTGCGGTGGTGACGGTACACTCAAAGGTGCTCATGCACTGTTCAAAGAACACGCAATAAGAGTAGTGGGAACACCAGGGACAATAGACAATGATTTATATGGCACTTACTATACTATTGGGTTCGACACTGCTTGTAACACAGCAGCAGAGGCAATTGACAGAATCCGTGACACAGCAGATTCGCATGGTCGAGTATTTATAGTAGAAGTAATGGGAAGGCACGAAGGCCACATAGCAATGGAAGTGGGTATTTCTTGCGGTGCGGAATATATATCTGTACCAGAAGCCGTAACAAACTTAGAATTGCTTTATGAAAAATACACTCAGCTCGGCTTTCACAACCGAACAATTATTGTAATTGGTGAAGGTGGCGGAAAGTACAAAGGTGCGTATGAGTTAGCCGAAGCACTAAAAGAAGAATACAACATAGACGCAAAGTGTGCCGTACTTGGTCACATACAGCGTGGTGGTTCACCAACTGTAAGGGACAGGACTCTTGCCAGTCATTTGGGACTATCAGCAGTAGATGCCCTTTTGGCAGGAAAGACGAACGTACTTGTTGGGAGAGTTCATCATAATATTACTTATACGCCGTTCCAAGAAACTTGGACGAGAAGAAAAGAATTGCAGCCATATATGTTCGATTTAGCTGAACTGTTGGCGTAATTTTATGAAAACTTACGCTATATACGAAGCAATAGGCAAACCTGAGGCAGAAGAGTTAGCAATTAAAGCTATTAAGATTCTAAAAGGATTTGGTGCTAACGTATGTGTTTCAGAAACACTTGCTGCAAAATATGGCGACCAATACCCTGGTTTCAATGTGTGCGAAAGAAAAAGCTATGACGATATAGCCGATGTGATAATCACATTCGGTGGTGATGGTACTATTCTATCGGCAGTAAAGTCTTATATTGAATCCGATGTTCCAATAATGGGATTCAACGTAGGCAAGCTGGGTTTTCTGGCCGAATTCGTAGTTGAAGGCCTGGAAGCTACACTCAAAGACTTGATAAATGGTGATTATAGAGTAATTACTCGCTGTGCAATAGAAACTAAGGTAGAAGGCGAAAAAATTTATGCTCTCAATGATATAGTTTTAGAAAAGAGTGACACTTCGCACATGGTGGAAATTAAAGCATTTTCTAACAACAGATTCATTGGCGAATACTTCTCTGATGGTTTGATTATATCAACACCGACTGGCTCCACTGCTTATAACTTATCTGCTGGCGGGCCTGTAATATTCCCGTCGTCCCCAGTTCTTTGTATTACCCCAGTGTCACCTCACTCACTTACCCACAGACCTTTGGTAATACCCGACGATCAGTATCTTGAATTTCAGGTATATAGCAGAACAGGGCAGTTAAAGTTAGTGGCTGATGGTAGAGTAGTGAAAAAAATAAACAATGGCGATAAAATTAATATTTTTAAGTCAGAAGAAACAGTAAAATTAATAGAACCTGAAAGCAGCTCGTTTTTTGATGTATTAAGAGATAAATTCTTGTGGGCAGAACACAGAAGTAAAAGGGAGATAGAGTAATCGAAAATTATTTAGCACACATAGACTGGACTGTTAGTCCTGAATTAATTGATTTTGGTATGTTGAAGATTAGATGGTACGGATTGCTTTTTGCATTGTCATTCGTGCTTGGCTATCAGATTATACTTAAGATATTCAAAATAGAAGGGCACACTCAGAAGCAATTAGATTCCCTAACTGTATATATGATATTGGGAACAGTAATCGGTGCCAGATTGGGTCATTGCTTCTTCTACGAACCAGCGTACTATCTTTCAAATCCCTTAGAGATTTTGATGGTGTGGAAAGGGGGACTCGCCAGCCACGGTGCAGCGATTGGTATATTAGTTTCGCTCTATATACTTGCTCAAAAAAACAAAGACATCAGCTACCCTTGGATAATAGACAGGATAGTAATAGTGGTGGCACTGTCGGGTCTATTCATCAGGTTAGGTAACTTTTTCAATTCAGAGATTATTGGGCTGCCGAGCGATTTGCCTTGGGCGGTAGTATTCCACAGAATAGATATGATTCCTCGCCACCCCTCACAGCTATACGAAGCGTTGGCATATACTCTTATATTTTTAGTCTTGTGGGGCTATTACAACAGACACAAAGCAAAGACGGTGAGCTATTCGCTGTTCTCTCGCTTTCTGATTATGACTTTTAGTGCAAGGTTTTTGATTGAATTTACTAAGGTAAATCAAACTTCCTTCGAGAATGGAATGGTATTGAACATGGGGCAGATACTTAGTTTGCCGCTGATTGCAGTGGGAGTTGTTCTATTGTTCAAATCTATGAACGAAGCAAAGCACAGCAAACAGATTAAATCTGAATAGTGTTGTTGAGTAATTGTTCCATACCTTTTAGTACTAAGTGTTCGTCGTGTATTACATTCGGATAATATTTGCTCAAACAAGGAATTAAGTGTTCGCCATATCCACCAGTAACATATACATCTGGTACTGCAGAGAATGGTGAATTTTTAATTGTTAGGACTATTCCGCCAACAATAGAGTTTATAATACCTTTACTTATTGCATCCTTAGTGTTATCTCCGTACTTAACTTTACTTGTTGGTATCTCATCAATTTGTGGTAGCCCAGAAGTAAATTCTTTTAGTGCTTTAGCTTGGGTGTAAAAACCAGGATAAATCACTCCGCCGAGGCATTTTTTATTTACGTCCAACAGGTTTATTGTTATTGCGGTGCCACAATCTACTGTAACAATAGGAGAGTTACTAAATTTGTGAACAGCCAACAAACTTAGCTTTCTGTCAGTACCCATACCAGTAACGCCAGTGAAATCTATATCGATTGACTTGTCTATTGCATCGGCAATGTTAACAGCTTCCAAGCCCTTATCTGTCAGCTTTTCAGCTATTTCGTTCGAACCATCTTTGTTGACAGTAGAATAGCAAAACCGCACCTTGTTTTTGGTATCTATCTTGTCGAGAAAAGTATATAATTCAGAAGAACCATACTCATAAGCAACAATGCCATTGTTTGTAACAAATTTTACTCTACTGTTACCAAAATCAGCTAATATCTTATTATCCGAGATCATATATTATAGAATCTCCGTTGTTGATTTTAATTTCTTCATTGTTGTTACTTGCATATAATGTCCCGTTTTCGTCAATATTATTAACTATATATTTTTCCGATTTATTGACTACTATTACTTCTTTACCGACTATCGCCAGCTCCGTTGTCCATTCGGTGAAGACTTCATCTTCAGACTTACAGATATAGCTATTAATATTTCTCTTTAGCTCTTCTAATATTCTATCTTTGTCCAATCTATAACCTAATAACAATATTGAAGTAGCTTTGTTACTAATTACGTTATCAAACTCAGTCTGGTTTATATTCACACCAATCCCGAGTATAGACTCTGTGCATTTGTTCCCCGAATAGCTATGCTCCGAAAGTACGCCAGCTATTTTTTTGTATATATAATCGTCGTTTTCAACATAAATATCATTTGGGTATTTTAGTTTTATTTTTCTATCAGATATAAACCTCAGCAATGTGTGCTTTACTGCCAAACAGCCAATGATTTGATACATAACTTTATTTTTCAAAAGTTCAGTTTTACTTTCATCTACAGCTAATGACAGGTAGATATTTTGATAACTATCACCGACCCATAGCTTCCCATTTCGTCCTCTTCCTGCTAATTGTTCTTCGGCAGTAACGAATACGGCCTGGTGTTTTGCTAACAACTCAGCTGCTACATCGTTAGTAGAATCAACTCTATCAAAATGAAAATGGGGTATTTCTAATAGATTAATCTTAATTTTGTCTTTTTGTTTTTATAATATTAACTTGTATCAAGAGTTTAAATTATATTAAATTTATAAGTATTACAAAAAATTAATTTATATGATATATTTTGTGTCCGACTTGCACTTAGGTGTGCTACCAAGAAATGAGGACAAAGTCCGAGAAGATAAATTCCTTCACTTCTTAGAAATGATAAAGCACGATTGCAAAAAACTCTATCTTGTCGGAGATATTTTTGACTATTGGTTTGATTATAAAACGGTGATTCCTAAGGACTTTTATCGCACTTTGGCTAAGTTAAAAGAGCTGACGGAAAGTGGAATCGAGATAGAATACATTATGGGAAATCATGACTTTGGTCACCGCGATTTCTTTAGAAATGAGTTAGGTATTGAAGTTTTGGAATCAGATATAGAAAGAGAACACGGTGGTAAGAAATTTTATATTTCCCACGGTGATGGCAAGGCGGACAATGATACTGGCTATCTGATATTACGTTCTATTCTTAGAAACAAGATTTCCAACAAACTATATCGGTTTATTCATCCTGACTTAGGCATTGGCGTAGCAAGTGGTAGTTCAAAGAAGAGTAGAGCCCATACTTCGAGTAAGGAGTATGGTGAAAATGAGGGTATGGTCAAATTCGCAAAAAAGAAAATAGACGAAGGGTTCGATTATGTAATTATGGGGCACAGGCACAAAAAGTTAGTCCTTGAGTACAATGGTGGCAATTATATCAATCTGGGCGAGTGGATAATAGACCCAAGTTATGGTAAGTTTGACGGGGAAAAGTTTGAACTAATCTCACTTAGCACTCCTTAGTTCTTACTTGATGTTTATTGTCATAGTAACAGGGCAATGATCAGAAGCAGCTCGCAATTCGTCACCTCGCAGGGTACGGCTTAGATCAAGCATATTAATAGAGGATTTGTTCACTAATTTTTTTACGCTTTGACTAACTACTATGTGGTCAATCGATTTCAATCTTGGGAACTTACAGCTATTCATCTCGGCAGTCATAAAATCAAGTACATCAGTATCTATAGCTGCTATATTGCTATTCTCTTTTACTGGGCTGTCGTTGAAATCACCCATTAGTATCACATCTGTGTCGTTTCGCTCTTCCATCAATTTGTTGATAGCAGTAACTAAGTGCTTAGATTGGTCTTGGCGCATATCGAAACTACGGGTTCTTTTCACAGGGGTGTCATCGTGGCGAGAAGTTGCCTTAAAGTGGAATGAGCCAACGAAAAAATCGTAGCCATAGTAATTACAATAAGCAACAAGCCCAGGTCTCAAATCTCTATTTCCAAGTGCAATTTCATCTAATTGATAAACTTCGAGCACATCTATTTTCTTATCTATTGCCAACGCAGTTTTTTGCTCATCAGGGTAGGAAGAAGTATAGACAGCGTATTGATTAGTGTCTAATATCTTGGCTATTGCTTGTCTGTTCTCTATTTCTTGAAGGGCGAGTATATCAGTATTGAGTGATTTGACTATACTTTCTAAGTTCCTATAATCTTTATCAGACCTTTGCACATTGTCGTTTACCCCATCACCTAACCACTTTATATTGAAAGTGCTGACAGTAATGTCAGTCGGCTCGTTGCAACTGAAAAGTAGTGATAGAAATAGCAGGTAAATTATTTTCATGAAAAAGTAAATATAGATTTAATAATATGTCCCACCATCTTTGGATTTTCGTTCAATCGTCTGATAGAGTAGCCATACCAATCTGCACCATAAGGGACATAGACCCTCACTTTGTGACCATTTGTAATTAGTCTGCTTCTTAGTGATTCGGTTACTCCGAGCAGCATTTGGAACTCATATTCGTCAGTTTTCATTTCTTTTTCTTTTATCAAATTCTCGGCAAAGTCAAGCAAAGGTTTGTCGTGAGTAGCTATAGCTGGATAATAACCAGATTCTACCATATACTGAAGCATATCTTTGAAATTTTCTCTTATTTTTTCTTTGTCTTTGTAAGCAATGTCAGGGTGTTCATCATAAATCCCTTTGCAAAGGCGAGTACTCGGATTGTAGTGAGCCAAATCTTTCAGATCATCCATACTACGTTTTAGGTATGCTTGGATTACAAAACCGATATTATCATAACCCTCATCTCTTATCTTTTTGTATATATCCAATGTTTTAGAAGTGTAAGGAGCATTTTCCATATCCAAACGAACAAATAGCCCTTTTTCTTTAGCTTTGATTACAGCTTGCTTAATATTATTATAGGCAAAATCGAAGTTAAATTCTAAACCAAGAGATGTTGGCTTCAGTGATAAATAAGATTCCAGACTGTGTTTTTCTATGGCGTCTAATACATTAAGACTGATACCAGTCTCTTTTTTTGCTTGCAATTCAGAAATAACAAACTCACCCAATGTGTCGATGGTAGTGCAAGCTCCTTTTTCTTCTAATTTTTTGCATACATTAACCGCTTCCTCTAATGTAGCTCCAGCGATATATTTCTTAGCAAATAAATAGATTAGAGAGCGAGGCATAATTGGCATCGTCTTCAGTACTAACTCATTTAACATACAAACCTACAATAAAAAAATTTCCGTAGTTGGTAAAACACCAACTACGGAAATTAACAAATAATCAATATAAATCTAACGTATAACTTTCAGTTGTTGCACGTCTTTGTATTTATCAGACTCTATAACTACATAGTAAGTACCAACAGTCAATTCGCTAACGTCAATTTTAATTGGACTTGAAGCTCCAGAGCCCATAAATTTGTTTGCAATTGTTCTGTGAACCTTACCATCTGTACCAATTATTCTGATTGTTGTATTCATCAACTTGCCAAAGCCATTGCTAACAGTCAGGTTGAAGTTGTTTTCAGCAGGGTTAGGAGTTATAGAAGAGATTCTGAATGCTTCAGAAAATTCTTTTACGCTTGTAATAGAGGCGAAGTGGAAAATACCAGATTCACCAATTGAAGTAGGGTTGCCTTTTACTCTAGCTTGCAATTCGCCAATATCACCTGGATTGATTTCATTACTTAAAATCCATTTGAATTTATTATTATCTAAATCAACTTTATTAGCAAAGTTGGAAAGTAATTCCCAATTGCCAGTTTGATTTGATTTGTAGTAAATGTCAAACTCGTCAATAATAAAGTCTCTTTCGAATTTAACTTCAAATTCAGATAATTTAGTGCTAATCGTATCACCAGCCAAGGGTTTAGTAAATACTACATTTTCCATTCCTAATATAAATGGGACTTCCATTTTCACTGTTGGATTTTCTACAGATTCTACAAGGAAAATTGCATTATCAGAAGCTTGATTGGGGAAAGTAAAGTTATATGAAGTGATATTTCCACCTGTAACTATTGTCTTCCAACTGTCTCCACCGTCAATAGAATATTTTACATTTACTTCGCCAACATTTTGTTTTACCCAACTTAGTCTTTGCTCAGCCAAATAACCAACTTTCTGACCTGGTTGTGGATAATCAGGGTTTACTGAGAAATCTGTTACTTCAAAAGGTAGTACACTTTGGTCAAATACTGAGGCATCTGATGTTGACTCTATTCTTACCATATATTCTGTACCAACTTCCGAAGGGATATTCCATTCATAAGTAGTATCTTTTTCAGTGTTTACAACTGCAATTTCGTCCCAATCTTTACCCATATTTCTTGAGTAAAGTAATTTGGCTTGTGAAACATTAGCAGCATTGAAAGCAATTTTAGTTTTTCCGTTGGCGAAATATACCTCGTCACCTAGAGGTCTGATTAGTCTAACTACTGGGTAGTTAGGTTCGTTCACACAACTAGTTAACTTTGCAATTGCGGAATTCCTGATTCTTTCTTTCATTCTGGGGTGGAAGTCAAAGACAATGCTACCGCCAAAGTGACAATAACTCATAATTGTACCGTCTTGTTTTCGTCTTCTATCAGTTGTAGAAATACACCAAGCATCATCTGCTAAGTTCTCCGAAACACAAGAGTCAATTATAGATTCACCCATAGCAGGCCACCCACAAAAGTGAGTGTGAGGACAACCGAAATTGTGACCAAACTCATGAGCAGCAACTTGCACATCAGTAGAAAACCTTACTCGAGGGAAGTTTATATTTCCTCTAACACCTACTGCAGAAAATCCATTACTTTTATTACAAAGGACGCCTTTATAGTTTTGACCACTATAAGCAATACCTAATGTTGTACTGTTACCAGGTTGTCTGTTAACATCAGTAAATACCGTTGCTAAAACTCTATCGCTTGCTTCGTTTTGTCTTCCAGCCCAAATATCTTTCATTGAACCTAATTTGTTACCTAAGGTTTCGTCAAATTTGTCAAAATAAGGGTCAAACGAAGGGTCATTGAATATAGTTATATAAGGTACTTTCAACATGAGTGCTACTTCACGGTTGTAAATTCTTGAGCTAGCTGCCATTATATTTTCAATGTAATCAACTGCATTTTCCAAAGCTTGTTCGTGCTGCTCTTCTGTCATTTCTACATACCATTGCTCCCAGTTAGTATAATCACCATCGGTTATGAACCAACAGAACATAAGGTAATATTCGAAGTTACCGTCTGCAGCAAATTTTATTTCTAATAAGTCATCTTTCTGAATAGTTGAGTGTATTTCCTTGCTCGGTGAAATTGTGGATGGGTCAAAATCAGCAAAGCCATCGAAACCACATTGGTCTATTGGTTTTCCGTCATACAATTGGCCTATGCTTGTTTCAGAAACATTATGCGGAACAACGTCAGAACCTAATTTTGACATATCTGCTGATACGTCGTACATCATTCCCATGTCATCTTGGATATAGCCAACAAGGCCAACAGATGAATAAGAAATAAATACGTCAGATTTTTGTGCTCCAGCTATGTGTCCGAAGTATCTGTTATTATTTTTTCTTTCATAGTTCACTTTTTTACCGTCTTTGAAATATTTTATTTCGACGTCATCAGTAAGTGGGCTATTTTGTTTTGATAAAACTAAGTCAACTTTGTAATCAGGTCTAATGGGAAAGTTTTTGATTACTAAGTGAGTTTTGCCACTGTTGAAAATTTCACTTGCTTCTGCATCGACTAAATCAAAGTCAAACCTGTTCATGTCCGATTGGACAAGAGAAGCCTTCTTATCAATTTTGATAAAAGATGATGCTTGGTACTCGGCAGTACTGTTGGCAGCAACTTTAAGCACAGAAAGTGCTAGTATGAGTAAAATTAGTTTACTTATTTTCATTTATTCCTCTTAATTATTATTTAATTGTTTTTCTATTTCTTCAACAACATTGTCGTGTATTTCTTTTATATCTTTCGATGCGTCTAAGGTGATAAATCTTGATTCTTTGGCAGCTAACTTGTTGTAACCATCTATCACACGTCCATAAAATTCATCTCCAGAAAGCTCCATTCTATCTTTTTCGTCATCGCCTCGTCTTTCCGAAGCAACATCTCTTTCTAACTTTAGGTAGAATGTTATATCTGGTAAGACACCTTGACTACCTATTTGGTTACTTTTTTCTACAATTTCTAAATCCAACCCTCTGCCGTAACCTTGATATGCTGTAGTGGAATCATAGAATCTATCGCTTAGCACTATTCTTCCTTCAGCAAGCATAGGTTTTACTATTCGCTCGACCAAATCAGCACGTGCAGCTTGGAACAGCAATAATTCTGAGACATCAGAAACTTCTAATTTTTTGTTAAGCAGTACCGTTCTAATATGCTCAGAAAGCTCGGTGCCACCTGGCTCACGGAGTGTTACTACTTTGTGACCATTGACTACTAAATACTTTCTGAGTAGTAATATTTGCGTGCTTTTCCCAGAGCCGTCTATCCCTTCGAATGTAATAAACATAGGTAATCCAATTGTAAAAAACTTAAAGTTATGGAAAATATGGCAAATAATTAAATTTATTTACTATTCAAATCGAGCAAAACAACAAATTCGCCCTTATACTTGATATCTTTTAAACGGGTTTGAATATTCTCTATTGTGTCAAAGATATACTCCTCATACCTTTTTGTAAGCTCTCTTGCCAAACAAACCTTGAAATCCACTTCCGAATACTTCTTCAAATCTTTGAGCAGTTTCTTTATTTTATTGGGTGATTCGTACATTGCCACGGTACAATTATTATTCAACACATCTATCAAAAAATTCTTTCTTCCCTTAGTCGAAGGAACAAATCCCACAAATTTGAATTGGTGGCATGGGAATCCGCTTGCACTTATTGCAGTAGTAAATGCACTTGGCCCTGGCAAAGCAATTACGTCAATCTCTTCTTTTCGGCATTTGTGAACCAAAGGAAAACCTGGGTCTGAAATTAGTGGAGTGCCAGCATCGGAAACCAGAGCTATTGATTTTCCCTGTAATATCTCGCTGATTAGGAACTCAAGTTTTTGGTCTTCGTTGTGCTCGTGGTGGCTTATCATTCTGGTCTTTATCTTATAATAAAACAATAACTTGCCAGTTACTCGGGTGTCTTCGCAAGCGATTACATCAACTTCTTTCAATATTCTGATTGCTCTGAACGATATATCTTCCATATTCCCTATAGGTGTTGGGACTACGTAGAGTGCTGGTCTAATTTCTTCTGCCATTTCTTTCTCTTATCATTTTAAAAAATTCTTTTAACATTGATGATGATTCCTCTTCGCTCACTCCGAACTCGATTATGCACCTGTGGTTGAGCGAATCGTTAGTTGCTATATTCAGCACACTTCCACAAGCACCTGTCTTTGGGTCTTTTGCTGCTATGTATAGCTTTTCTAATCTCGACAGGACGATTGCCCCAGCACACATAGAGCAAGGCTCTAATGTTACATACATCTCGCAACTGAGCAAATGCTTGTAACCTACAGCTTTTTGTGCTTCCCTAATTGCCAACAACTCGGCGTGGGCTGTACTGTCCGAAAGCAGCTCCACTTTGTTGTGTTGCTTTGCTATTACATTACCATCACTAACTATTACGCAACCTATTGGTACATCGCCGTGCTGGGCAGCATTCCGTGCTTCTTCTATTGCTAATGACATATAGTGTTCGGAACTCAAAAGTAACCCTACCAAAATTTGTATATTATTCTAAATTATTTTTTGTTTGTTGCGTCTTCGCAGATAGTCTTAAATTAAATAAAATGTGTCTTACTATGAATAATATGTTAAAAATTGCAATCGTTACTAAGAATGGAGAATCGATAGTCGGGTCTTTTGGTTCTTCCAAATATTTCAAAGTCTTCAGTGTAGAAGAAGGCAAAGTTGTATCGGACGAACTTAGAGAAGTTTACGTTGACAAAGCAGATGAGGAAGTTCCACAACTTATATCAAAAGATAGTGGTGCTAAAACAGGTAAGTTTTCGCTAAATATAGTTGATGCTGCCAAAGACAAACACATGAAGATTGCAAAATCAATATCTGATTGCAATGTAGTAATTGCTCGAGGTATGTGTGCGAACGCTTGGGATAGTGTTAAGCAATTCAAGATGGAACCAATAATTACTACAAACAAAGATTTTGAGCAAACGGTACACCAATACTTGAACAATAGCTTAGAAAATCACGAAGATAAGATTAGTTAATCACAATGGCAGAAGATTTGAAACATTATGATTTGGCAATAATTGGTGGCGGCATCTCTGGTTTGTCGGCTGCACTAATGATGTCTTCCGCTATAAAAGGCAAAGAAGTTATGGCAGGGAAGACAGTTGCCGTATTTGACATCGGTGCTTCCGATGCACTGAAAGCTACTTTCTTCAATGCTCCAGGAGTGAAGCCTGGAACAGTTGGCAAAAAAGCTCTTAAGAAATTAAAAAATCAAGTTGATGATTACGGAATAGTAAAACACCACAAAAAATTAATCACCGAAATAGCCAAATCCGAATCTGGCTTCACCATAACCGAGAAAAAGGGTAAGCAATACTCTGCTGGTACTTTACTTTTGGCTACTGGATTCCGACGATTCAGTATAGAGGGAATAGACTTACCACTAAAAAAATTCACCCGAACGGATAACGATTCGCGGGTAGCTATGGAACACACAGAATACAAAGTCGCTGATAATATTTATGTTTGTGGTCTGCTTGCCGATGTCAGTTCGCACTACCCAATAGTTGCAGGCACAGGGGTACAAGCCGCAATCAATATAATGCACGATTGGACTGGCGAGTGGATAGTGGTTCACGATAAGTAGATATAAATCTGTATTTTCTATACTATTTTTTTTGGATTGAAATCAATAAGTACATCTAATTTTTTAACCTAACGAAACTATGCTCAAAAAAATAATGATGACCACACTCATTGCCATAGCATCATTGGTATTGCTAATTATAATTGCAGCGTTTGCTTTTATAAATCTCTCTCCACAGTTTGGTCAAAAGCCCGAGGGTGACGATTTGAAGAGGATAGAAAAATCTGACAATTATAAAGAGTCGTCTTTTTTAAATTTAGAAAAAACTGAATTGGCTGGTTTCTTTGAAGTTTTACCTAAGCTGCCAGAGCTTCTTTCGAGCAAAGGTAAAGTGCCTGAAAAAGAATTTGATGTTTCTTTTGGAAAACAGGTTATCAAAGAAGACAGCGAAACTTATATAACTTGGTATGGACATTCAGCTTTTTTGTTAGAGTCCAATAATAAAAGAGTATTAATAGACCCAATGTTCGGTGATATTGCATCACCGCTACCTTTCGGCTCTTCTAGGTTTGATTATAATAATCCTATACCTATCGAAAGTTTTACAGATATTGACGTAGTTCTTATCTCCCATGACCACTACGACCACCTTGACTATCCTACTATAGATAAGATTAAAACCAATGTTAAATTATTCGTTGTCCCGTTGGGTATCGGCTCACATTTGAAGAGCTGGGGTGTTGCAGAAAGCAAGATAATAGAATTAGATTGGTGGCAAGAATATCAATCAGGTTCATTTACATTTACCTCCACACCTGCAAGGCATTTTTCTGGAAGGGGTATTACTGACAATAATGCTACACAATGGGCTGGTTGGGCTATAAAAAGTAGTGAGGCAAATATATTTTTCAGCGGTGATAGTGGCTATGGATCTCACTTCAAAGAAATTGGTGAGAAATTAGGCCCTTTTGATTTTGCAATGATTGAGTGTGGTCAGTACAATGAGTCGTGGCACCAGATACACATGATGCCAGAAGAAAGCGTAACAGCTTCCAAAGAATTAGGAGCTAAAATAGCAATGCCAATTCATTGGGGAGCATTTAAGTTAGCACTACACACTTGGACTGACCCAGTAAAGAGATTTGTGAAAGAGTCAGAGAAGCAAGGTCAACAATATATAACCCCTACTATTGGTTATCGCTATCAGCTCAATAGTGAATACAAAAACACCGAATGGTGGGATAAGTATTAGTTTTAATTAACTAAGAACAATAAACGAGCAGTATCTTTTAGTAGGTACTGCTTTTTTTTGTAGTGTGTATGTGATTGTGTTCAATTTTGCGGTTATTATAAACTTTTGTAATTTTAGCAATATAGCAAGTGGTGTGTATTTCATCACGGTCAATGGAGTTTCTAAGCAGTTTGTGGTGGAGTGATAGGTGGTGTCCTCCGCTGGCGGAGGTGGCTTTTGCTAAAGGCAAAAGACGAAGGTGGACAATACTAACTCAGTCCTCCCCAGTCTGAACAAGTTCAGACAGCCCCTCCAGAGGAGTAATTTTATTATATGCTATATTGCATAAAATTAATAAATTATGAATAGTTTTGTTTTACTGAACAACAAATAATTAAACATATACTTTTCAAAAATTTATTATATCTTATAATTATTCTCTAAATTTTTAAAAAATACCACCCTCACTGAACTTTTCCGCCAATAGATTATACATCAATATTTCTTATCTTGATTTTAATAGAATAGGACACCACAGTAAAACCATCACGTTCTATAAAGAATGTAAACTCAGAGTTTACACTGGTGACTAATTTTGTATTAAGTTACAGATGGTGAAAATATATTTTATGATTGAATCCTGAGTTTAAAACTTATTCAATATTATTTTGTAAGTTAGCACACATTCAGTCATAATTAATTTTGTTCTGTGAATTTGTACTAATAATATTACTATTATATGAATAAAAAAAAATGAACTTACGGGCTGACATGAAAAGAATTTGATAATATATTTCTAAGTTGGTCTTATGAAATTCATTAAATGATGAGATGTTTTTGCTGTTCATGTGTCTTTATATATATGGAAATAAATAATAATTTAATATTGCTTCAGGAGTATTTATGAAAAACTATCTTTTAACACTAGTGAGTATATTACTATTCTACTCAATTCAAACTGAGAATGTCTATTGCTCAATCCCAATTGATACAACAGAGACATCAATTAGGATTCTAGGTATCGGTCACTATAATGATGATTTAGTACAAGATACTATCATTGGTGCTTCTTCAAGTAATTTTAAGCACAAGCCTAGATTTATATATTGGGGAAATGATTCTACCAGTTCCATTCCTGATTCTTTAAAAGTATCTTATACTGAGATAGTATATCATACAGATTGGTATAATTTAATAGTTGCTACAAATCTTGACTATATGAATAATGACACGATAATGGATATTGGGTTATTTATGGGAGGAAATGTAGTAGATACAAATATCACTGTTGGAGATTCACTTAGAGCAAGAGTAAAAAAGGTATTAATATTTGGGCAGAGTGGATTAGACACTATACCCTTTATTAATGTATTTGACATTGATACCTTTCAAGTCGAGCCTTTTACTGCAATGCAAATGAGATTTGGTCATGAATTAATTAACCCAAATTATAGAGAGTTAAATAATTCTATTTCTTATGAGTTTAAGACTATAGATTTAGATCTAACAGATCCAAATATTACTGCACCGCCACTTATTAGATCAAATATAGAATTAAAAGAAAATGAATATGAATTAAACTTTTTTCCAAATCCAGTTAGAGAAATTGCTAATATAGAAATTAAGGGCTTTCCTCTCGGAAATTATAAACTAAGAATATATGATGAATTAGCTTCAGTTGTTTTAGAAAAATCTATTAGAATAACTTCTAGGGCTTTCTTTAAGGATAAGTACAACATTTCTAAACTGCCATCAGGTGCATACTATTTGTTTATTGAAGGGGAGAGTAGAAAAATTGGGCCAGTTAAATTTATAATTATCAAATAGGGATTAAATAATGAAAAAAATAATAATATTAATTGCTTTGATAATAATAAGTTTAACAGCAAATTCTCAAACATCTAATGTAAGTGATTTTGATAGAAATCTATCAGTCTATTATCCAATATCTTCAAATACGGTTGACGGTTACCCTTACAATGTTTCTTTAGAATATAGTGCAAATGTACCAGTGATTTATTTAGAAGAATATTGGAAAGACACTATTCAATCAACTGATGTTAAAAGAGATGGTTGGAAATTTAAATCAGCCACTAAGCCATTTTGGATTATGGGCATCAATGGTTATGCTATACAAGTATTTAGTTATGGGCCTTCTCCAGCTCTATCTAAAAGAACCCTTAATGCGGGAACAAAGGAATTTTGGGATGAGTTAGGTGATGATTGGATATCAGTCTTAGGCGAAGGTTCAGACAGATTAAATAACTCAGAAGAGCATTCTGATTTTGCTTGGATAATTCATGGGTATGACATTTCAAATAGACTATATCAAATTGACGAAGATGGTGATCAAGATATTATAAAAATTCTCAAGTCAAACGGTACTATTGTAGAACTTAGGAATAATACTTCTTATAATTCAAGCACAATGACTGAATATGATGAAGAGCTTTATTCGGGTACATATTATGTTAATGATATGAATAGTAATGCATTTGCTGAAGTGGAAATTGACACTAGTTGGTGGCCAGAATATTATAAAAAACATGCACCTTATGGTGATGAAAGAGTAAGGTATATGCCAAGGATTATGAGATATTTCCCCGGAGATGGATTAGAATATGTTTATAAAGAACATATAGCTCCATATGGTGCAAGGATGTTTACAAACACTATGTCGGATGATGATTTTCTCAATTATAAAGTTCCATTTACAACTTTTTACCTGTCAGAAATCAATTCGCCAAATTCAAGCATCACAGAAGTTGAAAGGCAATACCACAAATTTGATACAACAAATCAAATTTTTAGAGGAATCCCATTTGTAGAAAAATTTAAATATCACAAAATAAAACATGATGTATATAATATAATTATTGAATCATATGATACTCAGGTCTATATGAATTATAAGTCCTGGTCAAACCATTCTAAATTATGGATTTATGGGGATACTTTAAATCATTGGCAAGATTCAGTACCATATAACTATTACAAAGGGAATCCTAGATATCACTTATATGACAATGCCGAAGAAGAACTTAACAGGACATATGATTATACTTATGGTTATAATAAAAGGAGTAATAACTACGATAAAGGAAACTCTATTTATAATTATTACTTAAATAAAATCACTAATTCTGAAGGAGATGGGGTTGAATTTAAATATAAAGAAAAATCACTAGATGTTGAAAGAACGAGTCAAGATATGGAATCACATTATATGGACTCTATTATATACAAGGATAGAATAGAAGTTTACGAATATGACCAAAATGGTGGGCAGTTTATACCAGAAGACAATACGGATAAAATTAAAATCTATGACGTTAATTTATTCAATCAAGTAAAAAAGAAAACTGTCTATGAAAAGTCAGCTGGTGGTAATACAAAAAACATAGTACAACATTTTGAATACTTGCCAAGTGAAGATAAGGATTCTGTAGCATACACTAAAGTTAGAACCGTTGATGTTATTACTAGTGATACAGTAACCAAAGAGAAAACTTATGTATTGGTTGAGGAAGACCCTATATTCGCTCACCCACACCAAGGATATTTGAACCCAACTATATCCACTTTTGAAGTAACAAAAGATAAGTTTAAATCAAAAGGGAAGGAAATTATTACAGATTTTAAATATGGTAATTTCAAAGATAGTACGGGTAGTAAATTTAATAGTAAATATAAAAGATTTTTAACCGAGTCAACTAAGCAGTTTATTAGTGGTGATTTTGACCCAATAGTTGAGAAGAAAAAGTATTCTTATGAATTTGAAGAAATAGCACTTTTTGACAATTCAGACACATTAAAAAATTCATTTGGTAGAGTACCTAAAAAAATAACTATTTCAAGTTTGAATCCTAACAATACTATATCTGATGAATTACTTTATAAAAGAGAAACAGAATATCTAAACTTACCTTACTTTATTGCACCTGTACCTAGATTAGATTCTGTATGGAATGAAGAAGAATCAATAAAGGCGACTATAATTAAGCAATTTTTTGAAAATGAGAAAACAACAGTTAATATATTTGATACTACGACTAATGATAAACCTGTTCATGTTGCACCGCAGTATTTCTTAGTGAAAAAAGAAACATTTTTTGATAAGCATGATTCGATAGTTGGAGGAAGAATCAATAATTTTGAAGAGAATTTCTTTATACCACCTACAAGCAGTCATTTGCCAGAGAGTCCTCGTGGTGCTTTGCTTTCAGATTCAGTATTTGGAAAAAACTATGAGGATGTGAAATTAGTAAATAATTATAGCTATAAAACTGGTTGGTATAGGAATTTCTTAACAAGTGTTACAAATGCAAATGGAGTAATCTCAAAGCTTTATTATGATTATTCTAACTTTGATGACGAATTAACAGGTACTTATCATCTAAATAATAAAGGTGTTACTTCTGGAGATATATATAGTGAATATCATCAATTTGAAACTCCTTTAGTAACTGAAAATTCTGTTAGAAAGTATAGTTCCAGTGGTGCTTTAGAATCTACAGTCTTAAGAAATGTTGTTGAGTTGAATAAACAAGGAAAGATTGCAAAAGTTATTGATGAGAATTCTAATATATATCAAACTTATTATAATAGATTAAATGACTTATCATATGTTTGGCATCCTTATGATTTTCCTCCCGGTGATGGAGCTGGTAACTCATTTGATACACCTTGGACTTTTGAATTTGATTGTAATAAACTAATAAATATTTACTCAAATATTAAACGAAGAAATGACAGTTTAGACAGAGTTGGTAAAGAAATTTTTCATACTCATAAAGAAGACGAAGTTTATTATGATGAATCATTATATGTAGGTACAAAATTCTCGAAGTCAACACCAATTATAGATGAATATATAGACTCTTCTTCTTCTAATTCAGAAAAAATAACAACAGAGACTTATGTTTCTTATTTTAGCTACAAAGCCGATTCACTTGATAATGTTTATAATAGACCATTAGATTCACTCCAACTTACATTTGATGTGATTGGAGCTTCTTTTAATAACTTCATGCATTTAACTATTGAAGCAGAGAGATTTAATTTTAAGAAAAGAATTATTCTTGGCTCAGAAATGTTAGCTTATGATTCAACAGCGACACAACCAGTAGATGATCCAGAACCTGTACAAAGATTATCCGTAGAAATTACTTATTTGATTGACAGTATCCAGTCAATGAGTCATGGTGAAATAGTTGAATTTAAAGTCTCAAGTAGTTCTACAGAAGGTTGGTTAGAATTACTAAAACCGTGTATGAAAACTAAAGAAACTAATCCAAATAGTGGTAAAGGACACTTTAGTGATTATACTTATCATTTTGAATATGACTATGATGAAAACAGAGTAGAGATGTATTCCAAAATTGATGATGCACACAATACATATAATACTGATTGGAGTGGTACTTGGGATGATTATGATGGTAGATATAGAAGAATGGATGCTCATAGTGGTTTGTATGGCAGAACCAAAAAAGCAGATGTATTTGTTGGACATCCAGACTCACCAGAAAGAATAGATACTTTCAGCACTCAATATTCTGGATTTAGCTCTCCCCTAGAAACTTATGATGCTTATGGTAATCTAACGGAGTTTTCTCAATCTAACAGTGATATTTATAGTGAAGTTACTTATCCAAACAATAGTACTGTAGAATCATATACTACGTATGATTACCCTTACAATCTAGTACCTAGCTATGATTCTACGGATCAAGACTTTATGGGTTTTGCTAAAAAAGTAACTACTGTTGATGAGAAAGGATTGAAGTCAATGGCTTATTATGACTTATTAGGCAAAATGAGATTGAAAATAATTGATAGTGTAAATACTTACAAGCTAACTAGATTTAATTATACTGATCTTGGTAAGATAAAAGAAATCATACAAGAGAATTTGGACACTACTAGGTATTGGTATGATGATTATGGTAGATTGAAATACAAATACAAAACTGAAATTGGATATGTTTCATATCAATATGATGAATTTGGAAGGTTAAGATTTACTCAAAACGCTATGCAGTCCGCAAATGATAAACTGAATTATTATCAATATGATGACTTAGGAAGAATAACTATCCTAGGGGAAGCGGCTATAGATGTTGAGAGTCAAGATTCAACAATTGCAGAGCCAGTTTATAATGAATATGACGATGTAGTTTTTGAAAGGCTTTCAGACAATCTTAACCCTAATGTACTTTATTATAGAGATTACGGAGTAACTGATGGTGGAGTATTAAGTCTAAACAGCACATTAATTGATGGCTCACTTACTTATAGTTCTTTAAACATTGATACATTGAGTATTATTAATGGATATAATATTTTTGACTCTCATGATAGTTTAGAAGGGCCATTTATAAAACATAATTATGTGTATGGATTAGATGCAACAGTCCATGCTGATTACAGAGACTTTGAAGACATAGGTGAACACCCCGAGTATGTCAGAAAAGCCATTTATTATGATGAATATCCTTATACTGTTGGTAATATCTGGGGTGGACTACCGCCGAAAACAACAATTGATTCTATTACACCATCTATAGGATCTAATGGAATAGGGAAACCAATTGCAATAGCATATAGAGATATAGATGGAGAAGCTCTTAACTATACAACATTTGGTTATGATGCTAGAGGCAGAGTTACAACACTCCTTAGATACAATGAATACCTTGGGTTTGATGGTGTATTTTATGAGTATAATTCAGCTAATCAGATAATTAAGGAAGTATCTGCTGATCCGTTGAAACAGATGGTTACTTGGTATAGCTATGACCAAACTGGTAGAATGGATTCTATTTGGGTCACTTTGGACTCTACAGGTAGTGGTTTTGGAGTAAATGAGCTAAAAGCCGTAAATGGCTTAAATAAAGATGAGGATGCTGATTTAGCCTTTAAATACAATAAGAATGGAATGACTGATACTATTATTTACAATAAAGTTGATGTAATACAATCTATTAACTATAGCAACCGAGGATGGATAGATTCATTGGTTGTAAGTAGAAACAGTGATGAAGTATTGAAAGCGGTATTTAGTAGAGATGTAAACGGAATGATTGACAACCAGACTGTTAATTATTGGACAAAAGACCCACTTTCAGTTGATTATGACTACGATGACTATTATAGGTTAGAGCAGTTCGAATCTTTTATTGATGGAACTTCAAACAAGATTGAGTCGTATGAATATGACGAGATGGATAATAGAACTAAGAAAACTAATAGTATAGTTACTAACTATAACTATGGTGTAGGAGAGAACTCGAATACACTCCAAAGTTTTGCTCAGGTAGGTTCATCTGATATAACTGAGTATAGTTATAATGAAATTGGTGGTGTAAAATCAGTTGAGAACTTCAATGCTGGGACAATGGTAAGAGAATTAGAAGAAGAATTTGATTATTTATCGAATGGTTTGATTAAATTCTATACTGAACATGTTGATACTGCATATACATATAATTCACTATGTAGAGAGCCAGAGACTTACACCAAAGGCGAGAACACTTGGATGTATAGGTACAATGAGGGTGGTCAATTGGAAAGTAAACGATTGTATCAATCTGATAGTAGTGACCTTTGTGCTACACACAGTTGGGTGTATAATAAAATCGGTGCTTATGGAGAGGTAAAAGCAGTTTACCACGGTAGGCAAAGAGCTGGTGGTGGCAGAAACGTTACTTTCTATGTAGATAAATACCTTACTGCTAACGGGCTAATGGAAATATATCCTAATGGCACGAAGGAATACAATATATTGGATAATAAGAACTCCACAAGAATGAAAATAAAGGACAATGACACAAGTTTAGTGTTTATGGATTACGAACCCTATGGTGAGAACAGACTCCATAGCACTGATGATATTCCAAAACGTGGCTACATGGGAAATAATAAGTCAAGTGAGCATGGTTATTATAATATGGGTGCTAGACTTTATAACTCAAATACTGGTAGGTTTATGTCAGTTGACCCACTTATGGAGTTGTTTGTTGAACACAATGCTTACCATTATAGTTATAATAACCCAGTAATGTTTAGTGATCCATCAGGGTTAGCTCCAGAGAAGGAGAGTAAAGTTCAGGCAGGAGGTAGTGACCACATTAGTGGGTCTGTTAGTGGTGGGCGTTGGGTTACTGAAGTTGTTGAAGGTGATCCTATAAGAATCCAATTTGGGATTAATATGGATACAGCTCCAGCTAAGGTGATTGAAAGAGCAACTTACTACGAAACACGTACTTGGGTTCCTTCAGGTGGTGGAGGTGGCGGAGTTAGTGGCAATTCAAATGTCAGAGGTGGCGCAACAGGATATGATTTTAATTCTGATAATGGACTCAGAAAACCAAATTCTATTAAAGGACGTTGGAGACCCGAAAATAAAAGCTATTCGGTTGGTACAAGTTTTGCTCACCAGACGGGTTTTGAAGGTCAATTAGTCGACAATAATGTTGCTAATAATCTTGGAATCGGAGGAAATATTGCAAGAATAACAAATATACTAAATGATCTTGGATTAGTTAATGAATTTAATATTTTGAATGACTATTCTAAACAGAAAAATGTAGAAGTAGGAGGGTTATTGGTTTTATCTGAAGGTAACTATACTATTGAAGAATTTATATTTGCTAATACTAAATTTGGAATATCTTTACCTGAAACGCGAAAGAATTTTAGAAATATTTTTATTGGAAGACTTCATGTTCACACAAGTCAAAAACCTTTTTCTGGAGGAGACATTCAGTATTTTTCAGGGTTGTCAAATTCTAAAGAGGGTATATTTACAGCTATTTTATCAGAAAATCACATTTTTGTAATTTTTGTAACTAATCCAGAAAAAGCTATAAATAATTTTGATAACGAAGAGTTTATAAACAGCTTTAATAATACTTTTATGGGTGATGAAAGTCTTGACTATCATATATACCGTTTAAATAGATTGATTAATTCATACAACTCTGGACTCCATTTTTTCTATATTAATCGAAAGGTATTTAAGTGAAGTTATATATTGCACTTATATTTTTTTTCTTTTTATTATTAATTACCAGTTGTAATAATAAAGAGCTAGATTCAAACTTTAATTTCAATAATGATTTGTATAATTATAATTATGATCAACTATATGATATTGATGCTTATGAATTTTTAAAAACTATTGAAGGAGATAGTATTGAGTATGAGTTTTTAGAATATCATTTTAAAATTGTAGGCTTGAGTGTAACTTCATCAAATAAAAAGAATATATCCGTTTATTTTGAAATTGATACAAGCAATCAGAATACAATTGATATTAATTCCTACAAGAATAAAGTTATTAGAAGAATTTCTGTATATAAAAATTTTAAAAGTAGTAGTATAATGATTGACTACATATATTATTTATAAATTAAAGTTAATGGATGAAATGAAGATATTTTTAATTTTCTGTATGCTTTTACTGTTTAGTTGCGAAAGTAAACATATCAAGTTAGATAAAAGTCTCTATTCGCAGATTTATTTAAACTATAATGATGCAAAATTAGTTGATTTTTTAAATAAAAACGACAATGAAATTAAACAAACTACCTTTTTTATCGAGAATAGGATTATATATTTGTTTAAAGACAATTTCTATGTGGAAATAGAGTTAGTGGATATGCAGATTGACTCGAATAAAGTTTTTAAATATAATGAAAGGGAAGATTTTAAAATAGGTACTATGAGAGTTTATACCACAGGAATACATGAGTACAAAGAATATTTACATGTTAATTTTGGGATGGAATAAAGAAAAAATACACAAAGATATAATTTGATAACCTCCTACAAGCATATCTGTATCTGTAGGGGGATTGTTATTTACACATCTTTAATTATCCCCCAAATATGATTATATTAGAACTTAATAAAAACCAAGATAAGACAACAGCAGAATAGAATAAAAACCACATGACGCTTACACCACAGAACACATTAAACAAAGCGTACAGAAGGCAATCGGTCAACAAAAAGGATTTGGAAGTATACAAATCACAGTTGTTGATACTACTCGATAGTGAGATGGATGAGCATGAAGAGCATTATAAAAACGAATCAATTAGGTTTCTTGATTAAAAGATCCTAAACATAAAATTAAATTTAATAGAAAATTATTAAGTAGTAATATGAATTGGAATAAGTTTTCAGGAGATGGCGAGTCAAAAGATGAATCTTTTGAGAAGTTATGTACTTATATTTTTTTTAGAGAATTAAAAGTAAATATGCCTAGCTCTTATCTTAATCAAAAGGCAATTGAAACTGAACCGGTATTGGTTAATGGAGAAAAGTATGGATTCCAAGCTAAATTTTTTGAAGGTACTTTTAAGTGGGAAGTAATTTTAAGTTCTTTTGAATCGGCAATAAAAACATATAAAGACATTCAACAAATTTGGTTCTATTCTAACAAAAGAAAGACTAATAAATCAAAAGGTGGTAAAGGAAAACATGAAAAAGCAATTGATAAGTTAGCTAAGGATTATGATATAAAAGTTCTATTTATCACTGACGAGCAAATATTATTGAAAGTTAAAAATCAATACCCTGATCTTGCTCAATTTTATTTTGGAGAAGGAGATTATGTTGGTTTTAAAAAGAATAATCTTTCTTTAAATACAATAACATTCTTACATTCAAAAGAGTACATAGAATTAAAGTTGACTTCTGAACTAGATATGACAACTATATTCAGAATGGAAGATTTAATTAAACAGACTCATTCTAATAGTAAATTAACTCTTGTTAAAGGCAATCCAGGATCAGGGAAAAGTATATTGACATTCAAGATTCTGGACTTCTTAAATAATCAAAGTTCAGAAAGACTTATTGTGCCTCTTCACATACAACTTAGAGACTGTCATAATATCAGTTTAGAACAGCTTATCAGAAGTAGATTGTCAGACTATAATATTTTGCCGCACAATAACAAATTGATTTATATATTTGATGGTTTTGATGAAGTACATGAGTTCGATGCTGACTTCATTTTGAATGATATTTATAAATTAGAGGAAAATTCACAGACTGTCAAAATAATAATAACTAGTCGAAAAAGTAACAAAAACATCTTCAAACTTCGTAGCAAATATGATGATATGATAGAGTATACGATCAATGATTTAGAAATCGGAACAATTACTAGATACTTTGAAGAAAGAGACAATAAATTAATTCTTGATGAGCTATTAGATTCCAACCCTGCTATTATTAGTGAGATTAAAGATGTCCTTTTACTTAAGTTATTATATCAATCAATAGATTCATTAAACGAATATTCTACAATTTTTGATTTGTTTAGAATAAAAATAAATCAATTAATGGAGAATAATCAACACAACAGTAATTTAGAATCACTAAATATACTTATGCCTAAGAATCAAAAAATTATACAAATTAATGAAGAGATATCTGTTTATCTTTATAAGGAAAGAAAATTAGTAATTAGTTTAGAGGAGTTATATAGAATAATAATTGAAACAGTTGACAAACAAAATCGATTGAATTATAATGACATAAACACTATTGCCAATTATATTTTGAGGTTGTTCTTTGAAAATAATGGATTGATAAATGCTAGAGATTTAGTTTATACATATCAACATAGAAGATACCAAGAGTATTTCCTTACAAGAAAATTAAAAGAAATTTTTGATTGTAGCCCTTTAGCTATTAGAAAAATGAGGATTATTCAAAACAGCGATTACTTTGAAAACTTTTTCTTAAAGTATTTGCGGCAACAATATATAGGGGAAAGAAATTTTGAAGGGATTATTTCTTTAAATTTAATTGAAGTATATTTAGGGAAAAATCCGTTATTTAAAACGAATGAGATGATTCACTTAGACTCAGATGAACTTATATATGCATTAGTACACCATGATGAAGAATTTTTTGATTCAATTATAAATGATGATTTCCTAAATTTAAACAGCAATCTTATCTTAAAACATGAGGTCTTAGATCACCTACTAAGCATTTGGGCTGATGGTTACTTTGACAGCTTTGACACTTACAAAGTAAATGAATTAACAAAATCTTATGTAATGAGATACTTATCATGGGGTGTTGCTTTATGGAAATGTGGTAAAGAAGAGTATTCCAAAATATTCTTTAAAGAACTCAACAAAATTGAAGAAAAGTTAAACGACAATTTGTTTTTAGTTAGCGAGAACATTATTAAATTTAAAGAAGGATTTTTTAAAGAGTCAAAAAACTGGTTTTATTACAGGCTAATAATTTGTAACTGTGATCTAACTGAAACATATAATTCTATACTTCAAGAAGATTATGAATATATTGAAAATTGTAACAAACTAGAAACAATAGACTTTGAAGTTTCTAATGTTGAATATGTATTAAAGAACTTTTTTAAAGTTTGTTTAGATGAATTTGGATTTGAAAAAATATTAATTTTGTTGACAAAAGAAAATATTAGAATAAAAATAGTGTTGTTCAATGTACTTAAAGAATTTGAATATATTAAATATTTCTTACGCTCAACAAAAGAACAGAAGGAGTTATTAAAAATAATTTTATCTGAGATAGATAAAAATTATATAATTCAAAATAATTTTTACTATCTAGTATTTTTTAAAAAATATTTGAAACTTGCTATAGATAAGGATGAAATTGATTTTATCAAATCTATGAAAAAAGAAATTTCTTTAATGGATAGATTTAGTATAAACTGCCAAAATAAAAATCGTATTTATAGTTTATTAGCATTTATTTTAGACGATTACTCTTTAGAACAATACTGTTCAAACACACATGAATCATTTGATGAGGTAGATTTATCTTGGGGGTTTTATTCTGCATTATTTATGGAGTATTTGAACCTAATTGATGCTAAAACTAATTTTAAGGCTATCTACAGAGATTATATTCGCCATTTAAGCATTCATTCGAAAGATAATCAATTATTAGATCATTTCGAAAGAGAAATCTCGATACTGTGGGCAAACATTTTTGCTGAAACTAATGAGAATAATTCTTATATTCTAAATGAATTATTTAAACCTGAGAATAGAGTAAGTTTGTTTTATTTTTATAAAGAATTAAATATTAAAAATAAAGAATTATTTAATTCTGTAATAAGCTTTAAAGATCTACAAAGATTAGATGATTCTGTTTATAATTCAAACGTTGAAATAAACTATCACATTGATAATATTTTTACTTTGAGTAGATTTTATGTTAAAAGAGACAAGAAAAATAGTATAGAATATTTTGAAAAAGGACTTACTGAGGGCATTTTAAGACATAATATAAGGAAAGATACTGTTATAAGCTATTATTTAATAGATTCATTTGAATTATTAGTAGAATCAGAGTTGCTACTTGAAGAACAATTCAATAGATATGCAGATAAAATATTCTTAATGACACTTAGAGTAAAACAAATAACTGATGGTAAACAAACATGGCATAGTCCTTATAGCTTGATAAATGTGGTTGCAAAAGTGAATATTAAAAAAGCTGAAGCTCTTTTAGAAGAAGTTGTTAAACTATACGGGAAAGAATCACTTTATAATAAATGCTTAAAAAATATTCTATTTCAAAAAATGAAAACTGCAATACCTTATGAAGAATTAAAAAGTGAAATTGAAAATAAATTTTATAAATATTACACATATGATGGGACATTAAATAAGGATTATTATGAGTATAAATTCATCACATACATTTTAATAACAAAATATGATTTCTATACTTTTTCTGAAAAAAAAGAGGCATTTGTAATTGCTTATAACCTTATTGAAGAGTTAAATAATAAAAAAAATAACATTAGCCTAAGTGATTATGAATTTAATGATATTAGAGATATTTATTTAGAACTTTGTAATCAGTATTCTTTTGATGTTATTATTAAAGACAATAATAATGATGAAGATAAAAATACTAGAGATATTGTACATTTCTCAGAATTAGAACTACTAAAACAAATTGAAAACTCTGAAAATGAAGAAGACTTATTGAAATTTTACTCTATATTAAATGATATCAGCATAAGTGCAACATTGACTGAATACAAGTCTTGGGAAATACTAATTAATAAGACCTATGAAATATTTAATAGTATTCAACCATTCATACAATTGCTTAAAGACTGCAATTATCCAAATCCAATAAGCTTAGGGAGAAATACTGAACACTTACACATTGGTGTTGCAGTTTGCTTTAATTCAACAATAACACATGATGTTATTTATGAATACTTTTTAAATAACAGTGGCTACTATGGCTTTTATTATTTAATAAAAGTTTTTGTTTATCTAGAAAATGAAGAAATGTGCAAAAAGTTATTTGAAAGATACTATAGGATTTGTGAACTATTGGTTTATTAATAATTGCATTTAAATAACTTTTTTTATAAGAATTAGAGAATAGTTTTATCGAATATTTTTCTATTTATAAAATTTTTGTTATAAATTTGATATAAGTAAATTTAAATGTGACGATTAAAATGACAAACAAAAAAATTCAGTATTATATCAACGTATTAAACAATAATGATAAAGAGATTATTTTATTTAAAAGGAAAATTAGCAAAAATGTCGAATTAGTAAAAATATGGGATGATAATCATTTTGAAAATGATTCTATTGTATGTAATTATGATCCATTAAAATTCTTTTTTATTAAAAATGAATTAGGAGACTATGTTGGGGCAGTATATGTAATGATAAATGACTTATATTGGTATATTAATAAGAAGCATAGAAATAATAAATATATGTCCAATGCATTAAGAGAAGCAGTTTTACCTTACCTATTCATGAAAGAAAAAAGAAAATCTATAAATATATCAATAGATAGTTGTCAATTATCCGAAAAGTGTTATAATAACTCGAGATTAATGGCTTTGAATCAAGGGTTTAAACTTGTAAGTCAAAGCAAGATAAATTACAAATTACTAAAATCGAATTTTTGTAAAAAAAATAATAAACTAAGTGAAGAAAATTATCAAATTAAAACTGATAGATTAGAACAACTTAGAAAACAAGTCTTTAGTGCACATATAACACTATCTAAAATTAGTGATGAGCTTCTAATGGCTTATGGATTCGATTCAGGGTTATCGAATACTGCGAAAGAGGTAAAAGAATATATACATATTTTACAAGATGAGTACAAATAAATGTAGAATTAAGTTTTAAATATCTCTATTATATTTATAAGTTACATTTCATAATAGTGGTACACTCCTTTCTCTAAAAAATCATCTTCTATTTCAATCTTTTTGTTGTCATTACAAGTATTTAATTTGTTTTTCAATATCATCATCCGCACTGAACTTTTAAACCAATAGCACCATCGGTTTATTTTGTAAATTAGACTCACACCGTTCAGTAATTGCGATGACAAGGTTGTTTATCGTTCAACTGGCGTTGATTCATGGTGTTAATTTAATGAAATTATTCATTTATTGGTGGATTTATCTCAATTTTGCTTCAAAATAGTTCATTTTCTTGTCATTTTTCCGCAAAATTTCGCAAAAACGGCGTTAGTGAGGATAGATAAAGATAAAACACGCAAAATGACGGATAAATACGTTGCAAGACGTAGCAAAACATTATAAAACGATTTCCCAAACACCGTCAATTCGCTGTTTGGTGGGTGTTTTGGGCATAATTACTAAAATATTCGGTGAAAGTATTGAATTTTCACCATTATAGATAAGTTCTTGATTGTGATTTTGATATGGGAAACTACTGTTAAACAGTGCTTTATTAAAGAATAACGGCAAATTAACGATGAAGTCAATCTACCGCGAGACTGTAAACTAAACTCTGTCCACAGAAGTTATAATTAAGAAACGGAGAAGTCCAATGACAGAGCAAGAATATAAATTAATGCAAGAAAAAGCTTTAAAACAATTAAAGTCTGGCAAATCCATGTTAGGTAAAGATGGAGCATTTACCCCATTATTAAAACAGTTTCTAGAAACAGCTCTTCAAGCAGAGATGGAAGAACATTTATCTGAGGTAGAACGAAGCAAAAAGAATAAGAGAAACGGTAAGGGTAAGAAGACAGTAATATCAAGCCTAGGAGAAGTAGAAATTGAATCACCTCAAGATAGGCATTCTACATTTGAACCAGAGATAGTAAAGAAGCGAGAAAGAATACTAGCCGAGAGTTTGTCAAGCAAGATCTTGTCTCTATATGGCAAAGGAATGAGTTTAAGAGATATATC
>JAXMOE010000011.1:0-39705 GCA_034670025.1 Chlorobiota bacterium
TAGATAACGGTCTTGAAGTGAAGAAAAAAAAAGAGGTATAAATCAACCACTAACAGCAATCATAGTAATAAGATATCCGAGAATTTGATTAAAGGGAAGATCGTTGAAAGAGCTGATAGTGTTTGGGTAAGTGATATAACATACATAGAAACTTGTCAAGGTTTTTTATACTTATCTTTAGTTACAGACATTTACTCAAGGAAGATAATGGGGTATAACTTAGCAGACAACTTGATGACAAGCGAGAGTTTGAAAGCATTAAAAATGGCAATCAAAACAAGTAAAAAGCAAGCCGATGTACATCATTCTGACCGAGGAGTCCAATACAGTAGTCAGATGTATTTAAACAAGCTTAAGAAAATAAAGTCCAACAAACGTTCACAAAACATACAGTTTGTAGCCGTTGGTACAGATGGACTGATATTACTGATAGACAGACAACTAACAAGCGTAGAAGACGACGGAAAACAAGAGCTAACAATAGACGAAAACGCAAACTTTACAATATACCCCAACCCAGTTGGAAAAGAAACAGAGATAGTAGTAGAAAGCGAAGAGATAATTAAACTCTATTACTATAACTGACATAAGCGGTAATCAATCAATGAACATACACCAAGTGGGTAAAATGAGCTACACAGTACCTATTAGCAATATAGCGAGCGGTGTTTATTTCATCACGGTCAATGGGGTTTCTAAGCAGTTTGTTGTGGAGTGAGTGGTGGTGTTTACTCCGCTGCGTGTGAAGCCAACGGCATTAGCGGAGGTGGATTCCGATAGAATATCGGAAGACTTAAGGTGGACAATACTAACAAAGTCCTCCCCAGTCTGAACAAGTTCAGACAGCCCCCAAATGGGCATAAGAGCTGTGGTGATGTATTCAATATGTCTCTACCGATGAGTTCATTTTGACAGGCTCAATGCACCACATTGTTCTTAATCAGTACTGTAATTTTTAACACCTCATGTTTTACTGTTCTCTAACTCCATTTGATTTGAATGTTTTTTTACCTAATTCCAATATTAAATTTAACAGAATTGTTCTAATTCTTATATTGCAACTTCTTAATAACGAAAACAAATTAAAATAGAATAAAATGGACAAGATAAAAGTAACATTAGCCAAAGGCGATGGAATTGGATTAGAAATTACAGATGCAGTTTTGGATATATTGGAAGCTGCGGGTGCTCCTCTGGAATATGAGGAAATCAACGTGGGTGAGCAAGTATATCTGAAAGGAATAAAAACTGGTATTCCTGACGACGCGTGGGATACAATCACTCGCAACGGAACATTCCTAAAAGGGCCAATTACCACTCCACAAGGTGGCGGTTACAAAAGCTTGAACGTAACTATCCGTAAGACTTTGGGTTTGTTTGCCAATGTGCGTCCGGTAAAGGCGTACAGTCCTTATATTCAATCGCACTTCCCGAAGATGGATGTAGTTGTTGTACGCGAGAATGAGGAAGATTTGTACGCTGGTATTGAACACCAACAAACTCCCGAAGTAGTACAAGCATTGAAGTTAATTTCGCGTCCTGGTAGTGAAAAAATTATCCGCTATGCTTTTGAATACGCAAAGGCACACGGCAGAAAGAAAGTTACTTGTATGTCGAAGGACAATATTATGAAACACGCCGATGGCTTGTTCCACAAGGTATTTGACGAAGTGAAGGAAGAGTATCCTGAGATTGAATCAGAGCACTACATCATAGATATCGGTACTGCAAGAATTGCTAACGACCCAGAAAGATTCGACGTTATTGTTACACTTAATCTTTATGGCGACATTATTTCTGATGTCACTGCCGAAATAGCTGGCTCAGTAGGTATGGGTGGCTCGTCGAATGTTGGCGAAAACGTTGCCATGTTCGAAGCAATTCACGGTTCGGCTCCTGACATAGCTGGTAAGAACATAGCTAACCCAAGTGGATTGCTCAACGGTGCTTGTATGATGTTAGTTCACTTAAATTTGGCTGATCATGCTTATAAGATTCAGAATGCATTGCTAAAAACAATAGAAGACGGAATACACACTGGAGACCTGAAAAGTGAGCTGACTAAAGAGTTAGTCGGCACTAAGGAATTTGCTCAAGCAGTAATAGAAAGATTAGGGCAAAAGCCAGCTAACTTTAGTGTTCCTAAACCATCGAACCACAAAATACAGCTGCCGCAGTATAGCACTCCGAGGGCTACTAAGACATTAGTAGGCGTCGATGTTTATTTGGATTGGAACGAGAGCAACCGCAGACCAAGCGAGTTAGGTAAGCAGTTAGAGCAACTTGCTCCCGAGGGTTTAGAGCTGAAGACAATTTCGAACAGAGGAATTGCTGTTTACCCAGGAGTTGACAGAGATATATTCTGCTCTGACCACTGGTCATGTCGTTTTGTTAGCCCCGAACACAGCTCTACTAAAGGTAAGGCGGAGATAGACAAAAAGTTGATTGTGGAGTTATTGAACAGCATCAATAATTTTGGTTTGGACTTTATTAAAACAGAAAATATATACACTTTCAGTGGCGAAAGAGCTTACTCCCTTGCACAAGGCGAAGTAAGTTAGACAGAAGAAATTTATTGGACCTATAAGCCCCTCATCAACCAGTTTGGTGAGGGGTTTTTTTGTACTCAAGTTTGACTAACTCCTGGAAGAGTTTTATTTAAGCTCTTATACCAAACAACATCCTCGCCACCTGGGTCATAGGGAGCAAATTTATCAAACGTCATACCTACTTTTTCCATAACTCTAATTGACGCCTTATTCTCTTTCATGGCAATAGCTATTATCTTGAGTAGTTTTAGCTGCTCGAACCCATATTCCAACACTGCCTCCGAGGCCTCAGTAGCATAACCCTTACCCCAAAACTGCGGCATAAACCTATAACCAAGGTCTATCTCGTCGAACTCTGGAAGGTAAGCCAGTCCTACCCAACCAATAAACTGTTTATCTTTTTTCAGAAATGTGGACCATCTGCCATATCCATACTTCTTGTAGTTAGGCACTCTTTCTAGTATTGCCTTTTCCATCTCTTCCAGTGACTGTATTGTTGGCTCGCCAGTATATCGGTGCACTTCCTCATCCGAATACATTTTGAGCATATCCACTTTGTCCGCTGGGACTATCTCCCTTAGGAATAGTCTTTCTGTTTCTATTATTGGTTTCATGGTTATTCTTCACCTAAATTGATATGCGTAGCCGAGTTGACCTATTAGTACATAACTTAGTCTCCTAGTGCTAGCACCTGTGCCTAATGACAGTCCAAAATTAAAATAAAAACCATGTGAGCTAGCAGTTGAATTAATTGTGAAGTACTTATAAATGTTGTCAATTCCTGATGCTTTAACGATTGGATCAATTACCCAAAAACCAACCCCAGCACATAATGTAGAGTAAGTTTTGCCTTCTTCACTCAGCTTCACACCGAAGTCAGCTTGTGCACCATACGGAAAACCAACATGACCTCCCGAGAGCTTCCATAGGAAATTCTCCGAATGTATTACGCCAACAAGATTCAATTGACCAGGTCTTCCAATTGCAAGACCCAATTCATAATTAACAGGTTTTACTATCGATTCTGGACCAGCAATCAAAACTGTATCTTTTTCAACTACATACACAGTATCCTTAGTCTGTGATTGCAGTGTTAGCCCAGCTATTAGGAGCATTGTTATAATTATGAGAGTTTTTGTAATTGTGGGGTTAAGTCTTATCTGTTACTTGGTCTAATGTTAGTGTTTTCATTTTGTGTTTTCCTTCGTTTATACCATATTAATCATTAATAGCAAAACAATCAAAAATTATACTAAATAGTTATCTAAATCGATTAGCATATATACAGTAATTTTATATATTTGTTTAATTGCCAAAATGTAAATAGCCAAATAATTCAATGAACCACAAGAAATTAATAGCAGCATTAGGATATTCCCCTAAAGACAACACTTCTGAGTTATATCATAAGATATATAACGAGTACGAAATTGAAGTTGATTTGAAAAATAAAAAATTCAATTATGGAGATAAAATTAATGTTGAAAGCAGTACTACCCTAAATTTTTCGCAAGAAGAAAACTGGGTAGTGTTAGAATGTGTAGATAGATTACTTGAAAAGGGGTATAAACCAAAAGACATTACTTTAGAAAAAACATTTAAAGTTGGACATGGTGCTTCTGGTGGAAGATTAGATATATTCGTTACTAAAAATGGCAAGGCATTCTTAATGATAGAATGCAAAACTTATGGTAAAGAGTTTAACAAAGAGTTTGCTAATATAAATAAGAATGGCGGACAGCTGTTTACTTATTTCCAAAATGATACCGCAACTGAGTACCTTATGCTCTATGCTTCAAAGTTTGAAGATGGTGAAGTAAAAAACAAACAAGCCATAATAAAAATAGAAGACCATTATCGTGAAGCTGGAAACGTAGTTGATGTTTTTGAGCGATGGAACAAGATCACTTTAGAAAATGGAGTTTTTGACAGTTGGGTAGAACCTTACAACTTTGAAAACAAGAGAATAATTAAAAAAGAATTGATTCCTTTGGATGAAGATGCAAGTATTTCTCTTTTTCATAGCTTCCTATCAATTCTCCGTAAACACTCTGTATCGGACAAACCGAATGCGTTCAATGTAATATTTGACTTATTCCTTGCAAAGCTTTGGGACGAGAAAAAAGAAGATTTTGATGAGATGGATTTTCAGTGGAAAGAAAACGAAGACGATGCTGTTAGTTTTCAATACAGACTTATCAGATTGTATAAGGAAGGAATGAACGACTTCTTAAAAAAAGAAGTCATTGGTTTGAGTGATGACGACTTTCAAGGCATAAAAGAAGAAGATATAAAAAAAATTAAAAAGAAAGTCCTTATGTTAGAAAGGGTTTTCAATATCAAAACAGTATTGGATGAAGAGTCTTTTGAGGAAAATCAAAGAGTTTTAAAAGAGATTGTTGAACTACTTCAAAAATATCAAATTCGTTACCCAAGAAAGCAACAGCACTTGAGTGATTTCTTTGAGCGATTATTAACAACAGGACTAAAACAAGAGGCAGGACAGTTCTTTACTCCGCCACCGATTACTAAATTTATTGTTCGCTCAATACCAATCAAAGACGCTTTGGTTGAGCATGTAAATCAGCCATCGCCTGAACTCCCTGCTATGATTGACAACGCTGTGGGTAGTGGGCACTTCCTAACAGAATTGATGGAAGAATATCAGTCAATTATAAACGGTCTTGATATATCTAACTTCAGAACTGATGCTAAAAAGAAAATTGAATCTTGGCGAATAGATGAATATAGTTGGGCTTCCAAGTATATCTATGGGGTCGATATTGATTACAGATTAGTAAAAGTAGCGAAAGTTGGTTGCTATTTCTATGGCGATGGATTAGCTCAAGTAATTCACGGTGATGGATTAGATAATTTCGCTACCTCGAAAAAATATCGTGGGTTGCTGAAAGAAAATGCAAAATCACCGCAATTTCAATTTGTTCTATCTAATCCACCTTATTCCGTATCTACTTTCAAAACAAATATGAAATCTTCCGAAGCGGAGAAAGATTTTTCTCTCTTCAACTATATGACGGACAGAAGTTCGGAAATAGAATGCCTGTTCGTAGAAAGAACAAAGCAATTACTTAAAACTGATGGAGTCACTGCACTAATATTGCCTAGTTCCATTTTGAGTAACTCGGGTGTTCAGACCAAAACACGCGATATTTTATTAAAATCTTTTGATATACTTGCTATTACCGAACTGGGCTCTAATACTTTTATGGCTACTGGTACTAATACAGTTGTTTTGTTTATGAGAAGAAAGGATGACAAAATAGCCCAACAAATAGAAGAAACAATAGAAAAATCTTTCGTTGAACAAAAAGATTATTCTACTAATGGTATAGAAAAACCAATTAACAAATATATTTCTGATATATGGGAAGATATTACTTATGATGATTACAAATCATTGATGAACAGAAAGCCCAATGAAAAAATAGTAAATCACGAAATTTACAAAGATTATGACAAAAGTATAAAAGAGAAAGACTCTGGCAAAAAATGGAATAAGATAATAAGCACAGAGAAAGAAAAAGCCCTGCACTATACCTTAGCTTACAACAAAAAAGTTGTGTTAGTTAAAACTGGCTCTAAAAAGAAAGAAAAGCAATTCCTCGGCTATGAGTTTAGCAACAGAAGAGGTAGTGAAGGTATGCACCCAGTGCAAAGAAGCAAAACTGTTGACGGATGCACAAAGCTATACGACCCAAAAAGTTATGACAATCCAGAAAAAGCAAGCACTTACATTTACGAAGCTTTTGCAAAAGGAAATTTTGATTTAGATATAGATGACTCGCTGAAAAACAATGTTAGCTACCAGAACTTAACAGATATGATTACTTTCGATAGAGTTGATTTTGATAAATCTATTTCACTTTCAGCTAAAAAAAAAGTAATCATAACCAGTAAGTACAACCAAACACGAATTGAAAATTTATTTTTAGAAATTAAAAATGGTAAGAATGTAACTCAAAATGATGAAAAAGGTAAATTTCGAGTTTCAAGAATAGAATCCATTTCAAATGGTAAATTTGATATCGAAGCAACTAAATGGACAAATGACACAATAAATGAAAATGATTTTTTAAAGAAAGGTGATTTTCTATTTAGTCACATTAATAGTGTTTGGCATCTAGGTAAAACAGGATATTTCAACTTAAATGAAAATGTTGTTCACGGTGTCAATTTATTAAGATTTAGACCAAATCAATCTTTGGTATTACCAAAGTATGTATATGAAATATTCAATCAAAAAGTATTTGTCAAAGAAATTCAAAAATACGCCAAAAAGGCTGCAAATCAAGCAAGTATAAATGTTAGACAAATAGACAAAATCAAAATCCCACTCCCTCCACTCGATGTACAGAAAAAAATAGTAGATGAAATAGAAGTGCTGGAAAAACAGGAAGAAAAGGCGAAGAGTGAAGTTGAGGAGTTGAAGGGGGAGATTTTTTCATTTATAGATACTTCTAATATAAATAAAAAGCCATTAAAATATTATTTAGACAGCATAAACCCTTCAAAATCTGAGACAATTAAAGATTTAGATCCTAATACAAATGTTTCTTTTCTCGGTATGGCTGATGTAAGTAATGATGGCGAGATAATAGAAATGCAACCCCGTCTCTTAAAAAAAGTAAAAACAGGATATACTTTTTTTCAAAACGAAGATGTGCTATTTGCCAAAATCACACCTTGCACTGAAAATGGCAAAGGTGCATTTGTCAATGGACTAATTAATAATTTAGGATTTGGTAGCACAGAATTCTTTGTTCTAAGAGCAAATAAAATGCTCATTTCCCCAAAACTTTTATTCTATATAACGCAATATAAAGATTTTAGAATAAATGCTGAAAGGCATATGACAGGAACATCAGGACATAGAAGAGTTCCAAAATCATTTGTTGAAAATTATGAAGTTTCTCCCCCACCAATAGAAGAGCAAGAAAAAGTAGTAGCTGAAATAGAAAAAATAGAAGAAAAGATATATAGATTAGAACAGCAAATAGCTAATATTCCTACTCAAAAAGAAGCTGTGTTGAAGAAGTATTTGTAGCTACTCATTAACCAACAATAGAGACTCTTTACTTCGGCTTATCGCTCAGCAAAGGCGCTACGCCCAGAGTGACGGTGGTGCATATCTTCCGCTGGCTTAAGGTGGATAAACAGGTGTCATTGCGAAAAATATCTGTTTGCTGATATTTTTCGCAATCTATCTTTACTAATAGTGACAGCCACGCTACGCTCGCTGTGACATGCCTATCCTCCCTAAGTCTGAACAGTTCAGACAGCCCCTCCAAAGGAGCATAGAACAATGACTGGCGCTTCGACAGGCTCAGCGACCGATTTGTGATTAAATTTCTTTGTGAGGAGACGTATGCAATACGTCTCTACGGTGCAAATTTCAGACATTTCGACAAGCTCAATGCACCGCATTTCGACACCTGTGCTGAGCATGTCGAAGTAAGCTCAATACACCGCATTTCGACGAACTGAAAGCACAGGAATTTACTCCACGTCTTCCTCACGCTCCTTGCGTTGGTATGAGCGGTAAAGTAGAAAAAGGTACAAGATAGTCACCAAGGTGGAAGGCAGCCAACCGAAGCCAACTACGTAGTAAAAGAAGAAATAGCTACCAAGACCAAGCACGGTAAGGGCGGCTATCTGTTTGGGGCGAGTGTTCAAATTCATTGCACTTAGTACTCCTCGAATAGCTTATAGACTGGTACATCGGCTATTACTTTGCCAGCATATTTCCGCTTTACGGCAACAGTTGCTTCGGCTAATTCGCGGGACTTTATACCGTATTCTATCGAGTTGTGGGCTTCCAAAAATGCAGCAAAATCATCAGCTACTTTCAGCAATACTCCATCGTAAGGATTGTAGCGGTCTTCGTTATACTTGCTGTTTATCTCAGACTGATCTACTATTTCGCCGTCATTTATCTTAGCAGAAAACTCATGGCGAGTGAAAAACTTCATCTCGTCTATCCATTGTGGCTCAATCTGTGGGAATATCTCTTGGTCGGCAAGCATCTCTTCTATTCTGTTTATCTCTTCTTGCATCCCCGGTACTGAGCGTTTCACTGGCTTTATTATATCGCGGGTAACTACTTCTGGTAAATCGTGGAATATACCACCCCAAAAGTTGTTGTAAATTCTTCTATCAGTAACGTTAGGTATCTGCTTAGTGAAGAAATAAGAAAGGCACGCCACCAACATAGTGTGTCCCAAAACCGAAGTGTTTGGTATTCTTGGCAGGTGACCCCACCTAACTTGGTAACGCAACTCGCCAGTTAGGTCAACAAAATTCTTAATCTTTTGCTTGTTCAGTATGTTCTGTATCCCTTTTAGGTCTTTGTATTTCTCAATCTCATTGACCAATTCCTTATGAATGTGGTCTATTTTGTAGCCCTCGGGGTTGGCGTTTCGCACCAACAGAAATTCGTAATAAGTAGAGTAGATGTGGGCAGCGTCCAATATTTTCTGGCTGTGTGGATGAATAAAATCTTCCTCAGTCATATAGCTTTTGAACTCTTGCTTTATTTCTTCGTTGCTGAACTTGCCCTCAACTTCTTTGAATATCATAAAGTTGAGCTTTTTCACCAAGCTCTTGTTCTTGCTAATCTCTTTGAACACCGGGGACTGTATATCACTAATTACGTTCCTACGAATCAGCTCATATATCCCACCTTTTATTATGTCCAACCACTCAAACTCGTTGCCCTCTTCCTCTTCGTACTTTGCCAAACAGTAAGCAATCATCATCTTGTGCGAGTGCTTGTCTATCTGTATTAGGTCTATTGGCCTTAGCTTGTCATTCCATCTGACAATAGAAAACCCTTTGAAAAGTAAGTCTATGAGTGATTTTTTTAGCATTCTAATTGTCTTGTTTTTTTTCTATTCTTTTGTCTCTTTGTTGCTTTGCCAATACTCTTAGGTCAGCCACTTTGTCGCCTTCATCTATTATCTCTACACCCAATATAGTCTCCAACACATCTTCCATAGTTATCAGTCCTTCCACTCCGCCATACTCATCTACTACAACGAACATGTGTTTTTTGCGGCGAAGAAACTCTTCCAATGCCTTGTCCAATCTGGTGTCTTCGTGTATTAAGTTCAGCTCCCTAGTTATAGAGCGGATATTCTTATTCGTTTCACCTTTCAGTGCAGTCAGGAATATATCTTTCGATAATACGTAGCCGACTATCTCTTCGTGCTCAGTGTCTTGACTCCAAACGGGGATTCGGGAATATTGACTTAGCTCAGTGATGTTCTGCACTTCGCCAATTGTCTGACCTTCCGTTAGGGTAATCATTACGGTGCGTGGGGTCATTACGTCAGTTACTAACACCTCACTGAAGTTCATAATATTTTTTAATATTCGGTATTCATCATCATCGAGCGAACCCTCATCTTTGGCTGATTCGAACATAGCAGCAATTTCTTCACGGCTATTTTCCTCGGCATTCTTACCGCTCACCCTTAGCGAAATTTTATCCATAATTGCTTCTATTGGCTTGTTCAAAGTGAAGAACAACTCATAGAAAGCAATGAATTTGTGAACATAGTTCTTCGATAGTTTCATTCCGGCTACGAATGACGCAAACTTCAGTACCGCAATAATTAGTATCAATATTATGAATGATATAATAATAGCAAACAGCCCATCATTCACTACCGTCATACTTAGTCCATAAGTAAAGATAGCAAGCGAGAGCAAGAATGTTTCTATTATTACAAAAGGATTAAAATTATCGTCATAACGAAGCCAAAATTTCTGCAATTTTCTTGAGTTAGGTATTTCGCTTTCTATCATTTCATCCAAGTCATCTTGACTTAGCGACGAAATTAGGTTTGAAATAAACGAAATTAGGGTAGCAACTATAATTGAAATAGTCGTTATCGTCTGGGGTATGTCCATATATTTAAAAAGCTGCGTGGCTCCTTATATTCATAATATCTCAAAGTTTTAAGTTTGCTAAACGTAATTAAGTCAACCTTAGTTTGTCCAATCCTTATCAACTATATTTATTCTACCGGGGTAGTTGATGTTACCCAACTGAGTCTTTACTGTTGGCCTTGCGTCCAATTTTATATTAGCAGCCGAACCGTTTTGTCCACCAATAGCAAGTGCCAAGTTGATCAAGTCAGCATAGCCCTCGTTTCCGAAGAAATCGTAGAGATCAATATTCATAACCAATGGAATATTAGTCGCCTTGCCAGTGCCTGGTATTACCAAATCGCTACTAATATCACCAGCTATAGTCTGTTTGCCATCTATGTATAGTCTCCAATCCAATCCAGTCAATGTAGCAGATGATTGTTTCGAACCACCAGTGCCGTCATTAGGGTTTTTGGCATCTACGTTGAGCACAAATCTTGCTGGTAAACTTTTCTGTGCAAAGGCCTGTGTCAGCTTGATTCCATCCATTACAGACAAATCATTTACAGATTTGACATTGCTAAGATTAACGCCAGCTAATTGGAAATTGTTTACATCGTCCAACTTAAATTCTAACCGTTGCAGATTAGCTATTGAATCTTTCAGTTGATTCAAAGTCTTGCAGCCACTAAGTAAAAGCGATGCTGCAAAGACTGTAATAATCGTTATTTTTATTCTATTCATATTCAAATTCTTATACGTTCAGTCCTGCAGATTCTAATACTTGGCTCGAAGACTGACCAGCCCCGTCCAATGCTGTTGTTAGTACAGAAACTTTCTTTTGTGCTATGTGCAAATCAGATAGTAATTTTACCTTAGCAACTAATAATTTTTCTTCTATCGACTTACTCAAGAAATCATCAGCGCCTGCTTCTATTGACTTCAGCTGGTTAGCTGTGTCGTTTAGTGCAGTTACTATAACTACAGGAATGTCCTTGTCTTCAGCATTTTGCTTCAGATTTTTCACTGTTTCGTAACCGTCCATTCTTGGCATCATAACGTCAAGCACGATAGCGTAAGGTTTTTTCTCTTTTACTGATTCCAGACATTCTATTCCGTCGTGTGCTACCATTACTTCGTAGCCATTACTTTCCAAATATCTTTTTAATAACTTTGTTGTGATTTTGTTGTCATCAACTACCAATATTGGCTTAGTACTCATAAGTTTACCCTAATTGTTGAATATAGATTATACTAATTTATCAAATATTATGTTCATATTTCGATTAATCTAACTAATTTTTATAATAGATACAACTACACCAGCAATTTTAAACCTATTCATTTCATTTATATTAATATCAGGGTAGTTTTCGTTCGCAGATAGTAGTACTATTTCCCCTTCTTTTTCCGAATACTTTTTAATAAGAACCTTCCCCATATACTCTACTACCACGGTGTCAAATAGCTTCGGTTGTGCTTTTCTGTCGATTATACAGTAGTCGCCATCGTTAATTCCTTAATTGTGTCAACCTTTTTTAGCGTGTTACATATGGAGGGGTGGCAACGCCCTGGCGTTGACGGGGTGGTTGTCAGGTTTTACTGAAGAGAGATACCTTACGCTATTTTTGGAATGACGTCTTCCAATTCTACCGCCAATTGATTAAGTTGGAATATGACAAAAGCAATTACCACCCTAATCGTTCTACTTACAGTTGTTGCAGCTTGCAATAGTAATGATGAACCGAGGAAAAACGAAATGAAAAACACGAACAGATTGATAGATGAGACTAGCCCTTACTTGCTCGAACACGCCCACAACCCTGCGGATTGGTACCCTTGGGGCGACGAGGCGTTGGAAAAAGCCAAAAGGGAGAACAAACCAATTATAGTCAGCATTGGCTATGCCGCGTGCCACTGGTGCCACGTTATGGAGGGGGAATCGTTCTCTGATGAAGAAGTGGCAAAGCTGATGAACGAGAAGTTTGTCTGCATAAAAGTTGACCGCGAGGAACGTCCCGACATCGACAATCTGTATATGAACGCGGCACTGATGATAAATGGGCGTGGTGGCTGGCCGCTCAATGCCATTGCTCTGCCCGATGGTCGTCCGTTTTTTGTTGGTACTTACTTCCCCAAAGAAGACTGGATGCGTTTGCTGGAACAGATTAGTAATATGTACGCTAATAATTATGACAAAATTCTAACTAATGCCGTAGCTGTTGAGAATGGGCTGAAAGAGCAGGTAGCTGACTTAGTCGCTCAACCGAAGCGTAAGGATTGGGACTATGCTAATCTGTATGACACTGTGGACGGTAAGCTGGACTCGGAGTATGGCGGAATGCGTGGTGCACCGAAATTCCCTATGCCATCGGTGTGGGATTTTTTGCAGCAATACAGCTATCTGGAAAAAAGCCAACCAGCGTATGACAATGCGGTGCTGACCCTGGAGACAATGGGTACGAGCGGCACTTATGACCAGTTGGGTGGTGGTTTCCACCGCTACGCAACGGATATGGCTTGGATGATTCCCCACTTCGAGAAGATGCTTTACGACAATGCACAGCTGCTCAGCACTTATTCCAATGCTTATAAGGCGGATAAGAATGAGTTCTACGAGCAGATTGTGAGTGGTACGGTGGAGTTTGCAGAGCGTGAGCTGATGTCCGATGAGGGCGGCTTCTACTCCTCTCTGAATTCTGATAGCGAAGGCGAAGAGGGGAAATTCTATGTTTGGGAATACGACGAGATATATAAGCTGTTATCTAAAGATGAGTTCGATTTGCTTGAAAGCTACTACGGACTGACGGAAGGAGGAAATTGGGAAGAGGGCAAGAATATACTCCATTCCAACTGGACGCTGAGTGAGTTCAGTGAGCAAAATGATTTGGACTCTGCCATGGTAGCTGAGGCAATGCAATCTGCCCACAAAAAGCTAATGGCTCACCGTGACACGAGGGTTAGACCAAGCACGGACGATAAGATAATTACTTCGTGGAATGCTATGATGATTAGCGGTTTGGTGACTGCCTACACAGCTTTTGGTGATGAGAAATACTTGCAATTAGCTCTACGAAATGCCGAGTTTGTTGAATCAAAACTGATGAATAGCGATGGCAGTTTGCACCGCACTTACAAGAATGGTGAGAGCAAAATCAATGGTCTTTTGGATGATTATTCCCTGCTATCTCGAGCATATTTGGACTTATACCAATCGACATTTGACAAGAAATGGCTCGATTTGTCGGAGCAATTGTTGGAGAATATCAAGAGTAATTTCTTCGACGAAAAGACTGGATTCTACTTCTACAAAAGCACTAAGGACACACCATTAGCAGCCGAGACTATGGAGCTGCAAGACAATGTCGTTCCTGCATCCAACTCAGTTGTTGCTCATCTGCTATTCGATTTGGGGCATATACTATACAAAGATGATTACATTAAAAAAGCGGAAGATATGACAGCAACAATGCTAAGTGGCACAGAGCGTAGCCCCAGCTTCCATTCCAACTGGGCAAAGTTAATAGGAAAGCTACAACACGGAATATACGAAGTGGCAATAGTGGGAAGCGATGTAAGTAAATTAGCACAACAAATGCAATCGCACTATCTGCCGAATGCACTTTTCATTGGTGGTACGGAGGAGAACTTGCCATTGTTAGAAGGCAAGCTGACAGATGGTACGATGATATATGTATGTAAGGATAAGGTGTGTAATATGCCTGTTGAGAGTGTGGAAGCGGCATTGGAGCAGTTTTGAGGTTACGCTGTCAGAGTTGTAAAAATTCTGTAATTCGAGGACAGTTTTGATATGAAAATTCACATTTGTAGAATATCAATTGGTACAAACCACAAAATGGCATAGCGGTTCAACAATTAGTATGAATTAGAAAGTAATTGTACTTTCTGTGTAATTATAATTAAGTTTGAAATAATTATTTATAATAAAAACTAATAATATTTATGGATGGACTTTCAGCTTCTATTTGGTCTTCGGCAGTGGTGCTATTCTTTCTAATGGATCCATTGGGTAATGTACCAATAGTTCTTTCTGTATTAAAAGATATTGACCCCAAACGACAAAGGGTAATAATAGCACGAGAGTTAGTTATAGCTTTGTTTATTCTATTAGTATTTTTGTTTTTAGGTAAGCCACTACTTAATTTTTTACATTTGCAACAGGAAGCGGTAACTATTTCTGGTGGAATAATATTGTTAATTATTGGTTTAAGAATGATTTTTCCTACTCCAGATGGTATAGTGGGACAACAACCAGATGGGGAACCATTCATTGTTCCTCTGGCAATTCCTTTGATTGCTGGGCCTTCGGTGTTAGCAATGCTAATATTAATGACTCAAAGCGGTCCAAACAAAATGACAGATTGGTTGTTGTCACTTCTGATAGCTTGGGGCCTTTCTGCTGTTATTTTACTAGCGGCACCCCACCTGCTAAAACTATTACGCAAACGAGGGCTAACAGCGTTAGAACGACTGATGGGTATGATATTAGTTATGATTTCTATACAAATGCTACTAAATGGGTTAAACCTTTTGAAGTAGAAACCAAAAAAGAATATAAAAAAAAGCCAGTACAAATATACTGGCTTTAATTTTTTCTTTTCACAATTCGAGCTAATTACTTAACTTCTTTGTGTAAAGTGTGACGACCTAAGAACGGATTATACTTTTTAATCTCAATTCTGTCAGGTGTGTTTTGCTTGTTTTTCATAGTAGAATATCTTGAAGCTGGTCTTCCTTCGCCCTTTGCTTCAGTACATTCTAATATTATTTTTACTCTATGACCTTTCTTTGCCATTATTAAACTCCATATTTGATTTCTATTTAGTTACAAAATTAATAAGACTTTTCCACAATACAAAAGAAAATATTTTGTCAATAGCTTTTTATTGGTAAAAAAAACCATTAAATTAGAAATTGAATATTAACAAGATAAAGGTGGCGTTTGTTTAATCCTTACGTAGCTATAATTGCTGCATCACTAATAATAGTAGCATCCTACTTTTTTGATGTAGCTTCGAAAAAATTCAAAATACCATCGGTACTATTCTTAATTTTCACAGGTATAGGACTTAAGTATGGTTTAGAATTTTACGATTTGATTGTTCCAGAAAGCTTTTTTAGCATTCTGCAATTGCTTGGTATATTTGGGCTGATTATGATTGTATTGGAAGCGGCTCTCGATCTGAAAATATCGAAAGACAAAGTGCCACTCATACGGTCATCGGTGGCTTTAGCACTTTTTGTGTTGATTATCACTGCATTCAGTATTGGTGGAGTTATATACTATATACTGGGTGATGAGCCATTTTTCAACTGCTTGGTCTATGCTATACCGCTTAGTGTGGTGAGTAGTGCTGTGCTGATTCCTTCGGTGCACACTTTGACAAAAAAGAAAAAAGAATTTCTGATTTACGAATCTACTTTTTCTGACATTCTGGGTATCTTGTTCTTCAACTTTGTTGTATTGCAAGAGGGCAGTGTGCTGTCGTGGTCGGGTGTATCCATGATTGTTGCAACAGTGCTTTTCTCTATTTTCGTGAGCTATATATTGGTTTTCGTATTTAGTAAGATTAAAACACACGTTAAGCTGTTTTTGATGATTGCTATTCTTGCCTTGCTCTATGCTTTAGGCAAAAAGCTGCACCTTTCTACTCTTCTGATGATATTTATCTTCGGTATTGTTATGAATAACGCGAAGATATTTTACAGAGGTAGATTATCAAAAACAATCAACTTTGACAATGTGAAGTCTATTAGACGAGAGTTCCACACTATAACAGCAGAGACTGCATTCGTTATTCGTACATTCTTCTTTATAGCATTTGGTATGAGTATAGACATTATGTTATTAGCTGACCCAAGGGTGTTAGTAATAGGATTTATAATATTGGTGCTGTTATATTTGGTTCGGTACGTAAATTTCAAGGTGTTCTTGAAAACGGATGTATTCCCAGAAATTTTCCTTGCTCCTCGTGGATTGATTACTATTCTATTATTCTTCTCTATCCCTATGCAGTTTCAGATCAAGGATTTGAGTGAGGGGATATTGTTCTTTGTAATCTTGGGTACGAGTTTGATAATGATGGCCGCCATTATGGCTTCCAAAGATTCAGAAATGGAGACTACCACCCTGTTCGATGTGGGATTGGGGCAAGCTTCGGATTATGAAATAGAATACGAAACATTCTCAGAGTTTGATGATTTGCTCGATGACGTCGGCAATATAAAAGAAAATGGCGACAAAAAATTAAATGAAAACAACGATAATAATAATGAACCGAAAGGAGAGAGTTAATGATAAGAAATATCATTCTAATAGCATTGGGGCTGTTTGCTATGAGTAGCACTGCACTAATGTCTCAAGATAATGAGAACGTTTTCCCTTATGACTACGAGGTCAACACGCTGGAAAACGGTCTGAAGATAATAACTATACCTATGCCATCGAACGGCATTGTGTCTTACTATACATTGGTAAGAACTGGTGCGAGAGATGAGTATGAGCAAGGAAAAACTGGTTTTGCTCACTTTTTTGAACACATGATGTTCCGTGGTACTAAGAAGTACCCAGGCACAGTTTACGATAGCTTGATTATATCTATCGGTGCTGATGGCAACGCTTATACAACTGATGATTATACTGCTTACCACCTTAGCTTGTCCAAAGAAGATTTGGATTTAGTTATGGAGCTGGAAAGCGATAGGTTCCAAAACTTGAGCTACCCAGAAGCAGATTTCAAAACAGAAGCTGGTGCGGTTTATGGTGAGTACAGAAAGAATATTACTAACCCGATTAGTGTACTTTGGGAAAAGCTGAAATATACGGCTTACGACAAGCATACTTATAAGCACTCGACTATTGGCTTTGTTGAAGATATTAAGGCAATGCCTACTCTTTATGAGTACAGCATGGAATTTTACAGTAACTACTACAGACCCGAAAACAGCATCCTTATGGTAGCTGGCGATATATCTACTGCAGATATATTAGAAAAAGCGAAGAATTATTACGGTGAGTGGGAACAAGGTTACACAGCTCCTAAAGTAGAGTCAGAGCCAGAGCAAACTGCTGCAAGAAGTGCAGAAGTTAAATATGATGGTAAGACTAACCCGATTGTCGGCATTGGCTACAAGGCAGAAGCTTTCGATGCAACTGACAAATCTGTTATCGCTCGTGAGCTGATTGGCGATTTGGCTTTTGGTTCTAATAGTGATTTGTACAAAAAACTATATTTGAAAGAGCAGAAAGTGCAGTATATTTCACCATACTTCCCTCAGAACAGAGACCCATTTATGTCAATCATATACACTATGGTCAACGACCCAAGTGATATTGATTACGTAAAGGCAGAGGTACAGAAATCTGTGGATTGGTTCCAAAACAATTTGGTTGATAAAAAGAAGTTAGAAGATTTGAAAAAGCGTCAGAAATACGCTTTCCTAATGAGCTTAGACACTCCTGCTAACGTAGCTGGGAACTTAGCGAGAATAGTTGCTATAACTGGGGGTATGGATGCTGTGGAGCAATACTTCCAGACTTTGGCTTCTATCACTCCCGAAGACATACAAGCAGAGGCAAAAACGATGAGCGAAGACAAAAGAACAATAATAGAATTACAGGGGGCTAAGTAATGAGAAACTTTAAGACAATCAATATATTAGCACTGACTATTCTTTTGGCTCTAACGGCTACGTCTTGTAGAACTGGCGACAAAGCGGATGATGAAATGAACACAAACAAAGTACTAATGCAAGTAGATAATGACCCAATAGTGGCCTACAATATCTGGTTCAAAGTTGGTTCAGTGAACGACCCACAGGGCAAAGAGGGCTTGACTTACCTAACAGCGGAAATGATGGCTGATGCTTCGACTAAGAGCAATGATTACTCTGCTATATTGGAGAAGATGTACCCGATGGCTTCTGGCTATGGCGCTAAAGTTGACAAGGAAATGACTACATTCAGAGGCAAGACTCACAAGGACAACTTAGACGAGTACAATAAGCTATTTATGGATGCCGTTTTGAACCCAGCTTTCAAGGAAGAGGACTTCAATAGAGTGAAGAACAATACTTTGAATTATATCAAGAATGTTCTTAGATATTCGAGTGATGAAGAGCTTGGCAAATTTGCACTTTACAACTATGTATTCGAAGGTACGCCTTATGGCCACCTGATGGTAGGTAGTGTAGAAGGAATAGAGAATATTACGCTGGAAGACATTAAGCAACACCACAAAAACTACTTCAATGCTAATAACTACACTATTGGTCTTGGTGGCGGTTACCCAAGCGATATGGTTGACAAAGTTGACACTGAGCTTAACAAATTGCAAGACACAGCTATCAACACTATGGTAGATGTAACTCCGAAGCCAATCAATGGACTGGAAGTTCTATTAGTAGAGAAAGAAAACAACTCAACAGCAATCAGTTTTGGTTTCCCAATTTATGTACGCCGTGGCGATGATGATTTCTTCGCATTGGCTCTGTTCAGCTCTTGGTTAGGCGAGCACAGAAACCAGTCGAGTCACTTGTTCCAGGTTATTCGTGGTGCTCGTGGATTGAACTATGGCGACTATGCTTATATCGAGAGATTCCTAAACGGTGGTAGGTTGAACAAACCAGACCCGAACAATGGTAGAAACAACCCACTTTTTGAAGTATGGATAAGACCTGTTCAGCACATTCACAGACATTTTGCTCTTCGTGCGGCTATGCGCGAGTTGCAAAAAGTAGTTGACAATGGTATGACGGAAGAGCAGTTCGAAACAACTAAGAACTTCTTGAACAAATACTCTATTCACTGGGCGGCTACAACGTCTGAGCGATTGGGCTACCAAGTTGACTCGGAGTTTTACGGAATAGAAGACGGTGGTAACTACATCAATCACTTCCGTGAGAAAATCAAGAATTTGACTTTGGAGCAAGTGAACGCTGCAATCAAGAAGCATATACAGTACAACAATGTGAAGATAGCGATGATTACTTCGGATGCAGAGCAATTCAAATCGGACTTAGTTAGCAATGCTGACAGCCCGATAGAATACAACTCACCGAAGCCAGATATTGTGATGGAAGAGGACAAAGATATATCTACTTACAAATTAGATATAAAAGAAGAGAACGTAACTATAGTACCTGTGGACGAGATGTTCCAAAAGTAGTATCTTAGTTCTCATTTAGTTTTTACAAGCCCGACCGATTGGTTGGGCTTTTTTTGTGGTTGGGTGTTTAATGAAGTGACGCACACGGTAGCTGAGCTTGTCGAAGTGCATACGTCTCAGATAGATAAATGAATTATGGATACTTTGGTATGTGAACAGTAATACTTATAATCTATTTCTTTGCTTTTTTTAAGCTATTATATATTCTTGCATCATCTGTCTTGGTTAGTGTTGGGAACAACTCAATTAATTTGTCATCTATTTCATGGTCTAGAAGAGAGGTAAGAAAAAAGTCCTCTCTATCATTAAGTCTAATACGAACATAGTAGAACGAATCTATCATTATAAAATAACGATAAAGGCCTCTTTCTCTTGAAGGGGAATTATATATTCTAATTTGATCAATGTCTTCTACATTGATACATCTGGTTTCATTCTTGCTCTTTAATATAATTTTCTTTTCATAGATTAATACTTCCATATCTTTATTTTTATTATAATAATCAATAAATAAAGATAGGCTACTCATATAGTCAAAGAATAAAAATAATCCCAATACTGGAATAATCATTAAATCAGTCATCACAGGAAGTATAATTACAGCTATCAGATGTTTAATTAAATTATCTTTGTACTGATTAAAAATAGATTTACCCGTTACTTTTAATCTATGTATTTCATCTTCCAAAGTAAAACCGCCCTGACTAAGATTCATTAATTATTGCTTGAAAAAGCTCATTTACAAAGATATAAATATTTCAAAAAAAAATGTAATTAATAGCTACAGGTTATGTATTATTGCAAAATCTCTGAAGTTTACGTATTATGGGGAATTAAGAAAATAACAATTATTCTTTTTAAATAATTGAGACGTTTTTGATGTTCATGTGTCTTTATAAATAGAGATATTACAAAACAAAGATAACTTTATGAAAAAAGCAATACTCATACTCTTACTCTTGCCACTAATAGCAAGTGCCCAATTATTCCGTGTGTTCGACATAGACACCAGCGAATACCCAATAATGAAAGCGAAGTTCTATTCGGTAGATGAAAATGGTGACCAAATACTAAACCACACCACCTCTGATTTTGAGATAACCGAGAATGGGAGTCCTGCTGAGGTGCTTAGTGTTAGTTGTCCTGACCCTCTACCTATACCTATAAGTGTGGGTATAATGGTTGACACTTATTATAATATCAACTTGGCAAGACATGGAGCAGAACGATTTGTAAACTTTCTGAAAATGCCTCAAAATGAGATAGGTTTCACTTACATGGATGGGAGACCATTATTATTTCAGGATTTTACAAAAGATAAATCGAAAGTCCGTAATAGCTCAAAACAAATACCTCCAGCACCAGGAGGTGCAAGTGTTTCAGAAATGTTCTTTGATGAATATGCAGGAGGAATAGAGTTAATAAAAAACAGAGAAGCACAGAATAGAGTACTAATATTTGTTAGTGACTTACACTGTCCAAATCTTAATATAGATGAACAAGAATTAATTCAACAAGCCAAAGATAATAAAATTAAAATATATACGGTACTACTCGGCACTACAGATTACACGGGGTTATTTACCAGAATAGCTGATAACACAAATGGAAATGTTTTTGAAAATGTGAGAGATAGTTCAGAGATAGAAGATATATTTGAAGGAATAGTTTTCAGAGAACAAAATGATCCTTGTGAGATAACTTGGAATGGCAGTATACCATGTGAGAGATTAGTTGAGTTAAACATAACAAATTACAAAACTGATAAGATTTATAAACATAAGTATGAACTTCATGAAAAGCAAACATCCAATTTATCTTTTTTAAGTCATTTTATAAGGTTTGAAAAAATTAACAAAGGCGAAGTGAAAGATACTACTGTATTAGTTTCTGCTTTTAACGAAGAACAAATTATTAATGAAATAGAGTTTATACCGGATTATAATAATTTTACAATTCTCAACCCTTTACCTGTAAAAATAAAAAATGGCAGAAGTATAAACTTAAAGTTACAATTCTCTGCAACAGATACAAATCATCGATATACTAAGCTAGTTTTGAAGACTAATAAATGTAACTTTTCTGTTGGCATAGTTACAGGCGATGATAATATTAAATTATCAGAACGAACTTTAGAAGTAATAACTCCAAATGGAGGTGAGTTGTATTTTGCTGGCAAAGATTCAATAATCAAATGGGATGGAATCTCAAAAAATGAAAAAACAGTTGTAAAATTTAGCTCAGATAATGGTAGAAATTGGATAAATTTGAAGGACTCAGCCTATAACTTGACAACTAACTGGAAAGTTCCATCTATTCAATCAGATAGTTGTCTTGTTTCTGTTTCTCAATATCACTATCAAAATAAACAAATTGATATGTCAAGAGATATAGAATGGAAAAATATATATGGTGGAAAAGAAAATGATGAATTAAACTCGACTATTCAATTAAATGATGGAGGTTATTTGTCAGTTGGAGGTAGTAAATCGACTGATGGTAATTTAGCATTATCAGGGAACAGAGGTAATTACGATGCTTGGGTAATGAATACAGACAGTTTTGGTGAAGTTCAATGGTCAAAAACGTATGGAGGCTCAGGTTTAGATATTCTGAATTCTGTAATACAAACTAAAGATGAGGGATATATACTTGCAGGAAAAACAAATTCTCAAGATGTTGATTTAGAAGGGCTTAATTCAAAGGGTGATTTTGATGCTTGGATTATGAAAGTTGATAAAAATGGTTCAATTGAATGGTCTAGAATCTATGGTGGAACAAGGTCAGATTTAATTTTAAATATAGTCGAAACTCAAGATGAAGGGTTTTTAGCATTAGGTACAACTATGTCAAATGACCATGACTTGTCAAATTCTGGTAATAATGGGCTAACTGATGCTTGGGTAATAAAGTTTAACAGTGATGGTTATATAGAATGGTCAAAAACTTATGGCGGATCATCAAATGATTATTTACAATCAATTGTGACAACAGTAGATGGTGGTTATATATTCGCCGGTGGATCTTCCTCGAGTGATGGCGATTTAATGAATTCTGGAAACAAAGGAGGAAAAGACATATGGGTTTTGAAAGTTAATAAATTTGGAATAATAGAATGGTCAAAAACTTATGGTGGGTCTGATGTTGAATCAGCAAATGACATAAAGCAAACCGTTAATTATGGTTTTATAGTCGTTGGTTATTCTTCCTCGAACGATGGTGATTTATCCAATGTAGGAATTTATGGTTCTTCAGATATATGGGTATTAAAATTAAATTCTTTTGGTAATTTAGAATGGTCTGAAACTTATGGTGGATCAAGTCATGAATCAGCACTAAAAGTAATTAATTCAAATGATTATGGTTATATAGTAGCGGGACATAGTCAGTCAACAAACGGTGATTTAGAAGGTTTATCTATTCTCGGTGAAGTAGATCTGTGGATTTTTAAACTCAACCCATTAGGAGAAAGAGAATGGTCAGAAACATATGGTGGTTCGAAATCTGAAAGATTAAAATCAATGTTCATCACCAAAGATAAGGGGTTTATTTTAAATGTAACTTCAGATTCTCAGAATGGTGATGTCCAAAAATTCATTAATGAAAATAATTATGAAAATAGTTGGATTCTTAAATTTGCCCCACCTATCCAACCCCTCCAATCCGACACATCGGACGCTGTGTTCTCTATCATAATACCAGAGCCAGTGATACAGAATAATGATATTGACATGGGTGAGATGATTGTTGGGAGTACAAAAGACACTATTGTTTCATCTGTGATATGCAATACTGGTGATGCACCTTTGCACGTCCTCGGTGTCGATATATCCACGATTTACAATTCTGATGATTTCCTTATTCCTCGTGGGGCAGGTGATTTTTATCTCGAAAAAGATGAATGCCAAGATATGATGTTTGAGTTTACCCCATCAGTTCTTGGCAACCGAACAGCAGTTGCAACTATAAGAACTACGATTGGAGACTTTACAGACATAATTAACATCCGTGGTGTTGGGATAGACCCATTGATTGAAGCTACCACAGATGTGGTTGACTTCGGTCAGTTTGAGCTAGGTGATGGCAAGGATACCAATGTAGTTTTAATAAAAAATGTTGGTACAGATGATATTACAATCACCGAAACAAAGATAACTGGGCCTGATATGGAGCAGTTTACATTGCTCACTAATCCAACTAGTTATACAATTGCAGCCGGGCTAGAAGAAGAACTAGAACTTAACTACACAGCAAGATATGGCGGAAGAACATCATCAATCATCGAATTTCACTATGATGGTGTTGGCTCTCCGCTCCGTTCTATGCTCTTCGCTGAGGGAATTGGTGGTGAGGTTTACCCACAAGTACCAGATGCCTATGTTGGGGAGAGAGTTGAACTTGGGCTACACCTCGGCAGAATAAAGCCAGAGGGCTTAGACGAAGTCGCAACTAATTTCACAGCGACTGTGAGCTATAACTCAACGCTGCTTGCCCCAATAGATAAAAATATGACAGTTACTACTGAAAACACAACTTCATTTATTGAGATAGAAGGTCAACTCAGCGGTGCGACACAAATAGCAACAGTGCCAATGAAAGTAGGATTGGGTACAGCTGTTAGCAGTGGATTAGTAGTAATAGAGTTCCAGCTCTACAATGCTAATGGCGATTCTGTTGAATATGAAATAGAACCAGGAGTTGGCGAATTCAATGTGCTCGGTATCTGCGAAGAGGGTGGTACTAGATTAATCAATCCCAACGGCGAGCAAGTTGAGCTGAAAGTCACTCAAGACCAGATGAACACGAATGCAACAGTCAGCTTGAATCTAATCGAATCTGGACAAACAGACTTGATAATATACGATCAGTTGGGTAATGCAGTAGAAACAGTGTACTCAGGCAAGCCGAGCACTGGCACAAAAGAGATAAACATAGACCTCAGCCAATATGCTAATGGACGATATTACATAAAGTTGATTACTCCTACGATTACTAAGACAGAGATAATAGAGGTGGTGCGATGATGAATAATACATTGAAATTCCTAACACTAACCTTGATACTAACCTTACATTTGTCAGCAGCTGATAGTTTGAAGTTAATACAACCCAATGGTGGGGAGGTCTTTGAAGCTGGAACAACAACTGATATTCTGTGGGAGGGAATCCCTGATTCAACTTCAGTAACGATAAAGTTTAGCTCAGATAATGGTAGAAATTGGAGTGTAATTTCTGAATCCGTATCTGGGCCTACTGAACAATGGAATATACCGTTTATTGAATCAGATAGTTGCTTGATTTTAATATCTCAAGATTGTTATATGCCAATTGATAAACCAGAAATAGAATGGGAGTTGTCTCTTGGTGGTAGTGGTGCTGATGTGGCAAATTCTATAATTCAAACATCTGATGGTGGTTACACTATTGCGGGATACAGTAATTCTATTAATGGAGATAGGACTAGCCAATATAGCAATCATGATTATTGGATTGTCAGGATAAATTCAAAAGGAAAGCTAGTCTGGGAAAAATCTTATGGAGGTAGTGGTCTTGATTTTCCTTATTCAATCATTCAGACTAATGATAAAGGATACGCTATTGCAGGATATAGCAGTTCAGATGATATTGATGTAACTAATTCGAAAGGCAAGTCAGATTATTGGATAGTCAAACTAACACCTGATGGAGAATTGGAATGGGAAAAATCTTTTGGGGGTTCAAATGATGACGTTGCTAATTCTATAATTCAAACATCAGATAATGGTTATTTAATTGCTGGTTATAGCTTGTCTTATGATGGAGACATTACTAATCCTAAAGGGAATACAGATTACTGGATAATTAAGTTATCAGCTAATGGAGAACTGGATTGGGAAAAATCTTTTGGGGGAACTTGGAATGATGCTGCACAAACAATTATTCAATTAGCTGATAGCGGGTTTGCTGTAATTGGTTATAGCAGTTCAATAAACGGAGACATAACAAATCCAAAGGGAAATTCGGATATATGGATAATCAAATTAACACCAGATGGTGAGTTGGAATGGGAAAAGTCTTTAGGGGGTTCTGGTATTGATATCGGTTATTCAGTAGTTCAAACAAAAGATAAGGGTTTTGCTATAGCTGGTTCTACCAACTCAATAGTCGGAAATGATTCTAAACCAAAAGGTGGGATCAATTATTACGTTGCAAAACTAAGTTCTAATAGTGATATAGTATGGGAAAAATCTTTCGGAGGAAATAATATAGATGTTGCCAATTCAATAATTCAAGCTTATGATAATAGTTTTGTAGTTTCCGGATATAGTAATTCTTCCGGTAAAGATATAACTGAATCCAAAGGAAATAATGATTATTGGGTTATCAGACTAAGTGAAAAAGGTGAGTTGGAATGGGAAAAGTCCTTGGGTGGTTTTGCCAATGAATATTCAGGGTCAATAATTCAATCTAATGATTGTGGATTTATTGTAGCAGGAAACAGCAGTTCTAGTGAAGGTGATGTGATTAGTCCCAAGGGAAGTAATGATTATTGGTTAGTAAAACTATCTAGCAGCTCATCGCGATCACATCAATTTGACTATTCTGATGATCTTTTCACTATTTATAAAAATTCAATCTATTTTTACGTTTATAATAATAACCAATCAAATTCTGCAAATGCTGTGGTAATATTAGAAGAAGACACAGAGATTACAATTGAGGTGTTTGATGTTTTGGGTAGAAGAATAGTGGAGCTGTACTCCGGACTAGCAAAAGAAGGAAGAAATGAATACAGAATAGACTATAATGATTTTCAGTCTGGTCGCTATTTTGTCAGGTTAACAACTCCATCTGAGACTAAGACAGAGATAATAGAGGTAGTAAGATAGTGAATTCTCTTTTGAAATACCTAACACTAACCTTGATACTAACACTACAGTTGTCAGCAGCAGATAGTTTGAAGTTAATACACCCCAATGGTGGTGAGGTTTTTGAATTCGGAGTTGAAATAAATGTAGAGTGGGAAAGATACGCAATAGAAGAGAATATAAGTTTTGATTTTAGTTCAAATAATGGACTAACTTGGAAAGAGATAATTGATTCATCTAAAAAAGACAGTTATAGTTGGAAGGCCCCATTTGTAGAGTCAGATAGTTGTTTAATAAGGGTAAAGCAAGTAATTACTTTAAATACTGATGTAGATATTATTTGGTCTAAAAGTATGGGTGGAAGTAAATTTGAATCCCCTGGTGCAATCATACAAACAAACGATGGAGGGTTTATTAATATAAGTAACACAGAGTCTGATGATTATGATATCCCAAATAACAAAGGGTATAAAGACATTTGGCTCACCAAATTAAATGCTACTGGTGAAATAGAATGGTCGAAAACTTACGGGGGCCAAAATGATGATTATGCTTACTCAATACTTCAAACTTCGGATAGTGGGTTTCTGTTTGGTGGTAATACTAGTTCTAATGATGGAGACATTGACAGTAACTATTACCCTGGTGTACATGACTATTGGGTTATTAAAACTGATAATGATGGAGTTATTGAATGGTCTAGAACTTATGGAGGTTCAAAAGTAGATGAAGGGTTATTTTTAACAGCAGTTACAGATGGTGGTTTTATAATGGTTGGTAACAGTAACTCAATTGATGGTGATTTATCTGAAACAAACAATAAAGGTGATAAATATGACATTTGGGTTATTAAAATTGATAAAGATGGAACTATTGAATGGTCTAAAACTTATGGTGGAAGTGAATACGAATATGTAAGCTCTTCGGTATCTACAATCGATGGTGGAGTTGTAATAACAGCTTTAACTGAATCACATGACGGAGACTTAGAAAGCTTTGGCAATAAAGGGGCTTATGATGCTTGGGTAGTAAAGTTAGATAAAAATGGCGATAAGGAATGGTCAAAAGCAATAGGGGGAGTCGAAGCTGACTATGCGAAATCTGTAGTTGAATCATCAGATGGAAATTTTTTTGTAACAGGTTATTCCAAATCCAAAGATGGTGATTTCAGTAAATTAAAAGATAAAGGTAATGAAGATTTATGGTTGTTAAAACTAGACCCTAATGGGAATGAATTATGGATTAAAAGTTTTGGGGGTTCTAAATATGATGAACCTAAATCAATAATTCAAACTGATGACAACGAACTTGTAATTATTGGTAGAAGCTCGTCTGATGATTATGACCTTGAAAAACCTGGTAATAAAGGTGGTGGTTTTGATGCATGGGTATTAAAATTAAATTTAGATGGAGAAGTGGTATGGTCAAATACTTTTGGGGGTACAAGATTTGAAGAAGCTAATAATGTCATTCAAACATCAGATGGAAATTATGTTTTTACTGGAATTACTAGGTCTGAAGATATGGACTTAGAAGGGACAATTTATAGAGGATCTATTGATACTTGGATTTTAAGATTTACAGAACCAGTAGATCAACCTTATATTGAATATGATACAACTGATGAATTCTTTTCAATAATACCATATAAAGACAAAGTGGATTCAAATAAACTTGATATTTTATATCCAAATGGCGGTGAAATTTTAGTAACGGAATCAACAAGTGAAATAAAATGGAAAGGGATAGATGAATCAACAGGGGTTAGATTATTATTTAGCTCGGATAATGGAAAGAATTGGAATGTACTTTTTGATTCTGCTGATGGTCTTTCTGAACTATGGGAAGTGCCTATAGTCAATTCAGACAGTTGTTTAATAAAAGTTGAAGAGCAACACTCTAGTGTTAAAGTTAAAGATTTAGGATGGGTGCAATCTTTTGGAGGTAGTGAAGACGATAGAATTAACAATATTATACAATCCAAAGACAATGGAATTTTCATAGTAGGCTATAGTACCTCAACTGATGGCAATTTGGAGTCTGCGGGTAATAAAGGAATACAAGATATTTGGGTAACTAAGTTGAATAGATTCAGTCAAGTTGAATGGTCTAAAACTTATGGGGGAAGTTTAGGTGAGTCAGGTGTAAATGTATTTGAATCGAAGAATGGACACATAATTTTATTTGGTACTACTTCATCTAATGACGGAGACTTTTATGAACCTAATGAAAGAGTAAGTCATTCAGATATTTTTATAATGGAATTAACTAGTTTAGGTGAAATTATAAAATTTAAAACATTTGGGGGTACTGGTTCTGAACTTAATCCAAAAGTTGTTAAAACGATTAATGGAAACTTCATAATAGCTTGTAGAAGTAGTTCAGATGATGGAGATTTACCATTGAATGGTAACAAAGGTATGACAGATATTTGGGTTTTCGCACTCGATTCAAACTGGAACATAGAATACACCAGGACTTTTGGTGGATATCATCATGAGTATATTTTCGATATTAAAGAATTAGATAATTATGAATGTTTAATTATTGGACAAACTACATCAACCGATGGTGATTTGAGTGAACTAAATACTAAGGGGAGCTATGATGTATGGGTTTTAAAAATTTCAGAAAATGGTGAACCTGAAAACTCAAAAATCTTTGGTGGAAGATCAAAAGATGCTATTGAATCTTGCATTAGAACCGAGGACGGGGGCTATTTGCTAACAGGTTGGAGTTCTTCTAAAGATGGAGATTTACCATTGAATGGGAATAGAGGTGGTAACGACATTTGGGTCTTAAAACTAAATAATTCTTTGGAAATAGAATGGTCTGAAACTTACGGAGGTTCCAATTTAGACCAAGCATTTTCGAGTGTTGAATTGGATGATGGTAACTATATGATTAGTTGCGTAACTAGTTCAAATGATGATGATTTTGAGGGAATAGAGATTTTTGGAGAAATTGATATTATGCTACTAAATATTTCAAAAAATGGCGAATTATTATGGCATAAAAACTATGGTGGCAGTAAAGGAGAGCTCGCACTGCAAATAATTCAAAAAAGTAGCGGGAATCTTATACTAGCTGGATATCACAATTCAACTGATAGATTATTTGAAAATCTTGAGATTCATGATAATTCTGAATATAATTCATTCATAATGAACTTTAATATAAAGCAATCTTTATCCGACACCACCGACGCTGTATTCTCTATAGTGAAACCAGTTGAACCTGACTCAACTTATAATTTTGACTATTACGTCCATGATAATAACCAATCAAACTCTGCAAATGCTGTGGTAATATTAGAAGAAGACACAGATATAACTATTGAAGTATTTGATGTTTTGGGTAGAAGAATAGTGGAACTATACTCCGGACTAGCAAAAGAAGGAAGAAATGAATACAGTATAGAATACAATGATTTTCAGTCTGGTCGCTATTTCGTAAAACTTACAACTCCTGAAGCAACTAAGACGGAGATAATAGAGATTCTTTGGTAGCTAACAATCACAACAAAGTAGCTAGCTCTCCTGCAAACTGCAAAATGTCACTCTGAGCGTAGAGCCTGTACTGAGCGATAAGCCGAAGTAAAGAGTCCATCTCAAATTAAGCAATACTGTTCTAAATATTCAAAAACGTGATTCTTAACTGTGAATAGATCCCTACGAAATACCGGCAAGCTGATATTTCTCTGAATGACATTCATTATTCACAACCCAAGCCGATTAGTTGGCTTTTTTTTTGTGAAGTAGTACACCTAAATTAAAAATTTATGTTAAATTAGTGTAATCACATTAATTTAAGAGGAATAAAAATGAAGAACTTGTTACTAATAATAGTTGCTTTTTTACTGTTGGCTAGCTGTGGGGACGATTCTACATCTGCCAATGACAATGATGAGCCAATAGTACCGACTTATGAAGTAGAGTACACAGAAGAAACCATCTTTATCGATGATAAGGACGGTGGGGCAATCTTGAATTTAGATACAGCTAACCAAGTCTATACCTTCGACGGCACACGGTTCGATAGTGAACCGAAAGTTGGTGAAGTAATTATAGTTGAGGGTAAATATATGCGAAAAGTTACCTCTGTTAGCAACCAAGGTGGTAACATAGTAGTAGAAACAGAGGACGCAGCACTAACGGACGTAATACAAGACGGAACTTTGGCGTGGGACGTTACACCAGAATGGAACAGTGTTAGCTCGTTGAAGATGGATGGTGAAACTATATTAGATTTAGAAGATAACTTAACAGAAAAGATAGAAGTTGTAATTAGTCGTGATGGAGTTGATCACAAAATAGTGATTGAGCCCAAAATGAAAGACGGTAAAATAAATAGTTGCACATTCGAATTTGTGATGGCTAAGAAAATAGCTGGAAATGCAACAGCCGCTTTCACTGCAAAAGGAACTGTAACTCTACCAAGCCAACAGACTAGAATATCAATATCTGGTGGAGAGTTGGAAGGGTTCAAATCAGATAACAAAGGAATCAGTGGCGATTTGGAGCTAAGTTTATCCGCCGCTGGTACAAAATCTGGTGGACACAGTTTTAAGCTACCGGGTTTTGCATTAAGCATCCCAATTAGGTTTATTCCAACACCGAGTGGCCCTATTCCGTTGCCAATCCCAGTTTCAATTGATATTGGGATACAGTTTGTAACTCAAATAACTATGCCCGATGTAAAATCATCGGCAAAGGCGACAAGTAAGTTGAGCTTTGATGCCGATGCAGGATTCAAGTATGAAGGAACAACTGTTAGCTCGAAAGGTAATCTTGGGGATAATAAGATAACAGATGGAACATTTGATGCTGCTGGTAATATTGGCTTTCCTGTTGACATACAATTTGGAGTGGCATTCCCAAGAGTTGGGCTAAACATTGCTGGTCAAGAGCTTGCTTATGTACACACTGGTTTCACTACTGGTTCTAAGTTGACTTGGGGCCCTGTTTGCAAATCAGGATACACTAAGATGGTAGTGGAAGGTGGCTATGCACTAAAAGTATTAGGGCAAACTATAGCAGAAGATAAAAAAGTATTCGCAAAAAATGAGAAGAATGCTAATCCTGATGGGTGTAAGTAGAGGGGACATAGAACTGAAGATAGAAAATGAAGTATTAATCTTCATATCTCTAATCTTTGCCTTTGGCTTTAGCCAACGGATAAGGGCGGGGGCTGAAAATGTCATAGCGAGAAATATCAGTTTACTGATATTTTGTGGCTATCTGTCGTTATTAAAAGAACTTTGAAAAAAAATATAGTATTGGGATTGGGGAAGAAAATGAGAAATTTAATATTAATACTATCTGTTTTAATATTGTTTTCATGTAATGATAATTCTACAGACTCCGGTGGCGGTGAACCTTATGGTGGTGAGTTTATACATGAATACATAGATTGGGAAGTTAACGGGTTAGTCGATAATCTAATAGTTGATTCGATTTATAGTTTTTCAAATGTTTTGAAAACAGATTTTAAAATCGTTGGTGATATCTATATAGGAGAATCTGACCATGATATTGATGTAATTATTCCCGATAAAGATATTTATACCGATGGTACTCAATATGTGATTGATAATGAAAAATATAAATTTAGATTTAATACCAATAATGATAGTAATAGTTTTGAGTTTGTAACTGATGTGAAAGTGAATCAAAACTACAATGAAGATACTTGCCAAGGGCACTTTATTAATCTATATATTGTAATTGATTCTATATATATAGATTCAGATACTCTATTTTCTACATCACTCGGAATTGATAGTTTGAAATACGCGTTCGTTGTCCCTGAGAGAAGATGGTATTCTAGAAATCAAGAAATGTATGATAGTATTTCATCTAGTTATATTAATGAATTTGATTTCCTTGAATATTTTTTTAATCCAGTGTTTAGAGAAACAATTGTATATTATCAAAACTCAATAATTAGTAATACATTCAATATAATTGAATAAAGAAACATGAGAATCCTAACATCAATAATTTCTATTTTAATACTTATTTCTTGTAGTGAAAATTCTACAGATTCTGGAGCACCATACCCAGGGGAGTGGTTTAGACAATATGTAGTCTGGAAAAATCAAAACTTGACGACAGAACTTGAAGTTGACTCAATGTACACTTCAAATACATTATTTTCAACTGAATTTAAAATAATTGGTGATATGTATTTACAAGAAATTGATACAAACATTGAATTGATAATGCCAAATTTAAAAGAAATAGTCGGAAGTCCATCATACAGTAAAGAAAAATTCAAAATACGATTTAACACCAATAATGATAGTAATAGTTTCAACCTTGAAACAAATGTTAAAATCAATGAAAATTATCAAGAAAACTTTATTGATGGACATTATTTCTCTTGCTATTTATTTATTGATTCTATTTATATTGATAAAGACACTTTGTACAGGAGGTCTTTTGGTCAAGATAGTATAGATGGATATCCATTGGTCGTATTAGAAAAAAGATGGTATGTAAAAGGACAACAAATGTATGACAGCATAAACTCAAGGAGTGTGACAGATTTTGAGTTTCTTGATGAATTCTTTTCCTCTTTAAATGGCAGAGTGAATTTTAACTATCAAGAATTATATAGTGGCAAATTAAATATAGTAAGGTAAAAATATGAAAATTTTAAATTATTAATCGCAACATTATTATTCTGTAGCTGCTTAGATGATTGTATTGAAAATAAAATGATGCACATCATTTAAAAACTCTAAATCATTGCCGATAAGGGTGGAGCAGAAAATGTCTTTGCGAGAAATATCAGTTTACTGATATTTTGTGGCAATCTATCTTTATTAAAAACAGACAGCCGCACTACACTCGCTGTGACATTTCGTTCCTCTCCAGCCAGAGGGACACGAGAGTCTTCATAACAATCAAAACGTAGAGACACATTGAATGCGTCTCATAAAAAAAATAATATTGAAGACGTGTACACCTCGGCTACGCTCGGTGAACTTTGTCTTCACCAATCTAAATTAGCTCTACCAACTCCGTTAGGAGTTAAATACGATGTGTTGAGCTTAGTCGAAATATTAGTAGAAAAATGCAATTCACGAGAAACATCCAACCCCAGCGGGGTTGAATATCTGTCAAACCGCTACGCGGCTTCGTGATTGTTGGTGCTTATTTTTGTTCTACAGATGTTTAGCCACCCTGTGGCTTGGATGTGTATGTACATTGAATAACATCTCTAATCATTGCCGTTGGCTTTAGCCACATTTATCTTTTGTTATGTCTTTCATAACTGTATGTACTTTACGTAATTTCTTTATTTTGAATAATTGGTAGAGAATGACAAGCAGTAATATAAAAATAGTTACTGACAAGTAAGAAATTATATTTCCTCCTTGCTTATATGACTCTATCTTTGTTTGAGCAATATCTCCTATGTGTTTTTCTTCTAATTCTTTGATGTCTTCACTGTGCTCTTCTTCTAATTTTTTTATTTTTTCTATATGTTCTTTCCATTTGGCATTTCTTTCATTTTTTCTGTAGCTCTCGTGATATTTCAAGGCTGTCTTATAGTCACCAATTTCTATGTATGCTTCATGTAAAAATTTATCACTTAGTCCCGCAAAATGAGGCATGTCAAATTTACTTAGGATTTCTTTAGCCTTATGCAAGTTAAGAAGTAATATATCGAAAACATCATCATTAGTTGATTTTAAAATTTCCAAATAGTATATCCCAATTCTGGCATAACTTAAGCCATATTCAACTGAGTCTCCTGACTCTAAATTTACCTTTAATGCCTTTTTACAAATTTCAATAGCTTTATAATAATCATCATAATAAACGGAATAGCAAGATGCTAATTCATAATAGCATTGGACTTCTCCTTTTGACCAATTTATTTTTTGTGATAAGTCAATTCCTTTTTGAGCATATTCAATACTTCTTTTAGGAATGGTGTCTTTTAATAATCTACTTAGTTCTAAATAAACTTTAACTTTATTCGAATCAATCGTTGTTGTGTCTAGTTTGCTTTCTAATAAACTATATTCTTCCTCAAAATCTGGAAAATAGAGTTCACTAGAAAATGCCTGATAGGTCTTGTCAGTGCAGCTAAAAGATACAATCAATAATATGATAATTGTTATATATTTCATAATTCAAAGTGTTCTGTCTTTTTCTCAATATTGTTGACAAATAAGAAGCAGTAAAGTTACATTAGTTCGAGGTTTAAACAAAAAAAACCTGCACCAAAATTAACTGATGCAGGTTTTTCTATTTCTTAACTGTACTCTGGTTTACAGAACTGAGTCCAAAAGACCATTAGTCTTTTTCACTGCTTCTGCACTTTCAGTTAGCTTGTTTTTCTCAGCATCAGTTAGCTCTATTTCTGTAATAGATTCTATACCGTTTTTACCAAGAATACAAGGCACACCGATTGACAAATCATTCAGTCCGTACTCGCCTTCTAACATTGCTGAGCAAGGGAACATTTTCTTAGAGTCCTGAGCGATTGCTCTTACTAACTCAGATACTGCTGCTCCTGGAGCGTACCAAGCACTTGTACCAAGTAAACCAGTCAGTGTAGCACCACCAACTTTAGTCTCTTCTACTACCCAATTTTGCTTTTCGTCGCTTAGTAATTCTGATACAGGAATGCTGTTTCTTACTGCTTTGCTAATTAGTGGAACCATACCTTTGTCGCTGTGTCCACCGATTACCATTCCTTCTACGTCAGAAGCTGGGCAATCCAAAGCATCACTCAATCTGTATTTGAATCTTGCACTATCCAAAGCACCACCCATTCCTATGATTCTATTCTTAGGGATGTCAGTTGCTTTGTGAACTAAGTAAGCCATAGTGTCCATTGGGTTACTTACTACTATGATTATTGCTTCCGGAGAGTGCTTTAGTATATTACCAGAAACTTCTTTCACTATACCAGCGTTGATGCCGATTAGCTCTTCTCTAGTCATACCTGGCTTACGAGGAATACCACTAGTGATAACTGCTACGTCTGTTCCAGCTGTTGGGCTGTAATCGTTAGTGCTACCTGTTATCTTTGTGTCGAATCCGTTCAAAGAAGCCGTTTGCATTAGGTCCATTGCTTTTCCTTCTGCGTAGCCCTCTTTTATATCAACTAATACAACTTCTGAAGCGAAGTTTTTGATTGCTATGTATTCGGCACAACTAGCACCTACTGCACCTGCTCCTACTACTGTTACTTTCATTTTATCTCCTTATAATTTATTGATTTTATATTTTTAAATTTTAATATGAATTTATTTCGTCCAAAAAAAAGCGGCTATTACGCCGCCTTTTTAAGTTCTAATTTTCAGTTATTAACCGTTTACCATTTCTTTGAATTTAGCTGTTGGTAGTGATTTTGGTCTTGTTATTGGCAGACCGTAAGCTCTTGCAATTACTGCTTGTGAGCTGATACCGATAGCACGAGAAACAGAGAACAATACTGTGTAGTACTCAAATTCCTTTAGTCCAAAGTGGTAAAGCAATGAGCCAGAGCCAGCATCTACGTTTGGCCATGGGTTGCTTATTTTCTCTACTTGATCCAATACTTTTGGAACTACTTTGAATACTCTGTCAACCGTTTGGAATACTGGGTCGTCCGAACAATTTTCTACACCAAACTTGTGGAATGCAGTGAAACGAGGGTCAGTTACTCTTAGTACAGCGTGACCGTAGCCCGGTATTACTTTGCCAGCGTCAAGCGTTTCCCAAGTGTATTTTTCAATTTGTTCTTCAGAAGGTACACCATCGAATTTGTCCATTGTTTCCAACACCCATTTCAAACATTGTTGGTTAGCTAATCCGTGTAGTGGGCCAGCCAATCCGTTCAATCCAGCAGAAAGTGAGTAGTACATATCAGACAATGCAGAGTTAACAGTAGCCGCAGAGAATGCCGACACATTGCCACCTTCGTGGTCAGAGTGTAGCGTCAGATACAATCTCATTAGGTTTGCAAAGTTTCCTTGCTCGTCGTTCAAACCAAGCATGTGTGCGTAGTTTTCACCCAAATCAGCGCCTGCTTTTGGCTCTATTCTGTCCCCTTTGTCAAATCTCTTTCTGTAAACATAAGCAGCGATAGCAGGAAGCTTAGCGATTATGTCCAAAGAGTCTTCCAAAGTGTATTCCCAATACTCAGATTTCTTAATATTGTTGTAATTCTTAGCGAATTTCGATTCTCTTTGCATTACCAAAATAGCAGAGTTGAACATTGCCATTGGGTGCGAATCAGAAGGCATTTCGTTCAATACGTTCCATACGTAAGTCGGAACTTCTTGACGCGATTGCAAGTCTTGCTGTAAGTCAGCCAACTCATCTGCATTCGGTACTTCGCCTGTCAGTAGTAACCACAAAATTTCCTCAGGAAACTTGTCAGTCAGCTCACCCAATTCTCTACCTCTGATTAACAAACCTTTGTTTGGAGGAACTTCCGATGTATCACAAACAGTTGCTTTTACTCCTCTGATACCACCATAGGCCTGAGCCAATGTTACGTCAGAGACTTTAAAGTCTGCGTTTGCTTTTACAAATTCTTTGATTTCCTTGATTTGAGGTGGTAACACCTGAGATAGTTTTTGCTTCAATAATGACATTTTTTACCTTGTACTTTTTAAATTAATTTTAGTTGATTTTCTCTTTTTTAGGTTTATATGTAAACCATACACATAAAAGTCTTACAATTTAAGAAATTTACTTTTTTATAACGAATTTTTATCTTTTTTCTTTTGAACTATATTAAAATAAATAAGGTTATCCATTCGAATAACTAATAATACTCCTTTCTATCTTTGTCTAATTCCTTATTTTGTCGTATTTTTATTATCTAACTTAACAGCAAAAAAACGAAATTTATATTATGACTGAAGTAAAAAAACCATACTGGACTCCAACCATTCAGCAAATAGAATCATCGAACATGTACAACATGATGATGGAGCTAAACAAACGCTATGCACTAACTATGGATAGCTATCACGAGCTACATAGCTGGTCGGTAAAGAACAAGAAAGAATTTTGGGACTACCTGTGGGAGTTGGCAGAAGTGAAGCACTCACAGCCATACACCGATGTTTTCATAGATGATAATATCCGCAAAAAGATACCCCGACCAATATGGTTCCCAGGGGCTAAGCTCAATTTCGCCGAAAATATGCTGAAATATAATGATGATTCGGTAGCATTGATATCAAGAAGGGAAGATAAAGAAAACACCCGAATGACTTACAAAATGCTGAACGAAAGCGTTGCAAAGTTGGCTCACTATTTCAGAGAAATCGGAGTGAAGAAAGGCGACCGAGTAGCTGGCTTCGTTACGAATATCCCAGAAACAATAGTCTGTATGCTGGCAGCTACATCTATCGGTGCAATATGGTCTAGCAGTTCGCCAGACTTCGGATTCCAAGGAATAATGGACAGATTCGGGCAGATAAAGCCAAAAGTACTTGTCGCTGTCAACGGCTATTCTTATAATGGAAAGCATTACGACAGCACCGAAAAGCTGACTAAGATAGTAGCAAACATCGACTCGATTAAGAAAGTGCTATTGTTAGAAGAAATTGACGTACCAAAAATTGATAGCGATAAATACATAACCTACTCCGAAGCGACGGACAACACCGCAACGGAAATAGAATTTGAGCAATTGCCGTTCGACCACCCTGTATATGTTATGTATTCTTCTGGCACAACGGGAGTGCCAAAATGCATAGTCCACGGAGCTGGCAGCACACTGTTGCAGCACTTCAAGGAACACTATCTGCATGGGGATATAAGCAAGGGCGATGTACTTAGCTACTTTACCACTTGCGGATGGATGATGTGGAATTGGCTCGTGGGAGGGCTTTCCGTAGGTGCTACTCTGTACTTATTCGACGGTAGCCCCACTTATCCAGACAGCAATATTATGTGGGCAGAGGCTGCAAAAGAGAAGATAAACGCACTCGGCACAAGTCCAAAATTCTTGACTCACTGCCAAAAACAAGAGCTGAACCCAATAGAAGATTTTGACCTCTCTGCACTTCGCAGTATCTACTCCACTGGTTCGCCACTGGTAACAGAAAATTACCAATGGGTGTATAGCAAAGTGAAGAGCGATGTGCAGCTGGCATCGATAAGCGGTGGCACGGACATAATCTCGTGCTTTATGCTTGGCAACCCAATGCTCGGAGTATATGACGAAGAGATACAATGCCGCGGTTTGGGAATGGACGTAAAAGCACTATCGGACGAGGGGCGAGAAGTAGTAGGCGAAAAAGGCGAGCTAATATGCCATCCACCATTCCCATCTATGCCGACACACTTTTGGGATGACCCAGACGACGAGCGTTACTTCGGTGCATACTTCGATTATTACCCAGGAATATGGCGACACGGCGATTATATAGAAATCACTGAGCGTGGCGGAGTGATAGTCTATGGGCGATCGGATGCAACGCTGAACCCCGGAGGAATACGAATAGGCACAGCGGAGATATACCGAATAGTAGAAGCAATGCCGCAGGTAATCAACAGCGTAGTAGTAGGGCAAAGATGGAATTCTGACACCAGAGTAGTTCTGTTTGTAGTGCTCAAAGAAGGCGAGAAACTAACAGAAGAACTGAAAAACGAGATGAAGCAAGGCATCCGCAAAGGAGCAACCCCGCGCCACGTACCAGCAGAAATACGCCAAGTGAGCGACGTACCAGTAACTCTAAGCGGTAAGAAAGTAGAGCTGGCAGTAACAAAAATAGTGAACGGCGACTCAGTTGGCAACCGCTCTGCCCTGGCAAATCCAGACTCACTCGATGAGTATTTTGGGTTGGTGTGAGGTTAAAATGTAATGGCGGGAGGAGAATGATTCTAAAGTCATTCTTAAAACTCCGTAGGAGTTAAATACTGTGTGTTGAGCTTAGTCGAAATTTACACAACGGTAGAGACGTATTGAATACGTCTCCAGCCACTGTGTCACTCTGAGGATTCCAAAGAATCCGAAGAGTCTATTTCTTTTAGAAACTGCTAATTTGTGGCAATGACTTTTTCGTCGACCTCCGAACTTCGATGCCGTTCAGCATATTACTCAGGCAACTTACTTTCTGTCAAATCCCTCCAGCCCCCTTTAACTGCAACACGCTAAAACAGGTTGACACATTTAAGGGGTACAGATGTCAAACTATAGATATACATTAGAGTTCAAGAAACAAGTAGTCAGAGATATAGAATCTGGTAAATATAAGACA
>JAXMOE010000012.1:0-35069 GCA_034670025.1 Chlorobiota bacterium
GATATATCTCTTAAACTCATTCCTTTGCCATATAGAGACAAGATCTTGCTTGACAAACTCTCGGCTAGTATTCTTTCTCGCTTCTTTACTATCTCTGGTTCAAATGTAGAATGCCTATCTTGAGGTGTTTCAATTTCTACTTCTCCTAGGCTTGATATTACTGTCTTCTTACCCTTACCGTTTCTCTTATTCTTTTTGCTTCGTTCTACCTCTGATAGATGTTCTTCCATCTCTGCTTGAAGAGCTGTTTCAAGAAACTGTTTTAATAACGGGGTAAATGCTCCATCTTTACCTAACATGGATTTGCCAGACTTTAATTGTTTTAGTGCTTTTTCTTGCATTAATTTATATTCTTGCTCTGTCATTGGACTTCTCCGTTTCTTAATTATAACTTCTGTGGACAGAGTTTAGTTTACAGTCTCAAATAACTTTCCACTTTTCTGATTCTGCAAAATCTTTGATAACTTTATTTCTTGATTCTGTGAAGTCTAACTTCCATTCCCAATGCGTTTCTATTCTCTATTTTTTGTATTGCTTCTAATCCACTCCGTCTAAATCCTTCTTTTTCTCTGAGTAATTGCAAATAGATTGGTCTGTTTATATAAACAACCTCTGCTTCGTATCCATGCGTGTTATAAAACCGATCAGACACAGCTTCTATTTGTCTGTGAGCCTTCATATCATCATCATCTTCTATCGTACTCATGACCTCATACTTATTACTTGAAAATGTCCCTTACAATACCTTTATTCACCCATAACACCCACCTAACAGCGACTTGACGGTGTTTGTGAAATCGTTTTATAATGTTTTACTACGTCTTGCAATGTATTTATCCATTAACTTGCGTGTTTTATCTTTGTTTATCCTCACTAACGCCGTTTTTGCTAAATTTCAAGAGAAAATGACAAAAAAATCACCAATTTTGATGCAAAATCGAGATAAAACCACCTATATTTGAACAATTTTGATGAATACAAACGATGAATCAACTCCAGCATAACGATAAATAACCTTGTCATAACATTTACTGAACAATGTGAGTCTAATTTACAGGAATCATCTGAGATTAAATTTCAATACTTTGTATCAATATGTTTCAGCAATAAAAGTCTGATTATTCCGTATTAACTTCCATTATTAATCAATTCTAAGGAGTAACTATGAAAAAGCTTTTAATAGCAATTCTTTTCCTAACAGTTTCTTACAATGCAAAATCTGATTTAGGATTTGGTTTGATGTTTGGTGACCCAACTGCAATAACACTCAAATCACGTTCAGGTGGAGCGAATGATCTGATTTTTAATCTTGGATTTAAATCTCACTATGGTTCCTTGAGGTTTGATGGGATTTATACTTTTAATTTTCCGAATGTTATAAACCATAGAAACTTTTCTCTTTATGCAGGAATTGGAGCATCAGTTGGTATTGGGGAAGGTGATGGTTTTTTTCATGGCAAAGGGCATCATAAGCACAATCATGATGACGATCATGACCACGACGACGACTTAAGTTTAGGAGCAAAAGGTGTGTTTGGTTTAAACTTCACTCCAAGTAAGCAGTTTGAGATATTCCTTGAGGTTGGCCCATTAATATCATTAACTCCAGGAATATATACTGACATGGAAGGATCTATTGGGTTTAGATTTTATCCGTAAGCTTCACAAACAAAAATATTAGACTAAAACCTCTCCACTAATAGATATGTTTATTGCATTAAATGTGTAGAGGTTTTTTTTGTCTGTTTGAGGTTCCAATATTTCCAACAAAAAAGTAAATAACTTTGGTTCTAATTTACAAAATAATCCGATAATGCTATTGGTTTAAAAGTTCAGTGAGGGTGGTTTTTTAAGGCAATTCTATTACCCTATATTATAAAAATGTTATATTTGTATTATAAATAGGATATACGAATGTTCGTATATCAATATAGTTACTCAAAATAGAATAAAATATGAAAAAAATTCAAAGAACCGTTTTAATCATTTTAACATTAACACTTTCAACAGCAGCACTTTCTCAAACAAACTGTATTACTCCAAATTGGGGCGAAAGTATTATTGCTTTTGAAGAAGACCCCAACTTTTTATGGATAGCTACAAACGATAGTGGTTTAATAAGCAAACAGAAGCTAAAACGTATTATACTAATTCTAATATAAGTAGTAATAAAATTTTATCGTTACTATATCACAATAACGAACTCATCTTATCAACAGATTCCAATTTACAGCGTTTTGCTAACAATAATTTTACCACAATAAATGATACTACTAAAGGATTGATGATAGAAAATTTAAATGGGAACTTGGTAGTTGTAGAACGCGAAGACTATAATAATGGTGCAATTTATACTTTACATAATGATTCTATCATACATCAAATAGATATTTGCAATGCAGCTCAGACTCAGTGCCTTGGCAACAATGACATTACAATAGACAGCTCAGGTAATATTTGGATAGTAAGAAGTGAATTTTACGCATTTGATGTAGGCAAATTTAATGGAACTAATTATCAGAATTTCTCTGCTCAAGGCTTCCCCATTGATGCTTTTAAACCTAGTATTAGTTCTAATGGAAATTTAATTTTAATGTCAAATTTTAAAGGAATATTCCGATTTAATGGAGCTTGGCAATTTATGATTCCATTTGAGCAGATTATTGATGGAAACGATACCTTAAAACAATACCTTACCTCAATAGAATTAGAGTCAAATGGAAATTTATGGGCAGGTACTAACTCTGGTATTTCTGCTAATCAGCCGGGAAGAATAATTTATCTTAACAATGGTGTTTGGGAGTTTTTACCTCAAACAGATTCTTTACCATCGTCTATTACAACCTTTCATCTTTCAAAATTTGATTCCAACATTGTGTATGTAGGTTCTACAAATGGATTTATGATAATTGATAAAAGCTGTTTAGGTTTACTTAGTAATGTTTCGGAATCAAAAGAGGAAGTAAGTCTGCTTATATTCCCAAACCCAAGTAAAGAAGTTATTAATATACGGCTCTCGGGCAATAGCAGAATTGAAAATTCCATTCTTATAGATATAAATGGCAAGGAAATAAAACAATTTGGGAATGAATCTGAATTATCAATCTTTGGTGTGCCGAATGGGCTATATTTTTTACAAGTGGCTACAAACAAAGAGGTTACAGCAAAGAGAGTAATGATTGAATAAAAAAATTGGGTGACAAAACCTATCGTTGCCTTCAGTAATTTTTATTGAAGTATTACCAAATTCAACTATGTATATCATTACATCATTTAAGTCATTTATCTTTCCCTCACCCACCATAAGCCTCCCTCCCAATCTTCGTCTCTGGGTCAACTATCAGAACATCGTCATTAGTCAAATCATACACCTTATAGACAATCAAATCTATTTCGTTGTAGGTACTTGTTAAGTACTGAATCTTGGATATTAGTTCTTGTGTTACAATATATCATCTTCGTCCAAATTGTAAAAACAGTCTTTGAGTGTTTTCGCTAGTTCTGGATCAGATTGTTCAATCTCTGCTACCCTATTTAAATAAGTTATCTACATTATTATATAAATCTTCCTTTCCAATTCTTTCAGTTAACTTTAAAGCTAAATTTTTAACATTTGATGACTCTTCTAACATTCCACTATCCATATAAGACTTGTATATATTTATCAGCATATTTACATAATTAAAATTTTGAATGTCAATGACCTTTTGGTTTGAATCAATATTGAAATTGTGGCTTAGAGAGTCTAACAAAAATACTTTTTCTAAAAGTATCCTGTTTCGTAAATCAGTATTCTCATTATCTTTAGAGTACATTAAAGTAAGTCCTGAAATATGTAAATCATCACTATAGTCATTATACAAATGATTATATAATGTCATACTCAAGTGAAGTTTCCTTTCTCCCTTATAATTGTCAAAAATATGCTTTAAAACTCTTTCCCAATTATTATGATATTCATCACTATCTATATCTCCAAAAGTTAAGCTATCTAATCCTAGTTTGTTGAACATAAACTTCCTGTAAGATTCGACCAAAAAGAAATCAATATTTATAACGAGGACATCGGTTCTAACGTCATAAACATCTTGTAAGAGATAAGTTGGATATGTATCATTATCATTCTGTACAAACAATACTGCATTGGTATCAGTAGACATGAGCATGTTATAATTATAGTCTAGTAGTTGGTCTGATATATGATTTTTAGTAGCCCAGTGCTTATTAACTTCTTTTCTTAATTTGTTATCGTTTTTACTTTCTGCATATGAAATAACGCTTGAATGGATACCTTCAAAATCAGGGTTCAACTTATATGCTTTTAAAATGTCTTCACCATTGTCAGTTCCAATTCCATTTTTTAAGTAAGAAATATAGTAATAAGTAAAAGTATTAGGACAGTTTCTTTTTATCCCTTCTAATATTTCCTCCTGTCCCATAATATAACTGGACTTACTGAAAATACTAGAATTCCAGTCATTTTTACCAAATGCATTTCTACAAGCTCTAAAATAACTGTACCAATTATGTTCTGATGTACTGTCTTTCTCAAGTTCTAGTTTCCACTGTTTAGATTGCTCGATATAGTATTCGAGAGATTTATCTTCTTGTGCAAAAGATTTTTGTGGTTCTGGGGTTTGGCAGTAAGCAATAGTTGAAGTCAATAAAAATATAAGTACTAAATAGGTTTTCACAGTTAAATATCCATAAGGTTCATACAAATTTTATAATGTCTTTCAACGATTAATAGGATTATTAGTTTCAATACTACAATGTTGAAGGTTTAGGATATGCAAAACGCACACAACGCATCTGCTGATGTAATAGCAACTGTTAAGATACTAGCAAAGCAGTTAGACAGAGAAGATGATAATATCGATGCTATCGCACCAAGAACAGCTCCAGCACCAAATAGAAGGGTTGGACGAACAGATCAGATCATATTTGTAGATGATAACCCAGTCTTCAATTTTGGTAAGCACAAAGGGAAGAAGCTAACAGACGAAAAAGACTATTGCAAGTGGATATTATCAGCTGATTTCGATGAAGAGATTAAAGAGTTTATTAAGTCTGTGATTTGATGGAAGAAATGAGATCACTACATAGATTATTAACTTTGCTAACTATATTGATATACGAATGTTCGTATATCAATATAGTTAGCACCAATTGTGTCAAAATATCGTCAATAAACCAAAAATCTATAATGGCTAAATCAGAAATAAAAGCAAACGAAATTATAACTAAAATTAAGCAAGGAAAATCACTAGATTCTGTTAAGTCAGAAGTTTCAAATACACCAGATGAATGGTTCAAATATAGTAATAAAGCATATAACACCTATCTAAAGAAGGTAAAAAAAGAAAGAAAAGGAATTGAAAATAGAAAACACGTTTCTGCAACTTCAAATGAACAGGTTACAGAAATTATTGGTAGGGCAACATTTCACCCACACTTGCGAGCATTACAGAAAAAAGGAAGAATTGAAAAACTCGATTATTTTAAAGTTTTCTCAATACTAATAGATGCTGCAATTTTATCCTATTACAGGACGAATTTTATAAGTTGCTACTTAACGCTTCTTCCAGTTATTGAAGGTGTAATAATTCGTTGGATGGGCTATACAGAGACCAATACAAAACCAGATTTTGAAGACGTTAGAAAATTTTTTAAAAACTATGCACAAAGACAACCTTGTCCATACAATATATTGTTTCATAATGTCTACGTTAAAGCTTGCGACAAAATATTAAACAATCATTTTTATAAACCAACAACAAGCGGAAATTCTTGGGCAAATTTTAATAGACATGTTGCATCTCATTTGCTGAATGACAATCAATTTGGGACAAAAGAAAACTGTATAAGACTTTTCATTCTTTTTGACGCTATGACCGAAATAGCTGTTTATGAATCAAGAATTAATGACCCGAAATTTAATATTAGAGATGAAGAAATTGAAAATGACATAAACTTATACGGAAATGTAATACTTGACAATATGAAAACGACACCTGAACAAACAATGTTTGGAACGACATTTTTAGATATAAAAGTATAAAAAATTAGTGCTAACAAAACCTATACGCAATGCCCTCCGTGACACTGCGCATAGCTTGGGCCGTTACCCAAAATAAAATATGGAAAAATTACAAAGAATCGTTTTACTCATTTTAACATTAACACTTTCAACAACAGCACTTTCTTAAACAAACTGTATTACTCCAAATTGGGGCGAAAGTATTATTGATTTTGTAGAAGATCCCACTTTTTATGGATTGGAAGAATGGTTAATTAAGGTTTTTATCAAAGAATCTCATTGGATTACATTTGTTGTTTTAGGAGTTATAGCTATTACTAGTTTAATTCTAGATTCAGTAGAACAAAAAAGAAAATAAATACCGCTAACTATATTTAGTGATTAAGTTATATATGTTTTTGTTAAAATAAAGGTACAATTTTTGTCTTTGTAGGCTCGTCAAACGTAATGCTATCAATGTATTTTTTAATTTTTTCAATTTCAAGTATTTTTTCAAAAATTGGGTAAGCTAATATTTCCCTTACTATATCTCTTTTGTTTTTCATCTTTTTGAGATTCTTTAAGAAATTCTCATGATCATCAGTTAGGGCATTAAAATAAAGTTGAAACCGTAATTCTGTTCCACTATACTCTTCGTTATTAATTACTAATTCTTTTCCTAATTTCATACTTGAAAATATTAAGGCAGAATATGCCATCAATCTAATATTATTATGCTCTGTTTGTTTAGTATAAATATAATCAGATAGCAAAGTCACAAAGCCCCATCTTTTATGAATAAGATTATCATATGCAATGTTTGTCAATACTGAAAAAATATTGTAATGCGAATATTCTAACTTCTCACAAAAGGCAATGGATAATAATAAGAATACAAACTCTAAAGTATCAATCGCTTTAGTTATATAATTGTAATCCGTTTTTATTTCTTTTCCTAGCACACATCCAATTCTATACTTTTCATCAACTGAATCTAAGTATTTGTTATCAACTCTACTGTTATTATGAATAATTAAATGCCGTCTTTGAAAAATCTCGTTTGAGAAATCTATTAAGTCTTTGTTTAGACTAAGCTTTATACATAAACTACTTATCTCTTTAATCCATTTATTAAACCCACCTCTTATAAATACTTCTATATAGTCACTAATAATGTTATCAGTACTGACTATAATTGAATTAAAAACTTCAATATTAATATTATTATTTACACTACTAATGTCTTTGATATTAAAACTAGCGAAGCCTTCATCATTTTTGAAAATCTCTTTAATCCTTATTTGTTTTTCTTTTATTGCATAAAATGGATGTTTTATAAGATAACTATGAAGTAATTGAGAAAAGAAAACTTCTACAGTACTAATCAAGCTAACAACTGAACTACTATAAAGAAATTTATATTTATTACCTGTTTTTAATAACTCGTTATAAGACTTATTAAAAATCTGACTATGATTACCTCTCAGTAGGAGTTCAGTGCTATTTTCATCTTTGTTATAGCCTTTAATTTCAGAATTATCTTTTTGAAATTCTGGGAAATCTTCTTTTAATTTTTGCTCTAATTGCCTTTTTGTTTCTAAATTAGTTTCATTCTGAATTCTTTGAAATAGTAAAAATGGATCCACTACTTCTTTGTGGAAGATATCAGAATTGTTTGACAGATGTGAATTAATTGAGTTATGAGAAAAATTTATAATTTCAATTAAATCAATCATATTAGAATCAAATTTCTTGATATTTTTGTTTAACATTAATTTGTCGTCTTTATTCACCATAAACCTCCCTACCAATCTTCGTCTCTGGGTCAACTATAAGCACCTCGTCGTAGGTCAAATCATACAGCTTATAAACTAGTAGGTCTATTTCTTGCTCTAGCTCTGTGGGGTCGGCTTTTTTCACTTCTAGGATTTGGTCAACAAGGTCTATTATTGGTTTCTGATATTCCATTTCTGGTTTTGCTACCAAATGTGGTGTTAATGCTTGCACACTTATTATAGCATCACCTGTACCTGTCTTTGGTGAATTATCAAGAAGTTCTTTTATATGAAGTTTTGAATTTAGCATTCCTGTTAAAAACTTCAAGTCACTTCCAGTAGCTATTACTGTACTGTCTAGAGAATATTCAATCTCATCCGAATATGAAAATCTTATTATTGAACCTATTCGTTTCCATATTATTTTTTCTATTGTAAATTCTTCATGATATCCTATTTGGTCTTGGGTTTCAAACCATTTATTACTTGTTTTTTTTTAGATTTAGATATGACACCCTCATTATTGATAAATTTTTCACCAGTTTGATTTATCTTAGGTTTGAATTGTTCTAAATACTCTTTTATACTTGGATAACTATCTATATTAGTATTTAGAGATGGAAATGTACTAATAATCCATAAATTATTAAATTCAGCTCTATATCTTTTTGTATCCTGTCCCCTAAGAGTTGGCTTTAGTATTTCGTTATTCTTTGGATCTTTTTTTATCAGCTTTTCTTTTGTTTGTCCATCTATAATAAATGCCTCATTCAACCCAGTTAATACACCTCTGTTTATATTCAAATTCCATTTTTCAGTATCTCCTAATGGATAACCAATTGATTTTATTTTAGTTTTTATTAATTCTTCTAGAGGGCTGGAAATTAACCATGACTCGGATGTATTTAGTGATTCTGTTTTATACAAACTTGAATTAACTAATGCTTTAAAATCATCATTTTTCTTAAAATTAGAATCTAAAGTGTAGACAGAAGTAATATTTCGTGGTTCAGATTTTTGGGCTATAATAATATTAGTATCAACTGTTGCTTCATCAAATATTTGAACTCCACCCATTTCAATTAAACACTCCGTATTCATATAGTTTTTTAGATATAATCTCGTATTTTGACCATATCTGGCTCTCATCCATTTATTAGATATGATATAGGAAATTCTGCCACCTTGACTTAAAATGTGATTTCCCCTCTCAATGAAAAGAGTATATATATCTCCAGTTTTCGCAAAAGTTTGATAATTAAACCTTTCTAATTCTGAACCTAATCTACCACCATCTTTCTGCAACTGAATATACGGCGGATTCCCAATAACCACATCAAACCCAATGAAGTCTCCATTGTCTGCTAATACTTCTGGGAACTCGAATCTCCACTCAAAGGCATTTTCGTATATCTTATTGCTCTTTATCTCTTCTAGCTCATTCTCTAGCTTTACTATTTCTGCTTTCTTGGTCTTTATCTCTTTCTTGTGGGCTTTCTCCTCAGCTTTCGAGCGTTCGAACATAGTGTCTTGAGTTTCGAGTGATTCCAGCTCCGATTTTAGCTTATTCAGTTTCAACAGCCGTTTGTCATTGGACTCCACCTTACTTTGGAAGTTGGTCTTTATCTCTGCTATCAGGTTTTCTAACTTCTCTTTCTGTGCCTTGTTCTTAGCATTCTTATATCCATACACAGCATCTCTGTAATCTTGCACCTTGAGTTTGCTCTTCTTCAGTGCCTTTGATATAGGCGTGCCTATATCGAACCGAGATATAAGCGAGTTACCACACTTTATGTTTATATCAATATTGGGCAATACTTCCAGCTCACCACCACCCTTGTAGTAGGTGTTTTTCAGTAGCTCTATCCACAAACGAAGCCGACATATCTTCACAGAATTTGGGTTAATATCCACCCCAAACAGACAATTTTCTATCAGGGTTTGCTTCTCGTGGAACAGAGTTTTCTGTAATCTTCAAGGTTGACATAAGTGTATTCTATCTTTTCTTTTATGCTCTCTATGAATGGCTTTGCGATAGATTCGTAGAAGAATTTAGTGTCCTGTCCAGACTTCTGATTTAATTCAAACTCGATAAAGTCCTTCTTAAATCTCTTATTTTTAGCGAATAAATTCTCGATTACAACAGCATCAAATATGAATACATCAACATTATTCGTGATTAGAATCTGCTTCAGATTGGTGTTACTATCCTTGCCGTCCGAGTCAAACCTCTCACACATATAGTAGAGGATAGACTCTTGTAATGCCTTCTTGTTAATGTCCTGAACGGAAATCATCTCAGATTTATTCGTTGGACTCTTGTGTTCAATAATTACATTAACTGGGTCATCTTTCTTTGCACCAGAGTTTATAACACAATCAATTCTTTCCTTAGTGTTAATGTAGTATTTGCCTTTGTAGAAGGTATCATCTAAAAACCTTATAAAATCGTTTTTATGATGCTCTTCATGCTCATCATTCACACTATCAACAACTGCAATTTGAATACTTCCAAATCCTCTTTGTTGACCGATTGCCTTCTGTATGCTTTATTTAATGCTTTCTGTGGTGTAAGTGTCATGTAAATCTAATATAGGGAAATTTGGGATAAGGTTAATGGGGTGTAAATATCAATCCACATACAAATTGGTTTGTAATAGATGAAAATAGAAATACAATTATTAGTATTTAGTAATTTTTACTTCAAAACTTTAAAAATTATACTTCATACATTAACATAAAGTTGCACTATTATAATCAACTTTATAACTTGTATCTTTCTTTATAGATAGGCTTAATTTTTTCTACTTCAATTAATACTACACAGTCAATTGAATTATTAAACGAATAGTCTACTCCAAAATCTAAGAAATTGGCACCACCATAATCACATATATCTACATATTTTCTCATAAGAACTGGTATTGTATAACCTAGCCTTTTGAGTTCTTTTTTCAGATTGAGATAATCTAATTTATAACTTTCACCAACTAATACATTATCACATCTATCTTTAGTAATAGTATCTATAATAAAGGGATGTTTTGCAGTGATATAGTTTTCTTGATGTTTCGTGAACCATTTTTTGTAATAGCTTACTATTAAGCAGCTAGAGTAGTAATTATAGTTATTACTGATACTAACTGCTCCAAATAGAAATTTAATATATTCATGATCACTTAGGTACTTTCCAATTCCTTGCCATAAATAGTCTAAAGAATTTGTACGCCAATAGGGTTCTGTAATAAATGAGCGTCCTAATTCTAATGTGCAATTCAGTTTGTCATGAAATGATTCATGTATTTCAAATAGCTCTGAATTATATATTCTGTTATAGCCGTGTTTATTTGTGATTTCTCTAATATTACCAATTCTGTAAGAACCAATTATTTCCACATTTTCATCAGACCAGAGTACAATATGGTTACAAATTTTATCATAATTATCTTTATCAGATATATTCCCAGTACCCTCATTGACTTTTCTAAACGTTAACTCTCTTAACCTTGAAAGCTCATTGATAGTGTTTTTATTATGTTGGTAATTAACAATATAAACTCTTTTTAAAGTATTCAATTCAACCAGAACTTTACTTTCGTTCAATTCTCTTTTTATAAGTTTAGGTGAAATGGGATGAAGAACATTTTTTTGAGTTTTAAAAATCAGCTTTTTGTTGGTATTTATTCTATAGCAATGTTTTTTAAGTAATTTTGCTTGTAAAGTGTCCGTCATATAGTGGTTAAATGCAATAGATGGTATCATGTCTCCTATATTTATGTTTATATTAGAATTGCATTTTTTTAATAATTCCCTTGGTAGAAGTAAAGTTGATAAGTTTTTATTTAACATCGAAGTTAGATAGAATAATTTGGAGTTTTTGTTGTTGACGAACACAGGCAAAATGGGGGAGTTGTATCTCTTAGACAGCTTAACAGGCGTCTTATTCCATTTTTTGTCTAACACCTTCATCCCATTTAATCTGGAAACCTCACCTGCTGGAAATATAATTAACACTTCCTCTTCCAGCATACTTCTTTCAATTAATAAAGCTGTATTTTTTAAGTCAGTTTTTTTAAATATGCCTACAGGTATAAATAGTTCTTTTAGCTGAGAAATATTTAAAAGTATATCATTGGCTAGCACTTTTATGTCATCTCTAATTTCAGATATAGCATTTATTAATACTAATGCATCTAACCCACCTAAAGGATGGTTAGAGACTATGATAAGCCTCCCTTCCGATGGGATTCTCATTTTATCCTTACCAGAAACTGTATACGATATATTTAATTCTCTAAGTAAGTTTGATATAAATTCAAACCCTTCAAATTCCAATTCTGATACATATTTAGAAATTATATCTAATTTTAGAGTTGAATCAATATATTTACTTATAAATGAATTATCATACAATTCTAAAAATTTAGAATTTTTTAAATGTGGTCTTATTAAGGAAGGCAAGGTGAAATTTGTCTTCATATCATTTGTTGAATTTTATTATTAACCTTTTTTATAATAGTTCTAAATAGGTTAGAAATTTGAAATACATTTTTTTCTATGATTAATGGTTGAGTTTCATAAGATAAAAAACGGCTGGATACCTTCTGAGGTTTGTATATGTTGTCATAATGTGGATATTGTCAGTACCAGCCGAATTTTTTATCTTTTTAAAGAACTACAAAAGAGTTTTAATTACACTTTATTTCAAGCTTATAAAATAGCTTAACTAAATCAAACTTACTAACTCCACCATCGTCGTGAACCATAATAAAGATACCATCGTCGTGACCATCAAATTTATTTTGCGTTAACCAAACACCATCCGTATTCTGAGTAGTTTTAGTTTTGAATGAAGTAACATAGTCAAATGATTTACGCTCGAACACATGGACAGTATTGTCTCCTTTACTTTGATCTGTAGCAAACCAAAAGCCATCTCCATTGCCACACTCGTATAGAGCTATACCTTCGGCTTGGTGGATGAACTGACCTGAACCTATGTTTTTAATAAATTTGCCAGAGTTTATATCATAGACCTTGATATTTTTATTCAGATTACTCTCGTCAGCAATTAACAACACATTGTTTTCAGGGTCAGCAAAAATTGATTCAACTACAAACAATCTCCCTTCACCAGTTGTTTCGCCTATGCTTCTGATATACTTAGAAGTCAGTTTTCCATTTTTGTAATCGAAAACATATTCTTTCACTCTTTCGTCTAATATATCATTATTTGTAGGAGCTACTTCGTCATCAGACTCATAATCATCAGTTACAAATAGTGAGTACCCATTGTCTATCTTATGTACCGAAAGGCCATAAGGGTTTTTTAGTTCTTTTTCCCCGATAAAACCAACAGATTTGAAGTCTGGCACAGTCAAGACTTGCACTCTTTGGTTGTCTCTCTCGACAACTAAAGCCAAATCATCTATCACCCATATACCATTAGGTCTGCTAAAATAATACCCTTTTTCTTTACCAAGCTTTTTCACTTTGCTCAAATCTACAGCATCATATACCTGCAAAAAGTCCTTAGCTTTCGAAGTTGCAATTATATATTCTTTGTCTCCATCTTTGTAGAAAGAAGGTGAATCTATATTATCTAAGTCATCCCATTTGGAAACAGCATCTTCGTCTATTACTATGTACTCAGTCTCTGTTACTTTGTTTTGCTCTTTACTAACTTCAGTCTCAGAATGGTTTTCAACTTTTTCCTCTTTTTTACAAGAAGTAAAAATTAGGAATGTTGCTAAAGCTGTTATTCTAATTATATTTTTCATATTATTACTTCCTTTATATTTATTACAGATTGTACTTCATACCGAATGTGAATCTGCTATTATATAATTCTAATTGCATTGTTCTATTGCTCGCACCCTGATAGTATCTTAAAGCTTGATTAGTTAAGTTGTTTGCTTCAAAAAACACACTAAACTGGTCATCAAATTTGTATGAACCGTTTACATCTAAAAAGAATTGCTCATCATAATATCTGTCATTTCTTACCTCATCACCTAACTCATCAATATAGTCCGAAGCATAGTTTGCAGAAACCCTTATAGTCAAATCTCGGTTTTCCCAAGATAAAGATGCGTTGAATGTATGCTCAGCAGTTCCTGGTAAACTTAAATCTTCGTTTGCTCTATTTTCTAATCCCAGACCATCAACTGTAGAATTAGTAAATGTATAGTTAGTATATAAGTTTAAATATTTCAGGAATGAAGGCAAAAAGTCCAACCTTCTTTGGAATGCAATTTCAGCACCTATGATAGTTGCCTCAGCTCCGTTTCTAGTTGTTTTATATTCGTCATAAGTGAAACCATCAGTTGGGTCAGTGTAATTATTTAAATTATAATCATAAATGAAATCTGTCAATCCTTTATAGAAAGCCCCCATTGACAATATACCAACAGATTCGAAATAGTGTTCATACATTAAATCAAAATTCATCGCTTTAGTTGGTTCTAAAGCAGGGTTACCCTCTTCTAGTTCTCTCTCATCACCATCTAAAACAATAGAACGGTAAGGAGCAATATCATAATAGTTTGGTCTAGCAATAGAATTTGACCAAGCGAACCTAAGTATGTCATTTTGGCTAAATTTGTATTTAGTATGAATAGAAGGTAAGATATTTACATACTCATCAGTGCCTTGTGTAGGAGTAATTGCTGTAGTTTCATTGTCTTCATCAATTACCAACTTATTTGCATTGTAAGTAAGTGTAGTTGATTCTAGCCTCACGCCATAAAGTAAATTAAATTTATCTGAAAACTCATGTCTTGACATAATGTAACCAGCAAATATATCCTCATTTGCATCGAAGTTTCCAGGAACATACTCCTCAATCACATCTTCTTTATTAAATTTAGAAGCGTCTTCTAAGTCTAAGTTTCCAAGCACTTCACGAGAAACAAATTCTCCAGCTACATAATCGCCCGGTAAGAAACGGTCCTTAGTTTTATTAGCTGCACCATTTTTGAATAGAGTTTCAAATTCTGATTCATAAGTATCTGTTGGAGAGTACTCGAAGAAATTATTATCTCTTAATTTTGATTTTAACCTGAATCTACCACCAAAGCTAATTTTAGTATTATTCCAATTCACAGGTACTTTGAAATCAAATCTACCATTGAAATCCACATCCTCTGTGTACTGATTTTCTTCTTCAATTTTATCTAAACTATAACTACTGAAGTCATCGAACTGCCTGTCATAACTTATATTCGGTTTCATTAGTGATGATATCTGTTGTTTAACAGGTACATCTTCTAAGTTAACGTCAATATATCTTTCATTTGGCCTATCTTCAGAAGCCATCGCATAATTAGCCCCCCACGTCATTTTAACTGAGTTGAAAAGAAGGTGCTCACCATTGATAGCATAGTTAATTGTTTGTTGTGCTTCTAATCTAGCAAAATCAGTTCTACCATCAGCACTACCACCCTTAGTTTGTCTGACAATTTCTGTGATGTAATTTCCATTCTCTAGATCATCAAATCTGTATCTTGTTCTGTATCTATTTTCCCAATCATCTCGATGGTTAAAAATACCACTAATGTTAACAAAGTTATTAGCATCAAATTCATAATCAAAACCAAGTGAAACAGAGCTTCTTATACGCTGGAGTTCATATTGTCTGATTTGAAAATCATCCATAAATTCAGAACCATCATCATTGAACTTCCACTCTGCTTCGATATTATCAGAACCAAGTGTATGGTTATTATAAGAACCACTTACTACAAAACCAAACTTATCATCTAGATATCGGTCACCATAAATTAGTGCACCATTCCAGATAGGCACTTCACTAAGAGCATTGTAACCAGCCCCTAAAGTAACAGATAGTCTTTCTTTACTAGGTGAGTTACGAGTAACTAAGTTAATAGAACCACCAATAGCATCAGCATCCATATCAGGTGTTAGTGTTTTACTAACTTCGATTGACTCTACCATGTCTGCAGATACCAAATCTAACTGAACCTCTCTATTTTCAGCTTCAGCAGATGGGATTCTATTTCCATTGATTGTTACAGAATTTAATCGTGCAGATGTACCTCTAATCAAACCAAATCGAGCTTCACCTTGGTCGTTTTGTACTGTTATACCTGCTACTCTTTTCAAGGCGTCACCTACGTTAGCATCTGGGAATCTACCAACTTGGTCGGCTGAGATTACGTTTGTAATATTTTGTTTGTTTTTTTGAGTATTTAGAGCTTTGGATTGGCCTTTTAGTCCATCACCTAATACAACTAATTCATCTGTTTGTACCGCACCCACTGATAGAGTAAAATCTAAAGTTTTAGTAATATTATCAGTAAGTGTAACAGTATCTTTTTGGGTCAAATAACCAATATAACTGACAGTTATTACTTGCTCACCTTCAGGTGCTTTGACTATTGTATATTTACCAACTTTGTCAGTTATTGCTCCGAACTTTGTTCCTTTTATTTTAACAACTGCCCCTGGCAAATAGAATCCAGTTTGTGCGTCAATAACTTGACCAGTTAGTACACCCTTTGATTGGTTTGCTGTTGCTACGGTTACACTTACTACTAGTAGCAACAGCAGTTTTAGTAATACTTTATACATTATTAATCCTATAATAGTTTGAATATTTGTTTAAATTATTCTGCTAAACTACACTTCAATTGTTAGGATTAATGAAGTATTTGGTTAATGTTTTGTTAAATAGCTTCTATTATTTATTTAGTAAAGGGGGATTTCTAAAGTAAAGCAATTCTTCGTAAATTATTAAGTTTTACAATTAAATCACCAGTTATTGCAACTACAGCTGGTTTAGGTATATTATCTTTATCAAAAGGCCACTTACTAGTCGGGTTTTCTAAATCAGTTGTTTCGCTGCCTGGGTGTTGTACACTTAGGAATAATGTTTTACCGTCAGGCGAGAACCAAGGCCCAGTTAACTCGGCATCTCTTGGTGCAGATATAACTCGTATTATCTTTCCAGCATCTTCGCCGTATCTAGGAATAACAAACAGACTATTGTTTTTAAATGACATATATGGCTTATCTTCTTTGTTCATAGAGCTACCAGAGATATCAGTTGTCATCCATAGATTTCCTGAGTGGTCAAATGCTAGGTTATCAGGACAAGAAAAACCATTCTCATCTCCACCTGCTAAATAAGTTGCAGCTTTGAAAGTAAGAGAGTCAAATTTGCCGTCAGCTTCTTCTATTTTTAGAATAGAACCGTGATAGTCTCCTTTTGGTTTGTTGTTTGTCAATGTTACTAATACATGCCCAGTAATTGGATCTATCTCTATGTCCTCAGGTCTGTTTAGCTCAGTAGCGCCAATTATTTTTGAAGCTTCTCTTGCACGAATAAGCACTTCTGTCTGGCTAGCAAATTTTTCTTTTAACAAAGGTTGGTTTTCCCAATCAAGTGGTAGCCATTTGCCATTAATAGTGTCTGCTACATAGAGTGTTCCTTCTTTCAATGAACCTGGCTTTGAGGAAATAAACTTATACAAATGTTCATCTTTGGAATCGTCACCAGTGTATGCAACTACTCTTTTATCCTCTAACTCGTATATTGTGCAACACTCATGAGAGAATCTACCCAATGCTATATGCTTTTGAGCTTCACCAGTCATTGGGTCAACTTCTACTACCCATCCATAATGCTCAGGGGGGTAGTCGTAAAACTTTTCCCATCCATATTCGCTATCTATGTGTGTTGGTTTATTATCTGAATCATATTTCGTTTTACCAAAAAAGCCATCATAATTTTCTTCGCACGTAAGAAAAGTATTCCAAGGAGTAATACCACCAGCACAGTTACTGTTAGTTCCTATTACTGTGTCTTTTCCTTTTATTTTTTCATCCCAGTTGAGCTTTATAAGTGTTTTCGCTGTTATTCTTCTGTTGAGTGGGTCATTTTTTACAATATTCCACTCACCATTTTCTTCTTTTATCCTTACAATAGTGCCGCCCACATTATACATTTCTTTGTCGATTTGCTCTTTTGTTCTCAGCTCCATTGGGTCGTCATAGCTATCAAAGTCATAATCTGATACAAATAGAGGATTTACATATTCATGGTTTACCCACAATAATCCGTCTTTGGGGTTCGATTTGTCCAGAGGAATAAAACAGAGATAATCATTATTAAAACCAAATGTATCTTTTCGACTAATCTTATCTCCCCATTTAATTATAGTGTGATAATCAAGTCCTTTGGTTAGAACTAAGTCATCCCTATCGGTTGGCTTGAGGTGAACTATAGGTAGATTTTTCAATCTTTCTAAGTATTCCTCATTAGGAATAGAATTTTCATCTGGGTTGCTGCTGTTCCCACAGCTAGTTAAGAAAGGTGGCACCACTAAAGCGAATAAACTTGCTTGACCCAAGAATTTTAGAAACTCCTTTCTGCTATATTTTTTTTCTTTATTATTCACTTGTTTAAATGATTTATTTAAAAATATAAATTTTTGGGAGCTTCAGATTTTAAATTAAGTTTTTACACTCTAAAAAAAAACTATCTCTACTAACTGTGAATTATTTATTTCTCAATTCAGAAATTTACCCCTCGTTTTTATAAGTTGACATAGAATATTAAACAACAATTCTATTGCTAAAGCAAAGTAACATAATTAATGAGAAATAATGACTGGTCTACTAATCATATAATTTATAAAATTTATTATTAATAGTCGATTTAATTATTATTGAATAATTTATACAGTTAAATTCCAGCTCAACTCTTATCTAATAAAAAATAAGAAGGGTTGTAAACTGTAGGTTTGCAAAATGAAAGTGAAGATTTAAGAAATGCTAAAATAAAAATGTTAAGTATATTGTTAATTCTAAAACTTATAATGTACATAAATAATTGTAAATTTAGCATTTATGCTAACCATTCGCTGGCGGAGGTGGATTCCGATAGAATATCGGAAGACGGAGGTGGAATTTTCTTGTTAATTCCCCCCCAGTCTGAACAAGTTCAGACTGTCCCTCCAGAGGGGCACAGGCGTTTGTGAGACGTGCGCATCACGTCTCTACAACACCTACTCCACCACAACCTTAACAGCTCTCTCTTCCGTGCCGTGGGTTATGCTTATGATATATACTCCAGCTTGCTCGGCTGAGCAATCCCAAGTTAGACTATACCCACTATTAACAGTTTCAATAGTCAGATTATCCTTTGTGGCTATCTCACTTCCAGTGTAGTCATATATTGTTATATCAGCTAAGGTTAGTTCACCATACGATACATCGACAATATCTATTACTAATTCATCTTTTGCAGGTTGCGGATAAGCAAATAGATTTAAGTCTGAACTTTCAGTTAATTCTACATCTGTCAGTCCAAAATCTGTTATGCTTCGTTTGTAAAGACCTTCAGTTGTAGTTGCATATAAGTAATTATCGAAAAGATTATAATGTCCATTAATGTTATAAAGTAGCTTTTCATTAATGTGCATTATTGTTTTACCATAATCTTTAGTAAGGAATAAACTATCCCATTCATTCCAAATAAAATTGTCCGCATTCCAAAGAAGATTATAAAAGTTAGAAAATCCAAGTGGAGTTTGTTTCATCTTGTTTTCAAATAAGTCTTCATATTTGTTATATTCATTAAGCCAACTTTCAGAGTATGTTGCAACTACAAATAGTCTCTCTTTATCTTGATGGAATCTATCAATATATGAAAGCGAAAAACCATCTTTTCTCTTAATCTCATCCCATTTTTTATATTTTGAATCGTATCGATATACGCCATTACTTGCACCTATATATAGTTTATTCTTAAAGACAGTAGCACAATAAATACGTTGTATTTCTTCACTTGTTTTAGACTTTGGTACTTGAAGTGTATCCCAGTCTTTGCCAACATTGTTAGAATAATAAACAAAATCTTCATCACAGTAATAGTAGGTATCATCAATTTTACCAAAACCATCACGCCAATAATTGTCTAATAAAAGTGAATCCCATTTACCTCCCCCATTTCGAAATATAACTATAGACTTATTATGATAAGTATAAGGGTCAAAAAAATATAATTCATTATCAATTACTTGAGTATTGTAAAAATCATATCCTAAATTATGAAGAGATGTATCAAACATTTTCCAACTATCTGATTCTTTATGCTTTATATAGAGACCACTATTTGAACCAACTAAAAGGACACTGTCTTTATAATCATTAACTGTCGTAAAATCAATAACATCTTCCATTGGGGAAATCAAGATTATATTTTCGGAAATTAAATCAAAGATGTACAAACCATTTGAAGTAGCAATATACAGACTATCATTATGTACAATGCTTTCATTTATTATTACATTTTTATAATCACCCACCTCATTAAAGTCTATAGTTTTCATTTTATTGAAGTCATAGTCGTATTCTTCTATTTGATTGTCATTTTTAGTTAAATATATATTACTTTTGGAAAGTGTAACATCTTTGTATCTATCACTGAGTGTTTCATCAGTCCAAGTCTTTTTAAAATCTTCCGAAATATAAATTTTATCCTTTGAGATATAAACTATAGTATCCCCAATTATTGATGCACAATCGACAGATGTTTCTTTAAAACTCCATTGAGAACCATTAGTAGATGAGGTGAGCAACCCTCCATCTGATTTATTTCGAGAATACCTATAGTATAGTATATTTTTGGAACCAACTTTCATTTGCCTTACAGTGTTATTATTTTCTTTATTAACTAATTGCCATTCAAGATTTGATTTATTTGCCCTACTTACTCCGACATTGCTCAATGCAATAACATAATCTTTATTGACACCCAAACTATTCGAGAAGGATAAACCCACTTTACCATCCATTCTATCCCAAGTTTCGCCATTATTCATAGACCTCATTAGTCCAGTGCTAGTCGAAACTAATTTAGTTTCATCATATCCAACAATTGCCCCAATTGTAACTTTATTGAATAAAGAATCAGTTATCTGTATCCAACTATCTTCTTCTTTATTCCATTTATATAAATAATTTGAACTCGAAAAGTATACTTCATCATCAGCAACAAAAATATTTTTAATATCAGCACTCGTCTCACCCACATACTCATACTCCCAATCAGCCAACAGCGATGCGAAAGTTGACAATAAGGCAAATGTTAATAATAATATTTTTTTCATAAGTTCACTTTTAAATAAATCATTGTATTAATTTTAAAATCAAATAATTCTTTTCATTTTCTACTACTTTGTAGCCATTCAAACTCGCACCTTTGTCCGTGTTTACTTCACCCAAAAGTTTGAGTAGTTTCTTTTCAAATGCGTGTTTGTCTATAATAATATAATCAATATTGTACTCTTTGCTGAATACAAAAAAATCGTCCAAAGTGTACTTTTCTTTCAAGTACCTCTCATAATACCAAGCAAAACCAATAGGACTATTTATAGTAAACCTTGTTCCCTCATTGAAGAAAAATCTTTCTTTGGCTAATACTTTTGCCCCTTCTTCTATTTTACTAGCAATTTCACTGTTCATTTCTATTGGATTGTACTCAAAGTTGAAGCTTCTGTAGTTACTATACAAATTAACAATGCAGAATAGGGATAATAGGAATAGAAGTATATATTTTTTTACTTTTTCAGTATTGTGAATAGAATAAGAGATGATTATTGCCATAAATGGCATATATAATATTTGATATTTGACTGTTTTGCCATGAGATATTAATGCTAAAAATATAATTAGTATCGTTAAATAAACTAATATATTCTTCTGCGATTTAAATAATTTTTTCCACCCCAAACCAACACTAACGAAAAAAAGCAATGACAAAACTATCTCTTCACCCGAATGAAAAAACCTTTTGTGCTCACTCATCAATCTGATAAATGGCTCTAAGATTAGATTTGTGTTTTTCCCTACTTGCGTAGGATCATTCTTGAATTGTTCTATCCAAATATCAAATAACTCAGCGTTATTTATATCCCAAAAATAAAACAATAATACAAAAGCAGCACAGAAACCAAAATATAATGAGCTTCTAAATTCCTTCTTGATTAATAGAAAAGTAAAGCCAGCCAAAATAAATATTAGTCCGTTTAGATGCGTTAGTGCAGCAAGACCAGCAAACAAACCAGCCATAAGGACAGAAGAAGATTTCTTATGGTCTAAAAATCTGTTAATACTAACCCAAGAGCAGAAGCCAAAAAACATAACCATTATTTCAGGTCTAAAAATAACTGAAAAAGATGAGAACGTGGATTGAATAAAAAGAATAGCAATAGCTGATAGCACTATATTAGAGTCAATCTCTTTGGAGTAGTATTTAAAAAAAAAGAATAGAAAAAGAGCAGAAAACAGCATAGTTAGTACTCTGAAACTATATAGATTAGTGCCAAACAATTTTGCACAAACAGAGCCAGCTGCAATAAATAACTTGTGGTATTGTAGTTGAAGTTTTTCCAAACCTATACCTAAGCCCTCAAACAGTTCTGACTTTACCTTCCCTTCTTCTGAAAGATGGTATGAGTTTTCTGCGAAAAGTGCTTCGTCTTCATTTATATCACCAAAGACAAGAACTGCCATTAAGTTACTGATTGCGATTAGTAGCAGAACTATAGTTATAGTTGTTGTCTTTTTATTTAAACCTATTTTTTTTACTGTTTACTCCATTGATATAATAATAACTATCTAAACCATTTGCACTGATTTAAACTACACCTATTACTTATCAATCTACCTCTTCTCTGGCCTATCCATCACAGTGTCGCATTCATTGCAAGTTCTCGCTTCTTCGTCGGCGAAGAATTCTTCCATTTTCACTGGCAATTCGGTGACTATATTTTTCATTGCAAATTCCTTGCGGGCTAACTTGTTCTGGCAATTTTCGCAATACCACTCTAAGGCATCCACTTCACCGTCTCTTCTCAATTGCTCTATCACTAAGCCAATACTGTTTGCTGGTCTTTGTGGGGAATGTGGCACTTTGCCAGGGAGCAGAAATATCTCGCCTTCCTTTATATTTATGTCGCGGAATTCTCCGTCATCTATTATCTTAACCGTTATGTCGCCTTCTATCTGGTAGAAAAACTCTGGGGTCTCGTTGTAGTGATAATCCTTTCTGCCGTTCGGCCCACCTACTACCATTATTATCATTTCTCCATCTTCATACACCTGTTTGTTGCCAACTGGTGGCTTGAGTAAGTGGCGGTTGTCTTCTACCCATTGCTTAAAGTTAATCGGTGGTATTTTTGCTGTTGACATAGTTCTATGCTCCTAAGTGAAATTTATTTTTTCCAATCTTCTTAAACTAACAAATTATTAGATAAATGTAAACATTTCTCCGTTTTTTTATCCTTGTGCTATCTTATTTGGAGTTCGTACATATTTGAAAGTCCAATAAATCGACAAAGGGACAAAGATAAACGTAGGCAACATCCACAACAACCAAACTGGCTCCATAGCTCTTACATTGTTGACCAAAAAGGCAGTAACAGTAGCTATGTATGCACCTACCATTAGCCCAATGTGCTGCGAGAGCCATGCCAATCTTGGTATTGGCTTGTTCCGCAATACCATTATGTTCAGCTTAATAATCGACACCACATTTGAAAGTGATATTACCCCAAATATTATCAGAATTACCGACCCGCTCGTTATCATTAATATAGCATTTGTCAGCCCAAGTATATTGACTCCCCAGTCAATTGGACTTGACTTCATAGACTTTTCTCTGAGTGACCTTATTCCAAAATAGTTCAAGTGAATTGCAAAAACACCAAGGTGCGTAAGCAAAGTGAAACCATCGTAGAGCGAAGTCAACAATGCAGTAATTGCCACAACAAACATAGAGTAGTAAAATAGGAGACCTATCTTTTTGTGGTTCTTGCCACCCTTTTTACTTACCAAAGGAATAAAGCCAAAACACAGTGATGCAATGCCTGCTGCTATGTGAATATAAATCAAAATTGAGTGTAAAGTTTCCATAAGTTCTCCGATAATTGTAAATAAATCTTGATACAAATATTGAGGATTGGGGTTTTGAATCAAACCCAAAAGGTATGAGTAGCAAGGTTTGGGACGAATGGTAAGGCAAAAGTGATGACTCGCAAACTATAATTACTAACTGGTAAGCTTTTCTTTAACAAAGTCATTCAACTTTCTGGAAACAGGGATAAGCTTATCGCTATTTGACAAGTGTAATTTGTATCCTTGGGCATTGCCAGTTACATTATTTACATAGTCCAAATTGACAATATAGCTTTTGTGGCAACGGATAATATTCTGAAAACCACTCAAATTATCTTCCGTATTTTTCAATGTATTTCGCAGCAATTTCATTTCTATTTCGTCACTCCCCGAACTCTGTGAATAATACACCTCGATATAATTATCAGCCGAAGTAATGTAAACTAAATCATCAGCATTCAAATTTAGCTCTTCATTGTCATTATTAGAGCTAATCGTAATATGCTTATTACTGTTTTCTGGAATTGACAAGCGCGAGTTAATGTCTTCCGACAGTTCAGCGTATTTTTTGTTATGAATTGCCTCATTGTACATAATCATAAATACAATAGGTACAAGTGCTAACAGAACAGTATAGAGTTGGAAGTATAAGATTAGTCTTATGCCAAATGAAATATTTGCCAGGTAAGAAGTTAGCACAGCATTAGCTAACCCAATAAGACTGATATTGACGATAGTCCAAAATATTTCCCTGCCGACGTTCCATTTTTCTTCAACAAACTGCTTGGGGAATATATAACCAATCGTTGTGTTAAGGGCTAATACTACAGCAGTAGTAACACCTCCGTAAGCTAAGCAAATCAACAATAAGTTATAAGGTCCAGACTCTATGCCAAATGGGCGAAAAGCGTAGAGAAAAAAAGCAACGAAAAGCCCATAGACAACCGACATTTTGAATATGTTAGCTGTCTCTTGCTCATAAGGGTAAGGTCTTTGTAACTTTGATTTTAGTTTGCTTATCATCTATTACTACATTGACATAAATCGTGCAATTACATTTCTGTCCCTGTCTCTCAAAATCAATTCTCCATCTACTATCTCGTAGCTAACAGCAGTACTAAACACAGGCAAAAACTTGTCTTCTACTGTCATATCTCTACACATTTTCCTTGTGGAAGCTATCTTATCAAACGCAATTCTGTTACCACCAAATTGCTCAAACTGACCCGAAAAATTATTGCAACCAGAGTTACCGTGAACTCCACCATCCTCTGTCAGTTCCATATAAGGGTACTGCTCCGAATCTTCTATGTCAACAATCACTGCCATATCCATAGCTTCTGTCAGCAGCCATCTTTGTCCAGTAAGACCAATCGATTCCGCTTTTAGCATATACTTACTTCCTTTTACTAATTGTATGTTGTTACCAAGTGGGAGCAACCTATTTTCTTCTACTTTATATCTGTTTGTACCCATTTCTGGGTCGTCATTTTGCAATATAACCTCAGTGCCTTCTGGGTTCCACGACAAAACCCCAGTAAACCTTTGAATAAGTGGCTTGTCCGCCCCAATGTATTCCACCAATACTTCGTAAGAGCGGTCATTTTTCAAAGTAACAGTCTTTCGTTTCCACAAGCAATCGTTACAGTTTTCCAATCCATAATAATCGCCTTGCCAATCGAGCGAAATCAAACCATTGTGCATATCTGGTGCAGTTTCTGTTGATTCAGTTTGTGGCATTATTTTCACTTCATCTGCCGAAAATCGTTTTGTTGATTTACAGCTGGTGAATAAAATTGCTGATGCTATGATAATAAAAATTATATTCTTTTTCATAAACCTTAAGTGTTAGTGATTATTATTTGATACTCGCTTTTTGCAATAATGAGTATAATTACTTATTTTACAATGCTTATAATTTAATAAATTATGAAACGTAAAAAAAATAATATTTCAAAATACTTAATAAATAATAAAACGGAGTAACGTATGGGAAAGTTCGAAGTAACTAAAAGAACAAATGGTGAATTTCAATTCAATCTAAAAGCTGGCAACGGTCAAGTTATCTTGACTAGTGAAGGTTACAAAGCTAAGCCAAGCTGTATGAATGGTATTGAGTCAGTTAAGAAAAACTCTCAAGACGAAGCAAGATTCGAAAAGAAAGTAGCTAAGAACGGCAAGCACCACTTTAACCTAAAGTCAACGAACGGTCAGATTGTTGGTTCTAGCCAAATGTATGCTTCAGAAGATGGATGCGACAACGGAATTGAATCAGTTCAAAAGAATGCACCAGAAGCAGAAGTAGTTGACAACTCATAATAATTGAGTAAATCACGCAGATTTAAAGCAAAGACTATTCAGTAATGAGTAGTCTTTTTTTTATTTTTATAGCTATTTATTCCTATCACTTTTCTAATTTTGTACCCCAAAATAAAACAAGAAAAGGCAAAATAATATGTGGAATCAATCCGGATTAATATTCAAATCACACCCTTGGCACGGTGTTCCAATTGGCGAAGAATCACCCAAAATAGTAACCTCGTACATTGAGCTGGTACCAGGCGATACAGTAAAGTATGAATTAGACAAATACACTGGCTACTTAAAAATAGATAGACCGCAGATTTACTCCAGTGTTTGCCCAACTCTCTACGGTATGTTACCCCAAACTTATGCAGGCAAAAACGTAGCCGAGTATTGCAATGAAAAAACAGGCAGAACAGACATAGTTGGTGACCAAGATCCACTTGACATCTGCGTTATCACCGAAAGAATAGTGCCCTATGGCGACATATTGCTCAACTGCCGACCAATTGGCGGTATGCGAATGATAGACCACGGGGAGGCAGATGATAAAATTATTGCTGTAATGAACGACGATTTGGTCTATGACGAACGAAATGACATAGACAGAATACCAGAATCAATCATAAGAAGACTAAAGCACTACTTCCTTACTTACAAGCAAAACCCAGACAAAGTAAACGACAAGAATGTAGAAATAACCCACATCTACGGTAAGCAAGAAGCTTACGAAGTTATCCGCCGTGGCAGAATGGACTATAACGAAAAGTTCCCTGGACTATCTGTTACTTCTGCATCTACTCGCTCCGACGTCGAGTTTGATTAGGTTTTTGTAATTCTCCTACCTTTGACTTAGAGAGTAAAAAGACGGGTGATGAGACTTATGGACATCGGCTACAATTCTGCTTTCCTTAATGAGACGCATTCAATGCGTCTCTACAGTTTTAGTGATAACGGTTATTGTGCTCCTTTGGAGGAGCTGGCAGAAACTATTCGGTCGCTGAGCCTGTCGAAGCGCCAGTCATTATTGTCTTGGGCTGGCAGAGCTTGCTCTGACTGGGATTACTGTCCCGTCACAGCGAGCGTAGCGCGGCTGTCTGTTCTAATGAAGATGGATTGCCACAAAATATCAGTAAACTGATATTTTTCGCAATGACTTTTTCGTCCACCTTAAGTCTTTTGTCTTAAGCAAATCCCCACAGCCCCCTTTAACAAGGGGGAGTTAGGCCTGTGCACCAATCAAAGAAGCTCTATTCGTTGTAAGTCCTCCCTGTTAAGGGAGGATTTAGGAGGGTTTGCCCACCTTAAGCCAGCAGAGAAAAATCAAACTCAAAAATAACCCAGCATTCTAAAACTCAAACAAAAAAAAATAGTACCCACATCTAAACAAATTTAAGGTTAATTCGTACTACATTCATTGAAAAACGATAGAAATTATGTTCAATTTTTATATTCTAATGGAACAGAAAAATGACAGACATACAAGAACTCAACGAACGAATACAACGCGAAAGTGGCTTCATCGATATGCTAATGATGGAGATGGGCAAGGTAATTGTCGGACAGAAATATATGGTGGAACGCCTGCTAATTGGCTTGCTATCTAACGGTCACGTCCTTTTGGAGGGTGTACCCGGATTAGCAAAGACATTGGCAATCAACACTCTATCCAATGCGATAGATGGCGATTTCTCTAGAATTCAGTTTACTCCCGATTTACTTCCTGCCGATGTTGTCGGTACTATGATTTATAGCCAAGGGGAACAGAAATTCCACGTGAGAAAAGGGCCTGTGTTCGCTAACTTTGTTCTCGCTGATGAGATTAACCGTGCCCCTGCTAAGGTACAAAGTGCCTTGCTCGAGGCGATGCAAGAAAGACAAGTTACTATTGGTGACACTACTTTCAAGCTGGAAGAGCCGTTTTTGGTACTTGCTACCCAAAACCCATTGGAGCAAGAAGGTACTTACCCACTTCCAGAAGCACAAGTGGACAGGTTTATGCTCAAGCTCGTAGTTGGTTACCCAACGAAGGAAGAGGAAAGACAGATACTCCGTATGAACTTAGAGAAGAGCTTCCCTAAGGTTTCTAAGATATTAGACCCAGCAGACATAATAAAAGCAAGAGACGTTGTTAAAGATGTCTATATGGACGAGAAAATAGAAAAGTACATTATGGATATAGTGTTTGCTACTCGTTTCCCTGAAGAATACGGTATGGCAGATATGAAAGACCTTATTTCATTTGGTGGGTCGCCGCGTGCTACTATCTCGCTTGCAAAGGCAGCTAAGGCATACGCGTTCATCAAGCGTCGTGGCTATGTGCTACCAGAAGACATCAGGGCAGTTGCTCTCGACGTACTCCGCCACAGAGTGGGAATTACTTACGAAGCTGAAGCCGAGAATTTGACCTCGGAAGATATAGTCAATAAGATTATTGATAACATAGAAGTACCTTAATCAAAGTGAAAACTCAAGATTTAATAAAGAAAGTTAGAAAGATTGAGATAAAAACTCGTGGGCTTTCTAATCAATTATTTTCGGGTGAATACCACACCGCGTTTAAAGGGCGAGGTATGGCATTCAGCGAAGTGCGGGAATATCAGTCTGGCGACGATGTGCGATTGATTGATTGGAACGTAACAGCTCGTTCGGGTGATGCCTATATCAAAGTATTCGAAGAGGAGAGGGAGCTGACCACTATGCTATTGGTAGATGTCTCCGGCTCTAAGATTTTCGGTACTGGTGAGCAATCGAAAAAAGATTTGATTACTGAGCTATCTGCTGTCTTGTCGTTCTCAGCAATTCAGAATAATGACAAAGTGGGCGTTATATTCTTTTCAGATAAGGTAGAGAAATACATACCACCAAAGAAAGGGAAATCCCATATACTTAGAATTATCCGTGAGCTGATTGAGTTTGAGCCAGAATCGAAAAAGACTGACATTGGTGCTGCTCTGGAGTTTTTCACTAGTGTGATAAAGAAAAGAGCAATCGTATTCCTAATGTCTGATTTCATTAGTCCAGGTTTCGAAAATCCACTAAGAATTGCAGCAAAAAGACACGACCTGATAGCAGTAAATCTATTCGATGATAAAGAATTTACTCTGCCAAATATTGGGTTGATAAATATAGTCGATTCGGAAACTGGCGAGACAATGTGGATAGACACTTCGGACAAGAAAACTAAAAGAAAATTTGAAGATGAAAGAGCTGACTTCACAACGAAATTGGAGACAATGTTACTCAAAAACAAGGTTGACATAATTGACCTGAAGACTGATGAGTCCTACGTTGTTCCGCTTCGTCAGTTCTTCAAGAAAAGAGAAGGAAGGAGGTAATCCCAAAGGTTATGAGAATTTTTACTCTTGCAATTTTACTAATGATTGGCATCAACTTTACTGCCAAATCTGATGAGCTGAAGCTAAGTGCCGACACCAACAATGTGATGATTGGCGATTGGGTGAACCTGCGGCTTACGTATAAGGCAGACAGTGTTGTGGACTTTGAGCTTCCACTATTCGATGCCGATGGAATAGAAGGAGTGGAACTAATAGAAGAATCATCTGTTGACACTACGAGCGGCAGCCGCTTTGGGCTGATGAAGACATTCACCGTTTCAGCTTATGATTCTGGCAACTACACTATTCCACAAATGTGGGCGATTTCCCCAATAACGAGAGATACTCTCTACACTGATTCACTTGTGCTTACCTATGGTATGCCTGCGGTGGATACAACTCAGGCAATCAAAGACATCAAGGATATTTATATTGTAGATTATAGTGATTACAGCTGGCTCTATTGGGTTGGTGGTTTGGCTTTACTTATCGCTTTGGCAGCGTTGGGCTACTATTTCTACAGCAAAAGAGAGCCAAAAGAAGAAGAGCCAGAACCAGTTTACGACCCCAAAATACCGCCATATATCTTGGCAATAGAATCGCTGAACAGCTTGGAGCAAGAACGATTGTGGCAGAATGGCTTCTTCAAGAAATATTACACAAAAATGACAGACATCTTGCGTATTTATTACCATCGTGTTTATGACATAAAAACCATGGAGCTGACCAGCCACGAGCTGATAGAAGTGATGCAAGAGCAGAAGCTATTCGATTCTACTGAAAAGGAGAAGCTGCAATATATAGCCCAGTATTCTGATTTGTCGAAATTTGCAAAAGCAAACCCACTACCAGAAAACAATACAAAATCACTCGAATACGCTAAAGAATTGGTAGAAAAAGCCAAGCCACTAAGCGATGCGAAGGAGGATGGCAATGTTTGATGGAATGGAATTTGCGAATCCTGAGTATTTCTGGCTGCTACTGATCATACCTGTATTGATAGCTTACAAGATTTTTGTGACAAACAAACGAAAGCCAAGCATTGCCTATTCGGACACTTCCAGCTTTGCAGGTAGTAAGTCATGGAAAGTGAGAATGCGTGAGCTGCCATTCTTTCTTAGGTTGATTGTGATTGCACTAATTACAATAGTCATAGCTCGTCCACAAACGACCGAGGGCGAAGAGAAAGTAACCACCGAGGGTATTGACATAGTTTTGGCAATGGACGTTTCCTCGTCTATGTTGGCGGAGGATTTGAAACCAAACAGGATAAAAGCAGCAAAGCAAACAGCCGAGGAGTTCATAGACAACAGACCCAATGACAGAATTGGTCTTGTAGTGTTCGCAGGTCAGAGCTTTACTCAAAGCCCAATTACCGTGGACCACACGATATTGAAAGATTTGCTCTCGAAGCTAAAGACTGGAATAATGGAAGACGGCACAGCTATTGGTATGGGGCTTGCTACATCGGTCACTCGACTGAAAGAAAGCGAGGCAAAGAGTCGAGTAGTAATATTGCTAACCGATGGTGACAACAACGCTGGCTCGGTATCTCCAGAAACGGCAGCCGAGATAGCTAAGACTTTCGGTATTCGTGTCTATACTATTGCTGTTGGGACTAAGGGCAAAGCACCTTACCCTGTGCAAACGCCATTCGGACAAAGAACGCAGATGGTGGAAGTGAAGATAAACGAGCAGCTGCTGACCAAAATAGCTGAAATCACCGATGGGCGTTACTTCCGTGCTACCGATACGGAATCGCTTTCGGACATATACAAAACTATTGATGAGCTAGAGAAGACTAAGATTGACGTAGCTTACTTCAGCAACTACAACGAGGAGTTCTACCCTTTTGCAATGGCGGCAATTGGGCTGCTATTCTTAGAGCTGTTGCTCCGATTTACCATATTCAGGAAAATACCTTAAGATGAATTTTGATATAGAAGATTGGGGCTTAATTGACTACCAAACGGCATGGGACAAGCAAAACGAGTTGGTCGATGCGATTAAGAAAGGTGAACGCCGCTCAACATTAGTGCTGTGTAGCCACCCATTAGTTATCACTATGGGCAGGAATTCGAGCTATGACAACCTAGTCCTACCACGCGATGAGTACGACAAACGTGGGATAGAGGTGATAGACATAAACCGCGGTGGCGACGTAACTATGCACAATGAAGGGCAGTTAGTCGGCTACCCGATATTCGATTTGCGTGATTTCAAGCAAGATTTGCATTGGTTCTTACGCGAGATAGAGCAAGCGATAATCAACACCGTTGCCCAATACGGAATGGAATCGGACAGAGTGGAAGGGCTGACAGGCGTGTGGTTAGAACAAGCCCGTAAGGTCTGTGCCATAGGGCTACACTGCTCACGTTGGGTAACCAGCCACGGATTTGCTCTCAATGTTTGCAATAATGTGAAAGATTTTGATTATATTGTGCCATGTGGAATTGACGATAAAGAAGTAACTTCTATAGAAAACGAGATTGGCACAGTAGTTGATATGGATAAAGTCAAGGAAACAATAGTCGCGGAATTTGGTAAATTGTTCTAAAGAGAGCGAGCCAATAGTGACTAAAAACTAAGCGAAAGTAGCTCAGCTGGTAGAGCACAACCTTGCCAAGGTTGGGGTCGCGAGTTCGAATCTCGTCTTTCGCTCTACGGTGCAAACCGTAATTTCCTTTTATGCTGCATGCCTTATCGACACTTCCCCCCGTTGATAAGGCATTTTTTATATCCCAAAGAATTTCATTATGTTTGTATGCACGCTGCAATAGGCGGTTTAAGAGAGTTCTTCAGACTTTGCATATTCCACTGAAATGTGCTGAATCTTATTATATTGCACTTTTCTGTTTACGTTTTTGTTTACGTTTTTAAAATCAACTTACCCTTGGAACAGCTATGAATATAAATTTCAATGCCCAACATAAGAAAAAAAAGAAGACTCCTATTATTATTTCAATAACATGGAAACCAAATAATAGGATTCAAAAATCAATTGGAATTTCAGTAGAAACAAAATATTGGAAAGGGAATAAACAAATTCTAGATTCCAAACATCCCAATGCGGTAAACTTTAATAGCTATTTAGCCAAATTAAGAGAGCAAATAAATAAAAGAGTGTTCTCTGAAGTTAAATCAGAAGAGGATTTAACAAAGTATATGTTGGCTGATATTATTGAAGATATACTAAGTGATGGTATAAGAAAGGAAGCTAGAAAATTAAATGTTATAGAAGTATTTGATATATTTCTGGAAAAGTATAGAATAGATGGTTTAAAACCAAAGGAAAAGACTAAGCAAGGATATAAAACATGTAGAAATAAGATAGAATTGCTTCAAGAAGAATTGAGAACAGAATTTCAATTTAAAGACTTGAATGAAGATTTCTATCACAAGTTTATTGATTTTCAATTTGAGCTAGGGAACAAAAGACCAACAATTGGTGCAAACATAACTAAGTTGAAAGCTTTTCTAGAATGGACACTTGAAAGGAAATACCACAATAACACAAAATTTAGATCCTATAAAGTTTATAGAGATGAAGGTCAATTCAAAATTGCACTGACTAGTGAAGAAATTGAAAGATTGAAGAGTTATGAACCTCTTAATGAGAATATTGAATTTGTAAGATTGTTCATGTTGGTAAACATAGCTCTTGGATTGAGAGCATCTGATTTAATTGACATAATAAAGAATAGAGATTTGGGTTCAAAAAGTAACCAAGAAAAAAATACTACTTTAAAAATAATTCAAATTAAAACAGGTATTAATCAAGAATTATCTATACCCGCTGATGTTTTAGAAATGATAAAAAGACTTCAATCAATGTTTAATAAGAAACACACAGTATTTTTCATTAATAAGTATTTAAGAAGACTAGGAAAAGAAATTGAACTGAACGAAATTGAAACTGCTACGTATCCTTTAAATAACACTAGAATAACAGAAAAAAAATATAGATACGAACTTTTCACAACTCACGTTGGTAGAAGAACATTTGCCACTAGGGCAATGAGAAATGGTGTACCAATTCATGTAATAATGAAGTTTACTGGTCATAAGCGATTAGAATCTTTTCAGAAGTATATAGATCCTTCTAGTTTCATTTATAAGGATGTAATTGGTGAGATTTGGAAGAGTTGAAATGAAATTTTTAGTTTTTTTATAAATTAAGGTATTGAATTTTGATGATAAAAAAAATCTCGAAAATAAGTTTAATCCGTTTGTAATATAAAATCAAGTGTAAAAGTGTTAAATTCTAAAGACTTAAATAGATCTAATGCAGTATATCTAGAACAAATTCAAATTGCTGACTTATTAATAAGCTACAATATTGATAATATTGTTTTGTATATCGAAGATACTAAAGATCAGTTAGCAATTAAGCCCATAATAAAATTTCTAAAAAGACTTAGGTCTAAACTACCCTCTAAAAACTCTGCTGACAAGTACTGGTCTTTAGATGAAGACAACCTGCTTTATTACAACCAAAAAGAATTTAAGAAAAAAGTAGGCGATGAGATTAGAACAATACCTGTAGGAGCACCTTTGCATTCGGAGATTTCTCATAAAGGAGGATTTGGTGCATTACTTATAAAAGCATACGAGTCAACAAATGAGTTTATAAAATCTCTTGAAGAGTTAGAATTAGAACTAAATAAAGATAAAGGTCAGAACACCAAACAAGTTGTATCTCAAAAAAGATTGATTGAAAATGAACGGGATTTCTTAAAATTACTTTATGATACTATTGGCAGTAATTTTATAATTAAAAATGAATCTAAAGATTTCATTGATCCAAATTCATACAAGAAAATTGAGATAAGCCATTCAAAAAATTCTGACCTATTCCCAGAAGAATTAAAAAAATATCAAATTGGATTGCTCTTAAAAGAAATTGTATCTTTTCAGGAATCTCTTAAAGATAGAATTACTTATTTATTAAACGATGAAAAGGGTGTAAATCCAATAGATTATTATGAAGCGGATAGAACCCTTGCCCAATACCTAAGCAACTATAAAAACAAACCCAAAAGCAAATCATACATTGAGTTTACTAACCATTTAAAAGAATTGTTTGAACTATTAGACAAAATATAAGAATTCTAGACAACAAACATACATTCTAGACAGATAATTATACAGTTTGTCGTATAAAACTACCTCAAATTGGACTTAGATTTTAATTCGAATTAAAAGAAATAATTTTTAATCCATAAACATATGAGGAAGTGCTATGAAAAGTACTGAAAAAAAATATCATACAATAAATGATATTTGCCAAATACTAAACATCTCCAACACGACATTGTGGAGATTACGCAAGAAAGGTGAAATTCCTTTCATGAAAGCAGGCAATACTGTCCTGTTTGACCTAGATAAAGTTATAGCTTCACTAGAGGCAAACTCTAAAATTGGAGGTCAAAATGGGAAAGCATGAATTTAGCCAATTTGACAAACCTATTTCAAACAAGTATAACCCTACAACGGTAGGGTTATACGAAATAGCGAAACGTATAAAATCAGACCCTTTATTGCGTTCTGATACATTAAAGGTAAGACAAGGAGGTGCAAATAAGCTCTATCAATTAGACTATGTCACCTTCTCTGGTGAGTTTTCACAAAGAGGAAATAAATTTTTAATAAATCATTCTGATCTACTCTGTTTGGACATAGATGATATAGAAGACACTGAAGAGTTAA
>JAXMOE010000013.1:0-34168 GCA_034670025.1 Chlorobiota bacterium
ATGTATCAGACTTATCATCAGGAAACTACACAATAGTAGTACGAAGTGGAAACACAGTACAGACAAGACAGTTGAATGTAGTAAAATAAGCTACTGAACAGATACTGTTTTAAGATTTTAAAGCCCTACACTTTATAAAAAGTGTAGGGTTTTTTATATATTTGTAACTTATCTTATCGTTCGATTGTTTTACCAAATAAAAAGCTACGTGAAAAAAATACTATTTTTAATTATATTTCTAATTCCTTTTATCGCTTCATCACAATTAACAATGTCAATGAAGGATGTAAACCATAGTAACTTCCCTTTGCTAAAGGCAAAAGTGAAAGTTTCATATCTTGGTGAACAAATTGAAGTAGATCAATTTAATGCACTGTTCTTAGAAGGTGCAATAGCACACAGTGAATATAAGGTCGAGCCAATAGTAGATGGATGGCAAGAAATAAGTTGGTATCCTGACCATAGGTTTATTGGAGAAGAAAGTTACACTGGAACATTAACAGTCACTCACGAAAAAACGATAGGTAATGTGGTAATTTCGATTCCCGGGATTGAAGATATAATTGGGACTTTTATATTTAAAAACTCTGGAAATGATAAAATACACGATATAAATTTTGTAAATACTGCAATTGGTGATACTACTGTTAGAGTTGTTTATTGTGAGTATTTCTATAATCTAAGAGATGAAAATGGGTTAATAAATCCAATATTATTAGATTCAATAACTGTTGATAATAAGAATTTTATTGTCGAATGGCGTGGAAATCAATTTGAGAAAAACCCACCTCCGACTTATGTAACTTTTTCTAGCCATCAAGTACTTGTGAGATTTGCACCAATTGAACCAGGGCCACAGTCAGCTACTTTCTCACTTCATTATAATGGTGGAGCGGTTGCACATTTACGACTTATTGGTAACAAAAAGAAAATAGAAGCAGAAACTAACTTAAAAATAGTAGAACCAAATGGTGGCGAGTTATTTACTCCATGCCAAGACACTATAATTGCATGGGAAGGTAATGTTAAGGACATTGCTACAAAATCAGAGTTGAGCTATAATAATGGTCAAACATGGATTCCGATCGATTCAATAATTGCTGATAATATTAATTGGAAAATCCCTCCAAATAAAGCTACTGATAGTGCATTAGTTAGAGTGAGCCAACAGTTTACAAAGGATGCACCTTATACTTTTAGTATTTCAAAAGATGTTTTTTCAGTTGATTATAGTCCAAATTCAAATAAGGCTTTATCTTTCTCTTTAAATTCAATTAACGAATGGGATCTGACAAAATTAGATAATTCAAACATTGAATATAATCTAAATTCTCGATTGACTAGACAAGTACCAAGATCAGTAAAGTATATTTCGAATGATAAATTTATTGCCCTTTATTCAGTAGGTAGCAGAGATTCACTTGCAGTGTTCGATGTTGGTAACACAAACCCTGTTCAAAAATTAGAGTTGACTGGTTTTGCTGCAGAAGAACTGTATCCTTTAATTGAAAAAAATGAATTTATAATCACACCAAGGTTTGGGAATTATTTCAAAGTCTATAATAGTGAATCTATTACGTTTAAAAATGATGTCACTTTTAATCAACCAATAACTGATATTGGTGTTGCTAATGATAGTTCATTGATTGCAGTAAGTAAATTGGACGGAAACGTATTAATCCTTTCTAAAAATGATTTTAGAATTCAAGACTCAATTACTTTTTATAGGACTTTGATAATAGATGAACTCAATTTATCACCAGACGGGAAATTAGTTGGACTTAGCTCTACACAAGGTGCTAATAGCGGTAGAACAAATACGATGATCTGGGATTTAGAATCAAAAAATATTATAACTTCTGTTGACATTAGCGGCTCTATACCGGTAGAAGTTGGTTTTAGTCCCACTGGTAATATGGCTGTATTTGCTTATCAATACCAAAATCAAATTAATATTTATGATTTAGTAGTTGGTAGTCAAAATGGAGTAATTGAGGCGTTCCCGACTGCTATGGTTGATTTATCATATTCTAAGGATAACAATTCATTTTTAGTAGCGAGTACGGGTACTTTTGGTACTAAATTTAAGCAGTACTACTTTACTTTTCCTGAATCAGATGAATCAGATGAAGTGTTTAGAATTGTTAACCCAATTGCCGAAATTAAACCATTTGAGTTCGGTGATGGTTATATATTTAATGAAACTGAACATAGTTTTAGTGCAGAATTTTGCAATACTGGCGAAGTGCCACTATTCATAGAAGATGCTTATTTCAGGAATAATGTTCATTTCACTTTAGATAATTACTCACTTCCCGATACATTACTCCCCGGCGATTGTATCGACATAAGCATAAACTTCACCCCTAAAGATACAAGTATTGTTAGTGATAGTTTAATTATTGCGTCTTGTAGTATTGAGTACCCTGTATATTTGGAAGGTAATGGTCTTGATAGGACTCTGAGTTTTGCTACTAATCCTATTGACTTTGGTGAAGTATGTATAGGTGATACTAGTTTTCTGACTTTAGAAATATTTAGAAATGAAGACCCTGTTCCATATCTGTTCAATGAGTTTGAGGCAGATTCTAATCATATATTTAGTTTTTCAGATTACACAAAAGACACCTTACTACAAAGTGGTGAGACCTTGACTGCTACTGTGGGAGCATCTCCAGATAAATTAGGTGATATTATTTCAAACTATCAAGTGAAACACAGCAATCAGGATAAATATACTAATGCTGCTCAGCTAAAAGTTACTGGTATCGGTACTTTTGTGGAATTGAGTCACTCAACATTGCCCTTTATAACAGAACAAAGAACAAGACAACTTACAATTAAGAACGTTGGGCAAGATGTGGTCGAGATTACTGGGTTGGACTTATTCCCACTTACAGACTTCGATTTGAAAACTTCTGTTCCGTTCTTCATTCAGCCTGGTGAAACTAAATTTATCGAGATAGAGTGGACAGGTAGTGATATGAACGTTGAAGCTGACCTTAAAATAGATGCTGTGCCATGCTTAACTGAGAGTAGAGTGAAAGTAATTGACTACAATGCGGATACTGATATAGTTATAAATGACACTGATGCTGATCCGTTGGACACTACTTCTATTTCTATTTCCTACGATGCTATTGAGAATGCTCCTTATGGTGGAGTGAGGAATTTTGAAGCAATTGTCACAATTGATGACAGAATGTTTATTCCTGACTATGCGGTTTCGGAGTACGGTGAAGCAACAATTGAGAACTTAGGAATTATTGATGGCAAAAGACACATGAAGCTTTCTGTCGATGGCGATTTTCCCGCCAGCGGTACTTTGGCAAAAATTGTTGGCTATCCTGGGTTAAGCGAAGATTCTACTTCTACAATGCTATTTGACACGGATAATTCCAAATTTTGGGGCGAATCAACTACTATTTCAAGAAATTCTGGACTCTTTAGGTTACTTCTAAATTGTAATGACCAGATTATTAATCATCCTAATTCCGGAATAGAGGCGGTTAGCCCTAACCCAGCGAGTAGTTTTGCTAATGTTCAGATTTATTCTAATGAAAATAAGCATTATAGGATTGTTGTAAGTTCTAGCACAGGGAAGGTGATATCAGAAGAGGCTATGATGCTGAAACAAGGCACTAACCTATTGAAATTGAATGTTAGTACATTTGATTCTGGCAACTATATTATATCGCTGAAAGATGGCAAAACAGTTAGTTCAAAAAATATGATAATTATAAAATAGTATGACAAAATACCTCATTACACTCTTATTGCTTTTTACATCATTGCAAAGTGCAGAAAAAACCGGCACTTCTGTTTACTTGAACCTTGGGCTCAATTATAATATGCACACGACTGACATCAAAGGGTTTTCTGGTTTTGAAAACTGTTGCGATGAGTTCACTGGTGGCAATATGTTGGCACCCAATTTTGGTTTTGGAGTTGATTTCGATTTGGGTGATTTGATTTTCGGTTTTCCGACTACTTACAGCTTAGGTCTGAATTATAATGATTTGAGTAGTAATTATAGTGAAGAGCGATTCAGGGGGTATTTGATAAGAGAGTTTGACAAAGATGAGATAATGGTAGAGCATCAGCTTGACCCAACTTTTAACGCATTTGTTGTAGAAAATTCTATTTTCACAAAGTTGATTGATGAACTTTCATTTGGCATTGGGGTTGGACTTGGGTTTGTCACTACATCTGATTTTACTCAGAACGAATTAGCTATATCGCCGTCAGACTTCACTTTTTCTAATGGAGAAAGGGAGATAAACACTGGTGAAGGTACTATTTCTGAGGCAAATTCGATAATATTTTCTCTTCTTGCGGGGTTAAGGTATAATCTCTATTCATTTGACAATTGGACTATAAGACCAGAGGTAAGTTTTAATTTTATTCCTGGCTCTATGTTGAGCGAGAAAGACTTAAATGTTTCCCAATTAAGTGGGGGAGTATCTATTGTCTATCACTTCACAGAGGCAGATGAAAAGCCAATTCCACCACCACCTCCGCCACCTGCTGAGGTACAAAAAGATACTGTGCCACCTGCACCAGCCCCACCGTTTATCGAAGTTGAAATGAAGATGTATGATGAAGACAATATTCTAATTGTAGACAATTCAGAAGTATTTGTTAATGCAAACATATATGAATCGAAGCAAGAATATGGGCTGAAACCAGTTGTATTCTTCGATAGTGCTGAAGTGGAGTATAAGAATTATAATATTAGTACATTTACTAAGAATGATTTCGATGTTCAAACAGAAATGATTTTGGCTGTTGCTAACAAAATGAAAAAGAATGAATCGCTGACTTTAGAATTAGTCTCGTACCAACTTTCGGATGAAAACAAATCACTTTCTGATAAACGAAATGACAGAATAAAATCTAAGCTCGAGGAATTTGGGGTAGATATATCAAGAGTTAGTGATAAGATTATCACCAAAAATGAAGAGTTCAAATACACTGAACTGAAAGAAGAGTTACGAAAAGTAGAACTTAATCTATCTGATAATTCAGATTTGATAAAGAGTGTATATGAAATTGACAGCAGAATAGAATTAGAAGAAAAAAGATTTATACCAAAAGCTATAGTAGAATCAGACCGTGATGATTATTACCAAGAAGCCAATCTGTATGTTGATGGTGAAATAGTAGAAACGAAAGGTGAAAACTTTGAGTTTGGTATAGATGGTGAGATAGCAGAAGCTCTGAAAACCAATGGCACTGCTAATGTAAAATATATATCGAGTGCTGAAATTGATGGTATTTACTCTGCTGACAAATCTACATTTACTTTGAAGCCAAGAGTTGACAAAGTCGTTGAATCACTTAACACAATGGAAGGTGGCAACAATATAGAGGAACAACACATATTGGCATACACCGACTTCGATGAATCGGAACTGAACTCCATAGATCAGAAAGTATTGAACAAAGCCAAGCAAGCTATCAAAGATGGCAAGACAGTAACTATATTTGCATCGACAGATAACTTAGGTAATCAAGAATACAACAGAGCTTTGGCCGAACGAAGAGCAAATTCTGCCAAAGAAATAATCGGTAATGGCAAAGGGGCAGTAAGTATAGTCTATCCAGATAGTTATATGTTCTCTAATTCACATCCTTATGGTCGTATGCTGAACAGAGCAATAGTAATCAGAATAGAAAAATAGAAAAAATTGTACCTATTCTTAATGTAAATGGCTTATTTTTTTTATATTAAGACTTGTCAAAATTCGGTGTAGCAAAATTGTTCTCAGTTTTGCTACTTTCTTATACCGAGTTCATTATATCTAGAAAGCATTTCAATAAAAATTAAAGGAAGAATAAATGGAACAAAGAAAGGAAATATGGGGGCATCCAGCCGGGCTGTACGTTCTCTTTTTCACTGAGCTGTGGGAGCGATTTAGCTACTACGGTATGCGTGCAATATTAGTACTATTTATGATTAGTACAGTGTCTGGTGACAACCCTGGTTTTGGCTGGACTGAATCGGAAGCAATTTATCTATATGGTTGGTACACTGCTTTGGTCTATATTATGTCAATTGCTGGTGGTTGGGTAGCCGACAAGTATTGGGGGCAAAAAAGAACAGTCCTGATAGGTGGTTTGTTGCTCTGTGCTGGTCACGGTATTCTTGCAGTTGAAGCTCTTTGGGCATTTTATTCAGGTTTAGGACTTATTATATTAGGTGTTGGTGGTTTGAAACCAAACATTTCTACTATGGTTGGTGGGCTTTATCCTCCGGGCGATGATCGCCGAGACAAAGGATTCACTATATTTTATATTGGTATTAATGTTGGTGCATTCTTGTCAGCTCTTATAGTTGGTTATGTAGGTGAAACTATTGGCTGGCACTACGGTTTCGGTCTTGCTGGTATCGGTATGTTAGTTGGTCAAGCTGTGTTTATGGCTGGTCAGAAATATCTGACTGGTGTTGGTGAAGCGACCAAGGATATGACTAAGGCAGAGATGGAAGCTAAGAAACGTCCACTTACTACTGTCGAAAAAGACAGAATGAAAGTAATGGTTATTTCTTTTGCTCTTATTGTAGTTTTCTGGGGTGCTTTTGAGCAAGCTGGTGGACTTATGAATATTTACACGGCACAAAAAACTGATTTATACTTAGCATTTATGGACTTCACGGTTCCAGCTTCTTGGTTCCAATCTGTCAATGCATTCTTTATAATTACATTGGGTGTGCCTATTGCAGCATTCTGGTATAACTGGAAACAAAAAGGCAAGGAATCTTCATCACTTTTCAAGATGGCAATTGGTGTTATCATAATGGGATGGGGTTTCTTATTTATGTCTGCTGCTTCTTTGGAATTTCAAGCGGAAGGTTCTTCGGCAATGTATTGGTTAGTCCTGGCATATTTATTCCACACAATTGGTGAGCTTTGTGCTTCACCTGTTGCTCTTTCTTATATCACTAAGTTAGCTCCATTAAAGTATGCATCACTTATGATGGGTGCTTACTTTGCCGCTACTGGTGTAGGTAACAAAGTTGCTGGTATGGTTGGTGAGTGGTCACAATCTGCTGGTGAGTTAGAAATATTTACTGGTATTGCTATTTTCTGTACTGCTGTCGGTTTGTTGGTTATAGCATTGCTAAAACCTTTGAAACGTTTAGCACACGGTGCGGAAGACAAGCAATTTGATAATCCACACGAGTCAGAAGGTTACGAATTAGCTGATAATGAATTATAAACTAAGAAGTTGAAATTATGGATTTAGGTTTAATTATACTTATTGTAGCTTGGTTGTTTGTTCTGATATGGGTTCCTATTATCATATACAACAACAGAAAGCTACACCCAAAGGCATTATTTATATTGTTCTTTGCGGAAATGTGGGAGCGATTTAGCTACTATGGTATGCGTACTCTCCTCATATTATATATGGTAAAGGTGCTATTTGCAGAGATGAGCAGCGCCGAAGCAGACAGCACGGCATTAGGGATATATGGCTCATACACGGCCATGGTCTATCTTTTCCCCGTAGTCGGTGGTATTATTGCCGATAAGATTTTGGGCTTCAGAAAGGCGATTATCTTTGGTGGAATACTGATGATGGCAGGGCACTTTGCACTTGCATTGGAGGGAATGTATTTCTCTGGCAATATGCAGCTGTTCTTCCTATCGCTCGCGTTCATTATTATTGGAAATGGATTTTTCAAACCAAATATTTCCTCGCTTCTTGGTAACTACTACGGTGCTAACGATAGCCGTAAAGATGGTGCATTCACCATATTTTATATGGGTGTGAACATTGGTGCGTTGCTATCTACTGTAACTTGTGGTTACATTGGGGAGCAAATTAGCTGGCACTATGGCTTCGGTCTGGCTGGTATCGGTATGATGCTTGGGCTGATCGTGTTCTGGTTTGCTGGGGATAAATATCTCGGTAAAAAAGGAATAAACCCAAGTTCTATGGAAGATTTCCCCGAGATTGATGAGCAAGAAGATATTGCTTTGCTCAGTGGGCCAAAAGAACAACGCGATTTGGTTATGCAGAAGGAAGCAGACGGCTTCACTAAGATTATGGATTCTAAGCTAAAACGAAACCAGATACTTACGTATATTGGTACATTGGTTTTTATTCCAATCAGTGCTCAGTTTTTAAAGCTAAGTGATATACTCACTTGGATTCTGATTGCTATGAGTATTGGGGTGTTGGGCTATTTATTCGTGATGGCACAGAAAGAAGATACGGTAGCGAAAAAACAACGATTGCAAGTAGTAGTGGTGCTTTTCTTATTCCACTCTATGTTCTGGGCTCTTTTTGAGCAGGCAGGTGGATCACTAACGCTATTTACAGCAAGGAATATAGATAGGGTGATATTGGGCTCAGAGGTTCCCGCCTCCATATTCCAATTTCTGAATGCATTTTTCATAATGGTTTTGGCACCTGTATTCTCTATTATGTGGATAAAACTAAGAAACAAGGGCAAAGAGCCATCGACCCCGATGAAGTTCGTTTTGGGTCTGTCGCAACTTGCTTTGGGATTTGGTGTATTAGTACTGGGTGCTAAATTCTTCTCTACTGGAGGATTAGTTCCTGTTATTTTCATTGTGCTAACTTACTTATTCCACACAACTGGTGAGCTGAGTTTATCTCCCGTTGGCTTGTCTATGATTACTAAGCTATCACCCAAGAAAGCAGTCGGCTTCGTTATGGGTGCGTGGTTCTTATCTATTGCACTTGCAAACAAAATGGCTGGACTGATTGGTGAGCTAACTGCAGTTGACCACGGTGGAGGTGAGGCAGCTCCAATATTAGAAACATTGACTATTTACTCGGACACATACTTACTGTGGGGAGTGGTAGTAGTTGGTGCAGCAGCACTGATATTGATGGCATTAGTCCCAACTCTGAAGAAGTGGATGCACGGAATACAGTAGTAATTCTAAATAGTGTTATATTTACAAAAAGCAACTTAAGTTCAAAAGCCTAAGTTGCTTTTTTTTTGTGCGGTCATTCCGAGCGAAGCGTGGGAATCTATCTTTATTAAAGCAAACAGTCCGTGTTAAAGGCGTAGATTTGACGGAGCTTGCCAACGCCCTAGCGTGGACAAGCTACTCCAAAGGGGCACAAAAGCGTTGTGATTTATACTTCTACTTACGTTTGATCCCTATGGGATATACTGGCTTACGTTGAACGTTTCTAATCTGCGAGACAGTAGTGTTGATTGGAGACGTATGCTATACTTATCTACAAAACAAATTCACTAATGTCCACTAAAAGTACTAATTACTACCAATTGCTATATGCCTACCCATAAGAGTGTCCATATCTGCTTCTGTTATCAAGTTATCATGAAAAACCAAATTGTCAATAGTGCCTGTGAAGTAAGATGCCAAATCAACTCTTGCACCAATATTCGGCTCATAGTTCTGGTTGCTCGGAGTATTTGTAGATTTAGCCATCTTTTCTACTCCGTCTATGTATAGCTTTATTGTGGTATTATGTTCATTCAATCTATCAAAATTATACACTATGTGGTGCCACTCATTATCAAAATAAGTTTCTTTGTCATAAGCTATTCGCTCTCCCACACCCTCTCTCAACCAAGTCATAGTCTGCCATTGCTCAAACGTATTGACACCCACAAACCAACCACCTTCATCCCAAACGGCATTACCAATCATATCAAAATGTCCTGCATTAGTTATGTTCAGTTGTTCACCAACTTTTGCCCAAAAAGCAACCGCAAAATCATTATCAAAATCTAACATTCCGGCATAAGGAAGACTAACGTGGCTGGCGCCATCGAAGTAAATTGCAGAGCTCTCATTCCCATTTCTGTCAAATGAATATATCGCACCACTCACCACTCCGTTGTACTCACCATCCGAACTATCTACAGCATTCCCATCGAATGGATAGTAAGCGTAGAACTTTTCGTAATAGTTAGTAGTCACCGTGTCTTTGTCATCATCAACAACATCTGTTGGGCTGCTTTTGTCATCACTACACGAAACGAAAAATACAGTCATGGCTATAAGAATTAAATACATTTTCATCTGTTTCTACCTTGTTTTTATTATTAATAAGACAAAAATAATAAAATATATTAAACCTTTTCGACTAATTATTGTCTAAGTAATCATACAAACAAATTACTTTCTATACTAATCCTACACCTCTTACGTAGTGGCTTAGAATACATTAGCAAAAACTCAATCAAATATTTAACTATGATAAAAAAGACAATACTTTTACTTTTACTTACAGCAATAGCCGTATCGGCTCAAGAAAAATACAAAATTAGCGGGACAGTAATAGACGATAGCGATTTGCCTCAGATTGGTGCAACCGTGGCACTTCACTCGGTTTCCGATTCAAGTATAGTCACTGGCGGTGTTTCTAAGGTAGCAGGGAAGTTCAGCTTTACAGCCAACCAAGGTAATTACTACATAAGAGTTACTTCTATCGGTATGGAACCAAAGGTAATATCACCTATCGCACTGTACGATGATTTGGATATGGGTACAATTGTGATAGAACAATCATCAGTTATTACTGAAGAAATAGTAGTCACCGAAGAAAAAAACTTAATGGAGCTGAAGTTAGACAAGCGTATTTACAATGTAAACAAAGATGCAACTAACATTGGTCGTAACGGCTCCGAAATACTTGACAATATCCCATCTGTCAACGTTGACCCTGAAGGCAACGTGTCACTACGTGGCTCGGGCAATGTACAGATTCTGTTAGACGGTAAACAATCGGGACTTGTGAGCAACGACCCAGAGTCAATCAGACAACTAATGGGTGATATGATTGAGAAAATTGAAATTGTAACTAACCCCTCTGCTCGCTACGACGCACAAGGGGAAGTAGGGATAATCAACATTGTACTAAAGAAGAAACAAGAAGCAGGTTACAACGGTAACTTTGAGATAAGAACTGGTTACCCTCACAACCACGCACTTTCGGTTTCGTCTAACTATCGTTCGGATATGATGAACCTGTTCGGCTCGGTGGGGGTCAATTACCGAAGAGCACCGGGGACTAGTACGACTGACCAATATTTTGATGTATATGATACGTTCAACTACACTAACACAGAACTGGATAGATTACGAGGTGGGCTGGGTGCTAACTTACAACTCGGTACGGACTTTTTTTTCGACGGTGGTAACACTCTTACCTTCGCTGGTAATTATCGTTTGGGTGACAGGGAAAACAACTCGGAGATTACATATACTGACTATTTACCAAATGGCGAAGTTTACCGAATATCGAACAGGGACGACGATGAGTCAGAAACAAAAAATGACATAGAGTTCAACTTAACTTATGAAAAGATATTCGATGGCAACAAAGATCACAAATTGCTATTTGATTCAAGATTTGAACAAGACGAAGACATAGAGCAGTCGAACATATTTGAATCGGGTGACAAAATAGACGACATAGTGCAGAAGAGTTACAACTTAGAGTTTGAACGTAACCAACTATATCAGCTTGACTATGTATACCCTTTCAGCGATGACGGCAAGTTTGAAGCAGGGGCAAAAGCTAACTTAAGAAAAATAGACAATGATTATTGGGTACAGGAAGAAGTTGACGGTGAGTTTGAATTTTTAGATGGATTCAACAACAATTTTGTTTACTACGAAAATATCATAGCTGCTTATGTGATGGCAGGAAACCAGATAGACCAATTCGGTTGGCAGTTAGGTGTAAGGTCTGAATATTCAGACATAACAACCGAATTACTTCGTACTGATTACAAAAATCAAAGAGACTATATTGATTTTTTCCCATCGGCTCACTTCAACTATAAGCTTGATTTGCAACACTCACTCCAAGCAAGCTATTCATCGAGAATACAACGACCGTGGTTCCGTAGGCTAATGCCATTTTCTAGCTTCACCGATTCCCGAAATATATGGGGAGGTAACCCCGATTTGAATCCAGAATACTCTGATTCTTACGAGCTTGGGTATTTGTTTAACTGGGAGACTGGATCTATCTTGTCTAACGTGTACTATCGCCACAGCACAGATATAATACAGACCGTAACATTCATTGACTCTACGGGAGTAACTCAGCTTAGGCCTTCCAACGCAGGAATACAAGATTCTTATGGAGTAGAATTCAACCTCTCTAATGATTGGACAAAGTGGTGGTCAACTAATGCTAATTTCAATCTATTTGCATCGACTATAACGGGCAATAGCACAGTCTATAATCTCAATAGCGAGTATTTGAGTTGGAACACTCGTTTCACTTCAAAAATGAAATTCTCAGGGTATAATTTTCAGACTACATTTGTTTACCGTGCCCCAGAAGACACCCCTCAAGGCGAGAACCTAAGTATGTGGTGGTTAGATTTTGGGTTGTCAAAAGATATTATGGACAATAACGCTACACTTACACTTTCGGGACAAGATGTGTTCAGCACAAGACGACGTCGCTCTATTGTGAATGGCGAAACTTTCTATCGTGAGAGCGATTTTCAGTGGAGAGCTGGTCAGGTAACACTTACTTTCTCTTACAGAATAAACCAAGCTAAGCAGAGAAATAGATCGGCCTTTGAAGGTGAAGAAATGGAGTAGAATTTAGCTTTTTTAGATTTTTTAGATTCGGAATTGGGAACTAAACTCAGCAGATTTACCTTATTCGTTAAGATTATTATTATATTACATATTAGACCTAATGTCTAAACTGAATAATAATTTTATGACACAGAGTTAGTTACCACTATGAGTATAAAGTCAATAATACAGAAAATAAAGCCAATAAACTACTATTTTAGGGGTAGAAAAATTCTTAGTAATAGCCATTACCAGTCTGTTCAAAGTATAAGTAAGAAAGAGGTAACTAAGACCCCAAGCAGAACTGAAATATTGAATTATCTCTTATCCCAACAAGATAGACACTCGACTAAGTATCTGGAAATAGGTGTCCGTAACCCCGAAGACAATTTTAACCACATAGAAGCAAGTGAAAAATATAGTGTTGACCCAGGAGTAGAGTACAAATTAAATCCTGTTGATTTTAAGCTAACGAGCGATGAGTTCTTCGAACAGCTCCGAGCAGAGAAGGTATTGAAATCTGACATCAAATTCGATGTCATTTTCATAGATGGACTCCACTTAGCTGACCAAGTAGAAAGAGATATAGCTAACGCCTTGGATTTCATCAAACCCAATGGTTGGGTATTGCTCCACGATTGCAACCCACCAACGGAGTGGCACGCACGCCATAATTATGAATACTTCAACACTCCTGCCCATGGATATTGGAATGGCACAACTTGGAAGGCATTTCAAAAATATAGGTTCAACGATAGCGTTCAAACTTGCTGTATAGACACAGATTGGGGGATAGGAGTAGTTTCTAAGAGTCACAATATTGGCAAATCCATTGCCCCTGTCAATCCATATTATGAATTCCACGTTATGGACAAAAACAGAAAGCAACACCTTAACTTAGTTTCGTTCGATGAGTTCAAAAAGAAAGTTAACTAAACAATTAACCGCTCTGAATTAACTTGCAAACACTCAAGTGATGAAGTGTCTTCCGCCAGTGAGTGGGTTTAGTAAATTGCCTCAGTGATATACTGAGCGACACCGAAGTAAAGGATCCATTTCTCAACTTGCAAAGAGTTTATGTGGTACCATGAAAGTTTTGCTTATATAAAAAGATGGACTTTTCGGATATAGAAAATCCTCATAGGAGTAAATGTTCATAAAAAAATACCCAACCAAAATTGGCTAGGTATAGAATAAAATTTAATTTTTGTGTGTACTAATCTTTCTTAGGAACAATTAGCCCATGCTTTTCTCTTGGAGCTATCTCATCGTTTGAAGAATACAAGTCTTTTACACCTGAGAACTTGGAATCGAAGTAATCTTGTCTCGGAGTTTCACTAATACTCTTACCTAAGTTTGCAATAGCAGGTCTGTATTTTTGGTCTATTCTGTCTTGAATAGACATCAGAGCTCTAATCACAGATTCTGGTCTCGGAGGGCAACCTGATACATATGCATCTACGGGAAGGAATTTATCTATTCCTTGACATACGGAATAACTACGGAACATACCACCAGAAGAGGCACATACACCCATTGCTATAACCCATTTTGGGTCAGGCATTTGGTCATATATTCTTCTTACTACCCACGACATTTTCTTAGTTACAGTACCTGCAACCAAAAGTACATCAGCTTGTCTTGGAGTCATACGCATAACTTCCATACCAAATCGGGCAACATCGAAACGAGGAGCACCCATAGCCATCATCTCGATAGCACAGCACGAAATACCAAGCGGCATTGGCCACAAGGCGTTTTTTTGTCCCCATTTGATTAGCTCTTCTACACTAGTTGTAAGAAAGCCGTTTTCTTCTACTGTTTTTGTAAAACTTAGTCCCATTTTAGACCACCTTTTTTTATCTCGTAAAACAAACCAATCAGTAAGATAACTATGAATATTGAGACAGCTACAAATCCTTGCATACCGAGCTCTCTAATCTGGACTGCATAAGGATATAAAAAGACTACTTCAATGTCAAATACGATGAAACTAACGGCAGTTAAGTAGAACTTAATCGAAAAACGCTCGTGAGCGCTACCGTAAGGAATCATCCCACTTTCATAAGTGGTTTCTTTCTCTTTTGTAAATCTTCGTGCACCTAACCATTCGGAAAGCAGTGTAAACTGCCAGCCGAAGAAGGCACCAACCACTAACATTAGTATGAGTGGTAAGTATTCTAATAGTATGCTTTCTGTTGGCATATTTTATTTTACGTAATAATGTTTATAATATTATCTACGAAGTTAGTTAGATTAATGCAATTTTCAAAAAGAATTTTTTCCAACCATTGTTATAAATTATATCTATGTAATATAATTTCATTAAAATATTGTAAATCCATATCTTTGTAGTTATCCATTTATAATAGTGATTACAGATTAATTGAAGTTCAATAGCTATAGTAAAAATTCATTCCTTCTTTTTATTATTTTTATAATATTGTTAGTAACCCAATATTATGGTGGTTATCTTCTGTCTAGTCTCAAATTTGCCTATCCAATTGATGATGCGTACTCGCAACTCACTATGGCCAAAAACTTTGCCTCAACAGGTAGATGGGAAGTTATAGCTGGTCAGTTTAGTTCTTCGAGCAACTATGTGCTATATACATTAATGTTAGCCATTCACTTTTTTATAGGTATGGACAGTGTTTTTGTTCCACTTCTTTTTAACTGTATTGCGTCATTGGGGGTTCTGTACGCTTTTGGGCAATGTTTATCTGAAATAGGTGTTAGCTCCAATAAATTCATAGTCTTCGGAATGCTGTTTTTGTTTGCTGTTCCACTTCACTACTTGGCATATATGGCATTGGGTAATACACTTCATCTTTGGCTATTGTTACTATTGGTGTCTAGGTTTTCGGCTTACATCTCACTTGATAACCACAAAGAAAATGGTATAATCTCTATTTCAGTTCTTGCGGCTCTAACTATGCTATCGGGATACAGTACGTTTTTTGTAATTGTTGCTATTATTGCGGTATTCCTATTTAAAAAGCAACTCTCTAACGCATTGGTTATTGGTCTTATATCTATGTTTCCAGTTATTGCTTTTGGAGCTATTTCTGTGATTTCAGGTGGTTATTTTATTCCGAATGACTATATGATTATACTTGCGGATATCAAATATGCTGACCATGACATTATTTATTACTTAACGAACTGGATTGTGCAATTAGTAAACAATCCTGCCACTGGTATTGGATTTGTATTTGTTTTGGGATGTCTTATTTATAGTATTGCAATCAAAGAGAACAGTCCAATTAGATGGATTTCTTTAATTGGAGTAGTTGCATATATTGCTCATAGCTCCATATTACCAATGAATAGTAATGGGTTAGACCAAGCTTACTTGACTGGATTTGCAATAGTTTGTTTTTCTTATTTAGCTAATCTAATATTCTACAACAAAAAGTATAGTTTTATTATAGTGTTGGGAATAGTTTCTTTTTTAATATTGAGAACATACCCTTTTGTTTACGGTTCCAGATATGACATTAGTAACATTAATAGTCAGCAAATACAAGTTGCTAACTTTGTAGATGAACATTTGCAAAATACTTCATTAGTAATTAGTTCACCTGGTGTTATCTCTTATTATACTGATAACAATATTTTTGATTTGAGTATGAAAGAATCATCGCCGATGTTGGATTATTACATTGAGAATGGCAGTATGATAGAAGATATGATAGCAATAAGTGCTGATAATATCTCTGCCAGAATTGCAATAATCTATGAAGACAATTATAAAGAACTGATACCGAGGGAATGGAACAAATTAGCCACTTGGACTGTAACAAACAATCTGAATATAGATAAGAGTAGTGTCCACTTTTATAATATTTCTTTCAATGAAGTAGATATACTTAAGTCACTTCAGCTTTTTGAATCAAAATTACCTGAAAATGTAAAAGTAGATTATATTATAGAGCCGCCAAAAGAAGAGATAAAATTAATACCCTACTTAATTAATGGTAGATATTAATTAGTAATATTAATCTTGTTAGTTACAATTCCCATATTTGTCATTGTTTTTACCAAATAAGTACCACTAACTAAATCGGAAATGTTCACCCTTTTAGTTCCTGCTTTTACTAACTCCCCACTTATAGAATAAATTTCAGTTAGTTTAATAACAGTATTATTCTGTACATTATTAATAGTTAGTATGTCATTATCAATTATTATATCAAATATATCATTTCTATCTTGTTCAACTGTGGTCGATACTTTATTTGTGACCCAGTTATAGTCATTCAAAAAAGTACCCCAATCGCTTTCTACGTCTGTCAATTCTTCGGCGAAAGCAGTGCCATCTCTTTTGTCATCTTCTTCTATCTCTAAGTGAGGCCCCAATAGTAAAACTCTACCGTCATCATATTCAAAATTAATAATCGCAGCAGCATTATTAGCACCGTCCCAAGTGGCTACGGTGTTTACTTTAACACCCGTATTTGGAGTAAGTATAGGGCCACCGTAATAAAGCACTGATATACTTGTCTCGCCATCTGAATTGATAGGATTTTCTGTATCAAGTGTTAACTGAGTCATTTTGTATTCTGGCCAAGGTGCAATATAGTCAAGTGAACCAGTAGCTGTACCATCGAACAATGCTAACTCATACGGATAGCTTCCACCTTCCCACTCTACTGTTTTGGAAGCGAAGTATGCACCAGCACATATACCAATATAAGCACCACCATTAGCAACATAGTCCCTAATCTCATCGACTGCATCGAGCGTTATAGCAAGTTGGTAATTATAAGAATACCCACCTGGGAACAGAATTGCATCTGCCTGTTTGTTCCAAGTGTCTGCATTCAAATCAGCTGCATATATTCTTTTGGTAGTTACATTTTGGTGCTCAAAGAATTTTTCCAATGCGATAATGCCATCTAACCAAGTGCCGTCGTCTGAGTAGATTAATACGTCTTGTGCTTTTGTTGGCACAATTACTGATAAGGTAATTAGTATAAGAATAATTTTTTTCATTTAAAAGCTTTTTTATAATTCTAATATAGAACAATTTAGAGCAAATATTTGATTATTCAAAATAGTTAAGTATTTGTTAAGATTAACATAATTTAAAATAAATAATTCTAAGAATCGAATATATTTTTATTAAAGTTTAGTTAATGAAAAAAATATATCAATAATAAACTTTTGGAATAGATGACCCCTTTTAAAAGGTTTTATGGTTTGTTGAGGCAATACAAATCAGAAATCAAACAAATATACTTATATGCCTTGTTTATTGGTATAGTTAACTTGACACTCCCAATTGGTGTTCAGGCAATAATCAATTTTTTGCAAACAGGTGAGCTAACTTCAACCTGGGTGTTGCTTGTAGTGATTGTAATCATTGGTGTTGCAGTTACTGGGTTTCTTCAAATACTACAACTTAGAGTAGTTGAAAATGTTCAGCAAGATTTGTTTGCTCGTTCAGCATTCGAATTTGCATACAGACTTCCTAGAATTATCTACCTCAAATTTGATAAAATATATGCCCCTGAGTTAGTCAATAGGTTTTTTGATACTATGACTATTCAGAAAGGGCTACCCAAAATTTTAATTGACTTTTCTCAAGCAATTTTTCAAATTATATTTGGACTTCTATTACTGTCTATTTATAGCCCTTATTTTATTCTACTTGGAACTGCAATGTTTATCCTCGTTTGGTTAATTTATAAATTGACGGGTAAAGTAGGTTTAGAAACAAGTCTAATGGAAAGTAATTACAAGTATAAATTAGCTCATTGGTTGGAAGAAATTGCTCGGTTAGCTAACTCTTTTAAGCTGATACCTAGAAGTAAGTTACACTTAGAAAAAACAGATTACTTTTCCTCTAAGTATTTGGAATACCGAGAAGAGCACTTTCAAGTCCTTCTCAAACAGTTTAAATTTTTCGTTACTTTCAGAGTGTTTTTAGTTTTTGGTTTGCTATTCTTAGGTGGCTTATTAGTGTTTCAAGAACAGTTGAACTTAGGTCAATTCGTAGCAGCAGAGATTGTAATAATCTTAATTATAAATTCTATAGAAAAGATAATCAGACTTATTGATATTATTTATGATGTACTGACTGGTTTAGAAAAAATTGGTATAGTTACCGATATGGATTTAGACAATAACAATGGACAAATTGATATAGATAATGAAACTGAGTTAAAGGTTGTAGGTAAGAATATTAGATTCAAATTCCCAGATGAGGAAAGATGGCTACTAGATAATATTTCTTTTGAAATTAATAAGTCAGATAGAATTTTACTAGAAGGTAAACCCGGTAGTGGAAAATCACTACTGCTTGGTGTTATTTCTGGTTTATATAAAATAAACGAAGGTGAACTTTACATAAATGACCATTCATACAATGTTATGAAAAAAGAAAGTGTATATGATAATGTTCATTTGACTCAAGGGCAAGACCAATTGTTTAATGGTACTCTGAGAGAAAACATAGTTATGGGAAGGCAAATAGAAGATAGAGATTTGAATGATGTAATAAATCAATTAGGATTAAAACAATATATTGCTCAACTGCCAAAAGGAATAGAGTCTGAAATATTGAGTACTGGAAAACGAATGAGCAGAAGTATAGTTCAAAAAATAATACTAGCACGTTCTGTAGTTGGTAAACCCAAATTACTATTATTAGAAAACCCCTTACAATTTCTAAATAAAGAAGATAGAAATAAAATTATCGATTATTTGACTGATGAAAAGAACGAATGGGCACTTGTAGTAGTATCTGATTTTGATTACTGGAAAGGTAAATGCAACAAAAAAATAACGTTGGCTAATGCTTAATATTACTAATAATAGCATATCGAATAATGTAAAGCTTAATGATTACGAGTCTTTTAGAGCACTAAAGAAAAGTAGAATCAGAAGAACTTCACTTTATTTATCTACAGCATTGCTAGTAAGTATTGTTATTTTTCTGTTTTTACCATGGCGACAGAACATACAAGCTGACGGTTCTGTAACTACTCGCTACCCGCAACAAAGGCCACAATCAATTCAATCAGTTATTGCTGGTAGAATAGAAAAATGGAATGTGAAGGAAGGGGATTTTGTTAGCAAAGGTGATACTATAGCATTCATTTCTGAAGTAAAGAATGAGTATTTTGATCCTGAGTTAGTTGATAGAACTGATGAGCAGTATAGTGCAAAGTTTGAAAGCATTGATTCTTATAATGAGAAGATTAACTTCTTAGATAATCAGTTCAATGCTCTAAAAAATGTATTGAGTCTAAAGAAAAAGCAAACGCTAAACAAAATAGAGCAGGCTAAAAATAAGATAGCCAATGATAGCATTGACATGGTTGCTTTAGAAAACAATATGCAAATTGCTCAAAATCAGTATGAACGAATAAAAGAACTGAATGATAAGGGGCTAAAATCACTTTCGGAATTGCAAGACAAAGAATTGAAACTTCAGAACTCTGGGGCTAAGTATAGAGTACAGAAAAACAAATTACTCAATCGTAGAAATGAGCTGAATAATCTATTGATTGAACTTTCAGCATTAGAAGAAGAATATATGGACAAAATGTCCAAATCTCAATCTGAAAAACAATCTGCAATATCCAAGAAATTAGAAACAATTGCTGATGTATCGAAACTGAAAAGCACTCTTAGCAATTATAACACAAGGCAACAATATTATAATATTACTGCTCCCCAATCTGGCTATATAACTCGTACACTAAAAAAAGGTATAGGTGAAACCTTAAAAGAAGGTGAAACTATTGTTTCTATAATGCCTGAAGACTACGAATTGGCGGTTGAAGTACAGATAAACCCAAGGGATATTTCTTTAGTTCACGTAGGTAGTGAAGTAAAAATAAGATTCGATGGTTGGCCCGCAATAATAATTAGTGGTTGGCCAGAACGAGCTACGGGTGTTTTCACTGGTAAAGTAGTAGCAATAGATAAGTTTATCAACGACAAAGGCGATTACCGAGTAATTGTTAGCCCTTTAGAAACCAAAAAACTATGGCCACACAACTTATTTGTGGGTACAGGTGCTGCTACTTTTATGCTACTCAATGAAGTTCCTGTTTGGTATGAGATATGGCGACAACTCAACGGTTTCCCTGCTGATTACTATGACACACAATACAACGTCGATTCTAAAGAAGAGAAAGACAAATAACCCAATGTTTACAGAAAGTGCCATATCGAATTACTATTCTACAAACATAAAAGTGTTAGTTCTATTCATTTTGAGTATATTTTTTGTTCCTTTTAGCCAAGTATATTCGCAAAATGACAATACTCTCACATATAGTGAATACTTAAAAATTGTGTTAGAAGAGCATCCTATTATCAAAACTGCAGAACTAAACACAGATTTTGGTGAAGCCAGTATGCTCTATGCTAATGGCTTGTTAGACCCTTTGATAACTGCCAGTTGGAAGCAAAAAGACTTTGATAAAAAGCTATATTACCAAATTTATGGCGGTAAGTTAGATATACCAACTCGCTATGGTGTAAGTGTAGTGGCTGGCTATGATAATACTGATGGTCAGTTCCTAAATCCTCAAAACTTTTCACAACCCGACGGCTTGTTCTATGTAGGATTAGAAGTTGATTTGCTCCAAGGACTATTAGTCAATGAGCGTAGTGCTAAACTTGACAAGGCAGATATAATATTGGAAATGTCGGATAATGAGCGTCAGTTAGAAATATTGGAGCTACTTTATCAAGCAGTAGAAAACTACTTCAATTGGCAAATGTACAATGAAATAAATACTACACTCGATAGTAACATAGCACTAAGTCAATTATATTTTAGCAATACTAAAATCTCTTTTGAAAATGGTGAAAAAACAGCAATTGACACTTTAGAAGCTTTTCTGCAATACCAAGACGTAGTTGCTATGCGACAAAAAAACCAGATTAAATTGCTTTCCTCAAGATTAAAAATAGAGAATTTTCTTTGGTTAGATGATGAGCCAATTAATTTGAATGAAAACACCAAGCCCGAAGAAATAAACATAACTTTAGCTAACAATGTGATTGATGTAGATGCCGCTGTAACTAGCCATCCTAAGTTAAGAGCTATGAATAACAAAAGAGAAATGTTAGAAGTGGAGCAGTCACTAAAAAGTCAGAAACTATTACCAAAACTAAAAGCAAAGTACAACCCGTTGTTACAAGTAAATGACAACCCTTTCAACGAAATTGCCTCAATGAATAATTATACTTTCGGAATTGGATTTTCTATGCCACTGCTTTTCCGTAGTGCCAGAGGCGATGTTGAGTTAGCAGAAATAAAACTGAAAGAAATTGACTACAAGATAGATAACGAAATACAGATGATGCGTAATAAAATAACTGCCAGCTGGGCAAAGCAGAATCTTTTGTTTGAGCAATCGGACTTGCTACAAAGAAATGTAGAAGGGTATAAGGCATTGTTAGATGGAGAGCAAATCAAGTTCGATTTGGGTGAGAGCTCTGTTTTCTTACTTAACAAAAGGCAAGAGAAATACATAGACTCACAAATAAAATTAATTAAGACCCAAATAGAACAAAACAAGGCGGCCTTGGAGTTCTATTACAACACTAATGCTATAAATAATTAGTAGCTACCTTCCTTCAGACCACACTTACTATTTGTCATTTATCAATTTTTGTGCTAATTTTAATCATAGTAATCAACAAAAAAGAACTAAGATGAAGTTAAAACACTTAATAGATGGACTGGAATACAAAGAAGTAATTGGCACAATAGATAAGAAAATTAACAATTTACACCACGACAGCCGAGAAATAGAACAACACGATGTGTTCGTAGCAATAGTTGGCTATGACTCCGATGGACACGACTACATAGAGTCTGCTGTTAGCTTTGGTGCTGATGTTGTAGTTTGCGAAAAATCACCCGATTTGCGTTATGATAATGTAACTTTCATAGTTGTAGAAAACAGCAGAGTTGCACTGGCTAAGTTAGCTACGAATTACTATGGCAACCCATCGCAAGACTTAAATATGATAGGGGTTACTGGCACCAATGGCAAAACTTCGGTTACTTTTCTGATAAAAAACTTGCTCAAAAAGCAGGGCCACAAATCAGCAATTATAGGAACTACGGGAATATTCATTGACGATGAGAAAGTAGAGTCATCGCTGACAACACCCGATTCGGTAACGATAAACAAAATGCTGAGACAAGTCGCTGACCAAGGGATAAAGTATGTAATAATGGAGGTGTCTTCACACGCATTAGATCAAAATAGGGCTTCATATCTTGATTTCGATATTGCCTTATTCACTAACCTAACCCACGACCACCTTGACTATCATGAGACTTTTGAGGCGTATTCAGAAGCGAAGAAATTGCTTTTTGATAATCTGAAACCGACTGGTATAGCCATAGTCAATGTAGATGATGCTGGATATAAGGAAATGATTAGCGAGACGAAAGCAACCGTAGCCCACGTCGGGTGGGATGTGAATGCCGACTACCAAATCAAGAACGATAAGATAAGTAGCAATGGTGCTCAGTTTGATATTGAATATGGTGAGAAGTGTGCAACTGTTCACTCTCCTCTGGTAGCTCAATTCAACATAATGAACCTAAGCTTGTCGCTGGTTGCTGTGTCAAAGATATTACAAGAAGACTTAGTCGCTACCTCCACAGGGTTAACCAACTTAACTACAGCCCCGGGCAGAATGGAAAGAGTCAATCTGTCCAATGGAGCAATAGCAATAATAGATTACGCACACACACCAGACGCTCTAGAAAAAGCAGCAAAAGCAAGTAAGCTAATGGCAGACAAAACCAAAGGTAAGCTTATTGTTGTGTTCGGTTGCGGTGGTGACAGAGACAAATCCAAACGACCGAAAATGGCTGAGGCAGCTGAGAAATATGCCGACAGAATAATAGTTACCGACGACAACCCAAGAACCGAAAACCGAGAAAAAATATACGCTGACATAGAAAAAGGCCTAACGAAAGCTGGGAACTATGTTGTAATAGGTGACAGAAAAGAAGCAATAGAAGAAGCCGTAAAAATATCAAACAGCGGCGACATAATACTAATAGCCGGAAAGGGGCACGAAAACTATCAGATAATTGGTAAGGAAAAAATCCACTTCGATGACAAGGAAGTTGTATTGGGTGTTTGAGAATTGAGTGAGGAGAGTTATGAGACTACTTATAAGTTCAATAATATTTATTTTTCTATCAGCTAGTTTAAATTCTGAGGAGAATAACAATCATGGTATAGATCTAAATTTAATAGAAGATGGTATAAAAAAGATTGAGGTCTATACTGATGGTCGCCTAACTAAATTAACTGAATTTTTCCCAAACAAGAATAAGGCATTTATTAAACACCTAGGCAGTAAAGAAAAATTTTATAATAACTGTCCTAAGTTCAATGATAGTTTAGTTTCTTATTTAACAATTGAGTATTTTTTAAGCAAGAGAAACAAAAGAGTGGATTCAACAAACTCAAAGTTTTATGATTTTAAAGGGTTGATTATGAGTCCTAATGGAAGCACTAAACCTTCAGATTCGATTCCAGTTTCAATAATTACGCAAAACAACTATCTGAGTTGGAACAGAAAATTATTCTCGCAACAAATTTGGAGGGTTAATAACGACAATAGAGAAAAACAAAAGTCAGAATATTATTGCCACGATCATTCTCAATTGAAATTCAAGACGATAATTGACCATACATATAATGAAATTAAACTTATTCAATACAAATACGACTCAACAGGAATGAAAACTTTTGAATATGAAATTGATGAAAACTTTAAAAAGAAAACTGAATTTATTTACAATAATCAAGGGTTCTTGAAACAAGAGAATTCACTACTTTATTCAAATAGTTATAAATATGATACATTGGGTAATTTAAAATCACTAATAACTACTGATCATTATTCTAATTCATAAAAAGATACAACATATTACGAATATGAAGATTCATTACTAATTTCAAGAACGTATAAGTCTAAAGGAAAACAAACAAACTATACTTATAAATATTATTATTATGACTAAATCAACAATATTAATCGCACTTTTCTTGCTTATTTCTTCATTCTCACAAGCTGAAGGAAAGGACACTACCAATCAAAGTTTCTTACAGGAAATGATAGAAGTAGTAACTGAAATCAAATCTGCAGATTATGGTACAATTGATGACTATGCTATGTTCCCTATGGTTACCAATTGTGGCGAAGGACAGAACTACAGATCTATATCGAAGAATGAATTTATTGACAATCTGGACTCATTGATAAGTGATGATATGATGGAAAGACTTATAGATAAAGAGCGGATAGAGATTACTCGTAAAATAGAAGATGAGCAAGTAGTTGAGCAGAAAGTCAAGATAAATGATGATTACATAGAGTACGACATAATGGCCCAGACAGAGACCACAATCGTAAAAAATATTGTTCTATATTTTAAGCAGTGCAGCGACAAACTTAGATTAGAAAAGTATATGTGCGATGAACAACCAGAAGAAAAGTTAGACCATTGGTATGATGATTATTAACGAGAAGAAATCATTACATCCCAAATTATAAAACTAACTCCTAACCCATTTTAATCGCAGTCCAGCTGTCTTGTCTTCCAATGGCTCTAAGGTGAGGGTGTCACCAATGAAGCCGAATCTTCTGTTTACTTTTTTGCCCCATTCACCTGGGTTTGAGTGCGATATTCGTTCGTGAGTAACTACACTGTCCTCGTGATTGATACTGTATTTTGCAAAATAGACATACGAATTAGTTAAGTGTTTCAGTGCTTCCAAGGGGATAGTGTCATCGAAGTCCTGGAATTGCAAATCTGTTTTTTCGTAATCCTTAGTCATTAGGTGCAGTGACATACTCTCGGTGTTATCATACAGAATATAGCCCTGCATACCACCATTCCACACTTCCCAATCGTTAGTTTCTTCATTGTAGTTTTCCATAACTACTAACGACCATAGCCCAGTCAGCTTGTTTTCCGATTCGCAGCCAATTAGAATGAAACTAACAAAAGTAGCTATTATAACTTTTATACGCATTGGGATCCTTTATTCGAAAATTCTAGTAAATAATAATAGCGAAGTTACATAATCAGCAAATAGATTGCATATAATTTTAATAAAAATTTCGTAAGTTCATGAAAACAATAAACAGAAAATCAAATGAATAGAAAAAACTTCCTCAAATCCGTTGGATTACTTGGGGCAGGACTAAGTTTACCACTTAAGGCAAACGACAAAGCGAACCCAGTTACACCCACTGAAGACTGTGTGCTAATACCATCAGAAACCGCTGGTCCTTTTCCGCTCGATTTGGGAGAGAATAGCTTCTTTTTCCGAAGGGACATTCGTGAGAATGAGCAAGGTGTGAAGCTTAATATGAAAATGAGGATTGTTGATGTAGATGGCTGTACTCCTCTGCCAAATGTTAGGGTTAATATATGGCAATGCGACAAGGATGGGGTTTACTCTGGGTATAACACAGGAAGCAACCAAGGCAACACGGAAGATACTCACCTAAGGGGTTACCAGATTGCCGATGCTAATGGCGAGGTAGAATTCATAACAGCATTTCCTGGGATTTACCCTGGTAGAATATGCCACATTCATTTTCAGGTATATGTTAGTTCTTCCTATTCGGCGGTATCACAATTTACATTCCCTGTTGCTGAGAAAAACCAGCTCTATGCAGCTAATAGTGAGATATATGGAACTTCGAGCGACCCCGTTGGATTGTCTCAAGACTTTTCTTTTGCAGATGGGGCGGAACATCAGGTTGCAACTTTAGAAAAAAATGGAAGTGAGTATAATTCATTCTTGCAAGTAGCAGTGGACGGTAGCACTAAGACCAATGTCGGATATGAAGAAAGACAAACTGCTAATGTGGTTGAGCTAAAAGAAATATATCCAAACCCATTTGATAAAAAGCTGAGTGTACCATTCCAATTGAAACAACATTCTGCAATAAGAATTGAGCTATGGGACATGCAAGGAAAAAAGATTCTATCAGTCGAGAAAGGCACTTATTCAAAGGGGAATTATTCCATAGATTTAGAGTTAGAAAGCGAAAATCTATCCGTTGGTAACTACGTGGTTCAATTAGTTGCGAGCAATAATAGTGGTAGCTTTAAATTACAAAGAGTTGTGAGTAGGAAGTAAAAAAGTGAGAGATTAAATCAACTCCCACTTTATAATAATTTGCTACACCAACTGCACGACTGTGAAGTATATTGGCATACCTATTGTAATATTTACGGGAAAAGTTACTGCCAAAGCCATAGGTAAATAAAATCCAGGGTTAGCTTTGGGTACAGTAATTTTCATCGCTGCTGGAACTGCTATATACGATGCACTTGCCGCCAATATCGCAAACATAAACCTATTAGAAATATCATCTGTTACAACTGAACTAAGCAATCCTATTGTAATTCCGTTTATTAGTGGCATTACTATAGCAAATGCAAATGGGAACCATCCTTTTTTGATTAGAGAGTTCAGTTTTCTTCCACTAATTATTCCCATATCTAATAAGAATATTGCCAAAAATCCTTTGAATATATCATCAGTAAATGGCTTAATTCCTTCTGCTTGTTTTGCGTCAGCCATAAACCCAACTACCAGACTACCTATTATTAGCAACACACTCCCGTTAGTGAGTGAGTGTTTTAGAACATTTGCTAGACTCATCTTAGTTTTGTTCTTCTTGTTAAACAAAAAAAGTAAAACTAACCCAGCTATAATAGCAGGAGATTCCATAAGTGCCATCATTGCTACCATGTGACCGTGTAAATTAAGACCCATAGTTTCCAAATAGGAGGCAGCTGTGACAAATGTAACAGCACTAACTGAGCCATAGGCAGCAGAAAGGGCAACTGAGTCATAAACGCTTAGTCTTTTTCTTAATATGAAAAAACTGTAAACTGGAATCAGTAACGCTATTGCAACTCCGAAGAACATAGAAAACATTATTTCTAATGAAAATGCCTCGTGCGACAGCTCTTGCCCTCCCTTGAATCCTATGGAAAACAAAAGATAAAGCGAAATAAATTTGGAAGAACTTGGGGGTATTTCTAAATCACTTTTTACACAGACTGCTAATATTCCTAATATAAAAAACAATAGCGCTGGGTTAGTCAAATTGTCAATCAGAAGTGCTAAATCCATATTTTAAGCATTTTCCAATACTTTGATTGATACTTCAGACTCTAATGCAATAGTACAGTTTTCGAAATCACTATTATCAAGTAATTCCTCTACTTTTGCTCTTTCTTCTTTCAACTGAACTATTCTGTTTTTTGAGTATTCATCTTCTGTCCCATATTTTTCATAAGAACTTAAAATTTTTCTATGATGAAACTGAATCTTGTAATCCAAAAGACTTACTAATACTTGCTTTGCTTCTTTAGCTGAAAAACTACTGTTAATTAAACTAATGTTACTCATTGCGATACCTCTTTTTTATAATTTTGAAAAATGTTGAATAATAATATTCCACCGAAGATTAACCCTGATAAGAATGGTTTATATCCTATTGTGTCTCCTGTTAACATTGCTTTTAAACCAGCAGTTGTAGCTGCTATTAAACAAATACTTGCTGCTAATAATTTTAGTATTTCTAGTTTTGATAAGTTCATTGTGTTATTGCCCCTGTCCTAATGAATAGGACTTTATACCGTTAAACATGTAAAGATTTTCTGTTTTTATTGTGTCTATGTCTAAGTCAATTGCACTGCCTATAATTTCTACTATGTGTTTTTTTCCCATAGCTTGATTACCTTTGGTAGTGAATCTACATCTCCAATGGTCAGTACAAAATGTCTCGTCGAAACCATTGGGCCAAACTAATATCCCTCTGTTAGTTATCATTTCTAATTTGTAATCTTCAGTGTCAATCTGTTGTAGTTTTATTGCCAGTTCCGAAGCATCACTTCCTTCCCAATGAACAAACACGTCCACACCGTGAAGCACTTTGTCTTGTGGCTCTTGCCTTACATAATCTTTAATTTTGATTTGGGAAATTCCACCAAAGTCAGCCGCTTTGAGTGTTGATGGCATTTCACCTAAGTTCTCAATCACAGCTTGGGCAAACTCTTCGGTGCCTACTAATTTTTTGCTAGTTGATTCATTATATATGTCTGCTGTATGTATTCCTTGCTCTATTGTTTTTAACCAAGCATTATATATGTTTTCTGCTACTTTATTTTGACCTAAGTGATTGAGCATCATTATTGCTCCATTGAGCAACCCAGAAGGGTTTGCTATGTTTTGAGCTGCTATGTCTGGTGCCGACCCGTGTATTGCTTCAAACATTGAACATTCTAATCCAATATTAGAAGACCCGGCTAACCCTACAGAACCAGAAATTTGTGCAGCTATATCAGAGATTATATCTCCATATAGATTCGGCAGTACAATTACGTCAAAATCTTCGGGAGTATCCGCAACTTTAGCTGCTCCTATGTCAACAATCATGTGTTCGTTTTCTATTTCGGGATACTCTTCGGCTATCTCGTTGAATACCTGATGAAACAATCCATCGGTTTGCTTCATAATATTGTCCTTTGTGAAACAAGTGACTTTGTTGCGCTTGTTTTGTTTAGCATATTCGAATGCGTATCTAACTATTTTTTCGCAACCAGGTCTGCTTATTAATTTCAGACATTGTACAACTTCGTCTGTTTGTCTGTGTTCTATGCCACCATAAGTGTCTTCTTCGTTCTCTCTGATGATAACTACATCCATCTCTGGGTGCTTAGTTTTTACATAAGGGCTGTAGCTTCTACAAGGCCTTACATTAGCAAATAGAGATAAGAACTTACGAGTTGATACATTCAAGCTCTTATATCCGCCACCTTGTGGAGTAGTTATTGGTGCTTTCAAAAATACTTTGTTTTTCTTAATTGAATCCCAAGCTTCTTTGGAAATTCCGGTAGTGTTTCCACTTTTGTAAACCTTCTCGCCTATTTCTATTTCATCAAACTCAAGCTCAGCACCTGCTTCGTGTAAAATTTTTAAAGTAGCGTCCATTATCTCTGGACCTATGCCGTCGCCTTTCGCTATTGTTATTCTATCCATTTTCTAAACATTTCCTCTCATTGTTTCAAAAAGTATAGTGCAAAACTATATAAGATAATTCATAAGTTTTTATTTATATTTGTTATATTATATATAAAAGAAATTTATGAATTATACTTTATCACAACTCCAACTCTTTCTTAAAGTCTGCCAAACACTTAGTATTACTAAGGCGGCAGAGGAATTACACATTACCCAACCAGCTGTGTCAATACAGCTCAAAAACTTTCAAAAACAATTTGAAATACCACTAACTGAAGTAGTAGGTAGGCAGCTATATATAACACCATTCGGTGAAGAAATTGCTCAAAAAGCTGAATTAGTTATCTCCAGATTAGAAGAAATAAATGATTTGAATTTGGCTTACAAAGGTGAACTAACAGGTAAGTTGAAAATGTCTGTTGTATCTACTGGTAAGTATGTTATGCCCTATTTCTTGTCTGATTTTGCTAATAACAACAAAGGAGTTCATATTGATATGGATGTGACCAATAAGAATAGCGTAGTAAAGAGCTTAGAGGACAATGAAGTAGATTTCTCCCTTGTTTCTATTGTGCCAGATCATTTGAATATAGAAACTTTGCCGCTTCTCAAAAATAAATTATATTTGGTTGGTGCCGATAAAGTAGAAATAAAATCGAAAAAGGGATTGCACAAATTCTTTAATGAACGACCAATAATCTACAGAGAAAGCGGTTCAGGCACCAGGCAAACTATGGAAGCATTTATTATGAAAAATAATATCCCAATTGTGAAAAATATGCAGCTAACTTCAAACGAAGCAGTAAAGCAGGCGATATTGGCCGGAATGGGGTACTCATTTATGCCAGTAATAGGCTTGAAAAATGAAATCCAGAACGGAACTTTGAAAATAATAGATATTAAAGGCACTCCTATTGAAACTAATTGGCAATTAATATGGTTGAAAGGGAAAAATCATTCTCCTGCAGCGAGGGCATTTTTGGAATATTTGGAGAAAACGAAAGAAGAGATAATAGAGAAAAAGTTTAATTGGTATGAGAAGTATTAGATAAAAAAGTCGATGCCACACTCTAAAATTGCACAAACCCTCAAAAATTCTTATTATAAATATCTTAAAATATGAAATATAGGAATACTTATTTTGATGTACCGTTATACTATTACCTCTATCTTACTGCTAATTGGAATTGCTAACCTACAATCACAAGACCAAAAGTTTGGGATTTATGCCAATTATGGAATGAATATGCACACCGCAGACTTCCGTGCTTTGCCTGGTGTACCGAACTGTTGTCCAAATTTTGAATCAGGCGAAGGACTTGGTCTTTCTCTTGGTGCTTTGTTCGAAATGGACATGACAAGTGATTTTTTCTTATCCGCACGGTTAGGTTACACCGACCTAAGTGGTGAGCTAAGCAGCACAGAACCAACGACAATAATAGTAGATAATTTTGATGTTGATGGTGAGTTTACCCATACTGTCAACTCTGATATACAAGCCGTGACTGCCAGGATTATGGCTGGATATCGCTTACTTCCAAATTTAAACATAACTGCTGGACTGGGTTTTGGCAATGTTATTAATGCTGCTTATGAGCAAGTAGAAACTATAACTAACCCTTCTGACAGAGGAACTTTCATAGATGACGATGGCTTTGATACTGGTAGCCGCACGAGAAATGAATCTGATGGAGACATACCAGACCAAAATTCTATGCGATTATTCCTTGCCACTGGCATTGGCTACGAACTGCCACTCAATAGCGATAACTCTATAAGACTGATGCCCGAGGTTAATTTTAATTTTGCATTCTCTAATGTAGTTAACTCAGTTGACTGGACTATCAATGAACTAAAGGGTGGCATTGCATTCAAATATGTTCCACAAGAGAGCAAGGAATGGGAAATTATCCGCGATACAATTATAGTTCGTGATACAACAGAGCAAATTGTTGAAGCCAACCCACAGGTGTTACTGTTAGACACTAAGGTGTCTGACAAAGAAAAAATCGAAGGTGATAATAAATATATTATGACCACTATAAATCAAGAGTATGTGAAACAGGTTATTGACCCAAACTTAGCTGATAGCAACACAGAAAGCGATTGGGCTTCGAGATTCAACAGCAATAACTTTACTATATCAGCAAAGGGAATTGATTATGATGGTCAGCTTACATCTGTTGCTACTATGAGGGTAGAGGAGTTCATAAGTGATGTTATTCACCCACTTCTTCCTTACGTTTTCTTCGATCACAATAGTAGTAAAATACCTAATAGATATACTCAATATTCTGAGTTAGAAGAGTTTTCTGAAAATTCACTTATCAATGATGAAACATTGGATGTCTATTACAATTTACTCAATATTGTCGGTAAGAGAATGGTTGACAACTCCACAGCAAATTTAAGATTAGTGGGCACTAATTCAAATAGTAGTGAAGAAGAAGGCAACACCACTCTCTCACAAAATAGGGCAGATGAAGTGAAAAAATACTTAGTTAATTCATTGGGTATAGAGGCAAGTAGAATAATCACTGAGGCAAGGAATTTACCTGAGAATGCTTCGAATACAAAAGTAGAAGATGGAAATGCTGAAAACAGAAGAGTTGAAATATATAGCTCGAATGATGCAATATTGGACATAGTAAAAGCAAAGGATACTCTTAGAAAAGCAGACCCGCCTTCGCTAAGATTCATGACTAACTATAGGGGTACAGAAAAGTATGATAGCTGGAAAGTAATTGTGAGCCAAGACGGTAAACAGCTTAAAGAATATTCCGGTGATGGGCCTATACCAAGTCATATAGATTGGAACTTGGAGCAAGAGCAAACATCGGTACCAAGGTTTGACAGTCCTCTCGACTACAAGTTAGTAGTAATGAAGGGCGGTGAGTCAGCAGAAGTTAGCTCACAGCTACCGATGAATATGATAAAGCTATCAGAAAAATTAGTGAACAAAGTAGATGACGAGCGAATAGATAAATTTAACCTAATATTATTTGATTTCAACAGTGCCGAAATATCTGGCAGAAATGAAGAGATAATTAGCTTAATAAAGTCAAAAATAGAGGACAGCTCAACCATAAGAATAAAAGGTTACACAGACAGAATGGGCGACGAGCAGCTGAACGAAAACCTGTCGGAAAAGAGAGCAACAAGTGCAAGCAATGCCCTGAACAATAGCAAAGCCCTAAGTAAGGGCTATGGCGAGAAAATAGAGCTATATAACAACAACTTGCCCGAAGGCAGAATGTACAACAGAACAGTGGAAATAATAGTAGAAACACCGGTGGATAAGTAAAAAATAAAATTTCCACTCCTGTGGAGGGATTTCCTCCGCTGGCGGAGTAGGTATTGAATTTTTCAACTTCGTTCAATGGTATTCATACTAGTTCTAAGTAGCTGTATAATAACTAATTATTGTTTGTTCTATCGTTCAAAACCATTCATAATATTTCATAGTATTTTCTATTTTTGTTAAGCATTATGTTATAACTTTTTTGTTGATTTATTCGTATCATATAGAAATAATAAATTAATAGGTTTCATTATGATGCGAGTAAAATACAATTTAATCACAAGAAGCAAAGATGTTTCTCCAGTTCAAATGTCTGTAACTTGGGACGGGAATAGAATCCAAAAGAACATTGGTCATTCAGTAGAAACAGAATTTTGGGACGGAGACCGATATAGATTAAAACCTAACCACCCAAATGCTCTTATTTTTAATTCATACTTGCATGAATTAGAATCTTCTGTTATAAGTAAATATAATGAAAAATTAGACTTTAATAAAAGTGTTTCAAAGAATGTAATGAAAACAGAAATAGCTTATATCATTAACAATGGTGTAAGCGAAGATTTAAAGAATCAAAATTTAATTGACGTGTTTAATCTGTTTATTGAAAAGTACAGACCCGATGGGAAAAAGCCAGCTAAGAAAACTATAGATAGTTATATTAACACTAGAAATAAGCTTATTCGCTATATGAAACATACAAAGCAGAGCTTAAACTTTGATGATATTGATGTAGATTTCATTCACAGCTTCATTGACTATTTAAGACAAGAGAAGGAAAACAGCGACAATACAATTGGCACTAATGTTACAAAAATTAAAACTTTTATGAAATGGTCGCACCAAAAGAAGTACCACAATAATGACGAGTATCAGAAATTTAAAACCTTAAAAAATGAAGCCTTGTTCTCTATTGCTCTAACAGAAGATGAAGTAAAGAGATTATATGATTTGAAAGTAGAAAATAAAGAAATGGAATTTTCGAGAATGTTTATGATAGTCAATTGCCATATTGGATTAAGATATTCAGATTTGATAGACGTAATCAAAAACCATACAGTGAACAGCAATAAAATTAGTAAGTTTCAAGTAAAAACAGGAAAAAGGGTATCACTTTATATCAACGATAATATGATAGTCATGATTAATAAATTAAAAGAACTGTATGAAAGTAGATATGACAGAAAAGTAATTAATAGAAATCTAAAAAAAATTGGTCAACTTTGTGGGATGGATCAAATAGAGAC
>JAXMOE010000014.1:0-14846 GCA_034670025.1 Chlorobiota bacterium
TGATGGAACTGAAGAGTACACATGTATGATTTACCCAGAAGGATATCCTAACAACTCTGTTGTTACTACTCCTTCTGCTATGATTACTTGGAAAACTGTTCCAATGATTACTGCTAATTTGTTAGCTGTTTATTCAGTTGAAGAAGAAACGACAGTTATTTTATTAGTTGCAGCCGACGGTGAGAATTTAACTCACACATGGATGAAAGACGGTATTGACTTAAACAACAATATGGAAACTTACGAAATAGCTTCAGCTACTGCAGATGATGCTGGTGAGTATGTGGTTACTGTTTCTAACGATTGTGGCGAAGTTGTTTCAAATACTGCGACGTTAGAAGTTACTCCTAAAACAGTTGCTACTTCAGTTGCTGCTGACAATGGATTAGGTTTAGAGCAAAACTATCCTAACCCAGTTATTGGTAATTCTACTATCAAATTCACTTCTGAAATTAGTGGTCAAGCTACTTTGACTATGACTGATATGATGGGTAACACTGTTGCTAATATTTACAGCAACATCGTTACTGCTAACCAAACAGTTGTAGCAACTATCAATTCTAACGATATGAACCTAACGTCTGGTTCTTACTTCGTTACTTTAAGAATTGCTGACAGAGTAGAAACTATTCAAGTTAGTGTTATTAAGTAATCAAATGATTACAGAGTATCTAATTTAGATTAGTACTAGATTATAATTTACAAAGCCGAGAATGTCTTCATTGACTTCTCGGCTTTTTTTATTTCTATTCATAATTATTAATTATATTTGCACTATGAAATACATACTAATAATAATATCACTACTTATACTATCATCTTGTGGGCAAGAAAGCTCGATTGATGACAAGAAATTCTTAGATATTTACACCGAAGTTCTGATTGCTAGAGAAAGCACTACAGACAGAGAAAAAGGCACAGAGGAAGTAAACAAGGTATTAGCAGAACACGGAATGACAGAGCCAGAGTTCAGAAAAACTTATCTGGAATTGTCAAAAGAAGACCCAAAGCGATTGGGCAGATTGATTGATTCTATCAGGAATCACACATCGGAAGTTATAAGGGAGATTGACTCGGTTGACAATGCTCAATTAGAGATGGAAAAGGATACCAACTCCACCACCCAGCCCAAAGAATGAGCCCTCACCGCTTTCTAACCGCTCTAAGAAATTGTAGTAAGAGTTGTTTGTGCTTATTTGGTATTGCAGACCTAAGTTGAAGTCAAAACTCACTACATTGTTTAAGTTGTAAATATACCCAACACCGAGACCTAAATTGTGATAAACATCTTTGTCAAATTCAGTTATTTCGGTCTCAAAGTCCATATTAGGATTAATTATGAATGACTCATGTTGCTCGAAATACCAAATACTTGCCGCACCAAAAATATAAACTTTATTCTCAAAATCACGATATAAATTTTTGTGATATTCTACCCCACCTATCAACGATAGGTTATCGTTCTTCTGTGGCTCATCTCCAGAATAAAACGGCATAAAAGTAAACTTCAGAGAGTTCCATCTGTCTAACTCCAACATATAGCCCAATCCAGTGCCTGAAATAGTTGATAAAGTAATTCCCAGCTGGTGCTTAGGGAATTTTGCTGCATTCAGAGAAGTAAATGTAATAACAAAAATGGTAATTAATAATATATACTTTCTAAAAAGCATTTTCTAAGTGGGTTATTTGTGGCTTGTTGTTAATTATGTCTATGGCAATCAAGTCCATACGGCAATCTCGGTCTGTAATTTTGTTAATCAACAAATACCCCTCTGCCGTCTTTCTTAGTTTCATTTGTTTGCTGTAACTAACTGACTCGATTGCTGTTCCATAATTATTGTTGTTTCTTCCTTTCACTTCGCAAAAGACAAGTATGCCATTCTTCTCGGCAATTATATCTATCTCGCCTAACTTACCATAGTGAAAATTCCGTTTTACAATCGTGTACCCCTCGCTTTCTAAATATTTTTCAGCGAGTGATTCAAAATTATGTCCAACCTTGGTATTGTCCATTAGTAAGCCCTTACGTTCTTTCCTTCATAATAATTGATGAAAGCTCTATTCACGACTCTCATACCACTTGCCGTAGGGTAATCACCACTGAAATACCAGTCTCCCAAATTATCAGGACACGCTATATGAAGATTGTCAATAGTTTGGAATATAACTTCTACTTCGGCTTTTATATTTTCTTCTCTTATCATCTGAGCAACCTTAGCAGAAACTTCCTCAGCAGTGAATAGGTCATAGATTCCTTTCACATAATTGATATTGTCATATTCTTCTAACTCGAGCGAAGCTTTACATTTTGCATAAACCTCTTCTATTACATTCTCATTACCAGATTCTTTGAGCAATTCTATAGCAGCTCTGAAAGCGATAAAGTCACCCAATTTTGCCATATCTATACCATAGCAATCGGGATATCTTATCTGTGGTGCTGACGATACAACAACAATTTTCTTAGGGTTTAGAGTATCGAGTATTCTAATGATGCTTTTTTGTAGCGTTGTCCCTCTTACTATACTATCGTCGAGGACAACCAATGTGTCAGTAGGTTTTACAGTTCCATAAGTCACGTCGTAAACGTGAGACACCAAGTCATCGCGCGAATTGTCGGAAGTAATAAAGGTCCTTAGTTTAGCATCTTTAATAGCTATTTTTTCTAATCTTACACGTTTTTCTAATATTTCTTCTAACTTCTCATCAGAAAGGTCGCCATTGCTTTCTTTTATCTCATCTATCTGTATTCGTTTCTGGTAGTTTTCCACTCCTTTTAGTAAGCCATAGAAAGCAACTTCCGCTGTATTCGGGATAAATGAGAAAACAGTATTGTCCAAATCACCAGCAATTGTCGTTAGCACTTGGCGGCTAATAAGCTTACCTAATTTCAATCGCTCATTGTAAATATCTTTGTCATTACCACGAGAGAAGTATATTCTCTCAAATGAGCAAGAAAGCTTTTCCTTCGGCTCGCGTATTTGATCAAAGCTAATATCACCGTCTTTCTTAATTATTATCGCCTTTCCTGGATCTAACTCTTTTATATCATTATATCCAACTTTGAAAGCCGTTTGAATAACTGGCCTTTCTGATGTAATAACAGCCATTTCGTCATTGATGTAGTAATAACAAGGTCTAATACCGTTAGGGTCGCGGACTACAAAAGCATCGCCGTGGCCAACTATACCACCAATTGTATAACCACCATCCCATTTTTTTGCGGAACGACGAAGCATATTTGCTATATCTAAATCTCTCTCAATAATAGGAGAAGCGTCTTTTTTGCTCACTCCTTCCTTTTTCAAGTCATTCCAAAGTTTGTTCACTTCTACATCTAAAAAGTGTCCCGTTCTTTCTAATACTGTTACAGTGTCCGCTTTCTCTTTCGGATGCTGACCCAAGTTTATAAGCGTTTCAAAAAGCTCATCGACATTAGTCATATTGAAATTACCCGCCATCATCAGGTTCTTGTGCATCCAGTTGTTAGCTCTGAGGAATGGGTGGCAGTTAGCTATTTTATTCTTACCATAAGTGCCGTAGCGAAGGTGTCCCATATAGACATTGCCTACATAAGGCAATTCCTCGGCAGCCAAATCCATATCTGCTTCGTACTTCGGATTCTCTTTTATCTTCTTGTTTATCTTTTTCGATATTTTGCCAAATATATCTTGGAGTGGTTGGTTTTCTACCGACCGCCTTCTGAAAATATAATTCTCACCAGGTTCTGGGTCAAACTTAACGCTTACAAAGCCAGCTCCGTCTTGACCACGGTTGTGTTGCTTTTGCATTAGCAAATACATCTTATTTATACCGTAGTATGGGCTGCCATATTTTTCAATATAATATGACATTGGTTTTAACAATCTAAGTAGAACTATACCACATTCGTGTTTTATCGGATCGCTCATATATTTGGGGGTTTGTTTTTATGACACTCAACAAAAATAGCAAATTAATTATAAACTTTATACAATTCTATAAGCAAGAATTTATAAATCAACTTTCGGAAATACTAATAAAAAAAGGTGTCAACATAGTCAACACCTTAGAAATTTTCAATCGTGAAAGAGAGTACTCTAACAACTTGCTCTATCAATTAGATGACACTCATTGGAATTCAAACAAAGTAAGAGTTATAGCAGAGGAGTTAAGAAGTACTATTAACTAATCTGTAAGGTAGAATTTGATGTAGTAAACGTATTTGCTATAATTATGAATTCCTGTAAAATCTAAGTGAATTGATTTAGATCTATTAGCTTCTAATGCAATAATATAAAAATTATTCGAAGGGAACTTATTAAATGATTTTTCTGACCAGGCTATTTCTCCTTCATTATCATCGTTTAAATCATAGGTTTCAACAACATAATTAGGATTTTCAGGGTCTAAATCAGTTGTTATTTCATATCTATAAATGCCGTATTCTTCATGATTAAACCTTACATCTGGCAAATTGCTCTTCGAAATAGTGTCCCCGCTATTTAGATTTAGGAATTTTATAGATTCATTTCGTTGAATAATAGTGTCAATGTTGTGATTCAAATAATTGTAAACTTTAAAATCTATATCACCAGTAATTACAATACTTTCATCCAATTTAAAGTAATTATTACTTTTTTTTATTAATCTATTACCGTTGATTAAAACTGAATCAACATTACTACCAGAAGTTTGACTATTAAAGTATACATTTACTGATTGTTTTTCAATAAAGTTGCTTTCACCATTTATTGTTGTTTCATTAACTATTTCTATTAAATCTTCTCTAACCAAACAACAATCTGTTCCATTTTCACAACTAATTAATATTATTGAGAATAAATATATATACATTATTTTCTTCAACAACACCACCCTATACCCCAACAGCTTCCTTACTGCTGTGCCATTCCTCTATCTTAGCTTTTACTTTGTCCAAATACCATTGTGGAGTTGAAGTCGCTCCAGTTATACCAACCAGCTCGCTATCGCCAAACCAATCCCAATCGATTTCTTTTACGTCTTCTATATAGTACATGTTCGGATTGAATTGCTTCATGTGTTTGAACAAGCTCTTACCATTCGATGAATTTCTTCCAGCAACAAAGATTACTATATCATTGTCTTTTGCGAATTGAACTACTTCTTCGTCTCTTCCCCACACTTCTTTGCATAGTGAGTTTTTGAATTGGAAATGATCCTTCGTCTCACCACCTTCCACAAAGTTTCTTACCTTTGTTTCAATCACTTCGCGAATATCATGATAAGTAGATTTTTCCATAGTTGTTTGTGAAAACAATACAGTTGGACGAGTAAAATCAACTTTCTCTAATGCTTCTTCTGGGCTAAGTATGATAACACAATTGTCATTCACCATACCCCTTAGTCCTATTACCTCAGCGTGATTCGGCTTTCCATATATCACTACTTGGTAACCTTTGTCATAGTAACGCTTTACTCTGTTCTGAAGACCAGTAACAAGCGGACAAGTAGCATCAACTAACTTAACCCCAAGCTCTTCAGCTCTTTGGAAAGTAGTTGGCGGTTCTCCGTGTGCACGAATAAGTACAGTAGCTTTTTCATCAGTTTTAGCTAATTCTTCTATTCCCAAATGGTCGATAGTCTTTAGGCCTTTTGCCTCTAATCTTTCTATCTCTTTGGGGTTATGAATTATATGACCAAGCACATAAACTTGCTCATCTTTGTCAGCTCCTGCTAATGTCTCTTCAGTTATCTTTATTGTGCGGACTACTCCCCAACAAAAGCCAGCTGAATTATCAATTTTTACTTGCATTTTTATACTCTATTTTTTCTTTTTTGACGTAAAGTTGCCTTTAACTATTGCAAATTTATGAGTTAATAATATCATTTGCTAAAGAAATAACCAAATTTGTCTGCTGCTCTATTGTTATGTCCGAAGTGTCTATCACTTTGGCATCGTCAGCTTTACGAAGTGGGCTAATCTCACGGTTGCTATCAAATTCATCACGGTCGGCTATTCTTTTTGCGACTTCTTCTTTAGTCACATTTTCGCCTGCTGCTAGTAGTTCTATTGTTCTTCTTTCTGCTCTCGCCTCGATAGAAGCATGCATATAAAGCTTCAAATCTGCATTGGGGAATACAACAGTACCGATGTCACGGCCATCCATAACAACGCCACCAGCTTTGCCCAATTCCCTTTGCTGATCAACTAATTTTTCTCTTACTATTCCAACAGCGGCAACAGGACTCGCAGTTTTAGTTACTTCCGCTGTTCTTATTTCCTTGCTAACATTTTCACCGTTTAGCAATGTCATCTGCCCAGCATCGCTCGGTTGCAGTTCTATTTTGATTTCACTCATCAGCTTATCAAAATCGAATCCCTCTATATCTTCACCAGTCCTCAGAAAGGCAAGCGTTGCAGCTCTGTACATTGCTCCAGTGTCTATATAGATATATTCGAGACGTTTAGCTACTTCCCTTGCAGTAGTAGTTTTACCAGACCCAGCAGGCCCATCCAATGCTATTATTATCTTTTTCATTTGCTGCTTATCCTTTCTATTTCTGAGTAAAAATAATCCATATCAGTAAAATCATTGACTAATGAATCTGACTTATTTTCGCGAAATAAATCAAAATTCTCATTGTCCGCTACTATCATTACGTTCATACCATTATCTTTGGCTGCTTTTATGTCAGCAAGAGTATCGCCAATGATGATAGAATTTTCAAAATCATATAATTTTTGTTTTGCAAAGCTGTTTACCCTGTCAATTGCCAGCGGTGGCAAATCACTTCTAACTGGACTGTCGCAACCATAAGCACCACAGCTGAAATAACAATCCAACTTATGCGAAGACAGCTTCTGCTTGGCATTCAGCTCCGAATTGCCCGTGAGTAGAGCAATCTCGTACTCATCGCCCTTCTTCAAATCTGAGATTAGCAAGTCCACACCAGGAATCAAATCTATATAATCAGGGGTGCAGTACTCTTTGAATCTTGTTAGCTTAAGCTGCCAAAAGTCATCTAACTTTGGGGCAATCAAATCCCCATCTAAACCAACTGCCTCTGCCATAGATTGCAATATCTGCAAGTCAGTATTTCCAGAGAAGACTGGCATTTGCTCAATAGCAAGTTTTTTATCGTAAATATCAAAAAAAGTGTCAATGAATATATTCTTTGACACTCCCTTTCTCATGTTCAATATTGTACCATCTATGTCAAATAGAAGTAGTTTTTTCATATTAGTTAGAACGGTACATCGTCGTCAAATTCATCACTACTATCTTTGTCTTGGAAGCTATCATAGTTTGGTTGTTGGTCGCCTGCGTGAGATGGGCCACCTTGTGAGCCACCACCACCGCCGCGACTTGGAGGAGGATCTAAAAGAATTAAATCTCTACCTAATACTTCTGTTATATACTTAGTAGTGCCATCTTTATCTTCATACGAACGAGTTTTTAATTTACCTTCTACTAAAACCTTGCTACCTTTGCTTAGGTATTTGCCAGCTCTTTCAGCCAAATAATCCCACATTACTACTCTGTGCCAATCTGTTGTGTCTTGCCAGTTACCAGACTTATCTTTGTAACTTTCAGTAGTTGCCAAATTCAAGGTGCAAAGTTGTTTACCTTGTGGAGTAGTTCTAATTTCTGGGTCTCTACCCAAGTTTCCTAAAAGCGAAACTCTATTTAAACTTTTTGCCATTTTTCCATTTTCCTATTTTTTTTAGAAATAATACACTTGTGTTCCGATACCAATATAAGAATCTTTTTGATTAAAAAACATTCCGTGCATACTTAATCCATTATGAACATAAATTCCAACGAATATTGCTCTGTTTTTATTAAAGTTGTATTTAATTCCTGCTTGTGCATTCGAAACACCATAATAAGTATCATTAAACCCACGGAGAGAGAAGTTGTAGCCCATTTCAAAGTCCATACTTTCCGATAATCTTTCAGTATATTCTATACCTGATATTAATTCAATTGGTTGTATGTCTTTGGGAATTTTTGAGAATACATAATTCACTCCAATATAGGGTGAAACTTTCCTGTAACTCCACCTCGAAAAGGCATTTACTCTATATATTACTTCAAGAAATTCTCTACTATATACAAACGGATCGGAAATAAATTCATTGTCAATAGTGTAGCCATCAATCAAGTGTGATGATATATGCGCTAACCGCAATCTCAGCTGCTCAGTACCATAAAATAAATTGCCGAATATTGGTTTGTCTTCAAAAGTAAAAGCAGAGTTCACACCAAAATAATAATCAGTGGTCTCTACAGGGAATTTGAAACGTCCTTCACTTCTTAGGCGGGTGTAGGTCATCAGATCTGCACCAAAAGTTGAGTTTTCACCCAAGTCAAACAAATCGAAAGAAGCACCAATATCCATTCTTAATCTTTCTTCGCTTGGTTGACCTATAAAACCAATTCTTGCTTCGTAAGGGTTTGCAATAAGTGGCTCAAAAATCATACTCGACTTATAATCTTCAATACTATACTTTACAGGGGGTGGTCCATTGACTTGAGCATCTAGAATAATAGATGATGAAAGGAGTAAAACAATCAAAAATCGCACACAACTACCCACCTTTGCCACTGAAGACAACGCTGATAGTTCTCGCTAATATATATAGGTCTAAGAACATAGACCAGTTACGGATGTAATAAATATCAATCATTATTCTTTCTTCAAAGCTACTCTCGTTTCTGTCAGTAACTTGCCACAGCCCACTAATGCCCGGCTTCACTTGAAGTATCATCTCGTCGTTGCCACCCATCTTAATTTTTTCCCATGGGATATAAGCTCTTGGGCCAATTAGTGACATTTCGCCCTTTACCACATTCCAAAATTGTGGTAGCTCATCTAAACTAAACTTACGTAGGAATTTACCAATTCTCGTCAGACGAGGGTCGTCATTGAGTTTATGATATATCTCGTATTCTGCTTTTAATTCCGGGTTCTTCTCGAGCAATTCGTCTAATCTTTCCTCTGCATCTGTGTGCATAGTACGGAATTTGACAATCTTGAATCTGCCATCGTGAATACCCATTCTTGTTTGCTTGAATAGTATTTTCCCTTTGGAATCCAACCATATCAGTGCTGAAACTACTCCAATAACAGGGAGTGCCATTAACGTAAGCATAGACGAAAGGGTGATATCAAACAAACGCTTCTGTATTCTTGCACTTCTTTTCATTAGTGTTTGCTTCACTTCCAATCCGAGTAAGCCACCAAACTCCTTAGTCGAAACCCAAAGAGTTGATATACCAAATAGATTCGGTATGACAATAGTATTCTCGAAGTGCTTAGAATACTTCATAATTATCTTTCTTTGTACTTCCGATTGCACCTTAGGCATAGCAATTATTGACTGCTCTACTTTCAGTTTTTTCTGCAAATCGGGTATTACGTCCAGCCCACCAATCACTGGTATTCCTTCAATATAACCCCAAGTGTCAACATTGTCATCAACAGCGACTATTGGTCTTAGTCCAAGTTTTTTGTGTTTGCGAAGTGACATAATCACTTCTTTACCAGCATTACCAGCACCAATAATTATAACTGGAATGCCCCACCAAGACTTATCGCAAAACATCTTTTTGATGAATGAACGACCAAGTGGTACAGTCAAGAAGGTGATAGCCCACGACATCATGAATGACAAGCGAGAGAAGTCCCAAAAATCATTGATGAAAAACGTCAGCCCGGCCATAAGTCCATAGATAATGGAACTAGTGTAGAAGATGTTTCTTATCTCATCTATCACATCAATCCCAAAGCCCGGATAGAGCCCACGGGCGTAAAACGCCATCATAAATAGTGGTACAATCACTGGCAGCACACTCAAATACATATCGTAAGGTGCCGCAGGTGTGAAAAATAAATTGCGAATAAATACCGATGCCAGTACGGAAAGCACAATAAGGAGTGCGTCCGATGTCATCAGTAATAAAGAAGCTATTAATTTACGAGGTGCGACCGTCTTTACGGGAAAGTCCTTCGCGTCTCTGGTTTTTAATAACTTTGATAGCTCATTGAGAGTTGGAGTCTGCATCGTATATCTATCATTAATTAAACTTACCTTCATAAGGTATAAGTATTAGCATATATCCACATATATTAGTTAGACAATTATTATGCCTAAAATATATTAATAAAGCTTTCACAATTCCAAAAGCCCACAAAATAATACATTTTTGTCATAAATTCAATAAAAATGAAAAATATAGATACTCCGTTAGATTTGTATTTTTTTGAAATATTGTCACCCTTCTATTCATAAAGACACATGAACACGAAAAACGTCTCATGATTGACAACATTTTTTTCTTAATAATAGTACGGAGTTTGAAACGAAAGGTTCGTTCGGTTGATTAAAACAAATCTATAGATAGTTTATAACTACCTAAGAATACCACGTTTTGAGCTTTCAATAAATTCAATACATTCATTGATTTCATCGGAAATTTCATGGTTTTTCTTGTAGTATGCTATTCCATCGCGGTTGTTTTTTCCAGAAAATAGAACAACATTGTAGAAATTCTGGATTTCCTTTATTTTTTCAGTGGTAAAGCCCCTTCTACTAAGACCAACTTTATTTATCCCCTCAACTTGTGCAGGTATTCTACCCAACAAGCAATAAGGAGCAACATCTTTTGTAATCTTAGAGTCTGCACCTAGCATAGTGTGCTTACCAATAGTACAGAATTGTGTAATTTTAACAACACCACCAATCACAACCCAATCATCTATAGCAACGTGGCCCGCCAGCTGAGTAGTGTTAGACATTATGATATTACTACCTAAGTGGCAATCGTGAGCAATGTGGCAGTAGGCCATAATCAAGTTGTTGTCGCCCAGCACGGTTTTACCAGTGGCAGTTGTGCCTCTATGTATTGTGGCACATTCTCTGATTACATTGTCATTACCAATGATTGTCTGAGTCGGCTCATTATCATACTTCAAATCTTGCGGTTCAGCAGAGATAACAGCTCCCGGGAAAAACCGACAGTTGTTACCAATTCTGGCACCATTGTATATTACTACATTAGCGTGAATATCAACATTATCACCGATTACAACGTCGTCTTCGATTATGCTGTAAGGGCCTATTTTTGCATTTTTACCAATCTTCGCTTTGTCTGATATTATTGCTGTGCTGTGTATCATTCTTAATTTTAGTATATTTTAATTCTTATTCTATCTTTTTACTAATGCCGCAGAAAAGTCTGATTCTGCCGCTAACTTACCGTCAACATAAGCTTTACCCTCGAAAGAGTAAACACCCATACGGGAGTTAATTATCTTTACTTCGAACACTAATTGATCGCCAGGAACAACTGGTGCTCTGAACTTAGCATTCTTTATGCCAGAGAACAAACCTATTTTTTCATTCGGGTCAACATTGTCTGCCAACATCATACATAGTCCACCAATCTGTGCCATTGCTTCACATATTAGCACTCCTGGCATTATTGGCTTGCCAGGAAAGTGACCATTGAAAAACGGTTCATTGATAGTTACATTTTTGTAACCCATTATTCTTCTTTCATTCGGGTCGAACTCCACCACCCTATCCACTAACAAGAACGGATAGCGGTGAGGCAAGAACTCCATAATCTGATTGACATCCAGATTGAAACCCTTGCGTTTTTTCATATTATACTTATTTGCTTCTTTCTGCTTTAAGTATATAGCTCTCAATTTCTTTGCTAATTCTATATTTGCAGCGTGACCAGGACGAGCTGCCATAATCTGTGCTTTCATAGGAGCACCTACTAAAGTAAGGTCTCCAATCATATCGAGTAATTTGTGACGAGCTGGCTCATTCTTATACCTGAGCTCACGGTCATCCAATATACCGCTTTCGCCACGCTTTGGTTTTTCGCTCAAATCAAATATTTCTTTTATCTTGTCCAGATTTTCGTCTTGCAAATCCTCATCTACTATCACTATCGCACTATCTAAGCTACCACCCTTAATTAAGTTGTGGTCGTGCAATTCGAATAGCTCATGTGAGAAACAAAATGTCCGTGCTGGGGCAAATTCTTTTCTAAATTCTTTTTCAAAATCAAAAATACCAGTGTGTTGGCTACCCAAAGCTGGATTAGCATAGTCAACAAGCACAGTTAGTCTGTAATCATGATTAGGAAGAGCAACTAAGTCAACGCCTCGTGCATCCTCAGTGTAGCGGATGTTCTCCTCTACTTCAAAGTATTCCCTTTCGGCATCTAACTCCACTATTTCAGTTTGGTCAAGCACATCTACATACGGCTTGGAGCTACCGTCGCCCACAGGTGGTTCGTTGTTTGTAAGCTCTATTCGGCAATTGTCAATCCTCAGCCCTACCAATGCAGCCAATACGTGTTCCACAGTGTGAACCTTAATGTCATCTATACCGAGAGTAGTCCCTCTTGATAAATCTACAACATTTTCTACCACCGCTTCTATTTCCAAATCGGGATTGGCATCCATTCTGATGAACTTATAGCCATAGTCCGCAGGTGCAGGACAGAAAGTGATTGTGCTCTTGTTTCCAGTGTGTAGCCCTATTCCTTCGAACGAGACTTTGCTACTAATACTTGTTTGTTTTTCCATTTATTACGGTGTTATATATAATAAAAAAGGATTGAATATTATTCAATCCTCAAAAATAAGTAAAAATACTGAAATGGAGTAATATGGGGATTAATTAGTTAGCACAAAAGAAATCTTGTGGCTCGATTCACCAACTAACAGAACTTCAGCGCCACTGTCGGTATTTATTTTGTGTGGCTCGTATATAGTTAATTTTATATCATAAGTGCCGAAGTAACCTAACTGATGTAGGAATGGCTTCAAATCAACAGAGCCAGAGTTTTCTAACTCCCAAGATATTCCGTACCCTAGTGTGTCGTTGTCAATAACAGGATCCCACATATTATTGTAAAATATCTCAATTTCAGCTTTTGAATCAGCCGTGCCACCTGTCCAATTTAACACAAACTTATCCGCTTGAGAGATTGCATCATTTCTTTTCAAGTTAGTAATATTTGCCTCATCACTAAGTTTGACAGACAAGTCAGAAATGCTGAAATTGTCCACACTTTGGACTGTAAGCTTGTTATCATTTCCGTAGCTATAATCCAGCTCATCGTTTTTACCTTCAAAGTAGCCCATTTTAACTTGTGCAAACTCTTTTGAGTTCATTTTGAAAATATCTACATCATAAGCTTCATAATTATCATTGTAAAACAACGCCTTCATTGATTTAGACTCATACTTAGCATCAACAGTGTCATACAAACCATTATCATAGTATAAATGATAAGCATCATCATTTTCTTTCTTCAACTGAATTATTCCAGCCAAATCAGTGTATTTGTATTCATCAAATACATTTTCGTAGTTAGGCATCTTATAACCTGACAGCTTACCTATTTTCTGTTCTGGTGTACTTGTTGGGTTCTCACTACACCCATATCCAACAGCAATAGCCAGTAAAAGTGCAGCAATTTTGATTGTGTTTTTCATAGTATTTCCTTTTAAATTCCCAATTTTATAATGACATACAAATTAAAACAGTCTTTTGTTTCGATTAGGAGTTTTTTTTACTCACTTAATTGGTTAATGAAAGTTACAAATTTTTATATTTTTTTTGTATTGATTTATATAAGCTTTAAATTAAGGAAGTAATATTTAACTAATAAAATTATAACTATGCTTACCAAATCACAAATAATGGAACAATTGGAAAAAATGCCTAATTCATTTTCAGTAGATGAATTTATTGATAAACTTATCCTAATTGAAAAAATTGAAAATGGTATTATTCAATCGAAAAAAGGAATGATTATCAATGAAAATGAATTAAATGCTAAAGTCAAAGAATGGTCACAGTAAATTGGACTGTACAAGCAGTAAATGATTTAAAATCAATTTATGATTTTATCGCAAATAACTCCAAAAGATACGCCGATGTTCAGGTAAATAAAATACTGAAAAGCGTAGAATTGATTAAAGAAAACAATCAAATTGGACGCATGGTGCCTGAATTTCAGAATGATAAAATCAGAGAAATAATTAAAGGCAATTATAGAATTGTTTATCTAATTGTCAATCAATCCCAAATAGATGTTGTTACTGTTCATCACAGCTCTAAAGCTTTCAAATTAGATTCTTAATTCCCCTACCCATCCGACCGAAGCGATGGCAAATCATATTTAGGTGGGTCATATACACCCTCAGCTTTTTGTTCATTAGCCCTTAGTGTTATAAACCCCAGTGCAAACAAAGAATGGAACAAGAAGAATATCCATTTGTTAGCAGTAGGGTAATAATTATATATACTTATCATTCCAGCAAAGCCGACAATAGAAATTAGAAACAAATATATACTGTACTTATGCTTATACTTTTTAATGAACTGGCTTGTGTGATTTTCATATATCCCATTCTTCACTAAAACTGAATCAATTATAACTAATAGAAGCGCGACTGTATTTGATAGAATTGTATCTAAGAAAGTCCTGCCATTATTAAAGAAAGGTAAAGACATTATGTAGAACGCCATAATTGGCACTCCAAATACCATTTCTTTAAAAATACTAAACTTCTTTCTCTCTATGTAAGCCATAATTCTTCTCTCTATTTTATACTAACTTAATAAAATATAGTAAGCTGGGCAAATGATTTTTTTCTATACAGAATATAAACTTCCCACCTAACTCCTCCGCGTCAATGAGGGCTATGATTTTAAAAGCCCAACATTTCCTAAATTCATGATTTATTACTAACTTGATTGAATACCAAAAAACAAATTTGACTAAAATGAAAAAAATCCTACTTATTTCCCTGCTGCTACTGCTTGTTGTTTTTTCTTGTAAAGA
>JAXMOE010000015.1:0-13342 GCA_034670025.1 Chlorobiota bacterium
CTTGCGTAAATGCTTTTTGTTATTTCATTTGTGCTCCACAGATACTCAAAGTAATCAGCATCATATTTAGATTCTAACAGCACCGAATCGCCCTCACAAATTGTTGTTGGGACTGGTTTGAGTTCTGCTATTACGTTGGGGTGGTCTTTTACTTTTATTGTTCTACGAATCTCGCAACCGTCTTCTGTGGTGACTACTAAAGTATAATTAGCTGGGTCAATTACTGTTATAGAACGTGTATCTGCTCCGTTTGACCAACGGTAGCTTGGGTATTCGTCAGTGCTTTTCAAGGTTACTTCTTCGCCCTCACACTTGATTGTGTCGCCCGTTATTGCTAACTGATATTCATCGCCAAAGCCGACTTGTATTTCTACAAATCCAGTACAACCTAATTCATTTTCTACTGTTACTCCATAAGTGCCACTTTCTTCCACTACTATAAACTCAGTGGTGTCGCCTGTTGACCATAGGTAGCTCTCGTGTTCGTCGATTAGGGATAGCGTTACCTCTCCTTTTTCACACAAAAATGCTTTTGGGTAGGCACGGATTGCGGGTTTAGGGCTTGGCTTAACTCGAACAAAAGTCTCTGCGGTGTAAGTATCTGTATCTACTGTTACTGTGTATAGCCCTGCGTGAGATTGGTTTGCGTTTTCTATTGTCGGATTTTGCTCTTCGGACTCATAGTTATTTGGTCCTGCCCAAGCGTAGGTGGCAGAGTCATGTTCTACAAGTAAATTCGCGTTTAAATTTATACTATCACCATAACAATAGTCAGTCCTTGTATCGGTATAAATAAAATTAAATGTTTGAGTGATAACATTAGGTAAACCCATAAAGGATCTACCATTTACTAATGCTATTGAATTATGTCTCACATAACTTTCATTACTATTTGATTTTTCAAGTGTATGTAAATATTTCCCACCTCTTGAATTATTAGCAATATAAATTTTTGAATCAGGTCCTAATTGTAGCTGATATTTCCAATAATCTCTATCCCTACTATTTGAATCTATTATCTTTTCTGAGTTTTTAATTATAGTCGGATTTTCAGTTGTAACATTATATCTATATACTTTTTGTATATCTGTTGTTAAATATAGCCATTTTGAATTTGCGGAAAATACACAGCTATATTTTCCAATGTTATCATTACTATTTAAATTGATTTGATTAGATACAGCACCTGTTTCAGAATTGAAGTCACACAATAGAAAATCAAACTTATAACAAAAAGCTATTTTAGAATTATCATGAGATATACTTGAGGAGTATGGGTAATATCTATTATTAATTGAAACTTTGCTTACTACTGTATCACTTATCCCATTCTCTGTTACTAAAAAAGAATAAACATTATTGGAATCTAAACTGTTTACAATTACCCATATATCCTTTTTGTTTTTGTGGAGTGTTGCAGTAATTGATTCTATAGTTCCATCCTGCAATTTGTTAAAATTAGATATTACTTCACCTTGTCCATTATTTTTTGTCATATCTACAATACAATAACTTGTACCAATGTAAGGAAACATTGGACTTTGAATTACTGTTTCGATAGAGTTAAAAAATATATAAAATAAATTGAAGCTATTCGGTTTTTTTATAATTAGCGCACCTCTTGCGGCAGTAATATATCCACCAATATTTTCGCCACCTTTCATTATATTGTGTTCACTATTCCAAACTGTGACCCCATTTGTATAAAAAAGAAGATTGCCCTCGCTATCTGAGATGGAAGAGCAACCTTCAAGTTCCATACATATTATTCATTTCTAAACTTTTTGGTTGAAAGTTTTGATTATTAAAAGTCAATCCTGAACCTTGACCAAATACCCAATTGTGATATTCCTTTTGGGAGTAGGAAGTAGTTAACAACAGTAGAAATGTTAATATGTAGAGTGTTTTTTTCATAGAATTAGCTGTGTATTATTTCATCGCAACCCTAATTTACACAAAGCCATTGGATTGGGCAAATGACCACCACGCACTAAAGATAGATTGCGACATTTCATTCTCAAATCCCCCCAACCCCCTTTAACAAGGGGGAGCTAGAGTTGTGTCCACGTTAAAGATAGATTACCACGAAATATAAGTAAACTTATATTTCTCTGAATGTCCGTTGTTTAGTCACTTGAGAGGTTTTAATACAAAAAACTACTACCTACAAAAAAAACCACTTCCCTAATAATAGAAAAGTGGTTTGGTAAAAATCAAAATCTTAAGCTTAGCTTACTTCATATTCTCAATTAGCGCATCGCCGAACTCAGAAGTTTTTAGCTTAGTTGCTCCTTCCATCTGTCTGTGGAAGTCATAAGTAACTCTCTTTTGGGAGATAGTTTCTTCTACTGCATTGACAATTGTGTCCGCAGCTTTCTGCCATCCTAAGTGCTCTAACATTAGCACACCTGATAAGATTACAGAACCAGGGTTAACCTTGTCCAAACCAGCATACTTAGGTGCAGTACCGTGAGTCGCTTCGAATATAGCGTGACCACTTACGTAGTTGATGTTAGCACCCGGTGCAATACCGATACCACCAACCATTGCAGCCAATGCGTCAGAGATGTAATCACCATTCAAGTTCATAGTACAAACTACTTCGTACTCAGCTGGACGAAGTAATATTTGTTGTAAGAAGGCATCTGCAATCACATCTTTCACAATGATTTTGCCAGCAGATACAGCATCGCTTTGTGCTTTGTCAGCAGCTTCCGTGCCTTGCTCATCTTTTATCTTGTCGTACTGTCTCCAAGTGAAAGTCTTATCACCAAATTCTCTTTCAGCCAAATCGTATCCAACATCTTTGAACATACCCTCAGTGAACTTCATTATGTTACCTTTGTGCACCCAAGTAACTGAATCTCTTTTGTGCTCAATAGCGTACTCAATTGCCGCACGAGCTATTCTTTCAGTTCCTTCTACTGATATTGGTTTAATACCGATAGATGAAGTTTCTGGGAATCTGATATTTTTAACTCCCATTTCGTTTTCGATAAAGTCAACTACTTTTTTCACTTCATCAGTGCCAGCTTTCCACTCTATTCCTGCATATATATCCTCAGTGTTCTCTCTGAAGATAACCATATCTACTTTGTTTGGCTCTTTTACTGGAGAAGGAACACCTTGGAACCAACGAACTGGTCTTAGGCAAGTGTATAAATCTAATTTTTGTCTCAAAGCAACGTTAAGTGAACGGATACCGCCGCCAACTGGAGTAGTAAGAGGGCCTTTGATAGCGATAAGATATTCCTTGATCGCGTCCAAAGTTTCTTCTGGTAACCACTCGCCTGTTTGGTTGTGAGCTTTTTCACCAGCTAAGACTTCCTTCCATACTATTTTCTTTTCGCCATTGTACGCCTTTTCTACTGCTGCGTTCAATACTTTTTCAGTAGCAGCCCAAATGTCAGGGCCAATACCATCACCTTCGATGAAGGGAATAATCGGGTCGTTGGGTACGTTTAGTTTTCCGTTGTTTATCGTTATTTTAGAGCCAGCCATTTATTAACCTATATTTTATATTTGTTATTGTTTTTTGTTATATGTAATTATTCAAAATTACGAAAAATATCGCAATTTTTTGATTTTGGACGGTTAAGGTGTGGATATATTTAGAAAGTAGATTAAAGAATATAATCATCCTTACTGATATTCAAATCACTTCCTGACAAGATAGGCAAACTGCCATAAAGGTAATTCCCTTGAGTTATAAAATCCAAAATAGGTAATATATCATTGTATGATTTTAATTGCTCTATTTCATTATCATAAGCAGCTTGGACTGATTCATGATATGACATACCATTAACCCAATTATATACAAAATTGGATGGAGTAAAAATAGTTAGATAATTGTTTTCTATCGTGCCGTTGCAACCCGACACCCCAACTCTGTTCCACAAGCTCAGGGCATTAGCACTTTTGCAATTTGTTTGATATAACACTCGGATAGAGACTTCCATTTCTGCTAATTGGGTTGTAAGTTCATCAATTGGTACACTTTTGTCAGAGAATACTATGTTCGTCTCAGACCCATGGAGACTAAATACCATATCAATATTATAGCTCTCATTCGATAGCTGCGAAAGCTCACTTATCAATCTTTCTTTGGTTGCCGTGCTGTCAGTTAGTACAATGATCTCATCATAGTAATCATCAGCATTGCTAACAATGTTTTCTATTTGCCAAGGTTCGCCATATTGATCAAGAATAGCATTCAAATCTTTGCCATAGAGTGAATCGAATGGGACGCTAAAAATATCGGAGAATATTCGTAATGTTTCTGAAGGGTAGGTGTTGAAAGCAATGTCTTCTATTTGCTGATTAGCTCTGTCCGAATTTTCAACAACCAACACAAGAGCTGTTTTACCTGTCGTTCGGTAATCATATTCCCCACTATTAGTAGTGCTATTCTCAGCGCAAGAGAATAGGATAAATATAATGAATAGAATTAGAATTGTTTTCATAGATAAAAAATTCCCCTAGGGTAGTAAACCATAGGGGAAGTAAATTTATATAATAAATTGATTAGAAATAAACCGTTAAGCCCACAGCAGAGCCACCTAAGTTAAGGTTAGTCATCTCATTTGAATTAGTAGTACTAGTTCCATTTACAGTTGATTTAGTATCAACAGTACCCATATTGTAGCCGATTCCCATCTGTACAAATATTGCTATGTTGTGTGTGGAGTTCAAGAATGCCTGTGCTCCAAACGCAGCCAATACAGTCATCATGCTTCCGCTAACTTCTGTGGAAAATCCATTACCAACCGTCTCAATTGTTGGAATTTGAGTGTAGCTTAGTCCCAAATTAACATAAGGGCTAACGTCGGAAACATTGAAAAAATACTTACCACCTGCCATAAATGACAAAGTATTTGCTGGGTCAGAACCCTCTACTCCATTGTCAATAGATAAATAACCAAGACCTAAATCTAATTGAAGAGTATTAGTTAACATTATGTTAAAACTACTGGCAGCAGTAGAAGAAATACTTAGTCTCGATGTAGTGTTCGTGGTTAGTCCTGTGGAAGGAGTCACTCCGTTGGGCATTGCAATTGCTGCAGACATACCAAAGTCGCCTTTCTCATGGGCTTCGGTAGTTGCAATAGTTGTAGTTAAAGCTATTGCTAGTAGTAAGAAAAATAGTTTAGAAGTCTTCATAAAAATCCTCATATAAAAGTGATTAAAAATAAAAGCTGTATTCTATATTCTTTCTTAATATTACAACTTAATATATATTTATGAGATATGCAAACTATTGGCTAAATATAAGTACGTTTGTTTATTGTAATCATTAGATAATATATATTTCCAAACCGAGGTGTGAGCAAATGGCATCTCGGTTTTTTTGTGTTTATAATTTAATATCAACCAATTCGTATTAGTATCTATGATGATAAAGAAAAGATTATTAATATTATTATTGGCGACACTATTCGCCGTAGGAAGCAAAATGAAAGCAAACCAGAACCCACTAATTTGTGATATAGAAACGGGTGTGTGCGGCACAGACAGCACAGAACAAGATAACAGCAAAGCTACTAACCAAAGTGACAAACCAGTTAGAATAATTTACTTTACTGACCCTATTTGCTCATCTTGTTGGGGAATAGAGCCACAGCTGAGAAAACTAAAGTTAGAATATGGCGAATACATTGATATAGAATACCGTATGGGTGGGCTGTTGCCTGGCTGGAACTTCCGTCGTGGTGACGGAATCAACTCACCGAAAGACGTTGCTGCCCACTGGGACGAAGTAAGCATATATTACGATATGCCAATAGACGGCGATGTGTGGTTAGAAAATCCACTTGCCTCTTCTTATCCACCATCAGTGGCGTACAAAGCTGCCGACATGCAGGACAAGAATAAGGCCGTAAAGTTTATGCGAATAATGCGTGAGATGCTGTTCTTAGAGAAGAAAAACATAACTATGTGGAGCGAAATGACCGCAGCCGCAGAAGAAAGCGGATTGGACGTAGAGCAGTTTGGTCACGATTATGAACACCACGCACAAGGGTTGTTCCAAGAAGATTTGGAATTGAAAGAAAAGCTAAGAGTTGGTGGGTTTCCTACTCTAATTATAGTCAACAAAGACGGCGAAGAGAGAGTTATTCGTGGCTCTAAGCCCTACGTAGTTTACGAAGGAGCGGTAGTCGGACTTCACGATACTGCCCAGAAAAACGAGTACGCAAAAGATTTGGACTCACTACTTGATACTTATCCAACTCTAACAGCCAAGGAATACTCTGTGCTATCCGGTAAGGAAAGAAACGCCGCAGAGCAAGAGCTAAAAGATTTAGTTCGCAGCGGAGAGCTAAACCAAACCGAAACTAAGAATGGAAATTTGTATTATAGGTGATGAGTATTAATTATTTTCATATTTCATCTATGTTAGAGCTACTCGCCATAAGGAATACTGTCCAATATATGCGTAACTGCCTCTAATCGAGCTTCTGTTTTTTTGTTAGCATTAATTATATTCCAAGGAGCAATGTCAGTGTTTGTTACTTCAAACATCTTTTGCTTATAAGCGGTGTAATCATCCCAAAGCTCTTGAGCTCGTTCATCGACAGCAGTCATCTTCCATCTTTTTAGAGGACTGCTTTTTATTTCTTTGAATCGTCTTGCTTGTTCGTCTTTGGTTATAGAAAAATAGAATTTGATTAAATAAGTGTTGGACTGAATCAACATTTTTTCAAAATCATTGACATGTGACATAAACACTTCGTACTGTTCTTGAGTGCAAAAACCATTGACTGGCTCAACTACTGCCCGGTTGTACCAACTTCTGTCGAACAGGACTATCTCACCCGGCTTAGGCAATCTGTTTACATATCTTTGGAAAAACCACTGTTTTTGCTCGTCTTCTGTCGGCTTGTCTAGCGCTACTACTCTGAATTGTCTTGGGTTCATATACTCTGTGGTCCTTCTTATTGCACCACCTTTGCCTGCTGCGTCTCTACCTTCAAATATTATTACTACTTTTTTATCATTTTCAATAACCCAATTCTGTAGCTTTATTAGTTCGACTTGCTTTTCCTTCATTTCCAAAAAGTATCTGGACTCATCCAATGCTTTTGTTACGTTGACTTTTTTACTCTTGAAAAGACTGTGCAGCCCAATTTTTGAGTTTAGTAATTCTATATCTTCTTTGTTCAAATTCATTTTGCTTGTTGCCTTGTTAAACATCTATCTGTATTACACTTCTGTGGTATCTCATTATTACATTTGGGTCTGGTAACAATGTAATTTCTGCTTCATCCTTGCCGTCATAATCAAATTGGGATAGTACGTGCCTTATACTTTCTAAGCGAGCTTCTTTTTTATCATTTGTTTTTACAATTATCCAAGGGCTATAATTAGTGTGGGTCTTGCTAAACATTTGTTCCTTGTATTTGGTATAATCGTCCCACAATTCCTGTCCTTTCATATCTACTGGGCTAAATTTCCACCTCTTAAGTGGATTGTTCAACCTTCCTTCAAATCTACTTTTCTGCTCTTCTTTGGAAATTGAAAACCAGAATTTGATGATTTTTAGATTATCTTCGTAAAGTAGATGCTCAAATTCGGGAACTTGCACTATAAACTTATCGTATTGTGATGGGGTACAAAACCCCATAACTGGCTCTACTACAGCTCTGTTGTACCAGCTTCTGTCGAAGAAAACAATTTCGCCAGGGTTGGGAAGCACTTTGATATAGCGACGGAAATACCACTGCCCTTTCTCAACTTCTGTCGGTTTGGTAAGGGCTACCGTTCTGGAAGTTCTTGGGTTCATGTGTTCAACAAATCGTTTTATTGCACCACCTTTACCCGAAGCATCACGACCTTCCAATATTACGATTACTCGCATATTGTTTTGAGCTATCCATTTCTGTAGCTTAACTAACTCAGCTTGTAGTTTCTCTAACTTCGACTCATATTTATACTTATTCTTAGCTGACTTGATGTTGATATTATTCTCTTTAGCTATTGCTATCAGGTCTTTTCTTTTCCTTGAACTAAGTAGTTGCTCTTCTGTAAAACCCATTGTATTCTTTTTTGTTTTATTATTTAATAGTAAAATAATTAAATAAATAAACTCAAACTCAGAATGTGAAAAAGTAAATATTTTACATAGAAAAGAACTATTTGCAACAAAATGAATATATTAGAAGTATAAATATTTATCAATTAGACAAATCAACAGGAAAACAGATATGAAATACTTAATTGCTATACTTCTAATTGCTCTAACTTCGGTTGCATTAGCTAATGATTCAACCGAGATAAAGTTTGAATATGTGAAAGACAAAAAATTGAAATTAGCAAATAATTTGAATGGAATTAAAATGATTTCTATTGTTAGTGATGATACATTGATGAGAGGTAAAACCTTCAAATTAATTATGGAAGAATATGAGAAAGGGGAATTAGTCAATAATGATGATTTTGGTTTGACTTGCGAAGACAAAGAACATGAATTTGAGATGAATGGTGAACAATATGTTCATATTTACAATGCTTGTGATGCAATTCGTTTCAATAATGAAGGTGAGAGATATGAGATTCATGTAGCTATGAAACAACAAGACAGCACTACTGATGCAATTTTTAAAATTAATACGTTTGAACCAAAGAAGAAATTGAAATCGAATAAAATGTATGATCTTAGAGTGATGAATAAAACAAACGATAAATACATAATTCCAGTGGGGGAGACAATTCCTATATTAGCTTATAATCCACCCTATGAAATAGATGAGAGTATGTCCTGGTATTGCATATTGGACACAGAAAGCCCAGACAAATGGTATAGTGATTATAGTATAGAACATTACTATATTATTTATTTACTTATTGAGTAATAAGCAAGTCTCAATTTGCACCCAACTACAGTAAGATAGAAAAGATATTGGGAGCAAAATTAGGAAAGCAGAATAGACTCCGTAATAATCTCATTTTTCAATGTTCTGTTTACTGGACATTTCTCAGCTATTTCCATTAATTTGTTTAACTGTTCTTCATTTAGGTCCGCTAATATCTCAATTTCTTTTGTGATTTTATCTATGTGTCCACTCTCCGAAGTGCAGTCAGCACAGTCCTTGGCGTGTATTCTTCCGTGCTTGAGGTGTACATTTATTTCTTCTATCTCCCAACCTTTTCGGTCTGCATACATTCGCATTGTCATAGCTGTGCAAGCTCCGAGTCCGGACAAAAGCAAATCGTAAGGATTTGGCCCGTAATCGTCGCCCCCAACGCTTAGCGGTTCGTCTGCTCGCCAATAGTGGTTGCCCGATTGTATGTCAGTTGTGTAGCCAGTTGAGCCAATACTTGCCAACACTTTCGATTTTGGTTTCAATTTTTTTCTCTCATCCACAACTATATATCGCGATGCCCACCCGGCAATAACCTCTCCCACATATTGAGAATCTTCAGCTCTAGAAAGTAAATGATCAGCTCCACTTAGTGATACAAAACTTTTGGGGTGGCGAGCTAAGGTGTAAAGCTGAGACGCGTTCTCAATCCCAACAGTATTGTCTTCTGGTGAATGCATAATCAATATTGGCTTTTTCAGATTTGATAATACTTCTTCCATATTCTTAGACTTTATGTCATCCAAAAATTGCTTTTTCACTTTGAACGGCCGACCTTGAAGCATTACCTCGGCTTCGCCATCTTCCTCTATTTCATCTATGTTTTGGTCAAAAAGGTGACTCACATGACCTGGTGAGCAAGGCGCACCAACGGTGGCTACAGCTTGTATAAAATCTATTTGTGAAGCAGCAAAAATAACTGCCGCCCCACCGAGCGAGTGCCCCACAATTAGTGACGGTGCTACGTAATCAGTCTTTAGAAACTCTGCAGCGTAAACCAAATCGCTTATATTAGTGCTGAAGTTTGTATCCTCAAAATCACCCTCACTCTCTCCCAACCCTGTGAAATCAAAGCGAAGCACACCATATCCGTTGTTAGTCAATGATTTGGAGATATGACCCACAGCTCTTAGGTTTTTTGTACAAGTGAAACAGTGAGCAAATATTGCGAATCCAATTGGGTCTCTGTCGAGTGGTAAATCAATTCTTGCCGACAGCTTTTGCCCTTCCTTATTTTCAAACGTAACTCTTCCTGCTTTCATTATTGTTTTCCTAATATTGATGGATACTAATGTTAGAATATACTAAAACTATAAATAGTTTGCTATTTAGTGATTGTCATAAACCATACAAAACTGAAAAGAGAATATAATATGAGCAAGGTAGGGTTGGACTGTGGAACTTACACAGCGGTAATAGAAAACAAGAAAACTGTACGTTTTGTGGCGATGAGGTAGGGGGGCATATTACTACCCCTCCTTGATGATTTTATAAGTCTTGATTTTATCATTACAAGTGAACGTAAGAAAGTAAGTACCAGATGGATAAGGGGAAAAGTCTATAGTAAAACTATTCTGTTGATTTTCAAATGTATTTTGAGTAATCAATGTACTATCTAAATTATATATACTATAGCTTATAATTGGTTCAAAACACTCTATTGATATATCAACTGTGCTTTGTGTTGGATTAGGAGAGACTAGAATCTCTTCATCATATTCATTTGCAATATTTGTTTCATTTAGAAATGTTTTTAGACAATAAATATGACCATGATAATTGGCTAGTAGTTTTGAATCGTCCAAAGTTGTAGTAAAAACATTTGTAACCAACTCGTAATCATATATAGTAATGTCATTTTTATAGTCGTATGTACTTAATCCATTATCATGCCCATATATTATGTAATCTCTTGTTCTTAAAAATGTAAATGTCCATAAATATTGGTTTAATACTTTTTGTGTTAATTTATCGCTAAAATGATAAGTCTCATATAAGTAAGAATTACTATTTCCATGATATATAAATTTTTCAGAATTTGGGTTTATATTGATTGTTTGTCTATCGTCCCAATACTTATTCAACACCACATCATAAACCTCAAGAGTATTAGCATCGTGAATATAAATTGAGTCGGGAGCTGTACCTGATCTATCGTCATATTCTAATTGTGAAATAATATAACTGCCATTAGGTGTGAATTCAGTACTAATCCAAGCACCTGCACCGTATTTATCTGGATTCAAATTATCGTATCCTATTCTAGTTTCTTTGACTAATTCTACTCCTGTTTCTATATCAAATACTACCCAACTTGTTGTACCAGTTGGTTGGTTTCCTTCTGCAATTCCAGCTACCTTAGTGCCATCAGGTGAAATTGAAGAATTGTGCCATTCTTCTGTGAGATACTTCTTGATTTTACCATATTCTTCTCTCTCAAGTAATGTAGTTGTTAATCGATTTACTTCTCGCTTTTCAACCAAATCATAAATAAATATATACTCTGGCTCTCCACTCACTGCCATTAATCTACCATCAGCAGAAATAGATATTGCATCTAACCTATTTGTGTTCGGAAATAGAATTTCTTCAATAAGCTCACCAGTTTCTACACTCCTAACTTGCACTATTGAGTCCTTTGTGTTGTAGGAATGTTCTCCAAGAGGTGATATTTCAACTTCATTCAGCCCCCCAATTTGTTCCGTCTCCCAGATTATCTCTTCGTTCTCCCCAGCCCTCACAAGCGAGGTAGCAGCGATTATTGTTATTAAAAATATTAGTTTTTTCATTGACCTCAACCCTCTTTTATTATACTAAATGCAAACTCTTCGCGACCACTGTAAACTCTTAATGTATATTGACCATTGGGTACATCTGATATATCAATACTGCTTTGGCTATTCTTGCTAATAAAGCCGAGGGTGTTCGATTTAATTACTTGTCCTGCAAGCGAGATTAGCTGATAACTAAATTCCGCAGGGTGTTCATTGCTTAAATCTATACTTCCTGCTGTTGGGTTTGGGCTTATTACTATTTCTTCATAATATTCTTTTTCTACATATGTTTCTCTATCATATCTAAATTTTGATATTTTATTTCCTGCAGAACTAATAAAACAATCATTACCTACTATATAGCGTACATTTGTAGAGTAAATATATTCAGTAGGAGTTATATATAATTCAACAATATTATTAATATTATTTAGAACTCCTAACGAGAAATTACTTGATATTAGTATTCTAGAATCATTGTCAAATAATAATAATCTACTTGAAGTATATTTATAATCTGGATCAATACTATATCTTATATCTTTTTGAAAATTGTATGAAAAAACTGATGACCTTCTTCCATCATCATTCATAAAGTCTGAATACCCACCAGAGATATATATAATGTTCGGATTTATTTCTGAGAAGGCAAGCCCTCTCGTAAAGCATTCTTCATCTGAACCTTCTTTAAACAATGCTTTGTTTACTATTAGCTTGTTAGTCTCCAAATTCCATATTTTTAAATATGCCTCATATCCATCATTTATTGTTGCAAGGTATTTGCCATCACTTGATATTGCTAGTGTATTATACTTATCTATCTACATCAGCAAAATCTGTAATGTCTGGAAGTGCTTCCATAGTTTCGTAATTGTATGCTATTATTTTGCTCTTATATTCAGAGTGATTATCAAAATCTCTTCTCGCTATTAAACAAAAATATGCTACTGGTCTGATTGGGTCAACTACTGTTTGTGATATCCAAGCTACGTGTTTATCTGGTCTAGTTATATTAGCACTACCTAATAGTTCTAGTGTTTGTATATCTCTAACCTCTACATAGTTTGAACCCATAACAGATACAATTTTTGTACTATCAGGAGTAATTTCAAAATTAGCATAAGTAAAATATTTTGTTGGAACTTCTCTTATTGTTTCACCAGTTTCAGTATCTACAAAAAAGAATTTACTATCAACGATTCCAGCTAAGATAAGTGCTTGTTGCCCTCCAGGCAGTATCTCCATATCTTGTATTTCCCCTCCTCCTACTGAGCTATTCCAAATTGGAATAATCTCGTTAGCCCCCACAAGTGAGGTAGCAGCGATTATTGTGATTAAAAATATTAGTGTTTTCATATTTATTTTCGGATTGGTAATGTTCTATATCGAACAATATATAAATAATACACATTCTTTAGTAATCAAATAGCTTAAAGACATAGATTACCACAAAATATCAGTAAACTTATATTTTGTGGTAATGAACTGTGCTCAAATCCAAGTAATATGTATTAATTTTTCTATATTTATCTGATATAATTCTCTTTGTACATTGTTTGTGTTGTGGCTATTGCAAATGCTTGTTTCAGTAACTTGTTTGCAATTGCTATTTTAATAACTCTCTCTGGTTTGCCTTTTGCTTTCAATCTATCATACATTTCTTTACAACTACACATATACAACAACTTCCTTACTTGTGAGTTTCCC
>JAXMOE010000016.1:0-9657 GCA_034670025.1 Chlorobiota bacterium
ATTAAATGGAACTGAAGTAACCACTATAAATTGGTTTAACGATTTAATTGAATTTGTTGTACCAATGGGAATACCAGATGAAGGAACAATTCAAATTGATAGAGATGGCGATATAAGTAGAGTGGTAAATTATGAAGAAGGAGATTGGACTTGTGAGATTGGTGGGGTAGTATTTAATAATGATAGCTTACCTACTTATATTGGTCATTTTTTCTTAGATGTTTCTAACTCAAACTTAAATGAATTACCTGACTGTATAAGTAATCTTCACAATTTAGAAATTTTAGAGCTTAACGTTAATAATCTAATTAATATTCCAATGAGTTTGGGAAACCTTCGTAATTTGATGTGGCTTGAAATTAGAAGTAATAAACTAGTAACTCTGTCTGAAAACATAGGAAATTTAAGAAAGTTAACCAAATTAAACTTAGAACGTAATCAGTTGATTAATTTACCTGAAAGTTTTGGAAATATGTCAAAGTTATTTCAACTTGTTTTAAGTGATAATCAATTGACAAGTTTACCTCAAAGTTTTAGAAATTTAAGAAATTTGTCTTATCTTAACTTAAATAACAATCAATTGAAGAATTTACCTCAAAGTATTGAGAATTTAACAGACTTAAAGATTCTTTTTTTAGCTCATAATGAATTGAGTAGTTTACCTGAAAGTTTTGGGGAATTACGAAACTTAGAGAGTGTTGCTTTAAATAACAATCAATTGAGTAGTTTGCCTCAAAGTATAGTTGATATACAGGATTTGAGAGTAATAGGTCTTTCGGATAATCAATTAACTAGTATTCCTAATAGTATAGGCAGTTTACAAAACCTAAATGAACTAAATCTTTCAGATAATAGGTTAACAAGTATTCCCAATAGTATAGGAAATCTACAAAATCTGTATTTACTTGAATTGAAGAATAATCAATTAACAACTTTACCTGAATCAATAAAAAGTTTGAAACAAAACTTAGATTACTTATATTTAGAGGGGAACAACTTCACTGAAGAAGAAAAAGCAAAAATTGAGGGTTGGTTGCCAGATACAAAAATATCATGGTAATGAACTGGATTGTTAAAGTGACAGATTTATTAAAGAAGAGGGCGATACCTAAATGGTATTGCTTACACTGAGATGGACTCTTCGGATGCTAAAGCATCCTCAGAGGGACATTGTCCTCCGCTGCTTGTGAAGTCAATGGCAAAAGCCGGAGGTGGACATAATTTAATCACGGCAACAAAGAACTTGTTCCCTTGGTTTAGTAATTTAGCTCCTGTTGAGCTTGTTTCGATTGTCCGTTGCCTGATTTCTATTAGTATCTCGCCACTCTGTGACTATTGATTCTTCTCTAACTTGCTAACTTTGCGAGCAAGGTCTGGCAGGTTGTTTATTACGGCTTCTATTTTGAATGCTTGCATTTGTGGGCGAGCAGGAGAACCGAAGTAAACGCCTTTTTCTGATAAGTTTTTGTTAGTGCCTGACTGAGCGATTAGGGTTACGTCATTACCGATTTTGAGGTGCCCAGCGATACCTACTTGTCCACCGAGGCGAACTCGCTTACCCAACTTGGTTGAGCCAGCTAAGCCAGTTTGTGCGGCTATACCAGTGTTTTCTTCTATCACACAGTTGTGACCTATTTGGCATAGGTTATCTATCTTAACACCATCACCAATTATAGTGCTTCCAACTACTGCACGGTCGATCGTTGTGTTACAGCCGATTTCAACATCGTCCCCAACTATCACATTACCGATTTGTGGTATCTTGGTATACGAGCCATCTTCCTTGTTTTCAGTGAAACCAAAACCGTCACCACCAATTATAGCACCAGCGTGGACTATACAATTAGAGCCAATTATAATATCCTTATAGCACACTACATTGGGGAAAAGGCGGTTGTTTTTTCCTATCTGTACATTGTCTTGTATAGTTACATTGGCATCTAAGGTTGTGCCTTCATCTATTCTGCAATTGTTCCCAATTACACAATTTGGACCAATATAAACTGACTCATCGATGAAAGTATTTTCGCCAACTACAGCAGATTTGTGAATACCTGAGTTATTCTCTTGTGTGATAAAATCAACGAGTTTAATAATTTTAATGAATGCAGAATAAGGGTCGTCAACTTTGATGAAAGTCTGCCCTGATTGTGGTTCTACATCAATATTGCGAGGTACGATAATACAAGTCGCTTCCGATTCGTTAAGAAAATCTTTGAACTTTGGGTCAGAATAAAAAGTAAGCTCACCTTGGGTAGCAAACTCTATCCTGTTTAAATTAAAGATGGATACCGAGCCATCGCCCACTATCTCACCTTCTATTGTTTCAGCTATTTCCTTGCATTTAATCGACTTCATATTGCTCTCAGTTATTATTTATCTACGAGTACCGCGTCTAACTCTTCGTGGGTTTTTCTCCTCATCTCGCTGGTTACGAGGATCTTTTTCTATTTTCTCTTTCAACTCATCTTCCATTTTCTTAACGTCCACGCCCAGTTCTTTCAATATCTTAACAGTCAAATCATACTTGAAATTAGCATAAGCCAAGGGCTGCACACTTTGGTCTAATATAATGTCAAACCCCTCTTCGGCGGAAACCTTCTGTACTGCGGCATAGATTTTTGATTCAACTGGTTGCTGTATCATCTTGACCGTTTCGTCGAACTCACCACCAGGTTTGAACCTTTTGGTAGCGTATTCGTCTTTCTTTTTCTTCAACTTATCTAAGTCCATCTCGGCTACTCTTCTTTCCTCGTCAGACCAAATTAAGCGGTTCTTCTTCAAATCATATTCTAATTTATTGACTTGCTCTTGCATCGCTTTTATTTCACGCTTCCACTCATCTACTATTGTCTGTATTCTCTGCTCAGCTTGTTTCGCTTCTTGGAATTTCTCACGAATAATTTCCGAGTTAAAAAAACCAACTCTTTGTGAGTAGAGCGAAGGAGTAGCAACAGCTAAAAGCACTACGATTAGTAATATTTTATATAGTTTATGAGTCATAAATTTAGTCGCAATTGTTAAATAAATGAATTAGCTCTAACCGCTCTAATTCGTTCAGTTTTTTCAAGGCCATATTCATCTTTGCTTCAACTCGTTCGTGAGCTTGTTTTATCAGCTTATCGATTTTGCCATTTGGCTCAAACCACTCTTCGTTGAACTTAGTTTTTATAGCTTTGAACCTTTTTAGCTTCAAATCAAGTTCTTGCTTTTCATCAGAAGTCAGTTTCAATTTATCTTCTTTCAAAGTGATTTCTAATTCATTTATTTTGGTGCTAAGTGAATCCAATTCTATCTTGATTTTACTTACAGCTATTTGAACTTTTTCATTTGCTATTTCTAACATATCACATATTTCTTCAGAATCAACAGGTTGTGATGATTGTGAAAAAAGCGAAGGAGTGGCAAAAGCCAACAGTCCTACGATTAGTAATAATATATATAATTTATGAATCATATAAGTTAGATTAAGTTAAAAGTTTATTCAGATCCTCTTTTCAGCATATCCAAAACTTTGAAAGTAATGTCAAGCTTGTCGTGAGCAAAAAGCACTGATTCAGTACTACTATCTAGTACCAAAGTTAGCTTTTCAGCAGCAGATACTTTGTCAATCGCTTCTTTAATCTTATTTCTAAGCGGTTGCAATAGTTGCAATCTTTTCATTGCTAACTCACCTTGTTGACCGAACTTAGTTTGTTGAAATTCCATAACTTGTTGGTTCAACATTTGTAATTCTTGCTCAGTAGCCAATTGTTGGTCCTGTGTCATCATACTTTTTTGTTTTTGGTAAGTCTTGAATTGTGCTTCAAGGTCACCTTGCATTTTAAGTAATGAATCTTGGTACGCAGTTGCCAAAGTCTTAATTTCTGCATCTATTTTCTTAGCTTCAGGTAATTGTTCTACTACCATTTGTAAGTTAGCAACACCAACGTTCAATGATTGTGCATTGGCAAATCCGAAAGACGTAAAAAGTAAAGCGATTAAAAGTAATTTAAAGTTTTTCATTTTTCCTCTAATAATATCTAATTATTTGTTTAACAATAGTTTCAAAGTTATTAATTATATAATTCTATTCAAAAATTATTGACCAATCTCGAACAGGAACTTCCAACCTGGAATATTTCCATTTCTATTGATTGGGTCAAATCCGTACCCGTAACTAAATCCAATAATACCAATTGGGTTGAGCAACATCTTAAGTCCAACACCAGCAGACCGCTTTAGGTCAAACGGGTCAGCTCCACCAAATTCGTCCCACACATTACCCGCCATAGCAAATGAGTAGAAGTAAATCGGCATTGGGTTCAGAGTAATAGCAAACCTAAGCTCAGCGGTAAACTTAGCGTGCAACTTACCACCAACGTCTTCCAAATCGCCATCACCGTAGCCCCTAAAAGGAATAGTACCAAAGTTAGAAAGCCCCGCACCACCCATTCTATAAAGCTCAATCGGAGCAATAGTAGTATCGTTTTCTATACCGTCAATGTATCCAATTTGCGAACCGAGATAAAGAACAACCCTGTCAGTCTCGTCAGTTCTGTACAGAGAATTATAGAAATCAAAATACATTTCTGATTTGAAGAAATCAGTTTCTCCTATACCTACGGCTCCCATAGCCCAATTGTTCGTAAATCTGAATTTTGATCCAGCAGACGGGAAGAACAATTCGTTAGTGTTGTTACGCGAAATGCTTCCACCGACTGTAATTTCATTGTATTTACCAGGTCTGTAGAACTGGCTATTCACTCCAACTTGCTCAGCTATATCGTTCAACTGGAACTGAAAACTACCGTCAATACGGAAGTAATCATCTGGCCATTTTACTCTTCTTCCTATATTTACTCTGAAACCTCTTCTCTGAAGTTTTAGTGTAGAGAAATTATAGAAAATATCGAATACATTGAAACCAACTGTTGTCGGTTCATCGAACAACCACGGCTCAGTAAAACCAAGCGAGAAATTTCTGTATCTATTACCTTGTCCAAATTCCCAATTGAAATTGAACACCTGACCTGCTCCACCATTCAACGGTTCTAATATAGAAAAGTTATTGAACGTAAGCCCAACCGAACCCGTCAGTCCAAAACTACCAGCAAAACCAATAGAAGCGTTGAATGTATCGGTCGAACGTTCCTCAACGTTGTAAACCAAATCGACCTGAGTTCCATCATTTTCTACTGGCTGTACATCTGGTCTTAGGTTTTCTGGATTGAAATACCCCATAACCCCAAGCTCTTTAACAGACCTAACTATAGCAGCTCTGTTGAAGTAATCACCAGGTCTGGTGTATAGTGTTCTTCTTATTACTTTATCTTTAGTTTTGGTGTTACCAGCTATTATTACTTTTCGTATTTTGTAGCGATCCCCTTCCAATACTCTAACAGCAATATCAATAGTGTCTTCTGCAACTTTTACTTCTTGTGGTACAAATCGAGTTTGTAAATAACCAGTATTATTATAGAGGGAAAGTGCGTCAGAAAATTCCTGATTACCATTCAAGTTCATCATAAACTTTTCTTTATTATAAACATCACCTACGGCAAAGTCTAATCTTTCTACCAAAGGTGCATCAGGGAATACAGTGTTCCCTTCAAAGGTAATATTCCTAACGTGATATCTGTTCCCTTCTATGAGGTTTACCTCAATATGAACTGCCTGATTATCTTCATCATACCTAACGGTATCAGAGATAAATTCATAGTCCATAAAGCCCTCATTAGCATAGAATCGTTCTAATAGCTGTATGTCTTTTTCGTAATCTTTTTTATCAAATTTAGAAGACGACCAAAACTCATACCAAGACTTTGTGTGAGTCTCATCAAATTCAGATGCCAAATCGCTATCGTCAAACTCTTCGTTACCGTTGAATGTGATAGATTCTACGTAAAACTCCGTCCCTTCCTCTATGAATAACTTAATATCAACATAGTCTTTATTATCATCTGATTGTATCAACTCTGGGAAAAACTTAGCAAATGTCAAGCCCTCCTCGTCGTACAAATCTTTTAATCTCTTTTTAATAAGATATAGGTCATATTCTGTTATAACATCACCTTTGTTCTTATCCATCGCTGTTTTTATTTCTTGGTCAGTTACTTCCTGATTGTTGAGAATCTTTATTTCGCCGATTCTTTTGTTTTCCTCTACTCTGATAGTAAGGAACACACCATCGCCAACAACTCTGTCAACTAATACTTCTATGTCAGAAAACTGTCGTCTTTCCCAAAGTGCCTTCAAAGCTACGTTCAGCTCTTCGTCATAAGGGTAAGATATAGTCTCGCCTTCGTTGAGTCCAGTTAGAGCAATAATAGTAGAAGGGTCTGCACTAACAGCACCATCTACTTCTATACCCAATATTTTGTATTTTACTACACCTTCTTGAGAAATGGCAGCGGAACTGAATGCGATTAAAAATAGGAGGAATAATTTACTTGCGTGTGATAACATCTATTACTTTCTTTATGTATGACTGTTCTGTTGATTGATTAATTTGGCTCGAAGTCTTACCAAATCTTCTTTCTCTTTGTGCAAAATCTCTTAGCGAATCGTATAATTCGCCTCTTCTGAACTCTGGCCATAGCTTTTCGGTGAAATAAATCTCCGAATACGCCAGCTCCCAAAGTAAGAAGTTACTTATTCTATACTCTCCGCTTGTTCTTATCAATAAATCTGGGTCAGGAATATCGGCCGTTTGCAAATAGCTCGAAAACATCTCTTCAGTAAGGTCTTCTGGCGATAATTTACCGCTCCTTACGTCGAGTGCTATCATCTGCAAAGCCCTCATAATATCCCAACGTGAGCCATAGCTAATAGCTAAGTTAAGGTGCAAACCAGTGTTGTCTTTGGTTCGCTCATAACTATCTCTCAGTATTGTCTGAACATTCTTGGGAAGCGAATTAATCTTACCAATAGTGTTAATTACTACCTGATTTTCGTCCAGCTCATCAATTTCCTTCTTCAAGAACATTTCCAATAACTTCATTAAGCCATTGACTTCCAGTGGTGGACGCTTCCAATTTTCTATACTAAAAGCATACAAAGTAAGGTGTTTGACACCAATAAGTGAGGCAGCGTTGACTATGTCCCTAACGCTCTCTATCCCTTCTCGGTGACCAGTTAAGCGTTGTTTGCCCTTCTGGTTTGCCCACCTTCCATTGCCATCCATTATAATAGCAATATGCTTGGGAATCTTACCAGACTCAGCAATTGAGTCTTGCAGTTCTTTATCCGATTTACTTTGTTCTTCTTTCCACGACATATTCATTCTGCACAATTTAATGAGTTACAAAAATAGTTTATAATAGGAGAAATAAAAACAATTACCATATAATTTATTAATTTTTAGGTAGTTGCTTTGCTTTTTAGGTTTAACGTTCTTATATTTGCTTCCTTAAACGGTTAAATAATAATTATTGTTTCATATAAATGGAAAATAGAAGTGAGTAAAAAAAACGTAACAAAAGCTGATATCGTAGAAGTAATAGCTGATAACACTGGATTAACTAAAGTTGAAACCAAAGCAGTAGTCGAAGGTTTCATCGATACAATCATTGCAACAATTGCTGCTGGCAAACGTATAGAGCTTAGAGGGTTCGGTGTGTTTAAGCACAAGCAAAGAAAGCCAAGAATGGCTCGTAACCCAAAAACTGGTGAAGAAGTGAAATTAGGTAAAAGATATGTACCAGTTTTCAAAGTATCTCCTGACTTTTTTAGTAAAGTTAACGAAGCTATAAAAGAAGAAAAAGGCGAAGTTTAAATTTAAATAATATTAAGGTGATTTATGCCAAGTGGTAAAAAGAGAAAGGGCAAGAAAATGTCCACTCACAAACGTAAGAAAAGATTACGTAAAAACAGACATAAGAAAAAGAAATAACTTTTTTTTCTAAAGTTAAAACTAAGAACTGCCGATATTTACTGTATGGTCAACGCTATACAAAATATCGGCAGTTTTAATTTGGACAACCCCGTCACTAAAGAGAAGACGGAAGCACTCCAATTAGCCAAATCGGCACTACAAGATGTGCCACAAAACTCATTCGGCAAGGTGTTCAACCGAGTTGATAATTTCCTCGATTTTGGTAGCTCCAAAAACTTAGATTTCAGCCATTTTAGCGATGAAGAAATGGAATCATTCCTAAAAGTAATGTCAACCCTAATGAAAGAAGGAATAGTTGGCTACGAGTACTACGAAGTCGATGGTAAAATAGAAAAGCACTTCATGACCACATCCATAGGTAACCGAAGATTATACAATGCCGAGTGGCAACCACGCGAAGACAGCCGCGGTGGCTGGTTGGTGTAAACTAAACTCACTACTGTAATTTATGCTCCTTTGGAGGAGCTGGCTGAACTTGCTCTGACTGAGGGGGACAAAGTTCACCGAGCGTAGTCGAGGTGCATACATCTCAGATTTGTGCACAATTCAACAAGGGAGCTTGCTCCCTTGCAAGGAACATAAAGATCAAAACCAAGGGAACAAGTTCCCTTGCTGCATTATGTACTTACGTATTCCATACTTCTGTCACAGCGGTGGACAATGTCACTCTGAGGATGCTTTAGCATCCGAAGAGTCTATCTCAGTTAAATAATATCATTTGGGTATCGCAATAGCAAAAGTTTTGCCAACCCTCTTTTCTATAATTCTGCCATTATAACAACCTTTTTTTTTACCAATAAATACTAGTGTTCGGAAGCCATTCTTCAACTTTTGCTTTTTCTTCTACTGAGAAGTTATTTCCTTCTAAATACAAGCGTTTTAGACTATCTTTTAAGTTTTTAATTGATTCAGGTAATGTAGTTAATTCATTATTTTCTAATTCAATAACCTCTATACTCAATAGACTACCAATGCTATAGGGTAAATTAGTTAATTGATTATTATTCAAATTTAAATATGTTAATTGTTGAAGATTGACAACATTTTCAGATAACATACTTATTTGATTATAACTTAAATTTAAAAGTTCTAGATTTAATAGATTTCCTATACTCTCTGGAAAACTACCCAATTGATTATGATTAAGATAAAGAGTTTCTAGATTTTGTAGATTTTCAATGCTTTTAGGCAAACTGCTTAGTTGATTTGATCTAATATCAAAAATATTTAAATTTTTCAGATTTCCAAAACCTTCAGGAATACTTATAATTCTATTACTAGACAAGTCTAGTTTTTCCAAACTCTTCAAATTGCTGAAGCTCTGTGGCAAAGTAGATAATAGATTGTTATTTAAATCAATATTTGTTAAATTTTTCAGATTACCAATGCTTTCTGGTAATTTAAATATTCCGCACCTTGTTAACTTTAAAAGTTCTAAATTTATTAAATTTCCAAAACTTTCGGGAATATCAGTAATTGTATTATCCCAAATTTCAAGTACTTCTAAGTTATTTAGTTTACCAATACAACTTGGTAAGTCATATACTGATCCTACAGCTACTCGAATTGTATATTTTCCATTTTTAATTGGTAAATCATTATTATCATATGTATTTATTGTAATCTTGCATTTCCAATCTCCTTCTTCATAATTTACCACTCTACTTATATCGCCATCTCTATCAATTTGAATAGTCCCTTCTGCAGGTATTCCCATTGGAACATCAAATTCGATAAGCTCATTCTCCCAAGTCTTAGTTCCTATTTCATTTCCATTTAAC
>JAXMOE010000017.1:0-9417 GCA_034670025.1 Chlorobiota bacterium
GATCATCTTATCAACCTCTCTTACTCTGACACCCCAACCCTCAGTGAGCAAATCTTTTCGGAGTTGATTTATTTCTGTCTCCAAATCGGGATATAAAGTCCTGTCAACCAAAATCAATATAGTTCTTCTGTCGGAGTAGGGTTCTAACTCATAACCTACTACTGAATAAGTGTTAGACTTAGTGTATTTTATTTCATGTATATGATTAAAGGTTGTATCAAAATATCTTGAACTTCCAAGACTCCAATAATTAAATTCATATAGCTTATTTTTATCTATATTTTCAAAATAACCTGAATTTAGTGCTACTGAATCAAATCTATTTATTGAGTCATTTTTTAGCTTCAAATTGAAATTCCAATGCCAATTCTCACTTCTTTCTTTAAAATATACTCTATCATTTATCGAATCTATTTCTATTTTATGATTAGTATAAAGAAATTTTGAAACAGCTGTATCTTGTGCAGTTAGTTAGAATGCACTAAATATTAAGATTATTATTATCTTTTTCATTTTATTCCCCCCCTACCTAACTATAGTAAATGTTTTTGCTATTTTTGCCAGTCCCATACTTATAAAGACACATGAACAGCAAAAACGTCTCATGGATTGCAAAGTTTTTTTATATTGCTCACCTATGCCAACACCAAAACAAAAAATAATAGCAGAAGGCAACCTGACCGATTTGGAGCGAGTAGTGCTCACATCATTCAAGGAAGATATGATTGAGTTCGTAAGAGCAAAGCCAGAGCGATTCGATGAGTTAGTGGAGCTTACACTTTCGGACAAACAACCAGCTTCTTGGAGAGCAAACACTGTTCTCAATTTCCTAATGAAGAAGAATGACCCTCGATTGCAGAACAGGATTAGTGAGATATTAGAGTTAATACCCAAGAGCAATGACAGCAATAGGCGTGAGTTGCTCAAGCTACTGATGAAAATGGAAATGCCAGAACATAAGCAATCGGAGTTTATCGATGTTTGCATAGCCCTTTGGGTTGATGTTGATATTAAGCCGTCCGTCCGTTTCTATGCTTTCCGAATACTCATAGACTTTGCCAAACAATATCCCGAGCTGAGCAGTGAGCTAAAGCCATTAACAAAAGATATTTATATGGATTCTCTATCAGATGGAATACAAAGGGCATTACTGAAAAGAATGCGGCTGAGCGAGGCATTTGATTAATGAAAATTAGGTATAAACCCATATTTCTATTAAATTTGGTAGTCAATAATTCAACACAAAACCTAATATTATAGTAATGGCCAAAGGCAAAGAAACCCCGCTAATAAAACAGTACAACAGCATAAAATCGAAGTACCCAGACACGGTACTATTGTTCAGATTGGGCGATTTCTACGAGACTTTCAACGAAGATGCAGTAATTACAGCAAAGGTATGTGGAATTACTTTGACCAAGCGAAACAACGGTGCTGCAGGGAAAATGCCACTTGCTGGCTTTCCTCATCATCAACTCGATGCTTATTTGCCAAAGTTAGTCAAGGCGGGCTACAGAGCTGCAGTTTGTGAGCAATTGGAAGACCCAAAGCAAGCGAAAGGAATAGTGAAGCGTGGTGTTACGGAAATAGTAACCCCCGGTGTGGCACTTTATGACAAGCTGTTAGAATCGAAGAAAAATAAGTTCCTCGCATCACTTTACTACAAGAAAATAAAAAACGGTCCCGAGCTAATGGGCTTTGCTTATACCGATGTGTCAACAGGTGAGTTTTTCACAACAGACATAGTGGCTAAGGAGTTAGGTGAAAACTTAGAAGCAGTGCTACCTGCTGAGGTAATAATATCTAAATCGCAGAAGCAATATTTCCTTGAAGCAATGAAGAAAATTAGTTTCTCACCAGCTATTACTTATCAGGAAGAATGGATATTTGAAGATGAGTTTTGTACCGATGCTTTACTCAAACAGTTTGAAACTAAGAATTTAAAAGGATTTGGTATTGCTGACCTAAGCGCAGGGGTTGTTGCGGCTGGAGTAGTTGTTCATTACCTCAACGAAACTCAGAACAGTGCCCTGAAGCACATTAATAGTATATCGCTTTATGACACTGCGAACTATATGCTGTTGGACAGTTCCACTCGAAGGAATTTGGAGATAACGCTTACAACAGAAGGCGACACAGAAGGTTCACTTTTCTCTGCTCTGGACGATACCAAGACATCAATGGGTGGTCGATTGCTGAAAAAATGGATTTCTATGCCACTCAAAAAAGAGATAGAAATACAACGCCGGTTAGATGCTGTTAATACTCTATACGATTCGCAAAAGATAAACGAGCTAAGAGAAATACTCGCTGAAATTGGTGATATTGAGCGGCTTTCAACTAAGATTGCGACCTTACGTGCAGGGCCAAGAGATTTGGTTTCACTCAAAAATTCGATGGCAAAAATGCCAGAAATTAAAGACTATCTCTCAAAGTTTGATGATAGTTATTTGAAAGCATTGAAGCTCAACACTCCAGATCCAAAAGTATTTGTAGAGCTAATAGGCAATGCTATCAAAGACGAACCGGGAATAAATGTCGGCAAAGGGAATGTATTCAATGATGGGTATAGCGAAGAGTTAGACGAATATATTACGGCTCGTTATTCTGCTAAAAATTGGATTAGCAATTTCCAGAAAGAGATGCGAGAGGCAACTGGAATAAATAACCTGAAAGTTGGGTTCAATAATGTTTTTGGTTACTATATAGAAGTAACTAAAGTGAATGTACCCAAAGTGCCAGATAGCTTCGAGAGGAAGCAGACTCTGACAAATTCGGAGCGATATATCACACCAGAGCTGAAGGTGTTTGAAGAAAAAATTTTCGGTGCCGATGAGAAGATAGATGCAATAGAAAAGAAGCTATACAATGAGCTAATAAACAAGCTGATGAACTACCTCCGTGAGATGAAACTCAGCAGCTATATAGTAGCTCAGCTCGACTGCTTGCAATCATTCGCATTCGTTTCGTTACAGAAAAATTACTGCAAACCAACCATCAATGATAGTAGGGACTTGCATATAGAAGCTGGACGACACCCAATAGTAGAAGACAGCTTACCACCAGGGGAAAGCTTCACTGCAAACGACACTAACTTCAATACGGACGAAGAGATTGTACATATTATAACTGGGCCAAACATGTCTGGTAAGTCGAGTTACCTCCGCCAAACGGCTATCATTGTATTAATGGCTCAAGTCGGATGCTACGTGCCAGCGAAGAAATGTACACTTGGACTTGTCGATAAGATTTACACTCGCGTGGGTGCTGGCGATAATATCCGTTCGGGCGAAAGTACGTTCTTAGTGGAAATGCAAGAGTCGGCAAATATTATGAATAATGCCACTGACAAGAGTCTAATTTTACTCGATGAGGTAGGGCGAGGCACAGCCACATTCGATGGTATTTCTATTGCTTGGGCTATTGCTGAGCATATACACAACAAGCTTGAAGCTAAGACCCTGTTCGCAACTCACTATCACGAGCTGAATGATTTGGCTAATAGATATGAGAAAATCAAGAATTACAAAGTAGAAGTAGTGGAACGTGATGCTAAGATAATATTCACACACAAAGTGAAAGAAGGAACTGCTGATCACTCATTTGGGATATACGTTGCTAAAATGGCTGGGCTGCCATACTCTGTTGTCGAACGTTCCAAAGAGATTATGGGTACATTAGAAGAAGACGTGAGCCAGCAGAAAATTGGAGGTTCGGAGCTATCTACTTCTAAGCCAAATCTGAACAAAGTGCAAACTAAAAAGCAGGAAGAGCCAGACAGCCAATTATCCATATTTGCATTCGAAGATGATAAGCTAAGGCAAAGATTAAAAGAAATGAACATAGAGGGAATGACTCCTTTGCAGGCGTTCCAAGTGCTTTCGGAACTAATTTCTGATGCAAAAAACTGATAGTTTAAAATTATAATTTATTATCAATCGTTTGCTTATTTCTATAATTTAATTAAATTCTAATATTCACATACATTTAAACCAAATTCATAACTGATGGAATTACTACTTTTTTATTTATTCATAGCTGTTTTCTTTTCGTTTCTTTGCTCTTTTCTCGAAGCAGCATTGCTCAGCACAACCCACTCATTCATTGGTGGGGCGGTGTTAGAAAACAAACCTTTTGCAATCAAATTGCAGAAATTCAAAGACGACATAGACAAGCCGCTTACTGCTATTCTGACACTCAACACATTTGCCCACACCCTTGGTGCTGCAGGTGTTGGTGCTCAAGCACAGGAAATTTGGGGGACTGAATACCTTACAGTTATTTCGATTGTACTTACATTGGTTATACTTATTTTTTCGGAGATAATTCCTAAGACAATTGGTGCTACTTACTGGAGACAATTCTCCGGATTCACAGCTTATACGCTGCAAGGAATGATATATATACTATATCCTTTTGTTGTAATTGCACCATGGATTACTAAGATATTCAAATCGAGTAAAGAGACTTCAGAAATAAGCAGATACGACTTACACATGATGACTAAGTTAGGCGAATCGGAAGGAGTGATTGACAAAGAAGAATCGCAGATAATCCAGAATTTGCTCCGATTCAACGAAATTACAGTTCACGATATTATGACTCCGAGAACTGTAGTGGTGTCTGAAGATGAAGAAACAACGGCTTCCAACTTCTTCAAAAATCTGAAAGTGAGACACTTTAGCCGTATTCCACTTTACAGTGAATCGCAAGAAAACATTACGGGCTATGTGATTAAGGAAGATTTGATAGGTGATATAATTTCAAAAGAGGGTAAGTCGAGATTGAATAAGTTCAAACGACCAATTACAATCATTGATATTGACGTTACTCTACCAAAAGCTTATGAGCAATTCATTCATAACAATGAGCATATAGCTGCAGTATATGATGAATATAAAGGGTTTTCGGGAATATTGACAATGGAAGATATTATCGAGACATTGCTCGGAGTAGAGATAATGGATGAGTATGATTCCACGGAAGATTTGCAATTACTTGCACGAAAAAGCTGGGAAAAAAGAGCCAAAAAATTGGGTATAATAACAGAAGATGATGATAATGACATTAGTAAAGGAGAGTTATAAATGAAGATAGTATCGTGGAATATTAACGGTTATAGATCAATATCTGGACAAAACCCCAAAATGAGATATGGCGAAAAGGTACAGATAAATGACCTATTTGACTATATGGATGAAGAAAAGCCAGACATAATGCTAATGCAGGAAACCAAATCGCACAAAGAACAAATAAAGCCAGAGCTATTAGCACCAGAGGGATACGAATCTTACTTTGCATCGTGTAAAATCAAGAAAGGATATAGCGGAGTGGGTGTTTTTACTAACAAAACACCCGATTATGTCAACGATAGCATAGGCGTAGATAAATTTGACGATGAAGGCAGAGTAATAGAAATTGGTCTGGACGGAATGGCTATATTCAATGTATATTTTCCCAACGGAAAGCAAGGGCAAGAGCGAGTGGACTATAAGCTCGATTTCTACGATGCATTGTTTGCCAAAGCAAATGAAAGAAGAAAAGAAGGCAAGAAAGTAATAGTGAGTGGCGATTACAACACAGCACACACGTCGATAGATTTGGCAAGACCAGATAGCAACCACGACACTTCGGGCTTTTTGCCTGAAGAGAGAAAAAAGATAGATGAGATAGTTGCGATGGGCTATTCGGATGCCTTTAGATTATTCGACGACTCACCAGACAATTACACTTGGTGGTCACCCAGAGGACGAGCGAGAGAAAAGAATGTGGGCTGGAGAATTGATTATCATTTCATTAGCAATGACCTGATTCCACAAGCGAAGGACAGCTACCACAGAATAAAGCGTCTTGGTTCTGATCATTGTCCAATTGTTTTAGAGTTGAAGTAAAGGGCAAATGGATAACAAATTAGATCTAAACAATTACATCCGCGATATACCAGATTTCCCAAAAGAGGGAATATTATTCCGTGACATAACCACACTCCTAATTGACCCAGACGCCACTTCCCAGGCGTTGAGCGAGTTGGTGGGGCTAACTAATGGCTTTGATATAGACAAAGTAGTGGCAATAGAAAGCCGTGGTTTTTTCTTTGGTACACAGATAGCTAAAGAATTAGGTGTTGGCTTTGTGCCTGTTCGTAAACCTGGTAAGCTTCCTTCTAATACAATATCTGAAGAGTATGATTTAGAATACGGAACAAATAAATTAGAAATCCACACCGACGCTATATCAAAAGGGGACAGAGTCTTAGTCCATGATGATGTACTCGCTACAGGAGGCACGGCTCGTGCTGCATGCAAATTAGTCGAAAAACTCGGTGGCACAGTTGTGCAATGCAATTTCCTGCTCGAAATTCCATTCCTCAAAGGACGTGATCTGATTTCTGATTATGATGTTAGGTCAGTTATTAAATAATAGTTGAATTACTTTATTTCAATATGTATATGGTCATCATGTCGAACAGCTCTGCATCCATGATATCTTATTCTATTTTCAAATAACTGCATTCTTATCTTAAGGTGAGGTTCAATAAATACTTTCTCTATCTCAGAATTTTGCAGGAATGTCGAAATTAACATTTTAGTTCCTTTTTTTGAAAAAAGTATTTCATCATTAATTTTCCCAAAAGTGAAATATTTAGGGTAATCATACTGGAAGTACCCATTTGATTTACATTTTTCTATTTGATTTATTTCATCTGCTCTTGGTTCTTCAAAATTCCCATAACCACTATTTGATTTATGTTTGTCAACAATATTTCCAGATGTTTCTTCATAGATCAATGCTAAATCTAATTTCTTACCATCATTATGACTTAAATGTGGCAAAAGAGGAAACCCATCAATAAATGGAAAATTTGCATCTAAATAAGTAACCTTTATATTTGAGCCTTTTAATTTACTTACTACTCTCTCAAGAATAATATTAATTTCAGGTTTCACATAATTTCTATTAAGCAATATAGTAGCAAACGTGGCTGGTTTTATTAAATCATTATTTGGTAACTTAACCCTTCCAAAAATTGGCGCAGTAATAGGAATGATTAGAAATGTAAAAACTAAGTATAAACTTAAAAAAATAAATGTCAATTTATATTTTATTTTTTTCTTCCAAATAGTTGAAATAATAGTGCTAAGTAAAAGAACAACGCCTCCAATCTGTGAAAGTAAAGTAAGTAAAGCAACTAAAATGAAATATAATATAAATTTGACCAATATCTTTTTCAGTTAATAATTAAATAAATGATGCTGCAAAAATCGCGAAAAATATAATTCCCAGAGCATATAAAACTAGCATTACCAAAGTGGTAATTCCTATGAACTTAAAGAATGATTTATGATTTTTGAATGACTCTTCTAACTGGAAACTGTCATTTGTTTGCAAAGCCGACTTCATAGCATTCGATGATTTGAATAAAAACATGCAGGGAATAAGGTAAAATAAACCGATAACTAAATACATAGATCCATAGACAGCTATTAATGCCATAGGAATCGTATCAGCAACACTCCCGAATAAGTCTGTCTCAATAGTCATGGCTGAGAGCCCACCCAAAATCATAAAGCCACTCAAAACGAAGCCAATAATGGATAGGAACTTAGTCCATTTGGAAATTTCTTCCAAATAGCTATAAGAAGCGTGAGTTACTGATAGTCCAGAGTTCACCTGCTCAAAATCAGATTGTTGTGTCATTTCTTCCATTCTACTTCCTGTTTATACTTTATAATACTATTAATTTAAGTTATTTCTTATCACTTACATTCACATTAAAATCTGGTGGTTCAACTAATTGGAAAGTAGCTGAAGCAAACTTTATTTCACCATTTGTTTTTTCTACTTCTTTGAGTATTTTGGTAAACAAATCAGTCTTTGTTACTCTTCTTTTCTTAAAATCAACTACATATCTTAATGTAAATTCAACCCAGTTATCATTGGCAATAAGTGATACCATTGGTTCAATTCTTGCATTTTCTAATCGGTAACTTCTCTGCAACACTTGCCATTGCATTTTTGTTTCTTTAGTCAGCGTGTCCACTACTTCGTTGCCTATAACTTGCAAAATCTCTTTTGCTTTATCGTAGTTGCTGCCATATTGAATAGGTATTTTTATCTCATCCCAAAGGAATGGGAAGTTGCCAGAGTAGTTAAATACTGGTTCTTTGAACACATTGCTATTAGATACATATACTATTCTGCCATTGTACAAATCGCCGTTTACCCATTGACCAGTCTCCATAATGGTAGTCCTGAGTATGCTAATATCTATCACATCCCCAGTTATTCCACCTAATTGTATTCTGTCGCCAGAGTGGAAATATTTTCCAAATATTATGGCAATCCATCCTGCAAATGAGACTATGACTTCTTGCAGTGCAAAGGCAATACCTGCACCGGCTACTCCGAATGCTACTGTTAGCCCACCCAATTGGTCGCTGAAGACTATGGATATAAGCAATACAGTTATCAAAAATCCGACAAAGGAACTTAATTTTTTTGCTTTGTAGCTATTGTTGTTGTCCGATATCCTTGATATTAATCGCCTTTGGATTAGTCTCACTATAAACCAGATGATGATAAGCCCAACTATTACCGTTGCTATTTTACCAACAATTGGATTGAAAATTATATTTTCTAATTCAGTACCCATATACGAATATGTTAATAATATTAGTTTAATTGATGAATTGAATTCTTAAAATACGAAACTTAGAACTGTTTCCTAATTTTTATTTTCCTACTGAAAGCAAAGAACTCGGTTCTTTCTTTAAAAAAAACTTTGCAATCCATGAGACGTTTTTGCTGTTCATGTGTCTTTATGAGTATGGGACTGGCAAAAATAATAAAACAAGTAATAGCAAAAACATTTACTATAGTTAGGTAGGGGGTTTTAAAATGAAATATTTAGTAATTGTAATCAACTTGATAATGTTCTGTGATTTAATTGCTCAGCCTAGAGCAGAAACCGAATTACTTAATATGAGTTATGAAGTTCAGATAGATTCTATAAATGATAGAATTTACTTTAATAAAAGAAATGTAGATCCTTGGCATTCAGACTTCAAATTAGAGTTGAAAAATGACTCAACAAATAGATTTGATTCAGTAGGATTAAATTCAGATTATTTTGAAAAAGTAGAAAAAAACAAGTTATATGAATTTAATTACTTGAACCAAGGATGGTATGTTTATACAGACCCAGTTACAAAAGACACAGGGAGGATATATGCAAATATCTCTAACACTTATTCGGCAGTAGGATATGAGTTAGAATCCTATTCAGACAGAAGAACTATATTGATATTGGTTGACAGAACATTATCTCCAGATTTGGAAACTGAACTAAATCAACTCCGAAAGGACTTACTTACGGAAGGGTGGGGGGTGAGAGTAAGAGAGGTTAATAGAATGGAA
>JAXMOE010000018.1:0-4240 GCA_034670025.1 Chlorobiota bacterium
TATTTAGATGAAATTGAAAAGACTATTGATTTATACAATCAAAAAAGACCTCATCAATCACTAAACTATTCTACACCAAATAAAGTTTTTTATAATAATAACTGCCAACCTATTCTAGCGTAAGACAGTCTCACTTCGTGAGCCACCCCTCTTTAAAAAGAGGGGAATTTCTACCGCACCACAATGTCTAATTTCTATTTATTCCCATTGCGGATATATATTTACTATATTATTCTTAAGTTTGGAATTATACCGTTGCCAAAAAATATAATATTGTTCAACCGTCTTTATGTGTTGAACAAATATTGACTGTTATTATAAGAGGAAAATAATATTATGGAAAAGAAAAAGCCACTTAGAGGCAGTAGTGATAAGCTAAAAGACTTATACAACACTTATGTTAAAAATGACGAAAGAGAAATAAATATTAAAACTGAAGATGATGATATGATAGACGAACAAGAAATGGAAATAGAAAATGAAGATTCTACTCCTGAGCAAGAATCAGAAATGAACGATGAGTCTGATGAGTTGGAGTTCAAAGTAGATGAGCTGGAAAATGAAGTTTCTGCTCTGAAAGACCAAATGCTAAGAAAAACAGCAGAGATGGAAAACTTAAGACGTAGAACCCAAAAAGAAAAAGAGGAATTAGTTAAGTACGCTAACGAGAGATTAATCGTTAATTTGCTTGACTTACCTGATGATTTGAGTAATGCTCTGGAAGCGGCTAAGAGCGGTTCGGGCAGTAAAGAATCTGTGATAGAAGGCGTAGAGTTAATTTACAACAAGGCATTCCGTCTGTTCGAAAATGCTGGCGTAAAGAGAATGGAAGACTTGGTAGGCAATGAGTTCGACGTAGATTACCACGAAGCACTCATGCAGCAACCATCGGAAGAAATTCCAGAAGGTCACATAGTTGCAGTTATTCAGTCGGGCTATACTCTGAACGACAAGGTAGTTAGGCACGCTAAGGTAGTGACTTCATCAGGAAATCCAGAATAAAAAAAGAAAATTATATTTATGAGTGAAAAAAGAGATTATTACGAAGTGCTATCAGTCACCAAAACGGCTGACAAAACAGAGATAAAAGCAGCTTATAGAAAGTTAGCCATTAAGTATCACCCAGACAAAAATCCTGACAACCCAGAAGCTGAGGAGAAATTCAAAGAAGCTTCTGAAGCGTATGACGTACTTTCCAACGAAGAGAAAAAAGCAAGATACGACCGCTTTGGGCATCAAGGTATGCGTGGAGCAGGTGGAGGACAGCCAGGATTTTCCAATGTAGAGGACATTTTCTCTAACTTCGGAGATATATTCGGTGGCTCTTCCATATTCGATGAAATTTTTGGTGGTGGCGGTGGCCGTTCTCAAGGTGGCCAAAGGCGACGAAGAGACGAACGCGGTGCTGACTTAAAGATAAAAATGCCACTAACTTTAGAAGAGATAGCTACTGGTGTAGAAAAAACGATTAGAGTTAAAAAATACGTTGCTTGTGGCGATTGCTCAGGTAGCGGTGCCAAAGGCGGAAGTAGTGGTTACAACACTTGTCCACAATGCCAAGGACAAGGTCAAGTAAAGCAAGTTAGCCGCTCTATGTTTGGACAGTTTGTGAACATTCAACCATGCGGTAATTGCAGTGGTACAGGTCAGATTATCAAAGACACTTGTAACACTTGCGAAGGCGACGGAAGAGTAAGAGACGAGGAGAAAATACCTGTTGATATTCCAGCTGGAGTTGAAGAGGGCAATTATCTTACCGTATCGGGTAAAGGACACGCTGGAAGACGCGGTGGGTCGAAGGGTGATTTGATTGTAATTATACAAGAGAAAGAGCACAAATACCTAACTCGCGATGGCAATAATATTATTTACAAACTGAAAATTAGTGTGCCAGAAGCTGCTATGGGTGTTCGTATGGACGTACCTACGCTTTACGGCACCGAGAATGTGGATGTGAAATCGGGTACTCAGCCGGGCGAATCTATAGTTTTGAAAAACAAAGGTCTGCCTTTGCTCAATTCTTATAGAAAAGGCGATCAGATTATCATCACAGAAGTCTATATTCCTAAGAAGTTATCGTCTGATGAAAAATCAATGTTGAAAAAGATGAAAGAAAGTGATAATTTTAAGCCAAACAATGATGCCAAAGGTTTCTTCGAAAAGGTAAAAGGAGCATTCTTTTAGACATAAAATAAAGCAATAACCAATGAATATAGACAAACTAATCACATCAATCCAATCCGTATTTGGCATTGCCAAAGGGGAGCTTATGATTAGTTTAGCGTTAATTATTGGAGTAGCAATTGGTTCATTTGTTGATTACGACAGGACTAACCTCAATGATTTGGGTGGTGTAGAAATGCAAAGTAATGCTTCTGCTGCCACTACTTTTAATTTTGGCAGCAAAGTAGAAGAATATGAGGTAGAAACTGAAACGGAAACGGTTAATACTTCGAGCAATGACATTACACTTCTGAATCAGAAAACAGATGGGAAAAAGCCACAGACTTACAATAGCAAGAAGAACGACAGTGGCATAGTTGGCAAAATCAACATAAACACTGCCTCGAAATTGGAGCTGAAAAAGCTAAAAGGAATAGGCGAAAAGACGGCTCAGAAAATTATAAAATACAGAAAGAAATCACCTTTCAAAACGATAGAAGACATAAAGAAAGTGAAGGGCATTGGGCCCAAAAAGTTTGAAAAAATGAAAAAACACATAACCGTTTAATCAGGAAATATGAAATGAAAAAAACAGCATTCTACGATTTGCACACAGGGCTAAACGCCAAAATGGTTGACTACGCTGGATACAAAATGCCAATACAATACCCAAGCGGAATAATACAGGAACACAAATTGGTACGAGATAACGTTGGTATATTCGATGTTTCGCACATGGGCGAGTTTTTTGTAGAAGGCAAGCAAGCACTGGATTTAGTACAGAAGCTAATCACAAACGACGCTTCTACGTTAGCTGTTGGTCAAGTGCAATACACTGCTATGTGCTATGAAGATGGCGGTATAGTAGATGATTTGCTCGTTTACAAATTAGCTGATGATAGATACTTACTCGTAGTAAATGGCTCAAACATTGACAAAGATTTAGATTGGGTTATGAAGAATGCAGAGGGATATGACGCAGTAGTAACTAACCAATCAGACGATTACTCGCTACTTGCACTACAAGGGCCAAACTCTCAGAAAGTATTAGCTAAATTGACTGATTGCGATTTGGACTCAATGGGTTTTTATAAATTTTCGGAAAATGAAAAGCTTGCTGGATTCCCGGCTATAATATCAAGAACTGGCTACACTGGTGAGCTTGGTTATGAGCTATATTTCAAAGGTGACAACGACACAGCCAAGAAGATTTGGGATTCGTTAATGGAAGCAGGCGAAGAGTTCGGAATAGCCGCAGTGGGTTTGGGTTGCCGTGATACATTGAGAATGGAAAAGGGCTATGTGTTGTATGGCAATGATATTGATCAAAGCACAAACACAATAGAAGCAGGCCTTGGTTGGATCACCAAATTAGATAAGGGAAGTGATTTCAATGGTAAATCAGTCCTTGCTGAAGTAAAGGAAAACAAACCAAGCCGCAGATTAGTCGGCTTTGAGGTAGATGCCGATAGATTTATTGCTAGAAAGGGCTACAAAATATTCAAAGGTGAAGAAGAAATTGGACACGTTACAAGTGGGAACTTATCTCCATCATTACAAAAACCAGTCGGAATGGGTTATGTGAAGTGGGATTATCGCACTCCAGACACAGAATTAGAAATAGAAGCCAGAGGCAAACGCTTTCCTGCAATCGTTAGGAAAATGCCTTTAGTTTAATAGCAGAAGTAATTTTGAATTTGAAGAAAGCAATTGGGACAAATGTTCTGATTGCTTTTTTTTTGTATTGAATAGAAATCTATATTATAATATTAATGAACTAAAACACATAGCTAAAAAGCAGTTTGCAAGATCTGTAATAGAAGCACCCTCCTCCACACAACCATCATTCTGCAACTAGGGAGCTTGTTCCCTTGTGAAAACTTGTATTAAGCAACAAGGGATTGCAACTCCTTGTTGAGTTCTTTTACAGCTATTGCAAACGGTCTTGTCCTAAAACAGGTTGACACATTTAAGGGGTACAGATGTCAAACTATAGATATACATTAGAGTTCAAGAAACAAGTAGTCAGAGATATAGAATCTGGTAAATATAAGACAGCTGAAGAAGCAAGACGAAC